>JAZRDP010000052.1:0-1038 GCA_045660345.1 Acutalibacteraceae bacterium
AAGTTTTTGAATAAATTTGTCTAGCAAATATACTCAAGAATTTTCGTTGGCTTAAAATTCGTTTACACGAAACTTAAACATTTAAAATGTCCAAGGTGTTATAGTTTGTCTTTACGTTATTCAATTTACAAGGTACAGACATCGCTGTTTCGCTCTCGCTGACAGCTTTTGCATTTTATCACATTCAGTTTCATTTGTCAAGAACTTTTTTCAAGTTTTTTCAAATTTTTCTGAAGTGTTTTTCGCTTGTTGCTCTCGCGAGCAACTTCGCTATGTTAGCACGTCGTTTCGAATTTGTCAAGCACTTTTTTCAAGTTTCTGCAAATTTCTTTCCGATTTGCTATTTTGTTTGGCCGCCGCAGGCGACTTGCATATACTAGCACGCCGCCTGCCAATTGTCAAGCATTATTTTTACTTTTTGTAATCTTTTTTACAAAAATGTAAGGAGCCTCTTTCGAGGCTCCTTTTACTTCCCTATTGTTACTCCACATCGTCGATAAGACCGTAGCCGCCCTCGTTTCTCTTATAGACAACCGCGAAGGATCCACCGTTGTCTTCATCCCGGAAGGCAAAGAAAGTATGTCCCAGCAGATTCATCTGCAAAACGGCTTCTTCTCTGGTCATAGGTCTGAAATAGAACTTCTTGGCTTTGACGATGCTCAGATCATCTTCTGCAGATTCCGGTACAAAGGAGGTCTCCTCCTGTACAGTGCGGACGAAGGCATCCTGCTTCAGCCGGCGCGCCAGACGGGTCTTGTTCTTGCGGATCTGGCCTTCAATGGTGCCAACTGCCGCATCGATGGATGCGAACATATCCGAAGTGCTTTCACTTGCCCGGAACCAGGTACCTGCACCATGAACGGTGAGTTCTGCTTTGTTCCGGTTCTTCTCTGCAGAGAAGACAATCAAGGCTTCCGCATCCTCCTCAAAGTACCGTGCCAGCTTCATTACTTTTTTCTCAGCATAAGCGTGGACATTGCCGGGGAGTTTGATCTTCTTTTCTCTAAACTGAAATTTCATATGCGGCAGCTCCTTTCA
>JAZRDP010000053.1:0-1222 GCA_045660345.1 Acutalibacteraceae bacterium
AAACGTCCGAATGCTGAATATTTTTCTTTATACTCTACCTGTAGCGGCATGAAATCAGTACCGGGAACTGCATCTTTTGCTGCACAAACAGTAGCAAGCAACATGGTGTTTCCCATGCGAAGCATTACAGAACCGTCTGCCTGTTTTGCCAGCTTTCCCGTTTCGAGCGTGATGGTTCTTCCATCAGGAAGCTCGATCGTCTTAATAATAGGATTAATCATAAAAATGTATAGTTATAAATTTTTTGTCTAAAAATCGTGCAAAGATAGGCATTTAATTCTTCTAATAGGGTGGAAATGAGATAAAAAGTTGCTTCTACCCCTATTTTTTTACAATTTAACGTTCAAGAACGTGAAGAAATGCTTTGTTTAATGTTGAAAAGACGTATCTTTGCACCAATTTTATTAAGAACACACACTTTTATTAAAATTTGGTGATGAAGAAAGTTGTATATTTTTTGCTTGCACTTGTGGTAGTAGGATTGGGTGCTTGCGATAACGGACCGAAATTCAAGGTTCAAGGAGAAGTAACAGGTGCTGAAGACAAGACTCTTTATTTGGAAGCATCGGGATTGGAAGGCGTCGAATTGTTGGATTCAGTGAAATTGGGCGGCAATGGTAGTTTTAGTTTTGCAGAAGCATGTCCGGAGTCTCCGGAATTCTACCGTCTTCGTATGGGAGGTCAAGTCATTAATTTTTCAGTAGACTCTACAGAAACGGTTATTATAAAAACAGATGCCGCTAAGTTCGATACTGATTATACGATTGAAGGTTCTGAAAGCAATTTGAAGATTAAGGAATTGGTAATGTTGCAAGCAGAATTGCAGCAGAAGGTAGATAAGTTGGCGAAAAGCGGAATTCCTGCAGGCTTGGCGCAGAATCAGTTGGCTAACTATATCAATGAATATAAGGAAAAGGTAAAGCGTGGTTATATCTATGCGGCGCCAAATCAGTCGTATGCTTATTTTGCTTTGTTTCAGACATTGAACGGCTATATGATTTTCGACCCAATGGCCAATAAGGAAGACGTGAAGTGTTTTGCAGCTGTTGCGACTAGTTTGAACAATGCTTACCCTCATGCCGATCGTTCACGTAATCTTTATAATATGGTAATCAAGGGTATGAAGAATACTCGTGAACCACAACAGGAAGTGGTGGAAATCGATCCGAACATCATTCAGGAAGCCGACATTATTGATATTAAGTTGAAGGATTTGAAGGGT
>JAZRDP010000054.1:0-42610 GCA_045660345.1 Acutalibacteraceae bacterium
ATAAAAAATGCCCTAAAAACTTAGTTTCCTATATAGTTATGGCAGGAGCATTTTTAGTTACATCCTTACTTGATATTTCAGCCCTTTATGTAATAATCGGATGCGCCGTATTCGGACTTGTTTCTTCTATTATAATTTCAAGGAGGAATAAAGCATGATTTTATTTGAACTTTTTATAACCTTTTTTAAAATCGGTCTTTTCACCTTCGGCGGCGGCTATGCAATGCTTCCTCTTATTCAGAAGGAGGTTTTAGCTCACGACTGGATGGAGATTGAAGAGGTTATTAACTTTATTGCAGTAAGCGAAAGCACACCGGGACCCTTTGCTATCAACTGCGCAACCTATGTGGGTATGGAAACAGGCGGTATTTTCGGTGCAGTCTGCGCCACATTGGGTGTTGTTCTCCCCTCATTTATTGTTATTCTCTGCGTTGCAAGGTTTTATAAGCAGTTCAAGGAAAGTAAAATCGTTTCTTCAGTTATGACAGGTCTTCGCCCCGCAGTTATCGGTCTTATCGGTTCAGCCCTTGTTTCAATGATTTTAACAGTATTTCTTCCCAACGGCTTCGATTTCGGTGGTATTGTAATCCCCGATTTACTCGTATCTCTTGCAATAGCCGTTGTAATGACAATTTTAGTTTTCAAAAAAGTTCATCCGATTATAATTATTGTACTTTCTGCAGTTATAGGTATAATCTCCGGGTATTTGCTTAATTAGTGCAATAATTATCATCCCTGTTTGCTTTAGCAAATAGGGATGGGGACCATTCTTGAATAAGTTATATTATTTTGGTGAGTGTATTTCGGGTAAATATACTCACCTTTATTTTATGTTCGGACGGAATGGTGGTGGGTTGCCCCGTTCCCTCTTTACATCGTTGATGAGGGACATAATAGATTTTCTTTATGGTTTTAACTGAATGAAGAGAATTTAAAATTTTTAATAATAATTATTGTCGGTAGTTAACCTGTAATTTATTATTGCGTTACTTTTACAAAGAGTAATCTTTACGGGGCAACCCACCACCATCGCAAGCGATGGTCCCCCTCCCTATTAGCCTGACGGCTAACAGGGATGATAATTATTGCACTACCTTTACTTTTCGTTTGACTTTGCATTTTATCTAATTCTAATTTCCCTATTTATAGATAATATATAAATTTCGACAAATCTTTGACAAAGTTCGAGTTTTTTATTGCTAACCCTGATAAATTGGTATATAATACACACAGTTATGAGAAAGGGTGGATACCAATGAAAACAGTAACAGAATATTTCGGTTGTGATGTATTTTCCGCATCTGTTATGAAGGAGCGTTTGCCTGCAGAAACCTATGCAGAGCTTGAGCGCACTCTTGAAACAGGTCATCGTCTTGATTTAGATGTTGCAAATGTTATTGCCAATGCTATGAAGGATTGGGCAATTGAAAAGGGCGCAACTCATTATACCCATTGGTTCCAACCTCTCACTGGCGTTACCGCTGAAAAGCACGACAGCTTCATCACCCCCACCAAAGAGGGCGGCATAATAATGGAGTTCTCGGGTAAGGAGCTTGTTAAGGGCGAAAGCGATGCTTCATCCTTCCCCTCAGGCGGTCTTCGTGCAACCTTCGAAGCTCGTGGCTACACCGCTTGGGACCCTACCTCATTCGCTTTCATTAAGGATGGCGTTCTTTGTATTCCTACTGCATTCTGCTCCTATGGTGGCGATGCTCTTGATAAGAAGACTCCTCTTCTTCGTTCTATGGAAGCAATCAACAAGCAGACTCTCCGTATTTTAAGATTATTCGGCAATACAGAGGTTGTTTCCGTTAAAACAACAGTTGGTCCCGAGCAGGAATATTTCCTTGTTGATAAGGATGTTTTCCACAAGAGAAAAGACCTTGTTTATACAGGCAGAACTCTCTTCGGTGCAAAGCCTCCCAAGGGTCAGGAGCTTGACGACCACTATTACGGCGCAATCAAGCCTCGCGTTCAGGCATTTATGGCTGAGCTTGACGAGGAGCTCTGGAGATTGGGCGTTCTCGCTAAAACTGAGCATAACGAGGCTGCTCCCGCTCAGCACGAATTAGCCCCCATTTTCGCAACAACAAATATTGCTACCGACCATAACCAGATTACAATGGAAGCAATGCAGAAAATTGCTAAAAAGCACGGTATGGTCTGCCTTCTTCACGAAAAACCCTTTGCAGGCGTTAACGGTAGCGGTAAGCATAATAACTGGTCAATTTCAACTAACACAGGCGCAAACCTTCTTGAGCCGGGCGAAACTCCTGCAGAAAACGCTCAGTTCCTTCTTTTCCTTTGCGCAGTTATCAAGGCTGTTGACGATTATCAGGATTTACTCCGTATTTCAATTGCTTCCGCAGGTAACGACCATCGTCTTGGTGCGCAGGAAGCACCACCTGCAATTGTTTCAATGTTTCTTGGCGAGGAGCTTAACGCAGTTCTTGATGCTATTGAAAATGACGAGTCCTATGGCTCAAAGCAGAAAGAGGTTCTTAAGGTAGGCGTTCATGTTCTTCCCCGATTCCCCAAGGATTCAACCGACAGAAACAGAACATCACCCTTTGCCTTTACAGGTAACAAATTCGAGTTCCGTATGTTAGGCTCATCCGCCTCTGTTGCAGGTCCTAACACAACTCTTAACACAGCAGTTGCTGAGGTTCTCTCTCAGTTTGCAGATGAGCTTGAAGGCGCAAGCGATTTTGATTCCGCAATCGAAGCCCTTATTAAGAGAGTTATCAAGGACCATAAGAGAATTATCTTCAACGGCAACGGCTATGACGATGCCTGGGTACGCGAAGCAGAAAAGAGAGGTCTTCTCAATCTTAAGACCACTCCCGATTGCCTCCCCTATATGCTCCACAAGAAAAATGTTGACCTTTATACAAAGCATGGCGTTTACAGTGAAGCAGAAATCAAGGCTCACTACGAAATCAAAAATGAAAAATACTGTAAGTATCTTAACATTGAGGTTCTCACAATGATTGATATGACAAAGAAGGATATTCTTCCCTGTGTCAGCCGTCAGGTTAGTGAGCTTACAGCTACAGTTCTTGCAAAAAGAGCGGTTGGCGAATATATTGACACCACCTACGAAGAATCAGTTGCAAAAGAGCTTTCAGGACTTTCAAAGGAAGCCTTCAATGCAGTAAATGAATTGGAAAAGCTCTCAACAGAAGTCAAAACAATTGAAGAAAGCGACGCCGCTGCTATGTTCTATAAAAACAGAATCATTCCCGTTATGGAGCATCTCCGCTTCGCAGTAGACTGCGCAGAAGCCCTCTGCCCGTCAGACAAATGGTGCTACCCGTCATATGGAGAATTGTTGTTTAGCGTACGCTAAACAAGTGCAAAACGCAAAACGCAAAATGCAAAATTATAAAAACAAAAATGGATTCAGGACAGATAGGTTGTCTTGAATCCATTTATTCATTTATAATTGCGTCGCAGACCCGACACTTTGCGTTTTGCACTTTGCGTTTTGCATTATAAAATATAATCCTTATATTTTTCCAATGTAAATATCTCCGCCGTAATATCAAGTAAAAGCCCGTCTGCGGTGTATTCCTCCGAATGGACAACACCCGTTTTTCGAAGCTCTGCACCAACGCCACCCATTGAGAATGGAAGAAGAATTTTAACTCTTTTTCTTGTGGGCGGAAGCGCTTCCTTAACTTTTTCAAGAAGCTCCTCGAGACCCTCACCTGTCTTTGCAGAAACTCTGACAGAATTTGTCATAGGAATTGAAATATCATTCACAAGGTCACATTTATTGAGAACAGTAATGATGGGCTTATCTCCGCATCCTAACTCCTCTAACAAATCCATTGTAACCTTATAATGCTCGGAGCATTCCTCGTTGGAAGCATCGCAGATGTTGAGAATAACATTGGCGCTTACCGCCTCGTCGAGAGTTGATTTAAAGGCTTCAACAAGCTTATGAGGTAATCGACGGATAAATCCAACAGTATCAATTAAAAGAACACTGCTGCCATCAGGGAGAGTCAAGGCTCTTGCAGTCGGGTCAAGAGTTGCGAAAAGCTTATTTTCCGCAAGAACGCCCGCATCTGTGAGAGTGTTCATAAGAGTGGATTTACCTGCATTTGTGTAGCCCACAAGTGCAACAGTAATAATTCCGTCCTTTTTTCGTCTTTCTCTGTGACGGGCCCTTCTTTCTTCAAGCTCCTTTAAATCATCGGAAAGAGCAGAAATTCTGCGTCTTATGTGACGGCGGTCTGTTTCCAGCTTTGTTTCACCGGGACCACGGGTACCGATACCACCACCAAGACGGGACATTGAAGCACCTTTACCTCCAAGACGAGGTAAAGCGTATTTTAACTGTGCCAATTCAACCTGCAATTTACCCTCACCTGACAATGCACGACCTGCAAAAATATCAAGAATGAGAGTTGTTCTGTCGATAACTCTTGTATCGGTTATTCTTTCAATATTTTTCTGCTGAGCAGGAGTAAGCTCTCCGTCAACAATAACAAGGTCGGGCTTTTCATTTTCGCAGTATTCCGCAAGCTCTTCAAGCTTACCGCGACCAAGATAAGTACCCGCTTCAGGTGACTCTCTTTTCTGAGTCATTTCGCATATAACCTCTGCCCCTGCAGTTCGCGCAAGCTCGGAAAGCTCAAGAAGAGAGGAATCAACATCAAATTCGCCTGTGTCAACAGACACAAGCACCGCCCTCTCCTGTTCAATTTTATTTTCAAAAAGTTCCATAAGTTCACCAGTCACTATAGTTTATCGATTTAGTAAAGTATATCATAATTTCTATTTTTTTCAAGTTATTAAGACATTCTGAAATTCGGAATTCGGAATTCGAAATTCGGAATGTCGGGTGCTGCGCACGGCAATTGTAAAAGTTTTAGAAAAAACAACTTTATTTTTCTGAACTTTTAAATTTGAAATCAGGTTTATTAATACAAATAAGTAATTGTTACGAAAAATTAATATAATGTTTGGAAGCGAAGCTTCCCATTCATTTCGAATTCCGAATTTCGAATTTCGAATTTTTATTTTTTAATTATTAACCACAAACTGTAAATAATAAAGTTATGATTAAACAAAATTTATTTAAACTCACCGCAATAACAATCACAATACTATTTTTCCTTCTAACCGGTGCAGATATGTATCTTAAGACCTACGGTGACATTTCCCATCATCCTGCATCAGCTGAGCTAAAAGCAGAAATTGAAGTCCTGAGTAATTTTTACCAAAAGGATGAAAATCATATTCGCCTTATGACATATAATTTACTTTCGGATTCCATAGGCTTTGAGGGTAGCCCTGCCCAAGGTCGCGCAGATGGTGTTTGTAAAATTATTGAGGGAATTTCTCCCGATGTCTGTGGCTTTCAGGAGGTAAGCCGAAAATGGTTTGCTTGCATATACAATAACACCGATTATAAATTCATTCATCCTATTCGCTCTGCACTTTTCCCCACAATGACCACTCTCGCCTATAATCCCGAAGCTGTAAGCCTCATAGCCTTTGGTGAGCAGACCTTCAAAAACGGTAGCAATTCACCTCTTCGCAGAATGGTATGGGGCGTTTTCCGCCATAAGAAAACGGACAAGCCTTTCGCAGTTGTGAACACTCATTTCAGCTTGAGTGACACAGCCTTGTCTGATAACACCACACCATTGACTCAAGCCCTTGAGCTTATAACTCTCTGCAAGGATTTAAAGACTCTTTTTAATTGTCCCGTTTTTCCCATAGGCGATTTCAATACCCACAAGCCCACAAAGAAAACGCCCTCACCTATTTATGACATTCTCTCTACCGCCTTTGAGAACACCTCTTCGCTTTCAAAAAAACTTTCTCACGGAAAAGCCACCAACAAAAAAACTCTTTTTATTGACCATATTTTCTTATTCGGCGACGGGGAAATTATCAATCATACAACCCTTTCTCAGCCCTCCTTCAAGACTTTAAGTGACCATTACCCGATTTTTTGTGATATATTGATACAAAAAGAATAATTTTTGTTGTTTTTTTGTTGACTTTAATCCATTTTGCTGTAAAATGTTAATTGTATATCTCATATACACATAAAAAGGAGAGTTTGTAAATGGATTTAAGTAAAATTATTGAAGCAAAGGGCAAGGCTGCCCAATATATGATTGATGAAATCACATATATCTGCAACACCTTTGAAAAAAGAGCTCCCGGCTCAAAGGGTGAGCGTCAGGCTTGCGAATATGCAGTTAAAAAAATGAAGGAGCTTGGCTGCGACAGAGCTTATGTTGACAGCTTCAAGGAAAACCCGGGCTCATTCTTCGGTTGGATTTACCTCACAATCACATGCTGCTTTATAGCACTTCTTTCATATTTCTTTATGCCCGCTTTATCAATTGCATTTATTGCAATCGGTCTTATTATCTGCGTTTTGCAGTTCGGTCTTTACAAGAAATTGGTTGATAAGCTTTTCCAGGAAAAAACAGGTCATAATGCAACAGGCTTCAAGAAGCCCTCAGGTGAAGTAAAAAGAAGAATCATCTTTGTTGGTCATGCTGACGGTGCATGGGAATGGCCCATTAAATATAAATTTACATATCTGGGCTTTGATATTCATATGATGCTTTGCTTCCTTGGTGCCTTCTATTTGCTTGCTATTGCAATTCTTAAATCTGCAGGCGTTCTCGAGGGTGCTCTTGCAACCAAGCTCGGTCTTGCAACTCTTGCATTCGTACCCTTCTGGTTCGGACTTTACTTTATGTGGAGCCCAAAGAAAACTGTTGATGGAGCTAACGATAACCTTTCAGGCTGCTACATCGGTATGGGTATCCTTAAAATGCTTCAGGAACAGAACATTGAGCTTGAAAACACTGAAATCGGCGTTATCTTCACAGGTAGTGAGGAAGCAGGTCTTCGCGGTGCAAAGGCATGGAGCGAGGCTCACAAGGACGAAATGAACGATGTTCCCACATTTATTTATTCCTACGATACAATCACTCAGACAGAGGAGCTTATGGTAAACTATCGCGACCTTAATGGTACTGTTAAGGTTGACAAGGATGTTTCCGACTTGTTCATCGAGGCTTGCGAGGAATTGAACATTCCCTGCAAAAAGGGTATGGTTCCTCCTCTTGGTGGCGCAACAGACTCTGCAGCATTTGCTCAGGCAGGTCTCAGAGCAACAGGTATTACAGCTCTCAGCCACGCTCTTCCCGACTTCTATCATACAAGACTCGATACTCCCGATGCTCTTAATAAAGAATGTCTCGAATTATGCTACGCAGCAAGCGTTAAGGTTCTTGAGAAGTTTGACAACGGAGCAAAGCAATAAAAACGCAAGGCGTTTTTATTGAATGCAAAATGCAAAATGCAGAATGCAAAATTATAGGGTGCTGCGCACTGCGTTATAAAAAATATAAAACCGTAGGGTACAGGCTTGCCTGTACCGCAGAACGAAACTAAAGTAATGAGGTGATTATATGCCAGATGAAAAATACACCTTCAACTTTACTGATAAAGAGGTTAAGGAGTTTTTAAAACAAGCCACAGACCATAAAAAAGGTCTGATACAGCAGATTTGCTGGATTATCATTTTCTTTGGCTTAATCGTTCTCGCTTATCTTTCAGGCTTTGTATTCACGCTTCTTAAGGGTATATTTATCGGTATTCTCATTATCTACTGCCTGCTTCTGATATTGACCTATTACAGAACTAAAAAAATATTAAAGGAAGGCAGAGCAAGGATTGTAAATAACACCTACATATACGAGTTTTTTGATGACCATGTGCTTGTTGCGATTTTAGACGAAACCTCTGCAAGAACAGTTCAGATAAAATATACCGATATGAAAGTAAAAATCCTAAAAAAACATTACGCTATTTTCTACGCAAATCAGTATTATTTCTTAAGAAAAGCTGATTTAATCGAAAACGCAAAAATAACAATGTTATAAAACAAAAAGGATTCAGGACAATTCGTCCTGAATCCTTTACTTTTATATAATCGGCTTTACCCCGACACTTTGCGTTTTGCATTTTGCACTTTGCACTTTTGTAGCAAAACGACAAGCTCTTATATACGCCTCAGAAGCATATTGCTCCAAGGTCATTTTGTCATATTTATCATTCTCGTGTCTGTTGGGCTTTGAGGATTTGTTAAGCTCAAAGGTGAGAATACCGTCATAACCGCATTTCACAAGGCGCTTTGCATTGTAATCCCAATCACCGATACCGTCAAAGGGTAAAAGATGCAAATCATCGTGCCAGAAAATTCTGCCGTTGAAATCCTTGATACCTAAATTGTCATTTATATGAGTAGCATATAATTTATGACCGAAAAGAGCCAATAAATCTTCGCTGAAATTATAACACATTTCGTGACCCGAATCCCAACAGAAGCCCATAGCCTCTCTGTCACCATATCGCTCAAAAAGTGCCTTTAAATATGGGAGACCCTCGGTGTTTTCAAAGGCTATTTTAACGCCCAGCTCCTCTGCATAGTCTATTACTTCACCGTAATTCTTAAGACCGAATTCAGTAGGCTTATATTCCACATCAAAGCCAACAAAAACGTGAGAAACGAGAACGGGTACATCGTACATTTTGCAAAGGTCAAGGCAATGCTTTAATTCTTCAACACCCTTTCGGGCATCATTCTTTTCATTTTCATCCCACATGTCCTGACAATAGCTCCAAGGAGCGTGAATGGACTGAAAAATCATACCTTCTTCCTTTGCAACCTGATAGCATTCCTTGATTTCTTCATCCATACCCTTTTGCCAAAGAACAAAAAAGCCCTCAAAGCCTGTTTGCTTCCAAAGCCTTATCTGCTCGGGCAAACTAATCCCATAAGATTTACTCGCCGAAAGGCAGAGTTTTTTATTATACATTTCCCTCACTCCAATATGTAAAAGTAACGCAACATTTATCATCCCTGTTTTGCCATAGGCAAAATAGGGAGGGGGACCAAAAGCGAAGCTTTTGGTGGTGGGTTGCCCCGTCCCCTCTTAACTTCGTAAAAGCATCGCAAAATTTCTTGCAAAAAACAATATGTATGTAGTAAACTATATTATATACCATTCCACAACATTTTCAAGGAGTAACCTATGAAATCTCAAAAACGAATTTTAATTGCCTTTATTTTAAATTTCATATTTGCAGTTTTCGAGTTTATCGGTGGAGCGTTAACAGGTAGTATTGCGATTATTTCCGATTCTGTTCACGATTTAGGAGATAGCGTCAGTATCGGTCTTTCCTATATTCTTGAAAAGAAAAGCAAAAAAGAGCCTGACGATAAATATACCTATGGTTATTTGAAATATTCTGTTTTAGGTAGCCTTATAATGACTATCATTCTTATAGTAGGTTCAATTTTTGTTATCATAAATGCCATTAAGCGCCTTATAAACCCTGTTCCCATAAACTACGATAGTATGCTGATTTTCGCAGCTGTAGGTATTGCTGTTAATCTTATTGCTGCCATTTCAACCCATAAGGGTGAATCACTTAATCAAAAGGCAGTCAGTCTTCATATGTTTGAAGATGTATTAGGTTGGGGTGTTGTGCTTTTGGGCGCAATTATAATGAAATTCACCGATATCACCTATATTGACCCGATAATGTCCATAGGTGTTGCGATTTTCTTGCTTGTTAATGCTTTTAAAGGCTTCAGGGAAATTCTTGATATTTTCTTTGAAAAAGCACCCGATGGCATTGATATCGAAGAATTAACACATCATTTGAAAGAAATTGACGGTGTTCTTGATGTTCACCATTTCCACCTTAGAACCCTTGACGGCTTCAACCATATAGCAACGCTTCATATTGTAACAGAGTCCGACTATGCAACAGTTAAAAAAGCTGTTAAAGAGGAATTAGCAGAACACGGTGTTTCTCACACAACGGTAGAAATCGAAACACCCGAGGAAGAGTGTGAGGATTTAAGCTGTCACCCGAACCATGCTGAGCATAGTCATAATCATAGTCATTCTCACCATCATCATTAGATGCCAGTATGTAAATTCACGCGAAGCTTATCCCTCTTTTTTGCTTGCAAAAAGGAGGGGTGGACCGCGTCAGCGGTGGGTGGTACACTCAGCAACAATTTCGTAAACTTTACAGGTACCCACCACCATTCCGCCCGAACTTTGCACTTAAATAAACTGTTTCACCCGAAATTAACCAATCCGGAACAGCCTTTATACTCAAGAATGGTCCCCCTCCCTTTTTCCCAATCGAAAAAAGGGAGGATAATAATTCTCCTCATTTGCTATTTGATAAAGTGAATGGAGTGCGAGTTTCATTATGCCGTTCGGAAGGGTCGCTTTCCCTGCATTTCGCATTTCGCATTCCGAATTCCGAATTTATTCTTGACAACAAAAATCTTTGTGCTAAAATATACAATCGCTAAGACATATTATTGTATATTATATATAAAGAAAGAAGTAATACTATGCAATCCACACCGGAAATACTTTTAACCCTTTCAATTGCTCTTTTATCAGGACTTCTGCTTTCCCGTCTTGCTAAAAAAATGGGGCTTCCTGCCGTAACCGCATATTTGGTAGCAGGTGTTATAATCGGACCCTTCTGTCTCGGTAAATTTGGCTTCGGCTTTTCAGCAGTTGAAAATTCTCCCGAGCATTATTCAATTCTCTGTGATTTAGCGTTGGGCTTTATCGCCTTTGCAATCGGTAACGAATTTCGCCTTGCTCAGCTTAAGAAAATCGGCAAGCAGGCAACAGTAATCGGTATCGGACAAGCAATTGTGACAACAATTGTTGTTGACATCGCCCTTATCTCACTTTCATTCATTCTCCCCGAGGGCTATCTCCCTCTTCCTGCCGCAATCATTCTTGGCGCAGTTGCAACCGCAACCGCCCCTGCGGCAACATTGATGGTTGTCCGTCAGTATAAGGCAAAGGGTCCCGTTACTGATATTCTTCTTCCCGTTGTTGCTCTGGATGACGCGGTTGGTCTTGTGGTTTTCGCAATCTCCTTCGGTGTAGCAGGTGCTATCGACACAGGCGCAATTGACGCAGTTTCAATGATTGTAAACCCTGTTTTAGAGGTTGTCCTCTCAATCGCTCTCGGTGCGGTTATGGGCTTTCTTTTCACCTTCTGCGAAAAGTTCTTCCATTCCCGTTCAAAGCGTATGGCAATTTCCGTTACCTTTGTAATGCTCACCGTTGCAATCTCATCTCTTAAATTTGAAATCGGTAGCGTACATATTGCTTTTTCAAGCCTTCTCGCTTGTATGATGCTTGGTACAATCTTCTGCAACATCTGCGATTTCTCCGAGGAGCTTATGGACAGAGCAGACCGTTGGACAGTTCCGCTTCTGGTTCTCTTCTTCGTAATAAGCGGTGCAGAGCTTGACCTTTCAGTTTTCAAAAACTGGGTTTATATCGTAATCGGTCTTGCTTATATCGTATTCCGTTGCATCGGTAAATACTACGGCGCTCGCTTCAGCGCGAAGGCTTCAAAATGCGACGATAATATTGTTAAATATCTTGGTATCACTCTTTTTCCTCAGGCAGGCGTTGCCTTGGGTATGGCAAGTCAGGCGCTTGCCTTAGGCGGTGAAATCGGCACTCTCGTTCAGAGCATTACTCTTTTCTCCGTTCTCATTTATGAGCTTTTCGGACCCTATTTCACAAAGGTTGCCCTTACAAAGGCAGGCGATATCACACCTCACGGAAAAACAAGCGCCCGCGAGGAAGCAAAAATCATGCTTCAGGAAAGCGACAGCCCTAAAAATAACAAAAAATCGTAATGGACAGATAGAAAATTTTATGTTACTATTCTGTTGGAAGATGATTAACTTTTAAATTCGGAATTCGAAATTCGGAATTCGGAATTTCGGGTGCTGCGCACGGCAATTATAAAAGTTATCTAAAAACAACTTTATTATTCTAAATGTTTTTTAGCTAAAACCAAGTTAGTTAATTGGAATAAGGTTTTGTTACTAAATCACAATATAATATTTGGAAACGAAGTTTCCCAAAAACTTGCCACTTGCAACTTATATTTAATGTTTGGAAGCGAAGCTTCCCATTCATTTCGAATTTCGAATTTCGAATTTCGAATTTTAATATCTAGCCATTAAACGAAAGGACTCAAAACTATGAAAGACCTTACAAAATACCACGGTATAATCCCCGCTTTTTACGCTTGCTATGATGATGAGGGAAATGTTTCCCCTGAAAGAACAAAGGCATTTGCAAAATTTCTTTTAGATAAAGGTGTTAAAGGACTTTATATGTGCGGTTCTTCAGGCGAATGCATCTATCAGAGCAAGGAAGAAAGAAAGCTTATCCTTGAAGCAGTTATGGAAGCTGTTAAGGGCAAAATGACAATTATCGCTCATGTTGCTTGTAATAATACTGCTGATTCAATGGAGCTTGCGGCTCACGCAGAAAGTCTTGGCGTTGATGCAATCGCTTCAATACCCCCTATTTATTTCAAGCTTCCCGAGGAATCAATCGCTCAGTATTGGAACGATATTTCCTCTGCCGCTCCCAATACAGATTTTGTTATTTATAACATTCCTCAGCTTGCAGGCGTTGCCCTTACAATGCCTCTTTTCAAGGAAATGCTTAAAAACCCAAATGTTATCGGCGTTAAGAACTCCTCAATGCCCACTCAGGACATTCAGATGTTCAAGGCTGAGGGTGGTAAGGACTTCGTTGTTTTCAACGGTCCTGACGAGCAGTTTGTTGCAGGCCGTGCAATCGGTGCAGAGGGCGGTATCGGTGGTACATATGCTGTTATGCCCGAGCTTTTCCTTAAAATGGACGAGTTTATCAAAGCAGGAAAGATTGATGAGGCAAGAGAAATTCAGTATGCAGTAAATGAAATCATTTATGCTATGTGCGCTTGCAAATGCAATATGTACGCCGCTGCAAAAGAGGTTCTTCGTCTTCAGGGAATCGACATCGGCGATGCAAGAAAGCCTCTGGCACAGCTTAAAGAGGAAAGCAAACCTCTTGCTGCCAAGGTAAATGAAATGATTACCGAAGCAAAGGCAAAATTCTGCTGAGTATAATTGATAGTAATATAAAGCTCTATATAAGATAAGGACTTTAACGGGAGAAAACCACCTGTTAAAGTCCTTTTTATATTCAGTTATTATCAGTCAGATTCGCAAAGAATTTCGAATAGGTTTTGTTATCGGGAAAATCAACTACCTTAGGATTAACAGATTTTTCCTTAAGCCTCATAATTGTTGCCGCTATGGTATCATAGTCAACATCATTAGCCTCGCCTAAAGCTAACAGCACCTTTTCAGAAAAGCAATAATAGCTCTCCTTATTATAATTGACATCCTTACACTTTGCAAAAAACTCTTTAACTTGCTCATCAGTCGCCATCAAGCCACCCGCATTCTCTTCATAAAGATAATCAGGCACAATAATTTTATCCTGCGCAAGGCTGAGAAAGCCATCAATATAATGCATATTCTCAGGAAGAATTTCTTTATCTAAAAGCAAAAATGATTGAAGCTGTGGATATCGGTTTGTTGCACGGCAGGGTGTAATCAACGAGCCATATCTGCAATAGAACCTTTTACCTGAATTTATTTTGAAATAGTTATATGACATAATAAACATATCGTCACCATTATCACTCTGGAAAACAATATAAATAATATTGGGCTCTAAGTGCATGGGAATGCCATATAAAACCTTTTCTATTTTTCCTGACTTACTGCTATTCTGATAAAGAATCATTTCCGCCTGAACATTTTTCTTAGTGGTGATTTTAATTGTAAGCTTGAAATTATCAATAATGTTGCAATCCTGAGTATTTCTGCAATAGCCGTAAAATGTTCCCATAAACGCCTCATCGTTCAGAGGATGGCAATCAGTCGAATGGGGCATCATATAATAATTTTTTTTATTGTTCTTAAAGGCAGAGCTATCCCTTTCTCCTAAATAAATATAGTTGAGGTCAACTGTTCTGTATTCCGCACAAAATGCTGCAACCAGATCAGCACTCAGTGTATTGTTTTTTGTACTCAGAGTATCATTGATTGTTGCCAAAGGAATACCCAACTCCGTTGAAACTGCCTGACTTGTTTTTCCCGAAGCATTTAAAAAATCAAAATAAGCTTTTCTGAAGGTATCCTTTGCTTTTTTTCTTCTTTCAATTATTTTTGAACTGCGACTTGATTCCATAGCTCTTCCTCCTGACTACTTTACACATTTATTATACACCATATTCCCCTATATATCAACGGAAATCCGCATTTTAATAACGGAAATGCTCCTTGTTTTCGGAAATCCGTTATGTATAATAAAAGCAAGGGCATACAGTATTGAGCCACTTCAAACTATGTATTTCACAGGAGATAACAAGCAAAGCTGATGAAAATTATTTTCCTTGATTTTGACGGGGTTCTGAACTCTGAAAAATATATCCGTAGCTGCGGACACTATGGTGTTGTTATAGACCCGTCACGAATGAAGCTGTTAAGCCGATTAATAAATTCCACAGATGCAAAAATTGTTTTATCAACCTCCTGGCGTGAGCATTGGGACAGTGATAAAAGCAAATGTGATAAAACAGGCTTATTGATAAATGAAATATTCGCAGAGCATAGGCTTTCAATACACGATAAAACCCCTAAGCTCCCTTCCGACAGAGAAAGCGAAATAAAAATGTGGTTGGAGCAGCACGAGGATGTAACAGACTTCGTTGTTTTTGACGATGCATTTTTAAGCGCGGATTATCTTCAAAATCGTTTTGTTAAAACCTCAAATTATCGGAATGGACTCAGCGAGGAAAATATAAAAGAAGCTATTGAAATATTAATGAAATCTTAAGGTGTTGTTTTATGGTACAGACTTTATTAGTTAAACAAATTCTAAAAAATGCAGAAGCTGTAAAAAATGAATTTAATAGTGATGCACTTTATGCATCTCATATTGCTGTTGCCTTTGAAGATTTTTGTGCAACCCAATACACTGGCTTTTCTTTCAACGATAATGAAGCCATTCCTGCCCGCTTTGAGGAAGAAAGGGTAAGATATCTTTTCTCTGAAACACTGAAGCTGCACTCTTTTTTCAGAAAAAGTCTTGGGATGCAATCAAGGCACTCCGTTTCGGAAGAAGAATTTGATATAAATTCATGTATTCCCTTTATGGAGCTTCGGAAGAATAATTTTTTAACTGCAGATATTTTGCTTTTATGCACGTTAAAAAGCTTAAAATCACCATACTCAAAAATCCTGAAATATGAAATTAACGATGAAGCCCTTTCCGGTTTATTAACAACTGCTGACGAAAATATTTACGACTATGTTATCGAAAAAATTGATGCTATCAGCAATTCATTAAAATCAAAAGCTCAGCGCGCAAAGGATATCAGAGACTGGAAGCCTGCTCCGAAATTTGCAGAACCCGACGAGCTCTCGGAAATATTCTTTAAAAAAATAAAAAAAGAAACAACAGGGAATATAATCAACCTTTCCTTCCCCGGCTTTTTCGGCACATCAGATTTAAAAATTTCTATCCATAAGGTGGGAGAAGTTTATTATGTTCATGACAATGGCTGTGCAATAAAAAATTTATCCAAAAGACTAACGGATAAAGAAAAAAGAGAAAGAGTTTTAAACAAGGTCTGCAGCTCCTGTTGGATTGATAAAAACAGAGTCACAGGAAGCTTTGCCTCCCCCGGCTATTTTGTTTTATATCTTCAGAAGCTTGTTTTAGTTGCTCATGCAGACCTTTATTATACCAGAGCAACCAAGCAACTATACCAAAAAGAAAAAGGTTATACTTATATGAACGAGAGGCTTGCAGAAGCCTTTGATGAACAGGAATTATTAAACGCCCTGAAAAAAGACATCAGCTTCGGCTACGACACCAATGAAGGCCTCTACTTCTGGTTAGATACCTCGTATGTCTTCTCATCAACAAGACCTGCATTTCTGATTGAGAGTCTTGATGGTGGAAAAATATGTATAAGTGATAAAAGAAAAGGTAAATACGAGGGGGAAATCCTTGAAGCCTTTTACTGGGACAACAAGGATATTTCACTCCATAGCAGATTTGTTTCCAAAATCGCGGCACGCTTCGATGCAGATTTTGACAATAAAAATCTTTATTTAACATACAAAAAAGAACAGCCCGTCAGAGCGATGTTCAAATTTTTCAATCTTAGTATATTACTTTCCCATTTCGGCTACGATATTTCTGTATAAAAAGAGGTGTATTCATGAGTGCTCCTGAAAAAATCTTTGTAGTTTCAGATATTCACGGACATTACACATTATTGAAAAAAGCCCTTGATAAAGCAGGCTTTGATAAAGACAACGAGCATCATCTGCTCATTTGCTGTGGCGATTATTTTGACCGAGGCAACGAAAATGTTGACGTGCTTAAATTCTTTGAACGCCTGAAGCACAAGGTTCTTTTGCGCGGCAATCACGAGGACCTGTTATTGAAGCTTTTGCAAACAGGAAAGGTTCTGCCCCATAATTACATAAACGGCACTATGCAGACTCTGGAAAATTTCTTTGGTAAATATTTCATCAACCCTGCTGATGATACAATTGATTTTTCAGGAAAAACCCGTACAGTTGACCGTATATGCGAGTTCATTGGCGAAACAGTAAACTATTTAGAAACAGAAAACTATGTCTTTGTTCACGGCTGGCTTCCCGAAAATGCCGAAACGGAAGAAAAAAGAAAAAAGCTGACAGACGAGCAATGGGAAAAGGCACGATGGGAAAAATGGACAGAGCATTATAATGAAACCCCACCAATCCCCGATAAAAAGCTTGTTTGCGGTCACATGCCCACATTTTATGCAAATAAATTTGATGTAACCCGACCCAAAATGAGTGCAGATATTTTTCATGGCAACGGCTTGATTGCCATCGATGCAGGCACTACGGATTCTCAACAATTAAATGTCCTTGTTATAGAGGACATAATAAAGGAGAGTAACAATGTATAATTGTGAGGAATGCAAATACTACAAGAAATATCGTAACTGCCCCTTTGCAAATGGTCGCGGAGAAAGATGGGACATAAAATCCTTGGAAAAATCAGCTAAAAAAAGCGAATATGAAGAATCCCGTCTTTATGTTGCTGTTTGCTTACTGAACGGCTACAGAACAGAACAAAACATCCATAAAGCCATAAGATATCTGAAAGCCTTGTGTAAGGATCACTATTCACCTGCCCGTTATTTTCTTTCACTTTGCTATTTCAACGGAACAGGCGTTCATAAAGATATAGAACAAGCAATAGAGTTATGCAGCAGAGCCGCAAACAGCGAATGCCGTCTTGCTCAGATAAAGCTGTACCAATGCTATCGGGATGGCATAATTGTTGAAAAAAATCTATTGCAAGCCTTTCACTATTGCCTTATGGCCGTTTCAAATTATGGTGATGGTGAGATTACCCGCGAATTGGCAGAGTTATGTCTGAAGAATACCAATGATTATCGCGCTACCGAAAGCGATTATTATAAGTATCTTGCTGAAGCGGCACATAAAGGTGATGAAATAGCAGATAAGCGCCTTTGCGAAGCATACAAGCAGCAAAAGCACCCCTGCTTTGCGCGTAAGCCCCGCGAAACCGAAGAAGAATATCAGCTTCGTCTTGGCGAAATGTATGCAAATAATAAATATATTGCTGATGGTAACAAAGCAATTGAATGCCTGAGCATAGCAGTAAAGACCTGCTGGCAGAAAGCCAACGAACAGCTCGGCTTGTTATACTACAACGGGAAACAGCTTCCACAGGATTTAATGAAGGCTTATTTACATCTTCATAATTTACATACACAGCAAGCTAAAGACGCCTATTATACAATATACCGGAAATATGCAAATCACTTAGACGAGGAGAATGAGTATTTCTCCGCCCCTGAAGGCAAATATCTTCTGGCAGAATATTATTACAAGGGCTACTATACAGAAAAAGATTTGCAAAAGGCCTTTGATTTATACTCAGAAGCTGCCAAAAGCAATATTCCAGAAGCTATAAGAATGCTTGGTGTTTTCTACTATAACGGATACATAGCAGAGAAAAATTATGAAAAAGCAATAGAATGCTTCAGCACTGCGATTGATTTGAATTTCCCACCTGCAAAAACAAATCTTGCCCTTTGTTATCTGAACGGGTATGGTGTTGAAAAAAATTCTGACAAGGCGTTTACCCTTCTGCGAGAAGCGGCGTTCATCGATGATTCTGAGGCACTGAACCTTATGGGCTATTGCTATGAAAACGGTATCGGCACTCCTGCCAATCAGACCAAAGCAGCAGAATGGTACAAGCGTGCCGCAAGACAAGGTCACGCAGATGCACAGAATTCCCTGGGGGATTGCAATTTTTACGGAAAAGGTGTTACCCAGAACTATTATAGTGCTGTCTATTGGTATGAGTGTGCCTCAGCTCATAATAATGCCTCGGCTCAGAACAGCTTAGGGGTATGCTATGAAATGGGTCATGGTGTAGAAAAAAATCTTGCTGAAGCAGTAGGATTTTATAAGCGCTCTGCTCAACAAGGCAATAAATATGCTCAACTGAATCTCGGCGTCTGCTATGAATTCGGTAACGGCGTTGAAAAAAATCATACCGAAGCGTTTAAGTGGTACATAGCTTCAGGCGAGCAGGGTTATGCTCCCGCTCAATTCAAAGCGGCAAGCTGTTATTTTTCAGGTCAGGGCGTTGAGCAGAATTATACCGAGGCTTTTCTGTGGTATGAGCGTGCAGCCCGACAGAAGCATCTTGATGCTCTGGAAAAATTAGGAGATTGCTATGCCGACGGTCTTGGTACAGAGCAGAATATCGAAAAAGCCTTTGAAATCTATAGCGAGGCTCAGGAAAAAGGCAGTAAGACTGCTAATAGAAAAATAAACCATCTTCAATCAAAGCATTTTTGTATTCTTTGTAATGAAGAACAGCTTGAAATCTATAATAAAGCCCTTGAAAATGATGCTCACAGTCAATTTCTCATGGGCAAAATGCTTGAGACCGGTGATAATACACCCGTTAATTATAAAGAGGCGTTCAAATGGTATACCCTCTCCGCAGAGCAAGGCAACGAAAATGCACAAATTGATTTAGGCAGATTTTATTTTAATGGCTACGGAACAGCAAAAAATTATGAAAAAGCCGTCAGCCTATGGCTATCTGCTTCTCAAAAAGCCGAGTTACCTGAAAAAGTCCAGAATACCTTAGGCTGGTGCTACGAGCATGGTGAGGGCGTTAAGAAAAATATTGAAAAGGCCGTTTTTTATTATGCCCGTGCCGCAGAAAAAAATATTGCTTATGCACAATGCGCTCTGGCAAGATGCTATTATTACGGAACAGGCTTGTGTTTTTCTAAGCTTCAGTGTGTAAATGCAGCAAACCAATGGGCTGAGCTTGCCCTGAAGCAGGGCTATAAGGAGGCTGAGCAGTATATCACATCCCCGGCTGAAATCGAAGGACTGAAGCTTGCTGAGCAAGCAAGGCTCGACGAAGAGGATAGGCGTTATAGGTCTCTGACATATCAATTAGAGCAATACCAAAGAGATCTACAGGCAGAGCAGGAAAGCCAGAATGCGTGGAGTCCTGTTCATATAGACCCGACAGGTATGTAATTAACAAAACAATTATTCGGATATGAGGTGATATAAATGCTTGGTGCAATCATAGGCGATGTTGTTGGCTCCCGTTATGAATTCAGCTCAGAAAAGACAAAGAGCTTTGAGCTTTTCGACCCTGACTGCCGCCTTACCGATGACAGTGTTATGACAATTGCGGTGGGATGCGCCTGCTCTGATTCGGACTTAAATGACGAAAATGATTTCAAGGGCTCAGTTGCCTGGTATATGAGAAGAATAGGAAGGCAATATCCAAGGGCAGGATATGGTGGCATGTTTGCCCGTTGGCTTATGAGCGATGTTATGCCAGCATACAACAGCTTTGGAAACGGCTCTGCCATGCGCGTTTCCCCTGTTGCCTGGGTAGCAAAAAATCTTGAAGAAGCCGAAAAGCTTGCAAAATGGAGCGCAGAGGTTACCCATAACCACCCCGAAGGTATAAAGGGTGCTCAGGCTGTTGCAGCGGCAATTTTCCTGGCAAGAAACGGAGCATCAAAAGAAAAAATCAAGGAATATATAGAAAAAAACTACTATACACTTGATTTCACTCTCGACGAAATCCGCCCATCCTATAAATTTGATGTTACCTGTCAGGGAAGTGTACCCCAGGCAATTCAATGCTTTTTAGAAGCAACGGATTTTGAGGATGCAATACGAAATGCGGTTTCATTGGGCGGAGATTGTGACACTCAGGCAGCAATGGCAGGCTCAATTGCCGAAGCCTTTTATGGCATTCCCGATGAAATAAAAACAGAAATAATGAATAAAATCAAATCCACCATTCAATATTACTACAAAAGAGCGGCAATTGGTGTTTATAAATAATTCTGATTTTTTAATGAAATGCACTCACCAATTATCTGTAGCTCAATATAATTCAAAAAGCACAAGAAACAAGGAGCAGACCGAAATCTGCTCCTTGTCCCTTTTTATCAATAATGTACGAAGTTATTGATCCTCTCCGAAATCGGCAATATATGCCTCAACAAGCTTTTCGGGCCAATCGGAAACTGCCTCAAGCTTACCTGTAAAGAAGCGAAGACTCTTGGGCTCGTGAACGAATCTGAGTCCGCCTACAAGATGTCTGTGGTCATAAAGCCACTTAACTCTGTCGATTACGAATTCTGTCTGAGAAAGAGTGAAAACTCTTCTTGGGAATGCAAGACGAACCATTTCAACAGATGCAATATGCTCTGTTCCGTCAGCATTTCGCTCTTCGGAAAGAGTACCTCTTTCCATACCACGAATACCACCGCAAAGGTAGAGTGCAGCAACGAGAGAGCCTGCGGGGTACTGTTCTGCAGGAATATGGTCAACAACCTGACGAGCGTCAATATGAGCTCCAAGACCGCCACCGGGAGTTACCATAGGAACGCCTAATTTATCAAGCTCTGTAACACAATGATTAATAAACTGCGGACCCTGAGAAATGATATCCATATCCATTGTTTCCTCGAAGCCGATTATAAGCGCTTCCATTTCCTTAACGGACATACCGCCGTATGTAAGGAAGCCCTCAAACATTGTGATGTAGTCTTCCATTTCGTGGAACAGCTTTTCATCTCTTACCATAATTCCGCCACCACGACCGAAGCCGAATTTACGGGCAGAGAAATAAATAATATCGAAAAGGTCAGCAATCATTCTTGTGATTTCACGAATGGATTTGTCCTTCATTGATTCTTCTCTTATTTTGATGAAATAGAGGTTGTCCTGCAAAAGAGAAGCATCAAGCACTGTAACAATACCGTGCTCTTTAGCAAGGTCTGTTGCTTCCTTCATATTCTCATAAGAAATGGGCTGACCGCCGATAAGGTTTGTACCTGCTTCAAGGCGCATATATGCAATATTGTCTGCGCCCTCTTTTTCAATGCAAGCCTTCACCTTATCAAGGTCGATGTTTCCCTTGAAGGGAAGATTACTTTTAACAACAAGACCCTCATCCTTAACAAGCTCCTCAACTCGTCCGCCAAGGCGTGTAACGTGAGCCTTTGAGGTTGTGAAGTGGTAGTTCATAATTACACAGCTGTCGGGCTTAACAAAATGCTGAGCAATAATATGCTCGCAGGCTCTTCCCTGATGAGTAGGAAGAAGATGCTTAATACCAAAAATCTCGGTTAATTTATCATTCATTCTGTAGAATGTTTCGCTACCTGCATAAGCGTCATCTGCGCGAAGCATAGCAGACTGCATATTGTCACTCATAGCATTAACACCTGAGTCAGTAAGCATATCCATAAAGATATCGCCATTGTGAAGCATAAATGTATTAAAGCCTGCCTCTTTGAGCTTTTCTAAACGCTCTCTTGCAGGTAAAAGTGAAAGCTTCTGAACTATTTTAACCTTATGCATTTCAACAGGCACGGGAGCTCTGTTGTAAAATTTAATCTGAGACATTATTTTTCCTCCTTAGAGTGGGTAAAGCGTATCCGAATCAGATTTTGTGATAGTCTTTTCCACTCAAATTTTTGTTAAAATACTCGCTAATCTGTCGCCTTTCAAAGGCAAATCGGGCAAAAGTACCGAAACATCGCCGTTTAAGGCTGGTTCGGATATACTTTATCCACTCTAGAGTGAGTGTGTTCGAACCAGATATGGTTTAATACAGTCACTTTTCTCCGTAACATCGTTAAAACTCTTGAAATACGGCAGTATTCCTGCGAGTTTTGCCTTGTTACAGAAAAAATTGCCAAGTATTAAACTTCGCAGAACCTTAAATGTTCGAGTTTGCGTGCATTTTAGATTTTCTTTGGCGAAGTTATACTGTCGTATATTGAGACAAAAAAATATAAAAGGTGCGTGAAATCGTACATTTATGGCATATTTGGTTCGAATACACTCACTCTAGGTCTTGTTTTTCCTTGAAATGGAGTATATAATAAAACTTAACATAAGTAAAACAAATACTTTCAATCTAAGCTATCGATTTTTTCGATACTATAAAGAGGTACACATATGGAAATCAGAAACCTGATATCCTTCGTTCAGGTTGCGGAAATGAACAGCTTTACAAAAGCAGCCGAGGTTCTGGGTTATTCTCAGTCAACCATTTCATTTCAGATAAAGCAGCTTGAAACGGAGCTTGATTGCTTGCTTTTTGAAAGAATAAATCATACAATAACCCTTACAGAAAAGGGCGAGGAGCTTTTAAAATATGCTCATTCAATCAATGCTCTTACTGAGGATTTTGTTGAAAAAATCAATTCACCCAAGCAAAAACAGGGCTCAATCCGATTTGTGGCACCTGACTCTGTCTGCGAGGATATGCTTTTGAATAACCACGGTGATTTCAAAAAAAAATATCCTATGATTGATTTAAAATTTACCAATGCCGACACTCAGGTAATGTTTGAAATGCTTGACAGCAACGAAGCGGATGCGGTCATAACTCTTGATACCCATGTTTATCAGAAGGATTATGTTATCGCCAAGGAAGAGCCTGTAAAAATGAATTTCGTTGCTAATAAAAACTCACCATTCGCAGGTAAAAAGAATCTTTCTATATATGATATAGCCGAACAGCCCTTTATTTTAACAGAAAAGAGTATGGGATACAGACGCTCATTTGACAAGGAGCTTGCGAAAAAATCAATTGAACTGATACCCTCTCTGGAAATCGGACGAACAGATATCATTACAAGGCTTCTTGAGGAGGATGAAAACGCTATATCATACCTCCCCGATTTCACAACAAAGGAAAAGGTTGAAAAGGGCACATTGGTTTACCTTGATGTGTGCGACATTAAAACTGATATATGGAAGCAGCTTATTCATCATAAAAACAAGTGGCTTTCCCATTCCTTGAAGGCATTTTTAGAATATGTCAAGGAACATGATTTTGATAAATGAAGCCCGAAATTATAATATTGTATTAATAAATATGTAATAAAAAGCAAGGAGCGATACTTATGGTAGAAGCAATGATTGACAAAAATCTGTGTCTGTACCGCAACAGAGCAATTATGGAGAATATTTCTCTTGATAATTGGCAGTACAGAATACTTGATTATACTGACAGGGAAACCTACATTCCCCTGACAGATTGGGCAGAATATACTGACACCTCTACATTCTGCGACCATAAAACCTGTATGATGAAAACGGCTTTTACACCTAAAAAGCCTCTCCCACATCAGATAGCATACCTTGATTTGAAGCTTCCCCGAAACTGCGAAGGCTTTGTTTCAATTGACGGTGTGCGCTATGCAGGTATTGATAATGGCGAACAGCGTTGCAAGGTATTCCTCGAGGATTCAATGTACGACAAGGAAATTGCCATTGAGCTTGAAATTTATGCCTGCACCTTCTGCGAGGATGAAAGAATTGTTAAGCCCATTGAAAGCCCACAGTATATTATTGCAGATAAGCTTCTTTCTGATTTTTCATATACAATGGATTTCACCCGTCAGCTTATCAAGCACATAAAAAATGATTATACAAAGGCAAAGGTTAATACCTTATTCGAGGACATAATCAGAAAAAGTGACCTTTCTCTTGATTACCCTGAATTCCGCGAAAGCGTTGCAGAGCTTCAGAAGAGCTTGGTTGATGGTCTTAAGGCATTGAAGCTTCCCGAGGACGATTGCTTTATCGACTGCGTTGCCTCAACTCATATAGATGTTGCGTGGCTTTGGAGATTCAAGGACACAATCCGCAAATCAGGTCGCTCCGCTCTTAATCAGCTTCGACTTATGGACAGATATGATGAGTTTGAATTTTCACTTTCTCAGCCCTCTGTTTATAACTATATCAAAGAGGTTTACCCTGATATCTTCGAGCAGATTCGTCAGAGAGTAAAGGAAGACAAATGGCGTCTTGTAGGTCCTATGTGGGTTGAATCTGACCTTAACATTTCAGGGGCAGAATCCCTTGTAAGAGAGTTCCTTTACGGTCACGAATTCTTCAAAAAGGAATTCGGAAAAACAAGTGATGTTTGTTGGATTCCCGACTCCTTCGGCTTCCCCGCCTCTCTTCCGCAGATTTTCGCAAAATGCGGAATGAAGAGCTTCTATACAACAAAGGTCCGTTGGCAGAATGCAAACGAATTCCCTTATAACGCATTCATCTGGGAAGGCATCGACGGAAGCAATCTCTATGCTACTGTTCCCATTACAAAGGACTGCTACAATAATGCAATCGACCTTGAAAATGTAAGCCTTGTTTCCAACAACCTTCAGCAGAAGGAGACCTGGGACCATGTTCTTATGTCCTATGGCTACGGCGACGGCGGTGGCGGTGTAACCGACGAAATGCTTAAGAACTATTATCTTATTCAGGATGCACCCGGTATGCCTGAAATCAAGATTAAAAAGGCAGAGGACTATTTCACCGCACTGGACGAAAAACGCGAAAAGCTTCCCGTATGGAAGGGTGAGCTTTGTGTTGAAACCCATCAGGGTACATATACTACTATCGCTGATGTTAAGCGCAACAACCGCTATATTGAAATGGCTTTCCGCCGTCTTGATTTGCTTTCAGCTATTGCAAAGCTCAAGGGCAAGGATGCAGGCTACGATGAAACCGTTAAATACTGGAAGGACCTTTTACTTTGTCAGTTCCACGATGTTCTTCCCGGTAGCTCAATTGACACAGTTTATGACGATGCAGAAAAAATCTACAAGGAGCTTTTCGCCTTTGCAGATAAAAAGGAAAAGGAGCTTCTTGCAGACACTCTTTACAGCCAAGCAAGCGACAAAATCACAGTTTATAACCCCAACTCATTTGTTGGTAGTGCCTATGTAAGAGTAGACAATAAATTCGACGGCGTTGCTCTCACAGACGGCGAAACCACCTCAAATGTTATCAAGGATGCTGACGGCAATTGCATTTTCTATGTAAAGAACCTTGAAGGCTTCTCCTCAAGAACCTACGAAAAGGCTTCTCTTGTTAAAGCCGAAGCTACTCTTACCGCAAATAAGGACAACGATAAAATCAATATCGAAACACCTTATTTCACTTTCACAATCCGCGAGGACGGTACACTCGGTAGCTTCTATGACAAGCGCGCAGACAGAGCTGTGGGCGATAACCTTAATAACATTATTACATATAAGGACGGCCCCGAGCACGAGGATGCTTGGAACATTGATAAGGAATATAAATCCCGTCCTGTTGATATGAAATGGGAAAATGAAATTCAGCTTGTTGATATCAATGACGAGCGCGTAACAGCACGAGTTACCAAAAAGCATAACAATACTGTTCTCACTCAAGATATTATCGCTTATAGAGATATTGCAAGAGTTGATGTTGTTTCTCACATTGACTGGCAGGAGAAATACAAAATTCTTCAGGTATCATTCCCTGTTGATGTTGTTGCAACTCAGGCAAGCTATGAAATCGCTTATGGTATTACAAAGCGCAACACTCATTCAAATACTCCTGCTGAAAAATGGAAGCACGAATATGCTGCTCACCGCTTCACAGATTTGTCTGACGATGCTTACGGCGTTGCAATTATCAATGACTGCAAATATGGTCACAATGTTATCGACAATGATATGATTATGACGCTCCTTCGTAATACCGATAATCCCTCTCGCTTCCGCGACACAGGTGAGCACGATTTCGCATATTCAATTTACCCTCATATGGGTGGCTTGTCCGCAGGCAAGGTTGCACAGGAGGCATACCTGTTCAACTCACCCTTTGTTGTATTTGAGGGTGAATGTAATGAAAGCCCCATTGTTACTCTTTCAAACGAAGGTCTTATTGTTGACTGCATCAAGCCCGCTCAGGACGGCAACGGCTTCATTGTCCGCGTTTACGAGCCCTACGGCTTACCCGGTAAGACTGTTATGAATGTAAAAGACAATCTTAAAATCACCGAGGTTTCACCTCTCGAGGAATATATTTCTGATTGCACAGGCAAAATCGCATATAAGCCCTTCGAGTTCAGAAGCTTCCGCGTATTTTAATAAAGGGACTGAATATTATGAAAGTAATTAAAAAATTATCAGCATTCGCTCTTGCTCTGATTATGCTTTTCACTATGTCCTTTTCCACTCTTGCAGTGAGCGAAAAGGATTGGGAAGAGGTCTGGTCAAGCGTTGACGGTCAGGCAGGAATTATTATGTTCGTGGGTAGCGACGAAAGCGAACGTAATTTCTCTTGGTACTCTGAAACAGAGGGCGACCCCACAGTTACAATCTCCACAAAGAAAACTCTTAAAAATCCTCATATTTTCGTTGGCACCTGCGTCAGAGCAGTTGAGGGTGGCGTTGTCAATAAGGTTAATGTTACAGACCTCAAAGAAAACACTAAATATTATTATCAATGCACAAGTGAGGGCTTCAAGTCTGAAATTTATTCCTTCACAACAAGTGGTGACTCCGACTTTTCTGCAATGTATGTAACAGATGTTCACATCACTCAGAATGACGAGGGAAACGAAAACTCACTTTCCGATACATCCTTCAGATTCAATGAAGTGTTTGAGGATGCACTTTCAAAGAATGATGATATTTCACTTATTCTTTCTGCAGGCGACCAAGCAACAGATGGTCTTGAGAAGGAATACAAGGCAATGACCGCGTCAGATTTATTCAAGGGCGTTTCCTTTGCAACCGCGATGGGTAACCATGACCGCAAGGGTACTGCTTATAAGTCCTTCAAGAATGTTCCTAATGAAGACACAGAGGCTTCAATCCGCTCATATAACGGCAACGATTATTGGTTTGTAAAGGGCGATGCACTCTTCCTGGTTATGGACTCCAACAGCGGTAACGGTGCCGCTCATGCAGACTTTGTTGAAAAGGCTGTTGAAGCAAATCCCGATGTTAAATGGAAGATTATGATGTGTCACCATGACCTTTACAGTGGCAGAATTCCTCACCGCGAAAGCGAAAACAAGCTTCTCCGTATGATATGGGGTCCTATTGCAGACGAATTCGGAATTGACCTGGTTCTTCTCGGTCATAGCCATTACTACACTGTAACCGATGTTCTTTATAAAAATAAAACAGTTGAGGAGCTTAAGCCCCAAATGACAGACCCACAGGGTACTGTTTATATGGTTTCCTGCTCCTTGGGAAGACCAAGAGATGACGATGACATCGGTCTTAACGAATGGATTGGCTTCAATTATCTCACTCAGGAAGCAACCTATAACATCCTCGATTTCACCGAGGATTCAGTTACAGTAAATTCCTATGAATTAGGTAAGGGCACACCCTTCAATACCTTCACAATCACGAAAACTGATGAAGCAGAAGAAAAAGATGATGTAGGCTTTTTAACCTCACTTAAGGATGGCTTCGTAAGATTTGCAGGAGCAGTTTATACTGTCTTCAACAATTTAGGTAGCTACAGCGACCTTAAGGAAAAGGGCTACGATATTTCCCTTTCCGACTATTTCGGCAAATAAAATCCAACAAGGAGCAGACCGATGAGGTATCTGCTCCTTGTTCCTTATTATTTTGAAAATCCTCTTCTCTCTCCCCGATTGAAAATAGAAAAAATCCGTGTTATACTTAAGCTATCAACAAACTCAAACAGGAAAAGAAAAGTAAAATGGGAATTATTTTTAACATACAAAAATTCTGCTTGCATGATGGTGACGGAATACGCACCTGCGTTTTTCTGAAGGGCTGTCCTCTCAGATGTATATGGTGCCATAATCCTGAAAGCCTTCAGAAAGCTCCTACCCTATCTTTTAATAAAGAAAAATGTAGCCTATGCGGTAAATGTCTTAAGGTCTGCTCTTCAAGAGTTATTGAAGCCAACGAAATAAAAATTAATCGGGAAGCTTGCTCAGGTTGTGGAAAATGCGTGGAAGCCTGCCTTAATGATGCCAACGAAGTCCTCGGCAAGGAAATAACTGCCCAAGAGGTTTTAGCGGAGATTATCAAGGACAAAATGTTTTATGAAGCATCGGGTGGCGGTCTTACGGTTACCGGTGGTGAGCCCTCATATCAGTCTGATTTCACATTAGAGCTTCTCGCTCTTGCCAAGAAACAGGGCATTTCCCGTGCCATTGAAACCTGCGGTATTGGCTCCCGTGATTTCTATAAAAGAGCATTGGAGCTCGGGTGCACATTTTTATATGACATCAAATGCATTGACCCTCTTCGCCACAAGGCTCTGACAGGCGCAGACAATTCGCTTATTTTATCAAACTTAAAATATCTATTTGATAATAATGCAGATGTTATTATAAGACTGCCTTTAGTACCAAATTGCAACGATAGTGACAAGGACATTTCCGCTATGGCAGATTTCCTTAAGGAAAACGAGGGTCGCTATCGCTATGCTGAGATTATGCCTTACCACGCCTTAGGAACAGGCAAGGCAGAAAAAATCGGTATAGCTCCCGCTTATACCAACAAAAATGCAACAAACGAAGAAATTTCACGGTGGAGAGAGCTTTTCGCTTCTCACGGAATTAATATAAAAGTATCCGAATAATGAGGTTTATTTATGACAAGCTTAGAACATCTTGACCCTTTATTATATGGCTTTTTTTCTGACGAGAGCCTTGAGGTCTGCGAAAGAACAGGTCTTGCACTTGTTTACGCCTCAAAAAATCTTGATATAAAAATTTCCCGTCAGCTTCTTCCCGAAACAAGCTTTGAAGTAAAATTCGGCACCTCGGGCTATTCTCCATCTGACGGACTCTGGTTCTCTGTTGAAAATATAATAAAGCTCTCTGAGTATTTTCCCGAGCATAAGCAAGCGCTCAAAGGCTATGTAAAGGAGCTTAACATTTACAAGGACAGAGCAAAAAGACTCTTTTGCGAAGCCTCAGAAATTCTCAATCGCTCAGGTGCTGAATGGGGCGGTGGTTGGGGCGGTCATTCCAACCCTGATTACGGGAGAATTATTAATTACGGAACAGATTACATCCGCAAAATAATTTCCAAAAACCGCCTTAAGCATCCCGACGAGGCTTGGTTTTATAACGGTTGCTCCTATGCACTTGATGCACTTGATATTTTCGGTAAAAGATATAAGAAAGCCTATCTTGAATATGCAGAAAACTGCGAAAACGAAGAGGAAAAAGACCTCTGTCTTCGTATGGCAAGAGCCTTTGATGTAGTACCCCAAAAGCCTGCCTATGATTTCACCTCGGCTATGTGCGCCTTTATGCTTGTTTTTGCCCTTGACGGTAGCGATTCACCCGGTCGCTTTGACCAATATATGTACCCCGCATACGAGAAAACCGAAGACAAAGCAGAAATCCTCGACCTTCTCGTCAGATTGTGGGATTATTTCCACGACCACCGCTCATGGAATCTCTGCATTTCAGGTAGCGACGAAAATTGGAATGACGAGTCCAATGAATTGACCTATGACATTCTCGCTATGGTAAGAAAAAAGGGCTATCATACACCCAACCTTACCTGTCGCGTTCATAAAAACACACCCGATAAATTATGGAACGAAATTGCCGACACCCTCGCAGTAGGAACAGGTCTTCCTGCTCTTTATAATGACGATATTGTCTGCACCGCTCTTGAAAAATTGGGTATTCCGCCACAGGACAGCCACGATTACTGTATGAACGGATGCAATCAGATAGACATTCTCGGCAAAAGCCATATGGGTCTTGAGGATGGCGAGGTTGTTTTCGCAAAATGCCTTGAATTTGCCCTTCATAACGGCATTGACACTATGACAGGCGAAAAAACCTCTATCGAAACAGGCAATCCCGAGGACTTTAGAACCTACGAAAGATTTGAACGAGCCTTTATGGAGCAGCTTGAATATGTTACCTACAATGCTTGTAGTAGCGCAAATGACTGGCAGCATCTTCGCGGTGTTTTTCAGCCTCATCCTCTTCGCTCCTGCCTTATTGAAGGCTGTCTTGAAAATGGTCGGGATTACAGAAACGGCGGTCCCCTTTATAACCACGGGCAGATTTTAGCGGAGGGCATCGCAGATGCGGGCGATAGTCTTTATGCTATCAAAAAGCTCGTATATGATGAGAAAAAATATACAATGACACAGCTTATTGAAGCCCTGAATGCAAGCTTCGAGGGCTTTGAAGAGCTTTACCACGATTTTAAGAATTGTGAAAAATTCGGTAATGATATTGAAGAGGTTGACAATATAACAGCCAAGGCACTTAACCGATTCTTTACTGTACTTAAGCGTAACAATACCTACCGAGGCGGTATTTTCACAGGCGGTTGCAGTACCTTTAACCGCGCTGCAAATTACGGCAAGCAGACGGGAGCTCTTCCCAACGGAAAGCTTAAGGGTGAGCCACTTCTCGCAGACAGTATTGCCGCAACACCGGGTCGCGACACCAACGGCCCTACCGCACAGATAAAATCCGTTCTGAAATATAACCACACCGACGCTTGTAGCGGATTTGTTTTTCAGAATAAATTTGATAAAAAGCTTTTCAACACCGAAAAGGGCAAGGCTTCATTCATAGCCCTTGCAAAAGCATATTTTTCAAACGGCGGTCAGCAGTATACAGTTACAGTGGTTTCACCGGAAGACCTTATTGATGCAAAGGCACATCCCGGGAACCATAAAAATCTTATTGTCCGCGTTGGCGGTTATAGTGATTATTTCACAAGCCTCCCCGAAGAGCTTCAGAACAGCGTCATCGAACGAACACTTATGGAAAACTAAACCTTCAAATTGGAATACACAATGAAAAACAACGATTTTACAAATGGAGCAATATTACCAAAGCTTCTTAAATTTATGCTGCCTGTTCTGTTTTCAATGTTCCTGCAAGCCCTTTATGGTGCGGTGGATTTATTGATTGTAGGACAGTTCAGTACAACCGCAGATGTTTCAGCGGTTTCAACCGGCTCTCAGATTATAATGACCCTGACAAACCTCATCATCAGCTTTTCAATGGGTATAACCGTTGCGGTTGGTCAGAGAATAGGTCAGAAGCGTCTTAAGGATGCGGCGCAGACCATAGGCACAGGTATTGTAATTTTCGCAATAGCGGGACTTGTGTTAGCTCTTGTAAGCCTTTTTGGCGCACCTGCTCTTGCAAGGCTTATGCAAGCACCCGAGGAAGCCTTCCGGCTTACAACAAGCTACATAAGAATTTGCGGTGCAGGCTTTGTTGTAATCTCGGCATATAACCTTTTAGGAAGTGTTTTCAGAGGTCTTGGCGATTCTAAAACACCTCTTATTGCCGTAGGAATTGCCTGCGTGTTCAATATAATCGGCGACCTTGTGTTTATTTCAGTCTTCAATCTCGGAGCTTCAGGTGCCGCCCTCGCAACTGTTCTGGCACAGCTTATCAGCGTTATCATTTCATTCCTGATGATAAGAAGAGCAAGTCTTCCATTTGAATTCAACAAATCATATGTAAGTCTGAAAAAAAACTTTGCAGATGTAATAGTAAAAATCGGAACACCCGTTGCATTGCAGGAATTCCTCGTTGGTAGCTCATTCCTCGTTTTACTTGCAATTGTAAATCAGCTTGGCGTTACCGCATCCGCAGGCGTAGGCGTTGCCCAGAAGGTATGCACCTTTATTATGCTTGTGCCTATCTCCTTTATGCAGTCAATGACCGCCTTTGTTGCCCAGAATCACGGTGCAGGCTTAATGCACAGAGCTCAGAAAACCTTGAAAACAGGCGTTATAGTTTCATTTGCATTCGGTGTTATAATGTTTCTTGTAACCTTCTTCCGCGGTGACCTTTTAGCATCCGTATTCTCCCAGGATGCCGACACCATAATAGCTGCCTGGGACTACCTGAAGGCATATGCAATAGACTGCCTTAATACCTGCTTCCTCTTCTGCTTCATAGGCTATTTCAACGGCATCGGAAAAACAAAATTCATTATGCTTCAGGGCCTCTGCGGAGCATTTATTGTGAGAATACCATTTGCTTTCCTTATGCAGAAAATGGCAGGCGATTCCCTTTTCGCAATAGGTCTCTCAATACCCTGCTCAACAGTGCTACAGATAGCAATGTGCTTCATAGCATATTTTTATTTCAAATCAAAAGCCAATCACCTCCAAAATACCAACTCTTGACAGAAAAAAATCCATATTATAAAATGTAATTACCAAAAGGATTGGAGGAAAAGTTATGGACAGACACGACCCTAATCAATGGACTAAGGAATTTGTAATTGGCAACAAGGATTTTTGCATAAACGAACTCACCGACACCAACAAGCTGGTAATCAAATACTTAAAATCAGGGGAGCATAAGGCTGTTATCACAGGGCTTGACCGAATTTTAAACGGCTTGGTTACAATGATAAATGCGGGCTTTGATTATCGCTCTCAGGTTTGCTTTTTCTCCTGGATTGAAGCAAATGTTATATTGTTCGGCAATCTTCAGGATTTCCCAGAGAAAAACAGAATAAAAACAGCCAAGGATGCTTTGCTTGATGCAAGAGATTACGCAAAGGACGAAACCACTAAAAATGACATTAGTGCAATTATTGATGATATAAACAAGGGCTATAATCTTTCTACACTTAAAAATAAGCATTCAGAGAATTTTCCGAATTTTGAAATAGAAGCTCTTACCAACCTTAATAAGAAATTAGAGAATCCCTCTCTCTCTTCAGCGCCCTTAAGTGCTTCAGGCTCTTCACCTGTAGCCCATACAGGTTCTACCAAGCCTAAGAAAAAGCCCTGGTGGTTAATTATTATAATAATTGCTATTGCCTTGTTTGTAATAGCTCGTTTATTTACTCAGGAAACAGAAATGAAAGCCCCTGCTCTTGAAGGAACTGCGCCCCCAATGGCAATAACCACCGAAGCCACTACAGCCGAGGACACAACCGAAATTATTACCGAAATTATTACCGAAGCAATCACCGAACCCACCACTGATGCAAACGAAGCAATCTTCAATGATTTGGTAGGCAATTGGATATATGCAGAAATCAGCAGTGGTGCGCCGAATCCCGAGGGCGGAAGCTATCCCGATGAACGCAATGAAGCCCATTACACATTTTATTCTGACGGCAGATGCAGCTTTGGCGATGCCCGTTATGTAGAAGCAGAAGAAAACGAACAAGCTTATGCAGAATATATCGATGGTATTTATTGGATTTGTGTTGGCGGTGGCGGTCAGGAGGGTTGCTTCTCCGTAAACGGAAATCAGATAACAATAACTACCGACGACAGCGTTCAGTACGGTCCCTCAACGACCTCATTTATGACCTTCACTCTTGACGGAGACACCCTTACTTTAGAGCATAATTACGGCACAACAGTATATAACCGAACTAGTAATACACCGAATGAATATTAACTAAAACAACGAGCAGACCAAAGGGAGTGTAAATCAGGGATTTATTAGGTTTAAATTTAATATTTTCCGTTAATACTTTATGAAAATGCACCGTAGGCGCCAGCCTTACGGTGCATTTGTCATTTCGTCTGAACGAAAACTATTTAAATTTAAACTGCGTAGCACCTTAAATCTTTTAAGTTTGGATGCAGAGCGCGACATAAAAGTGAGGGCACCCTGACAGGTTCCCTCAGTTTTTAACAATGCTATGCGCCAAAGTTAATGATTTAAGGCTATTAAATCCCTAAATTACACTCCCTAAAATCTGCCCGTTGGTATTAAATATTCAATTCTGCAAATTGGGATTTATTTTTTAAAGTCCGATTTCTGATATAAACTCATTATATTCACTGACTGAATCCATATCTGCATCCGAAACCTTTTTTATATATTTAAGCTTTTGTGGTATTTCCTTAAGATTCACAAAGCCTCTTGCAATCCACGCCACAGGCAAAAGATATTTTCTTCCCTCAATGAATTTATATCGCTTCTCTATTTTTTCAGCCTTGGGAAAGAGAGTGTCCTTTAAAACACTTTCTTTAGAGCCTGCATCATCATTTCTTAAGGCTATTATTGATTTATCTCTTATTTTGGCAAACAAGCCTGCCTCGAAGGTGTATTTTTTCAATGCATCCATTTTACATGAATTCATATCATTGATTTCAAATGGTAAATCTATTTTAAGCCAAGCACTGCAAGCTAAAATAACTGTTTCAAAAAACTTATCTAAATGAAGTTTCCTTGAATCCTCAAAGATTTTTTCAAAATTCAGGGCTTCAGCATTCGCCTTTAAAAACAATGCAATGTCCACATACATTCTTATACCTGCGCCACCCTTATATAAATGCTTTGCCAGATGGCAAAAAAGATACATAAGATGAAGCTCCTTCTGTGGTGAAAAGCGTTCATCCACTTCTCTTTGAGCAGTTTCTAAAGCTTCCGAAAAATAGGCAATAACCTGTTCGCCCTTTCCTATATCGGAATCCATAAGCTCTGTGTGAACCTCGCACCTACACACTCCGTTATCATAGCTATAGGTAGGCTCCCAATTTTCTTTTATATTGTAGCCATTTGCGATGAATATTTCGTGAGCCCTTTGCCTGTCCTGTTTATTAATAAGAATATCAATATCTCCGAAGCTACGAAGCTCTTTAACGGGATAAAGAGTACGAATATACCAGCCCTTAACAGGCATATGAGGAATTTCATTCTCACTGAGCTTTCGGGATATTTTCTCAAACATATCTGCTTTTCTGAAATTTTCTGAAATAGTCTGATAATAACTATCCATAAGCTTATTTTTCAGGTTTTCATTTTTTATTACATCCCATTTTTTATCCATATAGGCTAAAACGGGCAACATATTCTGAATATAAAAGAGGTAAAAAATCTTCCACTCCTGAGCGTCACAGTCAACGCAAGGCTTTCTGTTGTGTATAAATGCAGAAAGAATTTCCAACACAGCATTCTCTTCCATTGACAATCACCTCTCATTTCTAATTCAATACATCTGACTATATATGCAAAACACGCTTAATTTTATTGAATGCTCTTTTAACAAAGCTTAATATTCGGGCATAAATAATACTTATGTTATATCTTAAATCAGATAAGGTCAGTATAATACCCGATTTGTTTTCTCTTAATAAATCCAAAGCACTGACCTGCTTCAGATAAACAGGTTTACTTGTAAATCTTGTTCCCCAATGCACAATATCTGTATAAGCATTTTCAGGAATTATATATGCAGAGTTGTTTTTCATACTCAGCTTAATACTGTTTTCGCATTCCCAATAACAATAAATTGCTGATGAATCGTGCTTTATGGGCTTGCACTTATTAACAGCCATACTCAGGGCAATAAGAGGCTCATCACCCGGATTTGCGAAATTCCCCTTAAAGCCGTATGAATAATAATCCTTGGAAAACTCCTTTGCAGTGTCAAAGACCTTTCGGCACAGGTCGGTTTTCCTCATATAATAAATGCCACCATGCAACCCGACAACATAGTCAATCTGAGTCTTAATATCATCTCTTAAATTATCATACTCAAACCAACCTGTTTTATCATCCAAGGGCAAAACCCGACCGAAGCAGGAAAAGTCATCCGCATCAGAGAACTCGTCAAAAAGTCTGTTTATATCTCTATACACAAGGCAGTCTGCATCAATGAAAATATTTATATCATAGGGAAGATGCTCAAACATTTCTAATTTGTCAAGATAGTTGCACTTAGCAGCATCAAAAATACAGACTTGGTCAAATTCCTTTGTAAATTGATTATGTTCATCTGCAATTATGGCAAAGGGTAATGGCGAGGATGAGCAATACCTATATGAGTGCAGTAAATTGACTGCCATTTTGTAATACTTCTCGCTACCCGTTGCAACAGTTATAAATCCTTTTGTCATACTCTTCTCCAACAAAGCTTATAACGACTATAATCCTTTCAATGAATGTAATGCAAAATTGTATTTATGAAAAACAATTTTGCTAAAAGCCGATAAAATCGGCTTTTGCGAAACGCGAATGCGTTTCGACTAATTACAATCATTATCAGCTTATTATATATATCTAAAAATCTGTATTTTCATAAAAGCTTATCTGTTCTTCAATTCATATAGCTTTCTTTTCAGTCGTACATAATATGACGGTTTCAAGCAATCCTCTACTAACCCTTCAAAATCCTGTTTCCCTAAATTCTCAAAGAAATAATCTCTGAAATTATGCTCATAAACAGATTTAACCATAGCACTGTTATTGGCAATTGCTAAATCGGAAGAAACCTCTTGCAACCACAAGCTGTCTTCAATCTGTTTTAAAAGCTCCCTACCCTTTTCCGATTGAATAAAAGCAAGAGAAACGCCCTTGTCATCGGTTATGTGAGGTAAAATATTTTTTATTCCCCAAAGGTCACCCATTGTAATATCGCTGGGTCTGTTCACATTTTTAAACCTACAAGCATAGCAGGATTTCCTCAATGATATATTTTGAACAAATGCTTTACTGTAAGCATCCTTATGATTTTCTTTTAAATATTCTCTGTTATTTAAAAATTTTATTCTGTAAGAATAGGATTTCCAGCCTGTTGATTTATCTCTAAAGGAAGCAAAGCAAGCCTGAGAGGAAAAGGCTTTTTCCTGATTCTTTAAATATTCCTGCCATACCCTTGGCGAAGGAACACCGTGGCAAATAAAATCAAGGGTAAATAAATTTTCGTACGGCTTTTTCAAGTACTTTAACAAGCCTTCAACCTGGCAAGGTGTACCACAAAATAAAACCTGTCTGTCTGTTGACAAGTGGTTTTTTATATCTCTGAAGCAAAGACCTGTATCACTTTGAACATATTTAGAGCCCTGAAGCAAATACAAATCCTCTACCGACTCTACTGCCCTGTGACTTAAATGCAAATTCTCATCAAAGGCAGCGCCATACACAATGCCACCATTTCCTATAACATATTTCGCCACTGTGTAAAACAAACCACCTGACGAGCTACTCATACGCACATTATCGTCCTTGGAATAAAGGGCGTATGCCTGCACAGGCTCTTGTATTTTTGATTTATTATTTATTACAGGACAAGCTCTTTCGCAAGCACAACAATCAACGCATTTTTCCTTTTGAATTTCAGGGCGCAAAAAGCCCTCCTTATCAGCCACCATATTCAAGCAGTTTTCGGGGCAGGCATTAGCGCAAGCACCACAACCGACGCATTCAATATCAGGAAGCATTAACCCTTTACTCTCTTTCCGAAAATTTTTCCATAAATTCGGCTCACGGGCTCTTTTATGAGATTTTTCTCAAAATCGTTCATTCCCAAGAACCAAACCGAAACAAAAAATACAAGCACATACAACACGCCAAAAATCAAAAACTCCCATATTGTATCTACCTTGACTGCCTTCATCAGAACAATTCCAAACAAAACAGGAGTTATCTCCGATGGTAAAATTCTCAAAACACTTTTCCAGAATCTTATCATATCTAAGCCCAGCTTTTTGTGATAATAAATATTCATAATCACAATATTTGAAATAACGATGCCTATTGCAGTACCGATTGCACAACCGATTGCTCCAAATTCCTTGCACAAGGGAATACTTATAATCAAGTTCAGAAGAGCCATTATCAGATAAACAACAGAGCGAAACCTATGCTTGTTTTTGGCTCTTTGAATTTCCAAGCCCATATTCTGAATAAGCGGAATTGTAACAGGAGTGCAAAGAATCAATACAATTTTATATGATTCCTCATACCCTGTACCCGCATAGTAACCAACTATGAAATACTCACCGAAAAAGACAATACCTGAAAGAACTAACGATAAAACAAAAAACTGTATTCTTCCCACCTTAATCATCAAATCTGTTAAGCTCTTGTTGTCTGTTTGAGCAGATACCATTTTATTAATCCTTGGAGAGAAAACGTTTGAAATTGTAGAGGAAATAGTTACATAATAAGTATTTAAAGATGCGCCTAACGAATAAACTGCAACAGATGCTGCCCCGTAAAATCGGGCAATTATGTATTTATCTATGCTCCAGTTTATCTGGTCAACAATCTGATTCATAAAAATGAACAAAGAAAAGGTAAGCATACTTTTCAGCAATTTAAGCTGAAAGCCACTGAAATCGAATCTGAAATTCAATTTTTTGACTGCATAGATAATTGTTATCAGAAATTTCAGTACTGTCAAAACAAGGGCAGCGACTGCAAGAGAAACCGAGCGAAAACCCATAAACAGCAATACTAAGCGTGCTACACCAAGGACAACAGTATCGCCGATTTCCACCATTCGAGAAAAAAAGAATTTCTCGTGAACAATGATATATGAACCAAAAACAGATACAGGTAGCGAAATAACCATAGAAAGAACAGATATAAACATAATCTTCTTTGCTATAGCTAATTCGCCTTCTGTAATTTCATTACCTAAAACAGTCCTTGCATTAAAAACGATGACCATACCAACAATAAAAACAACCAATGCTATAACACCGAAAATTGTAAGATACATTCCGTTAAGCTTGGCTATATCTTTGTCAGCTTCATTTTTTCTCTTGTGATAAAAAAAGTTATAAGAACTGCCCAAGCCTAAGTTCAACAGACTCAAATACCCAATCACTGCACCTGCAAGCGACATTATTCCGTATTCGTCCTGACCTAAAGCTCTGATAATAATAGGCGTACATATAATACTTATCAGGTTTGATAAAATCATTTGAGCATATGATAAAACTACGCCTGATTTAAGCTGGTTTACCTTCATTTTTACCTCTTATTTGAATAATACCTCTTTGACTGCATCCACACAGTATTTGTAGTCTGCCAAATATTCGGGAATTCTGTCCTTCAAAAAGGCTCTTACACCGTCTTCATTATTAACTAAGCTCTTAAAATTATTTAAAAGCTGATTTTCATTTTCCATATTCTGAACGCTACAAACATATCCTTGGGCTGTACCAAATAAATCCTTAGCAATACCGATGGATTTTTCGGAATAGCCTACCACTAATGTAGGCACACCTGTCGAATACGCTGCAATTGTAGCGTGGGTTCTTGCACCGACAAACATTCTGCATTTTGAAATAAGAGACTTAAGCTGGCAACAATTGAATCCGTCGCCTACAACAAAAACTCTCGGCTCATCAGAGAAATAAGCCTTTAATTCATTTGCGCGATAAACATCATTATTAGTTGTATTCGGAAAAACAACATGTGGTATCAGCGCTACATCAAAATCGGTCTGGTCTAAAATCCATTTTATCATTACAATATAGCTTTTAAGTCCCATATCATCTTTAGAACATTCAAAAACAAAAGGACTTATATTTATACCAATTATATTCTTGCTGTGTCCTTCCCATATTGCTTCTTCAGGCTTCAGAGCAAATGCAGGGTCAGGTGAAAGCACAGCTTTTGTTTTCACATTATATTTTTTCAGCAATTCAAGTGAGTCGCTTTCCCTGACACAAATCAAAGAATATCTGTTTAAATCCTCTATAACATCAGGTGTCATAAACCTTTCGGAAAGAGTTGCACCCCATAAAATTGTTTTTGTACCTTTTTTATTAAGCCAATAATTTCTCGTACCCAACGCCTCTATTGCATTGGGGTAGCAATAGTTATCTCCACCAATAGATAAGGCAACCTCTCCTCTGTTGTACATATATTGGAATCTTTTCTTTCCGAAAAATCTGTAATACATTTTTTCGTGATCGCTGTAAAGATGGGAGCAGGCTCTGTAAACAATGCCCAAGGGCGAGGTATGCTCAACAGGGGCCTCATTAACGGGCTCGACCCTTATTATATGGTCAAGCTTATAATCCAAATCCCCTTGAATATTATTTGAAAACAATAATGTTTTTTCTTTTTCTAAAGAAAGCAAATCAACAGTTGAGCGAACTATTGCCTCACACCCGTGATTATAGGATGAGCCATGAGCATACAATATTGTTTCTTTTTGTTTCATTTTCTCACCTGTCAAAACATTTTCTCCAACATTTCTAAAGCCTTCGCGTTCTTTTCGTAAAAGATAGGACTTGCATCACAATATTCAGGTCTTTCCGTTATCATTTTCTTTACACCCTCAAAAATATCATTATGCGATATTTCACACAAAAGACCGTTATCCTTAATTGCAAAAATCTCTTTTGCACCGTCTGTTTTCGTTGCCAAAACGGGGACGCCCAAAACCATGGCCTCTGCAATAGTCAAGCCAAAAGCCTCAAACCTGCTTGGTTGCACAAATAAATCTGCCTTTGCAATATACGGGTATGGGTTTTTCTTCATCCCCAATAATTTAATATGGTTATTCAAGCCATATAATGTTATTTGCTTTTCAATGCTTTCTCGTTGGGGACCATCACCAATAAAAACCCAATTTATGCTCTGATGATTATTTTCTACTAACAATCTGCAAGCCTCAACAGCTAAATCAAAGCCCTTTTCCTTTGCAAATCTTCCACAGGAAACCACATTGAAGGCATCCTCCGAAAAAACGCCATTTTCAACAGGCTCCTTGCTTTTTTCTGTAATTGAGGCTATGTCAATAACATTATTAACAGCACTAATCTTATCTGCATATTTTTTTCTGTATGCCTTAAGCTTTTGGGAAATATTTTCAGAAACTACAATTATACTTTCGCTTTTCCTATAACCGTAGCAGTCGTGATATGCCTTTCGCATTTCACCGTGATGATAAAACATTAAAAATTTCTTTGCCTTTATGGCTCTCACTGCTATTTCTGCAGCTCTGTCACTATAAATTACTGCTGTATCAAAGCTTTCACCCTTCATCTGCTTCTTTACATAAGCTGAATAAAGTCGGTTTTCCAATGCCTTGAATAAAATATTCAGTGCCTGCCAGACAAGGCGACGAAGCTTGGTCGCCCCCTGAGGCTCTTCTAAAATATCATAAAGCTTTTTGAATTTATAGGGCTTTGCAAAAGAAACAAGGCTATGCCTGTCTGCCACTATAAGTCGGTAGCTTTTTGTCAGCTTTTCTGCCATATCAAGATAATTTTCTGTAATAAGGCAGGTTACATCATATTTATTGTAATCAAGCTTGTTAATAAGGCTTACAAGAGCTGTTTCTATTCCACCAATCCACAATGCCTGACTTATAAAAATAATTTTCTTCTTATTTTTCAAAGCTACTCTTCTCCGGTAAAATACTCTGAAATGCAGATTTCAATTCTTCTGAAAGGTGATAAAAGCTTTCTTCATCTGCACCATCATTTACACATATCATATCATTACTTTGGTTTTTAATGGCGTTGCATACAAAATCCAATGTATCTTCATTGACAGAGCAAACAAGATTATCTGTGTTACACGGGCTGAAATCTCCACCTGCTATCTGCCACCATAGCATCACCCATTGGTTGACATCCTCTGCCAAACGGAACTTATGAGAGCTTGTTTTACTGAGTAAATCCTTTTCCTTTTCCCATACATCCTCAAAGGTCTTTTTCAGATAGCCTGCAGGGGCATGAAGATTTTTAAAGCCTGAAAAGTAATCAGGAAAATTAGCTTCGAGAGCAAGGGTTCTTATATTATCCTGCCATCTGTAGCTTGAGTTGATATATTTTTTCCTAAAGCGCTTCACCTGTGCTTTTTTATTGAAATGCTTGTTTATAACACCCATTCCATTAACTGCTGCGTGCTGCCAGATACCTGTATCACCATTAAATATCATAGGCACCTCGCCACCATAGGTGCAAGGAAGACCATTGTGGAAAAATGCATTCTTCTCCATTTTGCGAAGAATAAACATATCGTCATTAAAATAAACAAATTCATCTGAAAGCCCGGGTATGCGATGAATATTCAGCTCAATGGCATGAGAGCTGAAGGTAGGTAAATATTCTGGGGGAATAAAATCCGTATGCTTTACAATATTAAGCTTCGGATTCTGTAAATTTAAAAATTCAGGGATATGACCCCAGGTAACAAAATGAATTTTATTAACCCAAGGTGCAAATTTTTCAACACTGCGAAACCAATAGGGAAGCAGACCCCAATCACGATAACGCATTGCAGTGTTGCTGTCATTATTGATATTGGAATCGTATTTTGATTTTTCACTTTGCCATTTAGGGTCGTTACCATCAACCCAAAGAATAACGAAATCTATTCCCATAACAAACCTCTAAGTTGGCGAAAATAATCCGAAACAGTTTTTTGAATGCGGATTTTCGCCAATCTATTGTTAAAATACTCGTGAATCCGTCAAGGATTCACTGCGTTTTGTGCCTCAGCTTGACAAAAATCTGCAATTCAAAAAATCTTCG
>JAZRDP010000055.1:0-1514 GCA_045660345.1 Acutalibacteraceae bacterium
CTATCAACAGCCTTGTTTGCCTCCTGTAAAGCCTTTACGTGCTGAACAACATTATCCTCATCAACATCATAAGAACACAAAGAGAGGCCTTTAAGGTACGATATAATCTTACTTGTAATATCTTTCAGTGTATCGACAGAAACAACAGCTTCGCTGTTCTTCTTCAAATCCTCCTTTATACGCAGGATATTCTCAATTTCATTTGCGATGTTCGATGCGAGTTTCGGCAAGAAAACAGAGACCTCAATATTCTCAACAAAATCCCTGACATCCTCTGTATAGTTAAGTGCTTTTTTTGCTACAGACTCAAGTTTGTCAATAAGTTCGTTTATTTTACGCTGTACATTTGCAGAGTTCTCTGCACCGCTTTTTGCCCTATCGTAATCTTCCTGTGAAGATGTAATAAACTTATACAAGCGGTCTTGGCTCTCTTCAAAAGCAACAAGAGCCTTTTCAAGTTCGGCCTTCTTTTTGCATAGTTCGTTATACTCTTCAGCCTCTTTCTCCGCTTCAAGGCGTTGCTGTGCCCAATCTTGCTGCAATTTTTCCGCTGCACGCTTGAGCTGAAGATATTTCTTAAAGCCCATAACATTCTCGATGTTATCCTTAATAATCTGTGCGAACACATTCTTTTTAAGCAGTTCGCTTGACTGCATAGCATCGAAAAGGAAATACTTGCTCAACTCCTGTGGCAAGTTTGCTTTTATGATTTTATTAACCTGTTGCTCGTTCCTTGCTCTTTCGGCAGCAGGAGTAGCCGAACCATATACGAAGGTATTGCCCTGCATATTCAGATATACACTTTCAACAGGCTTTTGTTGCGGATTGAGAATGTATGTGCGACGAAGAACATACTTCTGTTCCTGCCCCAACACACGGCCAACGAAAGTAACCTCAAGCTGAATTTCAGGCTTTGCAGAATTTACTGCCCCATTGTTCAATAGTTCCTCGAACTCCTCTTTTGTTCGTATGTTCAAACCATACAAGGCACCACATATAGCCTCAAACAAGGTAGTCTTACCACCACCGTTCATACCGCCTATAAGAATTATCGGGCGATCATCATCAACAGACAAATCAAGGTCGAGAGACAGATATGTCTTATAATTTGAAATATGGACTCTTTTTATAATCATAACTCACTCCTCCTTACTTTATCTTCTGTATGGCTGCTTTAATAATGGACTCGGTTTCAATATCCGTCATTTCAATAACATCAACTTTCTTGCCGTGATATGTACGTAAAATTTCTTCACTCAACCAATCGAAATCAATCTCGTGTTTTTCGCATATCGCTTCAATCAGAGCCAAGTCCTCTTTGCGAATACCATAATGAACGAACTTTTGGTCAATCCCCTTCTGCATAGCTGTTCAATTTATCATTTATACTGTACCGGGTAGAAAGCCGACCACCCTGTAATCTCTGTTGTGTCATCAATCTTGAATGGCGAGTAATACCAGTTATCATTTTTCTCAATAATGATACCGCCTTTCAACTGCAAATGTTTATTCTC
>JAZRDP010000056.1:0-49609 GCA_045660345.1 Acutalibacteraceae bacterium
CGTACTCAACGGACCGAACATAAATATGCTCGGCATAAGAGAGCCCGAGCACTACGGTAGCGAGAGCTACGCCGCACTCAAAGCATCAGTCTTGAAAAAGGCGAAGGATCTCGGAATAAAGGTTAAAATATACCAATCAAATCACGAGGGTGACCTTGTGGATAATATTCAGTTTGCTTACGGTGCTTTTGACGGTATAGTTATTAACCCCGGTGCATATACACATACCTCAATTGCTATTCTTGATGCGGTTAAGGCGGTGGGTATTCCCACTGTTGAGGTGCATATTTCAGACCTTTCAACCCGCGAGGATTTCAGGCAGATAAGCTATATTCGTCAGGCCTGCTTTAAAACTGTTTCGGGTAAGGGCACCGACGGGTATCTTGAAGCCATTGACGCAATTATTGAGAAGGTGAAGTAATGAAAATAAGCATCACACCTTCCGTTGCTCGTGGTGAAGCTTCACCGCCACCATCTAAAAGCGTTGCCCACAGACTGTTAATTTGTGCCGCCCTTTGCGACGGTGTCAGCACAATCGGAAACCTATGCATTAACGATGATATTCTTGCAACCGTTTCCTGCCTCGAAAGCCTTGGAGCCAAGGTGCAGATTAATAATACCACCGCAACTGTTACGGGTGTTGTCCCCTCGGTTACCCCCAAAAGGGATTTCTTTTGTAACGAAAGCGGCAGTAGCCTTCGCTTTATGATTCCCGTTGCCTTGCTTTTTTCAGATGAATGTAGGTTTACGGGCAGGGGCAGGCTTATGCAACGTCCGCAAAACGTTTATCAAAAGCTTTTCGAAGAAAAGGGCTGCTACCTTACCATGAAGGAAGATGGGCTTTATACGGGTGGGAAGCTTAAAAGCGGTGTGTTTAAAATCCCAGGTGACGTCAGCAGTCAATTTATAACTGGTCTTATGCTTGCGTTACCTCTGCTTGAGGGGGACAGTGAAATAATCCTTACAACACCCCTTGAAAGCGCACCCTATATTGATATTACAATCGGTGCTTTAAATCAGTTTGGTGTTGAAATTAAAAGCACACCTCAAGGCTATTTTATAAAGGGCTCTCAGAAATATAAGCCCCAAAGCATTTCTGCCGAGCTCGATTGGTCAAATGCTGCCTTTCTTGATGCATTTAACCTTGCAGATGGTAGTGTGACGGTTAAAAATCTTAATCCACAAAGCCTTCAGGGCGATAAAATTTATAAAGAATATTATAATCAGCTTTCTTCGGGCACACCCGTGCTTGATATATCCCAATGTCCCGACCTTGGCCCGGTGCTTATGATTGGTGCGGTGCTTAAAAACGGCGCAAGGCTTACGGGTACGGGCAGACTAAAAATAAAAGAGAGCGACCGTGGTGCCGTAATGGCTCGGGAGCTCGAGAAATTTGGTGTTCATATTGAAATGGGGGAGGATTACATAGTCATTCCCAAATGTGAACCTCAAAAGCCAACACAGGCAATTGATTGTCACAACGACCACCGAATTGCAATGTCTTTTAGTGTGTTGTGCAGCGTCACAGGGGGCGTTTTAGAAGGCGCCCAATGTGTGAATAAGAGCTATCCCGACTTTTTTAAGGATATTAAAAACCTCGGAATACAATATAAAATTTTATAATGGAGAGATTATTTATGGCAATGAACTTCAAAAGAAAACTCCCCATTCCGATGGATATCAAGGAACAATATCCTCTTACCCTTCAGATGGCAGAGCAAAAGGCAAAAAACGACGAGGAAATCAGAAAGGTTTTTGCAGGGGAATCCAACAAGCTGATGCTTATTATCGGACCCTGCTCGGCAGACTCCAAGGAGCCCGTTCTTGAGTATATTTCCCGTCTTGCAGAGATTCGTGAAAAGGTTAAGGACAAAATTGTAATTGTGCCGCGAATTTACACGGGTAAGCCCCGAACAACCGGCTCGGGATATAAGGGTATGCTTCATCAGCCCGACCCTAACGAAAAGCCCGATATGCTTCACGGCATAGTTGCAATACGTGAGCTTCATATGTGTGCCTTAAGGGATTACGGCTTCTCCTGTGCAGATGAAATGCTTTATCCTGCAAACTTCCGTTACCTTTCCGATTTGCTTTCTTATGTTGCAATTGGTGCTCGTTCAGTTGAAAATCAGGAGCATAGACTTGCATCAAGTGGTTTCGATATTCCAGTTGGTATGAAAAATCCCACTGGTGGCGATATTTCCGTAATGATGAATGCAATCACCGCAGCTCAAAGCAGTCACACCTTCCTTTACAGAGGATGGGAGGTTGAAAGCGATGGTAACCCATATGCACACGCTATTATGAGAGGCTTTGTTGATAGAGATGGGCATAATATTTCAAACTATCACTACGAAGACTTGCTCAATCTTTCCGATGCTTATGCAAAATCAGGACTTAAAAATCCCTCTTGTATTGTTGACGCTAACCATGCAAACTCAGGTAAAAAATATCTTGAACAGATTCGTATTACTAAAGATATTCTTTACAGCAGAGCTCATAACGACGACATCAAAAAGCTAGTTAAGGGTATTATGATTGAAAGCTATATTGAAGATGGCTGTCAGAAAATCGGCGACGGCATTTATGGTAAGTCTATTACCGACCCTTGTCTTGGTTGGGAAAAAACTGAAAGACTTATCTACGATATTGCAGATCAGATATAAAAAAGAAGAACTGATACATACGAGAATGTATCAGTTCTTTTTTTGTGTTATTTAAAACTGGCAAAACCAATTGTGGTTATCAAGGGGACCGCCTGTCATAAGCTCAGGTGCGGCATTTTTGATGTGTGTAAGTGTTCTGATAAGACTACGATTTTTTATGCGTAATTTCTTAATCAGTCTTAAGGGGAAAGCAAGAGCCTGTGTGAAAACTGTGTAATATGCTGAGCCTTCCTCATGCTTTTCAAGTGAGCCGTCAAGAATAGAGCAGAAGGCACCGAAAACCATATCAGTAACCTTAACATCTGCAATTTCCTTTGTAGCCTTCTTGTCGATAGCCTTGCCGAAGGAAATGAAGTTAAGAATTCTTGCAGCCTTTTTAACAGTGAGATTGTCAAGCCATTTAAGTAAAGGTCTTGCAACAATCCATATTTTACTTGCTTTTTCTGCACCAAGACCAATAGCTTCAACAACTGCAAGGAACTTGTCCTTTTCATTAACAGCTGCTGATTTGATAATGTCGCTGAAAAGAGCGGTTGCATGTCTTTTTAAATGGTCATTGGAGTAGGTCTGACCCTTATGAGTAAATTCTTCAAGATGCTCGGTTTTTACATCAATGCCGTCAGCGTATACATCACAATAGCAAATGGGGGCAGGGTAGCCACTGATTGAACCAACATTGATTTCATAGAATGGGTTACCTTTTTCGGTTTCAACTCTTCTTATGTGGTGCATATGAGAGTGACCTGTAAACATAAGAGGGAAGCCGAAATCTGCAAATCTTGTAATCTGCTCCATTTTGTAATCAACAGAGCCTTTTCCGTTAATTACGCGGTCGAATTCTGTTAAGAATAAGTGATGGTGCTGCATACCGAAAACTACATCACCGCGTTTTTTTGCTTCGTTGGTCTGATCTTCAATCCATTGGAAATGTTCAGGGGAATAGCCTGAACCGCGACCCATACCATCCTGATCATCGTCAAGGCAGAAAACTGTTACACCCTCACAGGGTCTTACAACGAAAGATACCTTGTCCTGATGGGTATGAAATTCTGAAATTGCTTCATCGGGTCCGAAATCCTTATAGAAATAGTGTAGCTCATCAACGGCAACTGTTTCAACATCGTTATAGATATTGTCGCCCTCGTATCTTCTTGGGTTACCATCGCAGCACCAGTCGTGAGTTGCAGTGATAACATAAACGGGCATTATCTTTTTGAATTCGTAGAGAATTTCTCTCATTTCCTCGTGTGACACTCTTTCGCCATCATTGGAAAGGTCACCGGCTATAAGGAGAAACTTGGCATCAGAATTTTTGATGTGCTCAAGAGCGGCAAGAACAGTTCCACGGCTTAACGCCAGCATTTTCTGGTCAGAGCCTGCTCTTCTTTCATATGCCTTACCGCTATTGCCGAGAGTTTCAGAGTAGTAATGAGGGTCTGCTATAACAGCAAACTTTGTTAATAAATCTCTCATTTAATCACCAGCTGATATGTACTGTTTTTGCGCTTCTTGTATAGGTCATAGGATCAAGAAGGTTATCTCTGTTAGCTTTTTTCAAGCCTGCTTCAAAAGCGTCAGTCATAGATTTGGTTGGGAACTTAATTGTCATATCCATATCAAGGAGAAGCGGAACACCAATGTTTAAAATCTTGAAGCCTGTAAGCCACCAATGCTTTTCAGGTCCTCTTTCAAACATCTTTTCGCCCTGATTATATAAAACGAAGGACATTTCAAGGAACTCTTCTTCGGAAACGCAGTCATACTGCATAATCTTGTCGGTTTTATTGTAGATGCCGATTTCTGCACCTGCGGTCATACCATACTGACCCTTCCAGATCTGAATCATCCAGTCCTTGTTGTCATAATTGAAATAAATTCTTTCGGTTGAATAGTTCATTCCTGCAAGAGGTGCAGCCATATCATAGATAATATTAAAGCCGAAGCCCTTCTGCCAAGGGTTAACAGAGGAATAGTAAATACCTTGCTTATCGTCGTATTCAAATCCGCAAGCGTTAAGAATCTGAACAGTTTTGTCAGCACTTTCTGATGCAAATAAAAGATCCTGAACATCCTTAAGAGGCATTTCCTGAATTTCTGCCGCTGTAGGGATTTTTTCTGTTGTTGCTACGGTTGTTGAGGGCTTGTCTACCTTTGTTGTAGTGGTATTTGATGATGCAGTAGTTTCAGTAGTAGCAGTAGTGGTTGCTGCTGCGGTTGTGCCGGCTGTCGCCTGAGTATCTGCAACTGTGTCAGATGGGGGAGTGACAAGTGCACTGTTTGTTGCATCGTCAGTGTAAACAATGTCACCTGAAATTGTTGTTTCGGGTGAGGTTGTAGCCTCGTCCTTTACAAGAATTGATTTTGCATAATCAATTACGCCGCAACCTGAAAAAATAAAAGTGATTGCGAGAATGAGTGTGAGCATTGAAAATACTCTTGAGTACTTTTTCATAGGATAACTCTCCTTAAAATTTTATACCAAACAATGATATCATAAAATTTGCCAAAAGTCACTACTTTATAAGAAATTAAAGAAATATTAACACATTGACAAAACTGAATATTAAGATATATAATTTGATTAATAATATAAATATAATCGGTGATAACTATGTATGAAAAGTTGAAGGCAGAGGTATGCTCTGCAAATAAGGAATTACACGCTCTCGGACTTGCTCCATTTACTTGGGGTAATGTTTCTGCAGTTGATAGGGAAAATGGTGTTTTTGCAATTAAGCCCTCAGGAGTCAGCTATGATGTTTTAACTCCCGAAAGTATGGTAATTGTGTCATTAGAGGATGGCTCTGTTGTTGAGGGTGATTATAACCCGTCATCCGACACACCGACTCATTACTATCTCTATAAAGAATTTGAAAATCTTAATGCGGTTGTCCATACTCATTCTGTTAATGCATCTTCCTTTGCTCAGGCAGGAAGAGCTATTCCTCGATATGGCACAACTCACGCTGATTTTTCATATACAGAGGTACCCTGTACACCCGCTTTAACCGAAGAAGAGGTTAAAACAGAATATGAGCTTAATACAGGTAAGGTTATCGTTAAATATTTTAATGAAAATAATCTTGATACTGATTCAACTCCCGCAGTTCTTGTGCGCTCTCACGCACCCTTTGCCTTTGGTAAAACTGCTTCTGATGCAGTTCATAATGCAGCGGTGCTTGAAATTGTTGCAGAAATGGCACTTAAAACAGAACTTATCGGTGGAAAGGTAGCGGAAATTGATGGATACCTTTCAGATAAACACTATTTCAGAAAACATGGTAAGGATGCCTATTACGGCCAGAAGTGATTATGACTGATTTTACTCATTTGCATCTTCATACAGAATATAGCCTTCTCGATGGCGCTTGTCGCATCGGGGAGGTAGTTTCACTTGCAAAAAATCTTGGGATGAAGAGCATTGCAATTACTGACCACGGTGTTTTGTATGGTGCAGTTGCATTTTATAAGGAGTGTAAAGCCCAAGGCATCAAGCCTATTATCGGTTGTGAGGTTTATGTTGCACCTCGTTCAAGATTTGACAAGGTTCATGGACTTGATAGCGAGCGCTATCACCTTATTCTGCTTTGTAAAAATGAGCTTGGCTACAAGAATCTTTTAAAGCTTGTTTCATCTGCTTGGGTTGACGGATTTTATACAAAACCGAGGGTAGATAGAGAAATACTTGAAAAATATAGTGATGGTCTAATTGCGCTTTCAGGTTGCCTTTTCGGTGAAGTAGCGCAAAAAATTCTTGGTAGAAATGTTGAGGATGCAAAGGAAACTGCAAAATGGTATAAGAATACCTTTGGTGATGGCAACTATTATCTTGAGGTTCAGAATCACAGTATGGTCGAAGAAAAAGAGGTTCTTGACAGCGTTGTTTCAATCAGCCGTGAACTCAATATTCCAATGGTTGCAACCAATGACGTGCATTATTGCAAGAAAGAAGATGCAGATGTTCAGCGCGTTCTTATTGCGGTTCAGACCAATAAGGTGGTAGGAGAGGACAACGCTCTTGATTTTCAGAGTGATGAATTCTACCTTAAAAGCGGTGACGAAATGCTTGAGGGCTTCCGCGATTACCCTGAAGCTATTGAGAATACAAATGTTATTGCCGAAAAATGTAATTTTGATTTCGAGTTTGGCGTTACAAAGCTTCCTCTTTTCGATATTCCAACCGATGACCATAAAGCATATCTTAAAAGTGAATGTATCAAAGGTCTTGAAAATTTATTAGGAATTATTCCACCAATCTACAAAGAACGCCTTGATTACGAGCTTTCTGTTATTAATGAAATGGGCTTTAATGACTATTTTCTTATTGTTGCGGATTTTATAAGATTTGCAAAATCCAAGAATATACCCGTAGGACCAGGTCGAGGCTCTGCGGCAGGCTCCTTGTGTGCCTATGCTTTGGGGATAACAGGTATAGACCCCATTCAGAACAAGCTCCTTTTTGAAAGGTTCTTGAACCCCGAGCGAGTCAGTATGCCCGATATTGATATTGACTTTTGCTATGAGCGCAGGGGCGAAGTTATAGATTATGTTACAAAAAAATATGGCTCCGACAGAGTAGCGCAGATTGTTACATTTGGTACAATGCAGGCAAAGGCGGCAGTCCGTGATGTTGCTCGCGCTTTGGGTCTTCCTTATAGTACAGGCGATATTGTGGCAAAGCAGATTTCAAGGGATTTCCCCGATATAAAAACTGCTCTTGAAAAGAATCCTGAGCTTAAAACACTTTATAATTCTGATGATAATATCAAAAAACTTATAGATTATGCCTCTCGTGTTGAGGGTATGCCCCGCCATGCCTCAACCCACGCCGCAGGTGTTGTTATCACTCGCGACGAGGTTTCCTCTTATGTTCCTCTTGCTAAGAATGGTGACCAGACCGTAACTCAGTTTACAATGACTGAAATCGAGCAATTGGGTCTTCTCAAAATGGACTTCCTCGGTCTTCGTACCTTAACTGTAATTAATGATGCAGTAAACGATATCAAAAAGCATACACCCGATTTTGATATTACTAAAATTCCGCTTGATTGCGAGGATGTATTCCGCGAAATGTCAAGAGGTAATACAAGCGGTGTGTTCCAATGCGAATCTGCGGGTATGACAAACTTAATTGTCAATATGCGACCTGAGAGGTTTTCTGATATTGCAGCGGCAATTGCCCTTTACAGACCGGGTCCAATGTTCTTTATTGACAGTTATCTTATAAACAGGAAGAACCCTGAAAACATCAAATACAGAACACCGCTTCTTAAAGATATTCTAGATGAAACAAACGGCTGTATGGTCTATCAGGAGCAGGTTATGCAGGTTTTCAGAACACTTGCAGGCTATTCCTATGGCCGTGCGGATGTTGTTCGCCGTGCTATGAGTAAGAAAAAAAGAGATGTTATGGAAAATGAGCGTAACATTTTCATAAATGGTCTTACTGACGAGAATGGCAATATTATTATTGAGGGTGCAGTTCGCAGAGGCTTGGACGAGCAAACGGCTGATGCTATTTTCTCTGATATGACTTCATTTGCTTCTTATGGCTTCAATAAAAGCCACACTGCCGCTTATGGTCTTGTTGCTTATCAGACAGCTTTCCTTAAGGCTAAATATCCGAAAGAGTTTATGGCAGCGATTCTTACAAGTGTTATCGGTGACGAGAGTAAAACGATAGGTTATATTGAAGAATGTAAACGACTTAATATTAAGGTTTTGTCACCCCATGTTAACCGAAGTGGTAATAGATTTTCCGTTGTAGGCAAAGACATTGTTTTCTCTCTTTTGAGTATCAAGAATTTAGGCAGAGCCTTAATTGATAAAATCGAAAGAGAAAGAAAAGAAAATGGTAGCTTCAAAACCTTCTGGGATTTCTGCAAGAGAGTAAGTGGCAACGAGCTTAACCGCAGAGCCTTGGAATGTCTTATTAAATCAGGTGCTCTTGACGGACTTGACCTTAATCGCCGTGAAATGCTTTTGAACCTTGATATTGCAATTACTGCGGCAGCAAAGGAAAACAGTATGTATGAGGGCGGTCAGCTTGATATGTTTTCAGCCTTCGGTGGTGATGAAGAATTTTCCTCTGCACCCGATTTTACAAAAGGGGAAGAATTACCTAAAAACGAGCTTCTTTATTTTGAAAAAGAGGTTTCGGGTATGTATTTTACAGGACATCCTCTTGAAGAATACAGAGCGGTAAGTCAGGCTCTTAATTCTCCTAAAACAGCATACCTATACGAATGTCTTGAATCAGGCAGGGAGAATGATATAGATAATCAAAATGTTTCATTTTTAGGTATTGTTACCTCAGTTAAAAAGAAGGTAACAAAAAAAGACGAAATAATGGCATTCTGCGGTGTTGAAGATTTATTCGGCAATATTGAAATGATAGTTTTCCCGAAAAACTTTATTATGTACGGCAATCTTCTTACAGTTGGTAGCATCCTTCTTGTTGATGGTAAAATTTCTGTTAAGGATGAAGAGGTTAAGCTTCTTGCAGAAAAAATTACTGTTGCACCCAAAACAGTTGAAGAATTACCTAGGGACAGAATCAATAAACCTCAACCCACACAGCAACCAAAATCCGAAAATACCCAAGTACAGAAAAAGAAAAGCGGTATTTTTATTAAAATTCCGACAGAAAATCCCATAAAGACAGAAAAACTCAAAAATCTTATATCAATTTTTGAGGGTAAAATCCCTGTTTATCTATATTATGAAGATGCAAAAAAATACGATTTTCTCGGTATGGATTTTCTGACATCAATTAACCAACCCCTGACAAATGAATTGAAACACATTTTCGGTGATGAAAATGTTGTTGTGAGAGAATGAGAAAACACCTTGTAACTAAAAAGTTACAAGGTGTTTTTGTGCTTTTATTTCTTTGCTGTTTTCAAAGTTTTCATTATGTAAGCTAAAAGTCCTATTCCTAAAATCGGGAACACCGAGGCAATTAACATACCAATTTTTAAGCCGATTTCATCTGTTGCCATTGAGGTTGCCTGACTGAGATTAATTGCAAACGAACTTGCAGATACTTTATCAACAATAATACCAAGCATCTGGGGTGCAACCGAAGCACCAAGGTCGCCACCTGCTGCCATAAGTGCAAAGGCAGCAACACCGGGATTCGGAACCTTTTCTTCCATTAAAATAAGTGTTCCGGGCCAGAGCATTGAAGAGAAAACACCAACTAAAATACAAGCAATAAAAGAAATTATAACATTACCTGAAATACCGATTACCAAATAGCAAATAGCTGCACCGATCATACCCGCTAAAAGAGTTTTGGTGATGTTTGGAGTGAATTTTGCATAAACACCACGGGTAACGGCTAAGAGTAAAGCAAACACCGCAAGACCTAAAATATCACCCATAGCTTTCGGCAACTGCAAGGCGTTTTCCATAAAGCCTGAAATCCAGTTTGTCATTGTGTTTTCTGCGGCACTGCCAAGGAAGATGCAAAGTACACAAAGAATAATCGCTTTTCCCCACTTAACTCCGCCTTTTTCGTTGGAAGAAACATCCATATCTGGCATAGGGGAAAGGAAGAATAAAATTGAAGATATAACGGGAAGAACAGAAAGACCAAGGGTCAGATACATCCACTTTTCGGTTCCGAAAACAAGGAAGAAAACAGATGCAATTATAACATTTGTTACAACACCCCAACCGTAAAGGGAGTGAAGCATGCTCATATCCTTTTCAGGATTATCTGAGGGCATAGCTGCAACTAACGGACTTAAAAGCACCTCTGCAAGACCTGCGGAAACGGAGAAGATAATTGTTCCTAAAACTAATCCAACAAAAGCATATTGTGGAAAAACATTCGGAAGAACCGCATAGCAAATAAAGCCAAGGCTTGTAATTAAAGGCATTAGTCTGACAGTCAGCTTTACATTGAAAAATCTTGAAAAGAAAGTGAAAATTAAGTCAATTCCAAGCTGAGTGCAGAAATTAACCAAAACCAATGTTCCCAATAGTGTGTAGGAAATGTTATACATTTCGTGGAATGTAAGAAAAAGCATTGGCGGTAAAACGAATATTGACGACATTGCAAGGTATGAGAAACAACATGCAAATCGTGTTCTTTTGTAATTTGGTTTAGTCATAATGTACCTCTTTATGTAAAATTTTGTAAAAATATTGTATCACAACAAGAAAAATATTACAAATTAAGTTGTGTTTTTTCTATTTATTATCTATAATATATTTATAAATTACAGATGGTTTCCTTGGGGGTATTTATGCAGGTGGTTCTTTTAACTGCTCTTGGCGTGGGCAGTGCAACAGTAATTGGCGCGATTATTGGATTTTTATTCAAGAAAACAAGCCATAAGTTTAATGATATTGTTCTTTCATTTTCGGCAGGTGTTATGCTTGCAGCAGCATTATTCGGACTTGTTTTAGAGTCTTTGGAATATGGCGGAAAGTATTCAATATTGGTAACTGTAATTGGTATTTTCAGCGGCGCAATTTGTGTTAATCTTATTGATAAGCTTGTACCTCACTTACATAAACTTACAGGTATTGACCAGGAAGGTCATCCCGACAGAAATGCAAAACTTAATAAAGTTCTTCTTTTTGTTATCGCAATTGCAATTCATAATTTCCCTGAAGGTATTGCCGCAGGTGTTGGTTTCGGTACAGGGAATGTTGCAGAAGCTCTCACAATTGCCGGTGGTATTGCGCTCCAGAATATACCAGAGGGTATGGTTATTATAGTGCCTCTTATTGCTGCAGGTATGAGCAAGGGAAAGACTTTTTTTATCGCTATGTTTACAGGTGCAGTTGAGGTTTTGGGTACACTTTTAGGTTATGGTGCAGTCAGCTTTTCAACAGCGTTCCTGCCTTTCGGACTTGCCTTCGCAGGTGGCACTATGCTTTATGTTATCAGCGATGAAATCATTCCTGAAACTCATGCTCATGGTAATGAAAGGGGAGCAACCTTCTCTCTCATTTTAGGTTTCTGCGTAATGCTCGCATTTGATTATTTTATGGCTTAATACTTATATTGATTATTTAATTCTCGTTCAATCAATTCAGTAATTCCGCTCGTTTCGTAATCCGCTAATTCTTTTATTAAAGGAACTGCGTTTTCCATAGCGTATGAGCGGAATTCTTTTATCATATCCTTGTCATTGATGTTATCACCAACTGTTATAACATCCTCGTATGTAGCACCTAAAAGTTCAATAAACTTATATATGCCTTTAGCCTTATCCATATTAACGGAAACAATATCAATGCAGGTTCCGTTCTGTAATGGATTAAGTACATCACCGAAATTTTTCTTTATAGCTTCGGTTACTCTTGCAGCCTCATCAAAGGTTTCCAAAGCAGTGTTTATCTGATAAACATAGGGGAATTCGGGGAGCTTGTCAAAGGTGAAGCATTCTTCCTTATCGTAGTCTTCAAAATCATCATCCTTGAAAACTCTGCAAGGAAAGCTTGTCTGAACATAACCCCATTTACAATCCTGGCTGAAAAGAAATTCAAGGAAAGGCTTTGCAACTGAAGTATCAATTTTATCTTCGCAGACAATTTCGCCATCAGTTTTCATAATAATCGCGCCGTTGTCTGCTATGAGAAAGTCACATTCAAAGCTTTGTTCGTTATATAATCTGACAAGGTCAGGCGCACCTCTACCACTGATAATAGAAAAGATATTACCTTCTTTTCGCCATTTTGAAATTGCTTTAATTTTTTCTTTGTCAATTCCACCGTGGTTTAGTGTTCCGTCGTAGTCACTTGCAATTATTTTCAAAATAATTCACCCTTAATACATCTTTTTGTCAATTATATCATTTAATAAAAGGTTAGTCCATAGCATTTATATAAATACCCGAAAGGAGTGGTAGTATGAAATGTCCGAAATGTAACAAGGAGATAGGTCGCTTTGAGCTTGCACCTAACTGTAAGCATTGCGGAGTGAACATTTTCTATGCCCAGCAGGAAGCTTTGCTTACCGAGGATGCAAAAAGATGTGAGCTTGAATATGCAACATTTCATATTCTGACAGCCAAGCTAAAAAATGCTTTTGTAGGTGGTAAAATCCAGATTATGAGAATTGTCGCAATGGTTTTAGCCATTGGTGCAATTTTTGTTCCCTTTGTAACTGTTGAAGCTAATTTTAGCATGTTTTCTGCCAAAATCAACTTTGGTGCATTTGGCATATACCAAGCCTTTACTGACGGCACATTTAACGCGCTCATTAATATTGGCGCCTATGCGCCTGAGTTGCAGATTGCACTTGTCTTGCTGTTAGGGTTAATTGTTTTGGTTTTTCTTTGTGGTTTCGGAGTTTTTGTAACCCTGATATTATCTTTTATCAATATACAAAAATCTGCAAAGAAAGCACAGATTTTGTCTGCATTAGCTATTTTGATTTCGTTATTGGCGATGGTGTGTAGTTTTGCAATGAAGGCTCTTGTAGCAAGCGTTTCGTTCGTTGAGGCAAAACCTGGTATAGGTTCAATTGCCTGCTTTGCAGTTCTTGTTTTTATTTTTATTTTGAACAGACTTATTGTTACAAAAAACATTCAACCTGAAATTAAAGAGATTGATTTGCATAGAGTTGCAATCAGAAAACAGATTAAGAATGGCGAACTTACATATGCTGATTTGCCATTACCTATTTTAGAGTCTGAAGAAGAAAAAGAAAAGCGACTTAAAGAGAAAGAAGAGAAGGATGCGCTTGTCCAATCTGCAAAAGGGGAGGGCAAATAAAATGAATGGTAAAATAAAGCAGTTTGTTGCATTTGGTGCTTGCTCCGTTGTTGCTCTTGTGCTTTGCTTAGGCGTGCTTGTTGTAACGGTTAATAATCTTGATGGTGAAACAACCGTTTCTGAAAATAAAGAGATAATAAATAAAACAGAGCTTGCTTCTTCAAAGGAAGTATTGGCAGAGTATATTAATAAGCTTGTTTCAGAAGCTGATAACAGATTTATAAAAACAAAATCATATACAGATGTTTCAGTTAATGATTTAAAGACCTTTAATTCGGTAAATCAGACTCAGGATGTGGCTCTCTTTAATTTTGCCAAGGATAAAATGCTTCCTGTTATTGATGGCTTTTACGGCGAGGATTTTAATGGCTTGTTCGAAAAAAATGACAGTAAAAAGCTCTTTTTTGCTATTAATGAAGGCTTGTTGAAGGATGCAGACTTTTCAATAGGTCAGGTCAATGAAAACGGTGAGCAGGCTTTAGACGACGAAGGCAAATTGGTAGATAATGAATTTTATTATCTGACCTATACCATTGATGTTGAAGGCGAAGCTTTTAATGAAAAGTATTCTGAAATGTTTTCCGTAAAAAACGATTTGTCTGCTAAAGAGCAATTTATAGATGCTATAAAAGATGATTGCAAAATCAATGCTTTTGAAGCAACGCTTGAGAGCATTGTAGTAAAGGCTAAGGTTAATCGACAGGATGACCATATACAATATATAAATGTAATAAGAGAATATGCTGTTGCTCTTGATACAGAATTTATAAACGACGCAGAGCTTTTCGGTGAAAAGGAAATTTCATTTGTTTATACTGTGACAGATACTTATGAATACTCTTATGCGGGAATTTCCTTTGTTGAGGATGAGGTTACCATTGGACAGGGCGAAGAGTATATGCTCAATGTAAATGCAGTTATTGATGATGACAGTGAATATACAGTTGAATTTTCATCTTCCGATGAAGATATAGCATCTGTTGATGAAATGGGTTATGTAAAAGGTTTAAAGAATTGCGATGTACCTGTAACGATAACAGTTAAACTCAATTACCTCGGAGAAACATTTACAGATACTTGTATTGTAAATGTTTCGGAAGAATAAGGGTGGGCTTTTATGAGTGGTAAAGAAATTATAAATAAAAGTAATACCTCTGAAAACGAAAATGTAAGGTATTACGAAGGTTTTAATTATGTTGGTGTCCGTGAAACGGTTGCCTATCTTCTGAATGACTGGTCCAACTCCTTTAATATCAACAGCTTTAATGAAAGATTTATATGGGACGTTGTTCACATTGATTTCGGTGTAAGCGCAGTTATGAACCTCGTTACTGCCGCATGGGACATAGTCAATGATACATTTATTTCGGTTATTGTTGACGGAACGCGTACCCGAATTGGTAAGTTCAGACCATATCTTATCGGTGTACAATTGCCGTTGACCCTAATAAGTATTTTCACTTGGCTGCTTCCGTTGTTTTTCCCGAACACAGCAGGTACCTATTTACCGAAGCTTATTTACTATTATATATTTGCGGTTATCAATGAAACGGCAGGAACTTTTACCAATGTTGCTAAAAGCGGTTATATGTCAACCATAACACCGAATCCTAATGAACGAATACGGCTTATAACTCTTGCAGAGCTTTTAACGGGCTATATGGGCGAGGATATGCCTCGTTACATAATGGGTGTGCTGATTGACCTTGTAAATAATAAGGTGGTTAAATGGAAGCTCAGCTCTGTGTTTATGGTAATGGGCGGTGGAACTGCACTGATTTCTTCGCTTTGTACATTCTGGTTCTTTCTTCAGTCAAAGGAGCGAGTTCCTCAGTCAATTGAAAAGCCTAGTATCAAGCAGGGTATGAAGGCGATTGTTTCCAACTACCCTGTATTGTTAATGTGCATGTCAGAATTCTTGGGTAACTTCTCAATCAGTAAAAGTGAGACTAACTATTTTATAGATGTTCTTGGTAGCTATTCTCTTATTACATTATTAAATATACCGTCATCAATGAATGGTAGTATCAGTTATGCATTTGTTGGTCCGTTAAGAAAAAGATTTTCATCGAAATCTCTCTGGATTTTCAATGATATATATAATAGTGTAATAACAACCGCAGTTTTCCTGTTTGGTATGACAGGCAAGAGAACAATGTTCAAAAGAACAGTTCCTATGTGTATAGCATTTGGATTAAAGGAATGGTTTATTAAATGGTCATGGGGTATTTCAAAGGTTATTAATGCAGACCTCTGGAATGAAGCAATGGACTATTGTGAATGGAAAAACGGTTATCGTATGGAAGCAACAACAGGCGTTGCAAAGGGCTTGATTTTGAAAATTCAGAGCGCTCTTCTTGGTTCGGTAACAAGCCTTATAATGAAGCGTATAGGCTATGTTCAGGGCCTCGAAATCGGTACACAGAACGATAGAACAAAGTTCTGGGAGTTTGCTCTTTGTACAATCGTTCCGACAATTACAGGTATATTGAGAATTGTTCCCAAATTCCTTTGGCCAATCTCAAAGCAGAAAAGAGAATGGATGTATTCCGAGCTTGCTGAAAAAAGACAGCAAAGTGTTATGTCCTATGAAAAGAATTCATAATAAAAAATTAACCCCTCGGTTCAACACCGAGGGGTTTGCTATATGTTTGCAGATTAAATTAGTTGTAAACGATTTCTGAGCTGAGCTCAACAAGACCATTCATGAGAGCGGAAGCAACACCCTGACCAAGAGAAATTAATTCGTGGTAGTGGTTTACAGGATCACCCATTGTATAGTCGTTATCGGGAACAACATAACCGATAGCATCGTTCATAAGACCAAAGCACTTAACATCATTACCGAAGATTTCGCAAGCGGGCTGTGAGGGGAAGGGCTTTGCAGTTACTGAATATGCAGCATTAAGAGATGCACCATTGGGAGCGATAAGGTCCTGACAGATTTCACCGGGAAGGAATACTGTCTTGAACTGGTTACCCATTTCCATATAACCGATTTCAGTGATTGTTGAATATGTGCCATCTTCGTTTGCGATAACAACATAGTTAGCCATATTAAGCTTACCAACTGTTTCGATAAGTGCATTTGAAACAGGAATTTCAACCTGCTTGATAAGGAGGTTGAGGAAGGGTTCAACTTCCTGCTCTTCAGGAATTACATCGTTGCCTTCTTCATCCTTGTTCCAGTTTTCGTACCAGATTGAATAGCCTTCTTCTTCGCCGTATTCAGCGATTTCTTCTGCACAGTTGAGCATAGGATCTGCTTCAACCTCTTCTTTAGTCATTGTAAGAGCGAGAGCCATTCTTGCAAGCTCGAAGCCGTATCTCTGAGATTCTTCAACTCTCTGTTCTGTGGGAACGCCGTCACCTGTAACGCTTCTTGACATATAGATACCTGCAATAGCACCCTGGAAGAACATGAAGTTGTAACCTGCATCTTCAAGGAATTTGCCACAATAGAAGAGGTAGTCACCACTGATTTCACGACCGGAGTTAGATTCTGTAGGAAGACCTGCAACGTCGGGATGAGCTGCGATGTTAAGCATCATTGTGGGAGTAGCAGTTTCATCATCGGGGATGAAGATGAATCTTGAGATGTCAGTCATAGCGATCTGTTTTTCACCTGTGTAAACCATATCGCCACGATCGTTGATTTCGTAAATCATTTCACCGGATGAAGGACGGTTTTTATTGTTGAAGTAATCCTGACCTAAATCCTTTTCGGTGTATGTGAGAACACCGGGCTGCATATCTGCATAAGCGTTCATAAGAGCGTCTGCAACGCTGTCCTTAAGGAATTCCATATAAGCGGGGTTGGTACCCTGAACGAGTTCTTCGTCTTTACCTGTGCCACTGATGATGCCGTTGTGAGCCATCTTGTAAAGAAGCTTAGTCCAAAGACCCTCTGTATCGATACAGCTGTGAGTGTGAGTTGAAGAAATGTTGATAGCAACGATGTTGTTTGCTGCTGCGAAATCAGCAAGACGAGCGCGGATATCCTTGATATCAGCGTTTGTGATACCGATACAGTCGATAGTTGCAAACAATACAGTGCCTTTTTCAGTACCGTCATTGATAGCAACGCAACGAGCCTTCATATCATCTTTACCGAGACCAGGGATTTCAGCGATACCTTCAACAACGTTTGAGAAGCCGTTTTCGATAGCGATGTAGCCACCGATATAATATGTACCGTTGCTGTAATCATCGGGGATAAGGCTTGTGTTAGCGTAACCGATGTTCCACTGAGCATCGTCGTCAGCGCTTGTGTTGAATTCTGTTCCTGTTCCTTCATAGTAGTTCTGAGCAGCTTTTTCGTAAGCGTCATCAGTGGGAACAAATCCGGGGCCATCATCAAATAAGCCTGAGAACAAATTCAAAATGAATTTCAAGATTGTGTCGATGATATCGGAAAAGATAACACCGATGGGGTTGTCGCTATCGCCGCTTATAATCGGGTAAGCACTTGTAGCACTGGCTGTAACAGCGCCGAAAGATGCAAACGCAAGTGTAAGCGAAAGAACAATAGCAATGAGTTTTGTTAATCTGCTTTTTCTCATAGTTTGTATTCTCCTTTTATATCGTTTTTGCACGATATTATTTGATAATATATTTTACAATATTTTTTTGCCATTTTCAACCATCAATTTTGCTAAATTATGAGGGTATTGTTAAGTGTTTTGCACAAAAATCTTATTATATTAAAATTTAATAAAAGTTATACGGATTTCGTATTGACTTTTGAGTGCGAATTGTGTAAAATATCTATGAATTTATAGTATCAAGGGGGATACTCGGATGAAAAACTTAGAAAACAACGGCAGACTTAAAAAAGTCATCGCCTTGTTGCTTGTTACTACAATGGTTGTAGGTATTCTTTCAAGCGCAGCTGTTAAGCTCGTTGCTTCTACCTACTACATGCAGACAAAGCGCAAATTAAGAACTAATATTCCTGTTGTTGACCAGATTATCGACAATATTGTTGATGACGATAATGTCGCTGGTCCTCAGACTGAAGCTCCCACAGAGCCTACTGCTCCCGCAACAACAGAAGCTATTACAACAGAACCTTCAACAGAAGCTCCCACAGAGCCTGAAAGCTCCGATGAAGCAACAACTGCTCCCGCAACAACTGCTCCTGCAGGCGATAGCGGCTCAACAGATATCTTGGGTATGCTTTCCGGTCTTCTTGGCGGTGTAGATATCGGTGGTCTTTTGGGCGGTATTGATATCGGCGGTCTTGTAGGCAGTCTCGGTGATGTTGGTGGTATGCTCGGCGGCTTGCTTGGTGGTTCAGGTGAGGAGTCAACTGAAGCAACTGAATCAACAACCGAATCTAAGGAATCTATCAAGAACAAAAAAGATGTCCTCAGCGATTACAACGCAGTTGTAAACTATGCTAAGAAAATCGGCAAACCCGCTTTCACAAAGGTTACATACAGAACATTAGATAAGAATATTGATGCAATCCTTATGTGTAATCTTCAGTCAGCAAATCCCGAGTATTTCGTTTCTAAAGAAAATGCAGAAGCAAGCCCCATTGTTGTTCCTGCAAACACCGTTACATCCGAGTTGCTCATTAATAACGAAAGCTATGCAGGTATGCTTGCTAAAGCAGATGCTGCAGATGCGATCGAATCCGCAACAAGCGTTAAGCTTGAAGATGGTTCACAGAAAATTACAATTACATTACGCGAGGAAGCTGATCCTGCGGTTACAGCACCTGATGCTAAGGATGCAGCAAGCTTCACAAGTGCAATGTTCCCTGTAATTACAGGTGAAGAGTTCGGTAATATGGTAAGCAATGGTCTTAGCATCGCTTCTGTTTCCTCAGCAAATGTAACCTACAAGAACTGTACAATTGAGCTTATCTATAATCCTGCTACAAGCAGAATTATTTCAATCAAACAGACTACAAGCTATGTTGGTTCTGTTGAAGCTCAGCTTCTTATTGCTCCCATCACATCAAAGGGTACAGTTACAGAAATTTCTGAATACAGAGATTTCGATTACGGTCTTATCTGAGTTAATAACTAATTTTTGGAAGAACAGGTTAAAATCTGTTCTTCCTTTTTTTATATTTACTTGGTAATTGTATATTGATAATTGTATATTGATGTGATATAATTTTATATTGATAAATTCTAACTAAGGGTGATACATATGACAAGACGAGAAGCAAGAGAACAGGCATTTATTGTGTTGTTTGAAAAGATTTTTGATGAGGTGTCAACCATTTCGGAAATCGTTACAACTGCAAAGGAAACTGATCATATAAAAATCAACAGCTTTGCTGAAAATACTCTTATTGCAGTTGAAGAAAACTTCGCTGAAATTGATGAAATCATCGAAGCAAATTCACAGGATTGGACAATTGCAAGATTACCTAAGGTTACTCTTGCGATTTTGCGCCTTGCTATTGCAGAAATCAAATATGTTGAAGATGTTCCCAATGGTGTTGCAGTTAATGAAGCAGTTGAGCTTGCAAAGAAATACGGCACTAATGAGGATGCTTCATTTATAAATGGTGTTCTCGGAACAATTGCAAAGGCATAATATGAGTGGTTCTTTAGGATTCGATACAAGTAACTATACCACCTCTGTTGCAATATATAATGACGGTGAGGTTGTTCAGCAGAAACGCCTTTTACCCGTTAAGGAAGGCGAGAGAGGTATTCGCCAAAGTGATGCAGTGTTTCACCATACCAAAGCCTATGCAGAGCTTTTAGAGGCTGTTTTGTCTTCATATAGCGGTGAAATTAAAGCTGTTGGTGCTTCTGTTACACCTACAACTCAGGATGGCTCATATATGCCTTGTTTTTTAGTAGGAGAAAATGCCGCAAGAACTGTTGCAAGTGCATTGAATGTACCATTTTATAGCTTTTCTCATCAACAGGGACATATTGCTGCAGCCTTATATTCTGCAAAAAGAACAGATTTGTTAGATAAAAGATTTTTGGCTTTTCATATTTCTGGAGGAACAACAGATTTGGTTCTCTGTGATCCCGATGATGAAAGAATCATCAACATTACACCTGTTTCATCTTCAAGCGATTTGAAGGCGGGACAAGCAGTAGACAGAATCGGTGTTAAAATGGGAATACCTTTTCCTGCAGGTGTCGGTATTGAGAAATTAGCTGAAAAATCTGATAGAGCCTTCAAAAATAAAATTAAGCTTAATGATGGCTTTTGTTCTCTTTCCGGACTTGAAAATAAATGCCTTAAAATGCTTGAAAACGGTGAATCCAAGGAAGATACCGCAAGATTTCTGTTGTGTTATATAGCAGATACTGTTACCGCTATGACTGAATATGCTCTTGGAAAATTCGGACAGTTACCCGTGGTTTTTGCAGGTGGCGTAATGTCAAATAAAATTATTAAAAATATAATTACTTCTCGTTTTGACGCCTCCTTTGCAGAACCTGAATTTTCCTGTGATAATGCAGCAGGCGTAGCGTTTTTAACCTCATTAAAATAATCGGAGCGCTTTTAATATGATTACACCTACACCAACTGTTTATAGTGTTTCACAATTGAATAGTTATGTTAAGGGTGTTCTTGATAAGGATGAAAACCTTGCTCACATCTTTGTAACAGGCGAAATTTCCAATTTCAAAGCCCATTACAGCGGTCATTTATATATGACTGTTAAGGACGAATCGGCTTCAATAAAAGCGGTTATGTTTGCAGGAAATGCCTCAAAATTAAGATTCAGACCCGAAAACGGAATGAAAATTCTTGCTTTTGGTACTGTTTCACTTTTTCCTCGTGACGGCTCATTTCAGCTTTACATAAATGATATGCAGCCAGACGGAGTCGGAGCTTTAAATATAGCCTTTGAGCAGTTGAAAAAGAAGCTTGAGGCTGAGGGTCTTTTTAGTAGTGTATATAAAAAGCCTTTGCCTGAATTTCCTCTCCGAATCGGTGTTGTTACTTCTTCAACAGGTGCGGCAGTTCAGGATATTTTCAATGTTCTTAAGCGCAGATTTCCCGTTGCAGAGGTTGTTTTAAGACCTTGTCAGGTGCAGGGTGAGGGAGCAGCGAGAGATATTGCAAAAGCGATTTATGAGTTCAATGACTTGAAAGCTGCAGATGTGCTCATTGTGGGGCGTGGTGGCGGTTCAATTGAGGATTTATGGGCTTTCAATGAAGAAATTGTCGCAAGGGCAGTTTTCGCCTCTGAAATTCCTGTTATATCTGCAGTCGGTCACGAAACTGATTATACTATCTGCGATTTTGTTGCAGATTTAAGAGCGCCAACACCATCCGCTGCAGCGGAGTGTGCCGTTCCCGATATATTTGAATTAAAATCTTGCCTTGCTTCTATGAAGCAACACCTTTTTTCCTTAACAAGAAACCTTGTCAACATTGAAAGGTCGATGGTCAGCTCGCTTGAAAAAACGCTTGCCTTGCGAGACCCTTTAACCAATATCAATGACCAAAGAAAAGAATTGATTTACCTTACAGAAAAATTATTTGGCTTGACTAATTCAGTTTTAGACAGTAATAAATCAAAGATTTCTGCTTTGGCAGGCAAGTTGGATGTATTAAGTCCTTTGGGTGTTATTTCCCGAGGCTATGCTCTTGTTGAAAAGGACGATAAGCCTATAACCAAAGCAAAGGATTTGCAAAAAGACGATATTATTTCTATTAAGCTTTCTGACGGTCAGGTTAAGGCTAGTATTCTAGGAGAATGATTATGGAACTCAATTATGAAAAATCATTAAAAAGATTGGAAGAGATTGTTTCAGTTTTAGAAGAGGGCGGACAGCCTCTTGAAAAAACACTTGAGCTCTTCAGCGAAGGTACAGCTCTTCTTAATTCATGCTCAAAATATCTTGATAATGCAGAGCAAAAGATAATTAACCTTATGAATGGTGAGAAAAATGCAGAATAAAATTGAAGCTTTCGGCAAGCTTTTTGAAGAAAATCTTTATGAATATTTCAAAGAGTATCTGCCTCAGTATAAATTGATTTTTGAATCAATGGAATATAGTGTGAAAAATGGCGGTAAAAGAGTAAGACCCTTACTTACAATGCTCTTTTGTGATGCTTGTGGCGGTGATGTTAATTCAGCACTTCCATTTGCTCAGGCTGTTGAATTTATTCACACATATTCTTTAATCCACGATGATTTACCTTGTATGGATGATGATGACTATCGTCGCGGTAAGCCTTCAAATCACAAGGTCTATGGCGAAGCCTTTGCACTTCTTGCAGGTGATGGTCTTCTTACTGCCGCTTTTGAGAGGATTTCACAAGGTTGCCTTCAGGGGCTTTATGATAGCGAAACTGCTATAAGCGGTGTTTCAGCTCTTTCATGTCTTGCAGGTAGCAGAGGAATGATAGGCGGTCAGGTTGTTGATTTGCTTAATGAAAATAATCCTGATGCGGATTTTGAAACACTTCAGCTTATGGATTCCTTGAAAACAGGTGCTTTAATTGAAGCTGCTTGTGTTTTAGGTTGTGTTGTTGCAGGCGCTGATGAAGAAAAGTTCAATGCCGCAAGAACCTTTGCGCAGAATATCGGACTTGCTTTTCAGATTAAAGACGATATTCTTGATGTTACAAGCTCATTGGAAAAGCTTGGTAAGCTTACAGGTAGCGATACTCAGAATGGCAAATCAACCTATGTAACCCTTATGGGTGTTGAAAAATGTCAGGAGCTTGTTGAAAAGCTTACTGATGAGGCTATGAATTCCCTTAATGAATTTAAAAATAATGAAGCGCTTAAGGCTTATGCAGAGTATTTAGCGCACAGAGAGAACTGATTTAATGAAACACGAATTACTTTCTAAAATTAAATCACCATCCGATTTGAAGAATTTGGATGAAAAAAAGCTTCCTTTGCTTGCAGAGGAGGTCAGAGATGCTATTATCTCAACAGTTTCTGATACAGGTGGCCACCTTGCATCTAATTTAGGTACAGTTGAACTGACAATTGCTCTTCACAAGGTTTTTAACTCACCCAATGATAAGATTATATGGGATGTAGGTCATCAGGTTTACACCCATAAGCTTCTTACAGGAAGATACGATAGGTTTTCAACTCTTCGTCAGGCAGGGGGACTTTCAGGCTTTTCAAGACCTGATGAAAGCGAGCATGATATTGTTTTCAGCGGTCATAGCAGTGTATCTGTTTCAACCGCTTTAGGTATTGCTTCTGCTAATAAAATCAGCGGTAAAAAGGATTATGCAATTGCAGTTTTAGGTGATGGTGCGCTTACAGGCGGACTTATATATGAGGCACTTAATAATGCAGGACATATGCAGGACACAAGGCTTATTATCATTCTTAATGATAATGGTATGTCTATTTCAAAAAATGTGGGTCATCTTGCAAAAAGACTTGCGGTTATGCGCTCTCGTTCAGGCTATTTCAAGCTGAAAGCGTTGACTGAAAGAGCTGTTTCCAAGATTCCTTTTGTTGGACAGCTTCTCGCTGATAAGCTTTTCAAGATTAAAACAGATTTGAAGAATATGCTTTATGAAAGCAATTTCTTCGAGGATTTCGGTATCAGATATATGGGACCTATTGATGGTCATAATATAAATCAGCTTTGTAATGCACTCGAGGGTGCAAAGCTTATTAAAGCACCTGTATTGGTTCATATTAACACTATTAAAGGTAAGGGCTATAAGCCTGCAGAGGAAAAGCCTTCTGAATTCCATGGTGTTTCACCATTTGACAGCGAAAGCGGAGAGCTTTCTGCATCAACTGATAATTTTTCAGAGAAATTCGGCGAGTTTTTATATAATCAGGCGCCTAAAGATAAAAGAATTTGCGCTATAACTGCTGCAATGTCCTTGGGAACAGGTCTTAAAAAGTTTTCTGAGGAATTTCCTGACAGAGTTTTCGATGTGGGTATTGCAGAAGAACACGCGGTTCCATTTGCATTAGGACTTTCAAAAAATGGAATGTTGCCTGTTTTCGTTGTTTATTCAACATTTTTACAGCGTTGCTATGATCAGCTTATTCACGACTGCGCTCTGCAGAACAGTAAAATGGTAATTGCAGTTGACAGAGCGGGTATTGTCGGTGATGATGGTGAAACCCATAATGGTATTTACGATACCGCATTTTTAAATGGTATTCCTAATATAACCGTTTATTCACCAAGCTATTATTGTGATCTTAACAATGCTCTTGTTAATTCTCTTTATCATAGTAATGGCCCTTGTGTTATCAGATACCCAAGAGGTAGTCAACCTACTATGCCCGAGAATTATGAGTGTAGCGGTAATGCCTTTGATGTTTTCGGTGACGAGGATGCTGATGTTGTACTTGTAACTTATGGTAGGATTTTTGCAAATTGCTATGAAGCCTATAATCGTCTCAAAAATGACGGATTTAAGGTTAAAATTATTAAGCTTAATATTATTGTTCCTATACCCAAGGAAAGTGTTGACTGCGTGAAAAATGCAAAGAATGTATTTTTCTTTGAAGAGGGCGTAAAAAGCGGTGGTATTGGCGAAAGCTTTGCAACGCAGATGATTGAAAAAGATATTAAAGCAGACTTTTCTCTTACCGCTTTCCCTGATTGCTTTGTAAAGCAAGGAAAGCTTGACAGCATTTTAAATCAGTATTCGCTTGATAGTGACGGAATGTATAATATTGTTACAACGGAGTTAAACAAATGAGTGATAAAAAAAGACTTGATTTAGCGCTTTTTGAGCAGGGCTATGCAGAAAGCCGTGAAAAAGCTAAAGCGCTTATTATGTCAGGAATTGTTTATGTAAATGACCAGAAGGAAATCAAAGCAGGTCGTGATATTAAGCCCGGTGATATAATTGAAGTAAGAGGTAGCACTCTTAAATATGTAAGCCGTGGCGGCTTGAAGCTTGAAAAGGCTATGGAAAGCTTTCCTATTAACCTTAACGGCAAGCTTTGTATGGACATTGGTGCTTCTACCGGTGGCTTTACTGACTGTATGCTTCAGAATGGTGCTGTTAAGGTTTATTCAATAGATGTTGGCTATGGTCAGCTAGCATGGAAATTGCGTAGCGACGAAAGAGTTGTTAATCTTGAAAGAACCAATTTTCGTTATGTTACCCATGAGCTTATACCGGAAGACATTGATTTTGCTTCTGTGGATGTTTCCTTTATATCATTGAAGCTCATTTTACCCGTTATGTATACTCTTCTTAAGGATGATGGCGAAGCAGTTTGCCTTATAAAGCCACAGTTTGAAGCAGGAAGAGAGAATGTTGGTAAAAAGGGCGTTGTCCGCGACCCAAATGTTCACGAGAATGTTATTAAAACTATTGCAGAATTTGCAAATTCGCAAAGCTTTGATGTTTTAGGTCTTGAGCATTCACCCGTTAAAGGTCCAGAGGGTAATATTGAGTACCTTATGTATTTAAGAAAATGTGATGAACCTCAGAATTCTGAAGAGGTTATTGCAACCGCAGGAGAATTGGTTGAGCGCTCACACAAGGTTTTAGATAAATAAAGATTTTATGTTTCAGGTGGTATTATGAAATTTTTTGTAATTCCAAATATGACAAGAGAAAATGCACTCTCTGTTACAAGCAGTCTTATAAAAGAGCTTGTTTCGCTTGGGTGTGATGTTTCTATGGAGCAGTCGCTTCAAGGTCAGTTTTCTGAATTTGAGGGGCTTTGCTTCGGTGAACAGGAAGCTCTCCTGAGTGCTTGCGATATTGTTGTTTCTGTTGGTGGTGACGGCTCATTTATCAATGCGGCAAAGCTTGCAACTGATAATAATAAGCCTGTTCTTTGCGTTAATGCAGGTAAGCTCGCATACCTTGCTTGTCTTGAAGGTGATGAATCAGCTCTTCTTTCCAAAGTTGTAAAAGGGGAGTATATAACAGAAAAAAGAATGATGCTTTCTGTTTCGATTCTTGACAAAAATGATAGAATAATATATCATTCAAATTGCATAAATGATGCGGTTGTTTCAAGAAGCGGTGTTATAAGAATTATGAAGCTTTCTGTTTCTTGTAATGGCGCTCCGCTTATTGATTATATGGCAGATGGTGCTATTGTTTCAACGCCGACAGGCTCAACTGCCTATTCTCTTTCCGCGGGTGGTCCTGTTATTGACCCATGCGTTGAGAGTATCTTGTTGACACCTGTTTGTGCTCATACTGTTTTTTCCCGTTCTGTTGTTTTGGGCGGTAATTCAGAGCTTGAAATTGTTCACGATAACAGCGGTGAGGCGATTCTTTCGTGTGACGGACAAAGCGCAGTAGTAATACCTGAAGGGGCAGTTGTTACTGTTAAAAGGTCCGAAAAATGTGCATCATTTATTAAAATCAAAAACGATACATTTATTGATGTTTTAAATAAAAAAATATCGGGTTAGGATGAGGGAAAATGAAAAAAAAAAGACATAAGCTTATACTTGATTTAATAGAGCAGTATGATGTGGGAACTCAGGAGGAGCTTTTGGCTCTTTTGAGAGACCGAGGCTATGATGTTACTCAGGCAACCGTTTCAAGAGATGTTAAGGAATTGCGTCTTTTGAAAACTCTCGGTGCTAATGGTGTGTATAAATATACAGTTGAGAATACAAAAAATACAGGCTATTCAGGTATGTTTGATGTCCTCTTCCAGAGTGCTATGACAAAGGTTGATTATGCAGGCAATATCTGTGTAATCAAATGCTCACCCGGTCTTGCAGGTGCAGCTTGCGCTACTATTGATTCAATGAATGTTCACGAGGTTGTTGGTACAATCGCAGGTGACGATACTATATTTATGCTTTGCCGTACTTCCGAGGAAGCTCGTGGCGTTGCAGAAGCACTTAACAGAATGATTGGCAGGTAAAAATTTTATGCTTTCCGTTTTAAAGATTGAAAACATAGCTATAATTGAAAGCGCCGAGATTGAATTTTCAAGGGGCTTTAATGTGTTGAGCGGTGAAACGGGAGCAGGTAAATCTATAATTTTAGACTCTATTAACGCAGTACTTGGTTTCAGAACCTCTCGTGAGCTTATCAGAACGGGAGCAAGCGAAGCCCGAGTGACTGCGTTGTTTTCGTGTATAAGCGATAATGTTGAAAGTAAGCTGACAGAGCTTTCTTTACCTCTTACTCCCGATAAAACCCTGCTTGTTTCAAGAGTAATCAGTCCCGATAAAAATGTTTGTAAGGTCAATAATGCTTTGACAAATGTCTCTGCTTTAAGAGAGATTGGTGCAGAGCTTATTTCTATTCATGGTCAGCAGGACAACAGAGAGCTTTTAAACAACGAAACCCATATTTCATATATTGACTCTATTGGTGATTTAACTGCCGTTGTCAGCCAGTATACAGCTCTTTATGACGAGCTTCTTAGCCTTAAGACTCAGATAAAGAAGCTTTCGGGCAACAAGGAAGAGAAAGCAAGACGAATTGATATTCTTTCTTATCAGATTGATGAGCTCGAAAAGGCAGAAATCAATCCCGGTGAATGGGAAAGCCTTAAAAACAGAAGAACAGAATTGCAGAATTTTGAGAGAATTCAGGAAAGCCTTTCTGCAACCTATGATGCGCTTTCAGGTGGCGATTCCTATAAGGGTGCAGTCGAAATGGTTTCTGGTGCTTTCAGAGAGCTTTCTTCTATAGGTAAATTTTCAACCGAAATTCAGAGTGTCGCTGAAAAATTAGGTGATTTGTATTATGAGCTTTCTGATGTTGCCGATACTGTCCGCGACAGTATTTCAGGTGACGGCTATAATCCTCTCGAGCTTGAAAATATTGAAAATCGTCTTGATTTGCTTTATAAATTAAGCAAGAAATACGGTGAAACAGAGGAAGAAATGCTTGAATTTCTTGAAAATGCCAAGAAAGAGTTGAGCGAGATTTCTCTTTCGGACGAGGTTCTTGATGAGCTTAAAATAAAGTATTCTGAAAAGCTTTCCGAAACAGAGAAGTGTGCAAAAATCCTTTCTGAAAAAAGAAAGGAAGAAGCAAAAAGCTTTTGTGAAAGAGTTTGCGATGAGCTTCGCTTTCTTGATATGCCAAGCGTTCAGTTTCTTGTTGATTTCAAAGAGGTTGACCTTTGCGAAAATGGTATTGATAGCGTAGAATTTCTCATTTCTGCCAATGTTGGCGAAATTCCCAAGCCTATTGCTAAAATTGCAAGTGGCGGTGAGCTTTCAAGAATTATGCTTGCACTTAAAACTGTTCTTGCAGATAAAGATAAAATCCCCACAATGATTTTTGATGAAATTGATGCGGGTGTAAGCGGAAGAGCTGCTTTAAAGGTTGCTTCAAAGCTCAAAGAGGTGTCAAATGGTAAGCAGGTTCTTTGCGTTACCCATCTTGCACAGCTGATGTCCTATGCTGATAGTCATTATCTTATTGAAAAGGCAGTTCGTGACGGTAAAACCTATACAGGTGTAACTCTCCTTGATTTAGAGGGAAGAACAAAGGAAATTGCAAGAATTACAAGCGGTGGAGAAATTACTCAGACTCAGCTTGATAATGCTTTGGAAATGATAAATAGTGCAAAGGAGTAGATTTCTTATGAAATTTGGTGTTTGTCGCGGTCTTGATGACTTTGAAAGTATAAAAATTGCTGCAGAGGTCGGTCTTGATTACTATGAATGCAGCTTCGGAAGTCTTGCAAATTATGATGATGAAAAGTTTAATAAATGCAAGGCGTATCTTGAAGAGAATAATTTGCCTTGCATTGTTGCAAATGGATTTCTTCCTGGTGAATTAAAGGTTGTAGGCGATAATATTGATTATGAAGCATTGAATGTTTATCTCGATAAAGGCTTCGAGAGAGCCAAAGAGCTTGGTGTAAAAAAGATTGTTTTTGGCTCAGGTGCCGCAAGAAGCTTTCCCGATGGCTATTCTATGGAAAAAGCAAAGGAACAGCTTGCATATTTCTTAAAGGAATATGCCGCACCTAAAGCAGAAAAAGCGAGTTGCGTTATTGTTATGGAGCCCTTGAGATTTTGTGAATCTTCAATGGTTCATATGGTTTCAGATGGTATCGAAATCGCCCGTATGAGCAGAAGTGATAATGTGGCGGGGCTTGCTGACCTTTATCATGTTTATGGTAATAACGATAGCATTGAGGGGATAGGTGAGTTTAAGGGTGAGCTTTTACATGCTCATATTGCAGAGCCTGAAAAACGAGTTTATCCTTCATTGAATGATAGTGAAGAGATAATTGGAATTTATAAAAGCTTCTTTGATTCACTTAAAAAAGCAGGGTGTGAAACCTGTTCAGTTGAAGCCCGAACAGATGACTTTGCAACCGATATTGCAGACGCACTTGCAATTCTTAAAACATTAGTATAAAATATAACTAATAGATTTTTATAAAAACGAAAGGATGTTAAATATGGCAAAAATTGTAGTAATGGACCATCCGCTTATTCAGCATAAGCTTTCAATTCTCAGAGATGTTAATACAGGCTCCAAGGAATTCCGTGCTCTTATTTCTGAAATCGCAAACCTTATTTGTTATGAAGCAACAAGAGATTTGCCTCTTGAAGAGGTTGAGGTTGAAACACCTATCTGCGTTGCTAAAACAAAGGTTCTTGCAGGTAAAAAGCTTGCTATTGTTCCTATTCTCAGAGCAGGTCTTGGTATGGTTGAGGGTATGCTCGCTCTCGTTCCCTCTGCAAAGGTTGGTCATATCGGTCTTTACAGAGACCCTGAAACAGTTCAGCCCGTTGAATATTACTGCAAATTGCCTGCAGATATTGAGCAGAGAGATGTTTTCGTTGTTGACCCCATGCTTGCAACAGGTGGTTCTGCGATTGATGCAATTACTCAGATTAAAAAGCGTGGCGCAAAGCATATCAAATTCCTCGGCATTATTGCTGCTCCTGAAGGTCTTGATGCTCTTGCAAAGGCTCATCCTGATGTAGATATTTTCCTTGCTTCTCTTGATGAAAAGCTTAATGACCATTGTTATATTGTTCCCGGTCTTGGTGATGCGGGTGACCGTATCTTCGGTACAAAATAAAATTATGTATAAAAGCACATTTGGGTATTTTCCAAATGTGCTTTTTCTCTTATTCAACCTTGTCATCAATCATATCGTTTCTGGTGTCAACCATATCGTTTTCTCTGAAAAGAAGAGAAATGCACCAGATACCTGCAAGAGCAACAAGAACATAAACAATTCTTGAAAGAATAGCCGCCTGTCCACCGAAAAGCCATGCAACAAGGTCAAATTTGAAAAGACCAACGCTGCCCCAGTTAAGCGCACCAATTGTAACAAGAATTAAAGCAATTCTGTCTAACATCAATAAAAACTCCTTTCTGCAAAAGCTTTTAATCGCTTTGATAATATTGTTTGCAGAAATAAGAGAATTATAAAAATTATTTTTTGTTTAAAAAAGTTGTCAAAGACCCATTTATTGTGTTTTGAAATTTGCAATTTGCTATAAAAATATGTTATTATATGATTGATGAATTTTGTTCAAGCTTCGGAGGTGAATTATGTTACATTTAATTAAGGGTAGGGCAGGTAGCGGCAAAACTGCCACAATGCGTGACATTATTTCACAGTTAGCAGAAAATGGAAAAAGCAGACCTCTGCTTCTTGTTCCTGAGCAGTTTTCTTTTGAAAGCGAAAGAATAATGCTTGATTTTCTCGGTCCTAAAAATTTAAAAAATATTGATATATTCAGCTTTCCGCGAATGGCATTTTCTGAATTGCAAAAAAACGGAAAGGCAAGCTTGAAAACCGCTGATAATGGTGTTAAAGCTGCAATTATGAGCGAGGCTCTTATGCAGTTGGAGGGAAGACTTAATATTTTCTCAAATGTAAGACATAATTCAACTGCACTTTCACCTCTTGTTGATTTCTGCAAGGAGCTTAAATATTGCTGTATTGATAGCGAAAGTCTTACAGAAAAGCTTGAAAACTCAACTAACTCATTTTTGAAGAATAAATTAACAGAGTTGGATTTAATTAGAAATACTTATGAAGCGCTTCTTACTCAAAGCTATTTTGATGATGCTGATGCTGTTAGCGTTTTTACAAAAATTGCTCTTGAAAACGGCTTTTTCAGAAATAAAACATTATTCCTTGACGGCTTCAGAGATTTTTCAAAGCAGGAGTTTGAATGTCTTAAATTAGCGCTTGAACAATGCGATGATGTTTATATTACTGTTTGCGTTGATGAGAAGGTTAGACCATTTTCCTCGCTTTACTATATGAAGGAGCTTGAAAACAAACTCAGAACAATTGCATTTAAAACTAATACCTCGGTTGATGAATTTAATTGTGAGCAAAAAGATAAAGCCTTCGCACCTGATATTTTTGTGCTTGAGAAATCACTTTTCAAAACAGAAAAATCAGAAAAAGCTACCTATAATGGCGATATTATTGTTGCAAAATGCTCTGATAGTGAGAATGAAGCACTTTATGTTGCTAACACAATAAAAAAGCTTCTTAAATCAGGTAAATACCGATGCCGTGAAATTGCGGTAATTGAGCGTACCAACGGCACATATAAAAAGAGTGTTGTTGATGCGCTTAAAAGGCTGTCTATTCCTGTTTTTGATGATAGCAGACGACCTCTTGCAAATGAAACACTATTTATAAGCATTTGCTCTGTTCTTGAATGTGTTTCAAAGGGCATAACAACTCAGACGCTTATGAGCTACCTGAAAACAGGTCTTTCGGGTCTTTCTGTTTCTGAAATTTCAAAGCTTGAAAAGTATGCAATTCTGTGGGATTTGAATACCAGCGGATGGCAAAAGGATTTTACTATGCATCCCGATGGCTTTGGTGAAGAGTTAAAAGAAAAAGCTCAATGCAGATTAGAAGAGCTTAATAATATACGAAAAAAAGCTGTTTTGCCTCTTTTGAAGTTGAAAAAAGACTGCGAGGATGCAGATGGCAAGACGATTGCTGCTGCAATTTATGAGTTTATTATCACTTCAAAAATAAAAGAAAATCTACTTAAATTAACTATTGAGCTTGATGAAAGTGGCTTTTCCGTTGAAGCAAATCGTCAGGAATATTCGTGGAATGTTCTTATGCATATTCTTGATACAATGGCGCTTATAACTGATGGGAAATATTATTCATTAAAACGCTGGTATGAGCTTTTTATGATACTTGTTTCCTCGGGCGATATGGGTGAAATTCCGCAAGGCCTTGACGAGGTTACAGTAGGCTGTGCAGACAGAATCCGTCTTGAAAAAACAAAGGTTGTTTTCCTTGTTGGTGTCAATAAGGATGAGTTTCCTCTTGTGAATGTTGGTGGCGGTATTCTTACTGATGCTGATAGAGTGCTTTTAACCAAATTAGGTATTGAGGTTCGTCCGCCTTTTGAAAAAACAGTTGATGAAGAACGCTTTATAGCGTATTGCGCTGTCACAGCCGCTTCCGAAAAGCTTTATATGACATATAAATGCAATGACGGGGCAGGTGGCGTGCTTTTCAAATCTGAATTGATTTCATCTGTTGAAAATACCTTTGAGAATTTCGAAGCAATCGTTACTTCTGAATTGCCTGCTGATTATTTCATTGAAAGTGAAGAAAGTGCATTTTCTGTTTTTTCTAAAAACTATCTTTATAATAATGAAATCAAATCAACTCTTAAGGCGCTTTTTGAAGATAAAAAGGATTACGAGGGAAAGCTTAATGCCCTTGAAATTCTTAGTGGTAACGAGCCTTTAGGCTTTAAAGAAGTAGAGAAATCAAAGAAGCTTTTCGGAAAAGATATTTCAATTTCTGCAAGTAAGGTTGAGAGCTTTTATAACTGCCCCTTCTCTTATTTTATGCGCTATGGACTTGGCGCAGAGCCTTTAAATAAAGCCACTCTTGACCCTGCTCAAAGCGGTACAATAATCCATCTTATTATGGAGGAGATATTGAAAAAATACCCTTGTGCAGAGTTTATTGATACACCTGATGATGAGCTTCGTGATGTCGTTTCTTCAGTTTTGAAGACATATCTTGAAGAAAAAATGGGCGGTATAGAAGAGAAAAATGAAAGGTTTATGAAGCTTTATTATCGCCTTGTAGACATTTCTATGACTGTTCTCGAACGCTTAAAGGTTGAATTCGGTGTTTGTGAATTTACACCCTGTGACTTTGAATTAACTATTGGTGGCTCGGAAGTTCCTGTTTATGAATTGCCGCTTGCTGATGGAAAGGTCAGCGTCAAGGGCTCTATTGACCGCGTTGATTTAATGGAAAAAGACGGAATTAAATACATTCGTGTTGTTGACTATAAAACCGGTAAAAAAGAGTTTAAATTATCAGAGCTTTTTGATGGCCTTAATATACAGATGGTTCTTTATCTTATGGCTTTGGAAAAGAACGGCAAGGACTATTATGGTGATATTGTACCTTCAGGTGTGTTATATCTTCCGTCGAGAATCGGATTGGGAAATTATCTTTCAGAGAGAAACCCTGATGAAGAAGCAATTAAAAAGCAAAAGAGAATAAGCGGTAAATTGTCCGGTATGATTTTAGACAGCCCTGTTGTATTTAACGGAATGGGTGTTGATTCTTACCCTGATTATTACCCTGCAACCTTCAATGCAAAAGGTGGGGCAAAGGGTAATTATTACTCATTGCAACAATTCCACACTCTTGCTAGGCTTATTGATAGAAAAATTATATCAATGGGTGAGGCTTTGCATAATGGTGATATACCTGCGATGCCCCTTGGAGAAAGTGATAAAAATGATGGCAAAATGTGTAAATATTGCTCTTATAGAGCTGTTTGCGCGAGAGAAAGCAACGAGGAATATGTTGATATAACCAGGCTTACCCATTTAAAAGCCCTGGAAAGATTGGACGGTGAAGAAATTGAGTAGAAATTGGACTGATAATCAGAAAAAGGCAATTGAGGCAAGAAATATGCAGATTCTTGTTTCTGCCGCTGCCGGTTCAGGTAAAACCTCAGTTCTCACCGAAAGAGTTAAAAGAATACTTTGTGATACCAAGAATCCTTGCGGAGTTTCGGAAATTCTCGTTGTTACATTTACCAGAGCTGCTGCAAATGAAATGCGCGACAGAATTTATAAAGCACTGGGGAAAGAAATTGAAAGCGATAGTCAGAATAGTGAGTACCTCCGCAGTCAGATGACTCTTTTGCCAACGGCAGATATCTGCACTATGGACTCCTTTTGTGCAAAGCTTGTCAGAGAAAATTTCCACCTTGCGGATGTTGGGGCGGATTTCAAAATCCTTGATGAAAAAGACGAAAAGGAATTAATGAAATATGCCTTGAAAGACATTGTTGATGAGCTTTATGAGGAAAATGACCCTGATTTTATTGCTCTCAGCGAAATGTTTCTCAGTGAGCGTGATGATGTTCAGCTTGAGGAGATTATTGAAAATTTATATACATTCTCTCGTTCCTATCCTTCACCAAGTCTATGGCTTGATGAGGTTTGCGAAAAATTTTCACCTGATAAAGACCCGTTTTCAACAGGTCTTATGGATTACTGTGCTAAATATCTCTGTATGTTTGCAGATTTTTATTATCATAGATTGCGCCGTTGTGTAGCGCTTATTGAAGAGGATTCAAACAATACATCAAACTATGCTGACCGTTTTACAATGAGTGCGGAAAATCTCAATATTCTTAAAGAGCTTTTAGTGAAAAAAGAGTGGGATACTGCAGTTAATCATCTGAGAAACGGACTTGCTGTAAAGCCTCGTCTTAAGGGTAAAAATGATATCGACGAGGAGCTTAAGGAAGTAACTGAAAAGGTTTTCAAAAGCTTTGAGGAGAATATTAAATCAATAAATAAACAAGCCTTACCATTGTTATCAGAGCATAAAGAGGATTGTGAAACTCTTTACCCTATAGTTAAGAAGCTTTGCGAAGCAGTTAAAAGGCTCACAAATGCTCTTGATGAAATGAAAAAAGAGCGTAATGCTTATGGCTTTGATGATATTCTTCATAAGGCGATTGATTTGCTTGCAGATTTTTCTGATGGCGAGCCAAAGAAAACACCTCTTGCAGAAGAATTAACAAATAAATATAAAGAAATTCTGATTGACGAATATCAGGACACTAACAAAGCACAAAATACTATTTTTGAAATTATTTCAAGAGATAGAACAAATCTTTATACTGTTGGTGATGTGAAGCAGAGTATTTACGGATTCCGTCTTGCAAGCCCTGATTTGTTTATGAATTTAAAGGATTCACTTTACGATTATGATGGTGAAAATAAGCCCTCTCAAATTATTCTTGAAAATAATTTCCGTAGTAGAGAGGGTGTAACAAAAGCTGTCAATGCTATTTTCTCTGATATTATGTCAAAGGAAATGGGAGAGATAGATTATAACGAGAAGGAATATCTGAATTATAGTGCAAAATATTCCTCTAAAGAAACTCCCGATGTAGAGGTTGTCTGCGTAAATGCTGATAAAGACGATGAGCAGGCACCCACAGAGCCTGAAACTGTTGCAAAATATATAAAAAGCATTGTAAAATCAGGCGTAACAGTTAAGGATGATGAAGGAGAAAGAAAAGTCGGCTATGGGGATTTTTGTATTCTTTTGAGAAGTGCAAAGGGTAAGATGGGCGCATATTCAGAAGCCTTGAAAAAGCTTTCAATTCCCGTATCAAGCTCTGCTGATTGCGACGCCTCTTTGTCAAAGGAAATTCAGTTTTTAATTTCTCTTGTAAAAGCGGTTAATAATCCCTTGATTGATATTCCGCTTATAGCTGTTATGATTTCACCGATTTTTGGTTTTACACCGGACGAGCTTTCTGATATAAGAACCATTGATAAAAAAGCAGATTTCTATGTCTGCCTTACAAAATATGCAGAGGAAAATTCAAAAGCTAAGGCATTTATTGATAAAATTCAGCTTTACCGCAATATTTCTGCAACATATCCCATAGACGAATTTGTCAGCTTTATTGTTAATGATACTACAGTTGCTGATATTTATTATGCCGCAGGTGAGGGCGATATAAGAAAATCCAATATAAATGGCTTCCTTAAGCTTTCAAAGGATTTTTGCGATAGCGGAAGAAAGGGCTTGACCGACTTTGTTCGTTATATTGATATTGTCGTAGAAAAAGATGGTCTTAAGAGCCTTGATAGTGGCTTCTTCGATGATAACAGCGTTAAAATTATGTCTATTCATAAGAGCAAAGGTCTCGAATTTCCCTATGTTATTATTGCAGATTGCTCTAAAGGCTTTAACAGAACCGATGCTTATAAGCAGATGGTTTTATCAAGGGATACAGGTGTAGGAATGAAAATCCGAAGCGATGAGCTCTTTACTCGCTTTCATTCACTCTCTTCAATTGCAACAGAAAAGGCAATACTTTTCGGTTCGCTTTCAGAAGAGCTTCGAGTACTCTATGTAGCTATGACAAGAGCAAAGGAGCATCTTACATTCTTTATCAATGTCAGTGATAACACTCTCCCAAACAGAGTGAAGCTGAATCATCTTCTGAAAAATAATCATAGCGATTGCTTGCATCCTTATGCAGTGTATCGTGCAGGCTCAATGGCTGAATGGATTTTATCTTGCTTGTCAAATCATCCTGATGGTGCTATTATAAGAGATATATTTGGTATACCGTCTTATAGCTTTTCAGAAGAGGCTGATTTCAGATTTGACTGCTCGTATATTAAATCTCGTGATGATGATTTCACAGTTGAAAAGGAAGTTGACGAGGAAATACCTGTAAATGAGGAATTGCTTTCTGAAATCAAGAATAGAATTGATTATGTTTATCCTTATGATTATTCAGGTGTTCTCGCAAAAAGAACCGCTTCTTCTACAGAAACAACAAGGAAGAAAAGAGAGTATTTCGGTACTGTAAAGCCCGGATTCCTTAACGAGAAATTCAGCGGTGCAGATAGGGGAACAGCGGTTCATAAATTCCTTGAGCTTTGTGATTTCAGTGCTGCTTTTAAAAGTATTGAAGATGAAAAGGCGAAGCTTAAAAATTCAAATCTTATAACCGAGGATGAGCTTCAGGTTCTTGACGCAGGTGCAATAAACAGCTTTCTTAATAGTGATGTAGGCAATAGACTTTTAGCTTCTGATGAGATTCTTAAAGAATATGAATTTTCTATTTTTAAAGAAGCAAGAGACCTGTATGATGATTTGTCCGAAGCTACACAAAACGAAAAAATCGTTGTTCAGGGTAAGCTGGACTGCGCATTTAAGGAAGCTGACGGGTATGTTTTGATTGACTATAAAACCGATAATGTAACAGACGAAAATTACTTCGTTTCTGTTTATAAAAATCAGCTTGAAATTTATTCTGATGCCCTTTACCAATGCACCGAAATACCCGTTAAGGAAATATATATTTATTCATTTAAGCTTAAAAAATTCATCAGAATTAATTAAGTAAAAAGAGGTGTTTTTATGAACAAAAAATATGGCTTGATAGCATTAGGTGTAATTCTTTTATCTGTGGTTTTGATTTTGTTGGTTGTTGGCGTTGTGAAAGACGATTCAGCAAAAAAAGATTCTGCACCCATAGTAAGCGATGAAGCAACCTTGCAGGCGCAGGAGGGTAGCTATACTCTTAAGATTACAAGGGTTCTTGAGGTTGAGCCTAATCCTACACAGGCAGATGCTCCAAAAGCTGAAAGTGTTGCTATCGTTGTTTATGAATACACAAATGATGATATAGCTCACGGTCTCGTTATTGGTAACAGTCACTTCAAAGCCTATGACAGCAAGGGAAAAGAGCTTGAGCAGTACCCTCAGAAGGACCTTTTTGAACCCAGCGATGTTGGTGCTTCCGGAACCTTTACCGCTAGCGTAGCCTTTGCACTTAATAACGATGATGACTATCTGAAAATCGAGTACTTTAAAGATATTTCCGCTAAAAAGCCCGATGTGGTTTTTGAGCAGGAATGGTAAATTAAATTCGGAATTCGGAATGTGGAATTCGGAATTAAAAACTAACAACCCGAAGAAGAGAAATTCTCTTTTTCGGGTTGCTTTGTTTTATTCGATATCTGCTTTGAAAGCTGTGTCTGTCGGGTATTTACCTCTGTGATTTCTGTATTTTTCTGCACCTGATTCAAATATGAGATACTGACCATTTTCACCTTGGGTGATGCCCTCTGCCATAGGTGGAGCAATAATTGTTTCCTTCAATAAATCAGAGCTGCAAGCCAAAAGGTCAATTTCAGATTCTTCAATTTGATATATTCCGACTCTGTCAGCTAAAAGAACATCATCAAAAACATATATCTTTGAATTGTTTTTTCTGCCGTAGCTTGTGGAGAAAATAATTTTACCGCTGAGGGTGAAGCTCATACCCTGAACCTGTTCGGGAATTGCTAAGAGATAATCGGGGATGTAGCCTGTGGCTTCTGAATTGATTTTCTTAACATCGGGAAGAGCATCTTTTAAAATATAGCCCTCGCAGTATGCATAAAAGGTTTCACCGCTGCCGAGTGTTGTGATTTTTCTTGCGATTTCTCTGCCTTTATCACTGCTTTCAATAAAATCACCGCACCATAATATGCCCTCATTATAGCAAGCGAACGAGCCGAATGTGTTTAGCTTGAAGTTGCTTTCAAATTTGAGCGTGTCGCCATTTTTTAAGTTCTTTAAGCTGTCGATTTTGCAGATATAACAGTTGCTTTCGCTTGTTATATAAATGTAGTCTTCGGATGTTGTAAGTCCGCCTGCGTGACCTGTGTAGTCCTCGCCGTCAACATTTAGCAAAGGAAATGCCTTTGTGAATTCACCGCTTTTTGCATCAATAAGCATTATCATTGAGGGGAGTAAGCCATCCTCGTAGTACCCGCTTATAGCATATGCATCCAATTCACCGATATAGCAGATTCCTTGGGGAATTATTCCTTCAAAAAGACCCGGTATTGTGAAATCAGCTTTAAATTCCTTGAAAAAAGCTTTATAAGCTTCAATTTCTTTAATATCAGTTTTGGTAACAACAGCAGTCTGAGTAATTTTATCTGTAAAGTCCTTAGTTTTTAAAACCCTTGTGTTACCGCAGGAGCATAAAAGAGTAAGCGCCAGTAATAAAGCTATTATTTTAATGGTTTTATTTTTCATATTATCACCGCGAAAAAGTATATCATAAAAATAAAGAAAAGGCAAATTATACATTATTTTACAATTTTAACGGAATTTCACTTTTTAGTCTTGATAGATTAATATTTCTGTGATATAATTCATTGGATTTAAAACAAAACATATGTGTGATGGAGGTCATTGAAGTGAAAACAATCGGTGTACTTACAAGCGGCGGTGACGCACCCGGTATGAATGCTGCTATTCGTGCAGTTGTAAGAACTGCTTGCGAAAGCGGTATGAAGGTTATGGGTATTCGTCGTGGCTATAAAGGTCTTATTGAAGGCGATATGTATGAAATGAATCTTCGTTCTGTTTCTGATATCATTCATCGTGGCGGTACAATGCTTTATTCTGCTCGTTGTCCTGAGTTTGCTGACCCTGAGGTTCAGGATAAGGCGGTAGAGGTTTGTAAAGAATTCGGTCTTGAGGGTATTGTTGCTATCGGTGGCGACGGTACATTCAAGGGTGCTCGCGCTCTTACTCTTAAGGGTATTCCCTGTATCGGTATTCCCGGTACAATCGATAACGATATCGCATCCTGCGACTTTACAATCGGTTATGATACTGCTCTTAACACAGTTATGGCTATGGTTGATCGTATCCGTGATACAACAGAGTCTCATGACAGATGCTCGATTGTTGAAGTAATGGGCAGAAATGCAGGTTACCTTGCTCTTAATGCAGGTCTTGCTATCGGTGCAACATGTATTCTTATTCCTGAGGTTGATTATGATATTGATTCATACATCATCGAAAGAATGAAACGCACTCAGAAAACAGGTAAGGAGCATTTCGTTATCGTTGTTGCTGAAGGCGTTAAGGGTATTGATGCAAATTCTCTTGCAAAATACATTGAAGATAAAACAGGCGTTGAAAGCCGTGCAACAATCCTTGGTCACGTTCAGCGCGGTGGTTCACCCTCAGTTCGTGACAGAGTTCTCGCTTCTCAGATGGGTAACTATGCAGTTCACCTTCTTAAAAACGATATCGGTAACAGAGTTGTTGCTTCCTGTAAGGATAAAATTGTTGACTATGATATTATTGAGGCTCTCAATATGAAGAAAACAATTGACCTTGACCTTTACAGAATCGCAAACGAAATTTCTATCTGATTTTCAAAAATTTAACATTTTCGAGCAGTCTTGATTTTTCAGGACTGCTCCTTTTTTCTATAAAATTTCAATTATATTCACATAAGTTTTACACAAATTAATGTTGTATGAAGCGAGGTGATATTTTTGAGAAAAAGTAAAGTATTTTTATCAATGCTATCTATAATATTATCTGCAGTTCTGATGTTTTCGGTTTTCTCCTCGGGGATTTTTAAAAATGAAGCTACTGCGGATGTTAAGCTTTATAATGTTACCGGCAGATTAACAGAAATAAAAGACGATTTATTAAACATATTCAATGATAATAATAACTCTGAAAACCAAAAAATTGAGACAACTAAACCGCTGCAGCAGGTGTATATAGGTGGGTATCCTATTGGTCTGAAGCTATATGCAGATGGAGTTGTTATTGTCGGTACTGAGGCGGTTGATACGGAAAATGGAGCGGTTAATACTGCAGAAAAAGCAGGGCTAAAGCTTGGAGACATTATTAAGAAGATCAACGGAAATGAAGTGAAAAGCAATTCTCAGGTTTCTTCAATAATTGAAAAGAGTGCAGGTCAGGAATTGATTTTCGAAGTAGAGAGAAAAGAAAAGTGTTTTGAGGTTTCTTTTAAAGCAGAGTTCTCTCAGAGCGAGCAAAAGTATAAAGCGGGTATATGGATTCGAGATAGCTCTGCGGGAATAGGAACAGTAACATTTTGTACCAAGGATGGTGGCTTTGCTTCGCTTGGACACGCTGTTTGTGATATTGATACCAAGTCAACAATACCTATTTCACAGGGAGAAAGCACCGAAGCAAAACTGACAGGCTTTATTAAGGGGCAGAATGGTTCAGCAGGGGAGCTCTGCGGTTATCTCGAGAATAAAAGTACAGGTGTTATTTACAGTAATGATTCTTTTGGTGTGTATGGTTGCTTCAATTCCTTACCCGAAAATAAGACATTATATGAAATTGCAGGTATAAATGAAGTGCATACAGGTGAAGCCGAAATGATAACAACCATTGAAAACGGAGTAACAGAAAGCTATTCTGTTATTATCGAAAAGGTGGATGTGAAATCAGAGGATAATAAAAATTTAGTTATAAGAATCACCGATAGAAGATTGATAGAAAAAACGGGCGGTATTATACAAGGAATGAGTGGTTCACCAATAATTCAGAATGGAAAGCTTATCGGAGCGGTTACCCATGTTTTTCTTAACGATGCAACCGGTGGCTTCGGTATTTTTGCGGAAACAATGCTAAATAAGCTTAATGAAGCAAAATCATAATGGCATATTGCATAAATAATTCGACAAATTTCGACATTTTCATAAGAAATCAAACTTTTTTCCATATTGGAAAAATATCACAAATTGTTTAAACTAACGATATTAATCGAACCCTCTTGAATTATGAAGATTTTATGGGTATAATTTAGTCATACTTTAGGAGGTGTTCAAATGGTTGGTAGCATACGAGTTTTGTTGACTGACGAAAAGGATGAGGGGACTTCTCAGCTTGCTAATGCGTTGCGCAGTAGCAGAATGGATGTAAAATTGTGTCAGAAAAATGGTGCGGAGCTTTTAACTTTAATTGAAGAAACTAATCCCGATGTTGTTATAATGGATGCATTTTTACAGCATATTGATGCAGTTGGTGTGGTTTCAAGAATTAATATGAAGGACCCTGCAAACAGACCATTGATTGTAGTTTTATCAGGGATTGATAATGCGAATTTTGAAAGAGAAATATTAAGATGTGGAATTGATTATTATTTTCTTAAGCCCATTGATGCTCAGATGGTGGCTCAGCGAATTGTTCAGCTTACAAGCTGGAAGGATGTTGGCGTTACAGGTAATTTTGAAGCGCCACAGGATTTGAATGTTATAATCACAGATATTTTACATCAGATCGGTGTTCCTGCTCATATCAAGGGCTACAGATATGTCCGCGAAGCAATTAAATTAACAGTAGAAAATCCCGAAATGTTAAACTCGGTTACCAAAATACTTTATCCTACTGTTGCAAAGAATTTCAAAAGCACCTCTTCAAGAGTTGAAAGAGCTATTCGTCATGGTATTGAAACTGCGTGGGACAGAGGGGATGTGGATGTTCTCAATTCCTATTTCGGTTACACAATACAGAGTCAGCGCGGTAAGCCAACCAACTCCGAGTTTATTGCAATGATTGCTGATGATATCAGATTAAAAAGAAGAGTTTCATAAATTAAAAGCATGTTTAAAGACTGTCACTTTTGTGGCAGTCTTATATTTATAATAATTATATAATATAAATAAAAATATACTTTAAATTTGAGCATTTAAACACTTTACAAGATATTCTGTTTGTTGTAAAATAAAATGGTACAATTAGGAACAAAACGCGGTTTTACCGTGAAAGGAGTAATTTTATGAAACCGGTATACAACAGATTATTATTAAAATTGAGCGGTGAGGTTCTCGCAGGTGAAGCGGGTCACGGCTTTGATTTCAATGTTATTGAAGATGTTTGCAAGGCTATCAAGGATGTTACCGATAAGGGTGTTCAGGTTGGTATTGTTGTTGGTGGCGGAAACTTCTGGCGCGGTCGTTCAAGTGGTGCTATGGACAGAACAAGAGCAGACTCCATCGGTATGCTTGCAACTGTTATGAATTCTCTTGCTCTTCAGCAGGGCTTCCTTGATATTGGTGTTGAAGCTCGCGTTCAGTCTGCAGTTCAGATTACAGGTGTTGTTGAAACATTTATCAGAGATGAAGCAGTAAGACATCTTGAAAAGGGTAGAGTTGTTATTTTTGCAGGAGGAACAGGTAATCCCTTCTTTTCAACTGACTCAGGTGCGGCATTAAGAGCAGCGCAGATCAATGCTGATGTTCTTCTCAAGGCAACTAATGTTGATGGTATTTACGATAAAGACCCCAACAAATTTGATGATGCAGTTAAGTTTGATAAAATCACTCATAACGAGCTTCTTGAAAGACATCTTGCAGTTATGGATACAGCAGCTGCTGCTATCTGTCAGGAAAACAACATTCCGATTCTTGTATTCAATCTTAATGATACAAGCAACATTCTCAAAGCAGTTTGCGGTGAGAACGCAGGTACTGTTGTTACAAACGAATAATTAGGGTGAAATGAGTTATCCGAACCTGCCTAAAAGCAATTCTTTTTAAGTCTTTTCGGCGTTTCGGTCTCGAAAGGCGCCAGCCTATCTTCGCCCTCAACACCAAAAATCCAATAAAAATCTTTTGCTTTTAGGTCGAAGATTTTATACAGTGCGGATTTTTGGTCAGACAAGGCAAAAACGCAGCTAATCCTTTCGGATTGGCGAGTATTTTAACACAGGATGAACGGAAATCTGCCTGTAGAAAACACGGTTCTGATAATTCTTTTCACCCACGTTAATAATTAAATTTTACATATATTTTTTGGAGGTATTCTTTATGGAATCAGTATTTAATTTAGCAAACGAAAAAATGGAAAAATCAATCAACTCTCTTAAATATGAGTACAATTCAATCAGAGCAGGCAGAGCTAATGCTGCAGTTCTTGACAGAATCTCTGTTGACTACTATGGCTCTCCCACACCTATCAATCAGATGGCTGCTATTTCAGTTCCCGAACCCCGTGTTCTTGCTATTCAGCCTTGGGATATGTCTGCATTAAGCCTCATCGAAAAAGCAATTCTTGCTTCTGACATCGGTATCAATCCTTCAAATGATGGTAGAATCATCCGTCTTGTTTTCCCCGCCCTTACAGAGGAAAGAAGAAAACAGCTTTCAAAGGATGTTTCTAAATATGCTGAGGATTGTAAGGTTGCAGTTCGTCAGGTAAGACGCGATTGCATCGAAAAAATCAAAACAATGAAAAAGAATTCTGAAATTACTGAAGACGATCAGAAGCGTGGCGAAGAAAAGCTTCAGAAAATTACAGATGAATTCGTTAAGAGAATTGACGAAATCGCAGACGCAAAAACAAAAGAGATTATGGAAATATAATTATGGAAAGAAATATTCCCAAATTTGATGTTTTGCCCCAGCATATCGGCTTTATTATGGACGGTAACGGCAGATGGGCGAAAAATCGTGGTCTTGAACGCAGTGCAGGTCACAAGGAGGGTGCTAAAACCTTCCGTCGTATAGGTGAATATTGCGCTGATGTTGGTATTAAATATATTACCTTTTACGCTTTCTCAACAGAGAATTGGAACAGACCCAAATCCGAGGTTCTTGCTCTTATGAAGCTCTTTAAGGAGTATCTCAGAGAAGGTGATGACCGCGTTGCTGAAAATGATATTCGTCAGATGCGTCTGAGATTTATCGGTGAGCGCGAAAAGTTACCCAAGGACCTTTTGAAGCTTATCGAAAAGGCGGAACGCGAAACCGCTAAGTACGATAAGATGACTGTTAATATTGCGCTTAATTACGGTGGTAGGGCAGAAATTACCCACGCCGTAAAGGAGATTTCCCAAATGGTTAAATCAGGCGAGATTTCTGTTGACGATATTACAGAAGAAATGGTAAATAACCATATCTATACTGCAGGTCAGCCCGATCCTGATATTATCGTAAGACCAAGCGGTGAATTCAGACTTTCAAACTTTATGACATGGCAGTCTGCATATTCTGAATTTTGGTTTTCAGATATCCTCTGGCCTGATTTTACAGAGGAAGATGTAAACAAAATACTCGAAGATTATCAGAATCGAAACCGTCGTTTCGGTGGCGTGTAATTAAATTTATTGTGTGGCTACAAGGAGAAAATTGTGAAACAGAGAGTAATAACCGGTGTTTTGTCCGGTATAATATTTATTGGTGCGCTTTTACTTATGAACACAATTGTGTTCCCCGTATTTGTTGCTCTATTAAGTGGTATGGCGGTATGGGAAATTGAAAAAGCAGTCGGTCTTAAAAATAAAATGATTATAGCAGTAAGCCTTGTGCTTTCTGTTGCAATTCCGTTTATTGTTCATTTCGGCGTAAAGATGCCTATTGCTGCTTTCGGTGGCGTTTTTGTTGTTCTTATTTTCATATTTATGCTTTTGAAATTCGAAACAACTAAATTTGAACAAGCGGTAACTGCAATATTCTCTTCAGTTTGTGTGCCCTTTTCATTTTCACTTATGATTGTTTTCCGTGATATTGATAAGCATTTCGACGGCTATACAAAGATCGACGGAATTTATCTTCTTCTCTTTGCATTCTTTGCAAGCTGGATGACAGATATATTCGCTTATTTTGTTGGTAGTAAGCTTGGTAAGCATAAGCTTTGCCCCAAAATCAGTCCTAAAAAGTCTGTTGAGGGTGCAATTGGCGGTGTAGTTGGTGCAGTTTTACTTAACCTGCTTCTTCTTTTCGTGTTTAAGAAATTCTTCTTCGAGGGCGAATCACTTCTTTCTTACATAACTGTTGCAATATTGAGTGTTGTTCTCTCTGTTATCAGTATGTTCGGCGATCTTGCCGCATCCACAATCAAACGCAATTTCGGAATCAAGGACTTCGGTAAGCTTCTTCCCGGTCATGGTGGTATTATGGACCGCTTTGACAGTGCTTTGTTTGTAATGCCAGTTCTTTATTCCGCAATATATTTCATTAATGCATTTTAATTATTATGAAGACTATTAATTTATTAGGTTCAACAGGATCAATAGGTGTTCAGACATTAGACGTAGCAAGGGCCCACGGTTATAGAATCGAGGCTCTTGCCGCATTTTCTGATGTTGACAAAATTGAAAAACAAATCAGAGAATTTAAACCCAAGTATGCCGCACTCGTTGACGAAAAGGCCGCTAGTGACCTTAAAACAAGGGTTGCAGATTTAGATGTAACTGTTTTAAGCGGTATGGAGGGTGTTTGCTTCTGCGGTGCAGAGGCTGAGGGTGAAATTACCCTTAACTCCGTTGTTGGTATGGCAGGGCTTAAGCCTACTCTTGACGCGGTAAATGCAGGTAAAACAATTGCTCTCGCTAATAAGGAAACTCTTGTTGCAGGTGGTCATCTTGTAACAGAAGCGGCAAAAAAGAACAATGTTTCAATTTTGCCCGTTGATAGTGAGCATTCTGCAATTTTCCAATGTCTTTTAGGTGCACCATCAAATAAAGCCCTTAAAAGAATTGTTCTTACTGCATCCGGTGGCCCGTTCTTTGGTAAAACCAAAGAAGAGCTTGAAAAAGTCACTCTTGCGGATGCGTTGAAGCATCCAAGCTGGAGTATGGGGCAGAAAATTACAATTGACAGTGCAACAATGTTCAATAAGGGTCTTGAGCTTATTGAAGCGGTATGGCTTTTTGATGTAAGCCCCGATATGATTGATATTGTTGTCCATAGAGAAAGTATTGTTCATTCTCTTATTGAATATGACGATAATTCTGTTATTGCACAGTTGGGTCATCCTGATATGAGATTGCCCATTCAGTTTGCAATAACTTACCCCGAAAGATATGCTTCACCTGAAAAACAGCTTGATTTATGGGAGATAGGCAATCTTTCATTCTATAAGCCCGATTACGAAAATTTCCCTTGTATGGATATTTGTCGTGAGGCTATTACTAAGGGCGGTCTTTATCCCGCGGCAGTAAACTGCGCGAACGAGGAAGCAAATCTTCTTTTCAGACAGGGTAAAATATCATTTAACGCTATTCCTGAGCTTATTTCTCTTGCATCCGAGCATACTCTTAAAAAACAGGACTTTTCATTGCAGGATGTTCTCGATACAGATGCATTAATGAGAGAAAAGGTAAGAGAATTAGCAAAAGTATAAATTTTTCTCAATGATTCAAAGAGGTGTTAATCATAGATAAACTTGATATCGGCGCACTCTGGAGTAGTGTATGGCCATTCTTACTTGCGATATTTCTTTTTGGTGTAATTATTGCCATTCATGAATTCGGTCATTTTTCATTTGCAAAGCTTTTTGATGTTCAGATAAACGAGTTTTCTCTCGGTATGGGACCCAAGCTTCTTAAAAAGAAAAAGGGCGAAACAACCTATTCCTTGCGCCTTTTTCCCATTGGTGGCTTCGTTAGTATGGAGGGTGAGGATGAGGACAGTGACAATCCTCGAGCATTTAATAATAAGCCTGCATGGCAGAGGTTTATAATCGTTGCCGCAGGTGCAATTCTTAATCTTATTTTAGGTGTTGTAGTTGTTGGTATCTGCCTTTCCTGCGGTGACCTTGTGGGTACTCGCGAGATTCATAGCTTTATGGAAAATTCCGTAAGTGATAAAAGCGGTCTTAAAGCAGGGGACGAAATTATAAAAATTAATAACACCCATGTTTATTCCTCTCAAGGTGTTTCTTTCAATATGGTTCGTGACACCGATAATAAGCTTGATATCACCGTTCTTCGTGACGGTGAAAAAATTCTTATCGAGGATGTTGAATTCAAGCAGTTTGAGTTTGAGGGAAGAATGTATGTTCAACAGGATTTCTTCATTGTTGGTGAAGAACCCAATGTCTTGAATGTTCTTAAAAATGCGTTTCTTGATTCGGCTTCAATTGTGCAGATGGTTCGTTTAAGCCTTGTTGATATGGTAACAGGTAAATACGGAATGAAGGATGTTTCAGGTCCTATCGGTACAATTTCTGCTATTGCTGAATCTACTGCAGAGCCTGAGAAATTCAGCGATAAGCTTCTTACTGCGCTTAATTTCCTTTCAATGATAACAATAAATGTGGGTATGTTTAACCTTCTTCCGTTACCCGCCCTTGATGGTGGTAGATTGTTCTTCATTTTCATTGAAATGATAAGAAGAAAGCCCATACCTGCTAAAAAAGAGGGTATAGTTCATACAGTCGGACTTGTACTTTTGCTTATATTTATGGCAATTGTTTCAGTAAATGATGTTATAAAACAATTTTAGTGAGTGATTATTTATGATTAGACGAGTTTCAAGACAAGTAAATGTAGGTAATATTAAAATCGGTGGCGATGCGCCTGTTGCTATTCAGTCAATGCTCAATGCACTTGCAAGTGATTTTGAAGGCAATTTAAAACAGCTTAAAGCACTTGAAGAAGCAGGCTGTGAAATTGTCCGTATGGCAGTGCCTGATATGGAAGCGGTTAAGGTGCTCGGCAAGCTTAAAGAGCATAGCAATATCCCTCTTGTTGCCGATATTCATTTCGATTATAAGCTTGCTCTTGAATCTCTCAATGCGGGTGTTGATAAAATCAGAATCAACCCCGGTAACATCGGCTCTGCAGACAGAGTTGCTGCGGTTGCTGATGCTTGTCAGCTTAAGAATGTACCAATCAGAATTGGTGTTAATTCAGGCTCAGTTGAAAAAGATTTATTGGAAAAATTTGGTGGTGCAACTCCCGAAGCTATGGTTGAAAGTGCATTCCGCCATGTTAAGCTTTTAGAGGATTGCGATTTCTATAACACAGTTATTTCAATTAAATCCTCAGATGTCGGGAATATGGTTGAAGCATATTCTCTTGTTGCCAAAAGATGTGATTACCCCTTGCATCTCGGTGTAACTGAAGCAGGAACAGAGAGAAGCTCTCTTATTAAATCCTCAATCGGTATCGGTTCTCTTCTTCTTAAGGGAATCGGCGATACCATCAGAGTTTCTATAACTGATGACCCCGTTAAAGAAATTTATGCCGCTAAGGATATTCTCAAAGCAGTTAATGTGAGAGTTGAAACTCCTCAGATTGTTGCTTGTCCTACCTGCGGACGAACAAAAATTGACCTTGTTTCTCTTGCTAATCAGGTTGAAAACGCGGTCAGAGATATCAAAAAGCCCATTAAAATTGCCGTTATGGGTTGTGTGGTAAACGGCGTTGGCGAGGGCAAGGATGCCGACGTTGGTATTGCAGGCGGAAGGGATAAATGCGTTATCTTCCGTGGGGGCGAGGCTATCCGCTCCGTCACCCCAGACGTCGCCGAGGAAGAACTTTTAAAGGAAGTGCAGGAATGGCTCAGGAAAAATTAAAAAAGCTTTTATACCGTATTCGCTCGCTCGATCCCTGCCTTGCCCGTGCGAAGTTTAATAAGGTGGAAATTTACCCCAAAAGCCGATCGGTAAGGGTAACGCTCATTTGCGATAACACCGTTTCCGATGAGCTCAGCTCCATGATTTTGGACGTTCTTAACAGGGATTTCCCGGAAACGTTTGAAAAGAT
>JAZRDP010000057.1:0-1238 GCA_045660345.1 Acutalibacteraceae bacterium
ACCGTCATCTCCTTCTCGGCGCTCTCTGCGCTGGCGCACATAGCTTTGGCTTTGCACGCTGCGCACGCGCTGGTTTGCACGATGCGCACGAGGGCGGTACCGTCCCCATTCAACGCGATTATTATGCCGTCATGTTTGATCATTTTCCTTTTGCTTTGCAAAAAACGCGCAAAGTTACAGCTTTTTTTTGATATATGCAAGAAAAATCGCTTTGAAGGGCGATTTTTCTGGTGCAAGGTGTAGGATGTAGCGTGTAAAGGCAAGAGATACTCGAATAAGATTAGAGGGGGAACAGACATACTAAAAGGTGGTTTCTCTTATTTTAGGAAGAGGAATGGGGTATTCACGGAGTATTCGTGGAGTATTCGTGGGGTATTCATAGGATATACGTATGTGTCGGTTATGTATCGGTTATGTATCGGTTATGTGTCGGTTATGTGACGGAGGAAACAAGTAGCGAGCGGGGGACTCAATAAACGTCCTTAGGCGCTCAAGGAAATAACGCAAGAAGGATAAAGCGCAAGGGGGCTGTTGGTATTTGAAGCGCAAAAAAATAGGGCGTGTCCGTCATGACACGCCCTATTTATTATTTAAGGATGAGTAACTTAAAAATCATTGTGTGACTCGCATCCTTCTGCATCGCCATCAGCTGTTTTCGCATAGCTAACAACAGCCTTGTTGCCACTTTGCTTGTAAACCTCTTGCAGCGTACGGACAACATTGCTCTCTGTATTCCAAGCATACATTGTACCATCTAAGATGCCAGCATTTGAGATAGTGAAAGTCCAGCACTTGAATTCGGTATTGTCTAACTTGTCAGGTTCAAGACTCATAATATCGAGTCCTTTCTTCTCGCAGCCCGTCAAAGCGAGAGCTGCTAGTGCAAAAATTGCAAATAAAATCTTTTTCATGTGTGTTGTTATTTAGTATGTTATGATACTTCTTTCGGCTGCAAAGGTACTATATTTTTTTTCACATAGACAAATAAAAATCATTTTTTTGATGTCTTAAATGAAAAATAATTTGTGTATTCGCATATTTTTTTGTACCTTTGCAGCACCTTAAAAGTTATAAGAAATTTTTAACCTTATATAAACACCATGGAATTACCTTTTGCAGAATCGTGGAAGATTAAGATGGTAGAGCCCATCCGCAAGTCCACCCGCGCAGAGCGCGAACAATGGCTGAAAGACGCCAAGAACAACATCTTTATGCTCCGCAGCGAGCAAGTTTACATC
>JAZRDP010000058.1:0-1220 GCA_045660345.1 Acutalibacteraceae bacterium
AAAAATTCATTGGTAAAGGCGTTCGGAAATAATGAAGAATAGTCTGGACTTTGAAAACCGATTGGAGTATTGTGTGTTTGGCTTAGTGTGTCATAGAAAGGTGATAGTTCTATGATCGCAATTTATGCCCGTCAATCGGTAGAAAAAGAAGACAGTATTTCAATCGAATCACAGATTGAAATGTGTGAGTACGAAGCGCGTGGTGAGGCTTATTTAGTATATTCGGATAAAGGTTTCAGCGGTAAAAATACCAACCGCCCCGAGTTCCAAAGAATGATGAGTGATATAAAATCGGGAAGAAAAGGTATTACAAAAGTAATAGTTTACAGGCTTGACAGAATCAGCAGAAGTATCCTTGACTTTTCGACTATGATGGATACCTTCAGTAAGATGAAAGTTGAGTTTTCTTCAGCAACAGAAAGATTTGATACAAGTACACCTATGGGCAGAGCAATGCTTAATATCTGCATAACCTTTGCTCAGCTTGAGAGAGAAACAACTCAGCAACGTGTCAGAGATACTTATGTGGCGCGTTCGCAAAAAGGCTTTTATATGGGTGGAAAGATACCTGTAGGTTTCAGAAAAGTTGATTTAACCATAGACGGAATCAAGACCGGAATGTATGAACAAATTCCGGAAGAGGTTGAGGCGGTTAAAATGATTTTTGAAATGTATGCAGATGTCAATAACTCTAATTCGGCTATTGCCGAGGCTGTTCGCAATAAGCACAGTGCAGCAGTGAGAGAAAGAATTGTAACCCGCGCAAGAATACAGGATTTTGTTAAAAATCCGATTTATGTAAAAGCGGATATGAATATTTATAATTTCTTCAAGTCAAAAGGTGCAAAGATTGTTAATCCGCCTGAGGATTTTATCGGTACAAATGGTTGCTACTTATACACAGGTGATAAGGGAACAAGAAAACAGACTGATTTATCAAATTCGGTGTTGGTTATAGCACCTCATGAAGGTTTCATTGATTCTGAACTGTGGATAGCATGCCGTGAAAGAGCGTTATCTCAGCAACAGATTAAACGCAATCCTAAAGCAAAAAACACATGGCTAGCAGGTCTTATTAAATGTGGTAATTGTGGTTACGCAATCATCAAGAAAACCTATGAAGCGAAGAATGTTAGTTACTTCTTATGCTCAAGGAAAATGAATGACAGATTGTGTACGGGTGCAGGAAGAACGATTCATGCAGATGATTTTGAGAATGC
>JAZRDP010000059.1:0-11751 GCA_045660345.1 Acutalibacteraceae bacterium
TTTATTGTATTTTTCTTGAATTCTCTTCATATATCTATGAAGATTGGGAAGCCTATTAACAATTTCTGCAAAATGATAATCTTCATCACTGAACGAAAAGTTGTCAGCTGCTTTTAGTAAGGGTACTATAGCCAGAAAACCGTCTATACCAACAAGATGTTTTGTTTCAATCAGTTTGTTTTGATAATAGATACCATATTCAATGAACGATGCATTTTTATTGGGGAAACTAGTTGCCCACGGTTCATTGAATGGCCTGTTGTTTAAAGATTTTATCTGTAAGTCTAAATCATGCTTAAAGGTAAAAATATCTTCTCTCTCATTAAAGAGCCAATCACAAGGTTGAGATGTTTGAATCATCTCCTTAATAGCATCGTAAGTCATTTAGGTCTCCTTTGTTTAGAACTATCTATACTTTCAACTATAGTCTTCTGAAATGTGCATTGCAAATAATTTTGAAAGATTTTAGGTGGATTTTAGGGTATAGAACAGACGAAACGTAACTATTTAACAAAATGATTTTTCTGTGATATATCTATGATTAATAAGAAGGAGTGAAAATGAAATTATTTGACTTTGTTGATTGTAATTGTTATCTTCGTAAGCGTCAATTGACATTTAGTTTACAACTCAAATTACAACTTTTTGCATCTTGTATTTATCAGTTTGTAGGTAGATAATTTAGATATTCGATGGCAAGCCGGCTGCTTTCGAAAGGAGGACTTATGATTATCGAATTTCTTTTATCTTTTGGGGTGCTTTGTTTAACTGCGACAATGTGCAGTCTTACAAGCGGTGGTTTCGTATGGGAAATAATTGAGCCGGCCTTGTTGCCTGGAATTTTACTGATTCTTGCAGTGATGATTTTTCTTTCAGGATATGGAAAATCTTTCATTAAAATTTTCTCATCTACAAAAACAATAAATAAAACAGAATTGCCGGAACTAAAAAAAATGGAAACATCACTTAGTTTTTCATTTAAGGCTCTGATTTTTGTTTCAAGTTTTTTTATGCTCATCAGCGCAATTTATTTCTATCTGAATATTGATGAACGCCAGACTCTAGGTCCAAACCTTGCGACTATAATGTGTTCATTTTATTATCTTGCTTTCTTTGGAATGATGCTTATAACCCTAAAAGCCAAGCTTCGCCGCAATATCATAAATGTTATGACAGAAGAAAGCGATGCAGAAAATAAAACTGCAAGCCTTTCAAAAAAAGAAATCATTCTGAAAACATTTAAATTTTTGATTTCTATAGCTTTGATTGTAGGCTTGTATTTATTGGTTATGTTTACAAGTACAATTAATCACACTGAGCAGGAACCTTTGAGTTTTTATTATCTTAGAGATCTTCCCGGTTTGATTTATATTTTCATCCCGACATTTTTGCTGCTTACTATTTCCGGTAACTTCAAGATTTTTTTAAGCGCGTTAAAATGTGTTTTTAAGAATCAAAAGGTTTCAGTTTCACAAAAAGCATTGTCAGTAAATTCAATAAAAACTTTTTGTACACTTCTGATTCTCGAAGGAATAATGACGACACTAGGCGGCTTTATGGGAATGCTTGCTCATCTCGAAGATCGTTCTGCGCTCGGAGTAAACTTTACCGTTGCCTGCGTCCCGCTTATTTATGCTTTGCTTCTTAATCTGGTTTTGCTTCCTGTAGAAAGTAAAGTTTCTCTGCTTTGTGATTCAGAATAGTTTATGCTGATAGATAGTATTCTTGTGATTGCTGGAATTGTAGTTTTTATGATTCCTGCAATCCTTCTAAAAGAAAAGGTGGCTCAGTTCAAGGTTGATTTTCCAGTCCAGATATCAAAATTTGCAATCTTAAGCGGGTTCTTTGTCTCAGTTGTAAAAATCCTATTTTTGATTTCTGATTTCGAACTGTTGCAGCAAGCTGATCAAGAGACTATTTCCTCAATTTCTTCAACAGCTTTTTTTATAATGATTTTTGTAAAGTTTCGTCCAGCTCTTATGGGAATTCTAATTAAGTTGATTTTAGTGCCATTTTCAAAAAAGAAGAATGATGATTCGACAAATCAGACAAGCAAAGAAGCCCCCTTTGACGTCCTTTCTTCTCGCGAAAAAGAAGTGGCCCGCCTTGCAGCCCGCGGTTATTCAAATGCCCAGATTGCTGAAGAATTATACATCAGCGTAGAAACTGTAAAACGCCACATGGCAACAATTTTCAAAAAACTCAAAATTGAGTCACGCAGGGAACTGAAAGATCGTATCCGCAAATAGAATTTACGTTTACATTATACCACAATTTAAATCCATTCTCCACGAATCTTATATGGAGTAATTTCAATATTCCAGGGGAGAAGTTTTTCCCAGTCATTTTCAGTTTCAGCATAAGGGGCTTTTTCAAAAAGACATCTGAGATAATCTTCAGGAGCAATACCATTCTGCTTGGCAGTTTCAATAAGGGACAGAATAAAACATGATGCTCTTGCTCCATTACCGCTGCCGCTTCATTCCCAGAAGACGGTCAGCTCGGCAGGCTCACTGCCCACCTTCTAGGAACGGCTTGGCCGCCCCTCCAATCCATCATACGGGGATAGAGATTGTCTCTCCTCACTCCCCATCCGCTACAGCAGAATATCCTCCATCACCAAAGCCGTAGGTGGGGAGGGGGAGTATGGTGCGGGGTTTCCAGCCAGACTGGAAGCCGTTGAAGATGGCGGAGTGGTACATTTGTTCTAGTTTTGCGTGGCTGTAGGACTTGAAATCTTCTTTGACCAAGGGAAGGTCTAGGTGCAGTAGGGTGCGGTTCCGTTGTTTTATGTCTGCAAGGTAGGATTCTGCTGGAAGGGTGTTGCTTTTGGCTCCGTTACAGGTGGGGCAGGAAAGGACAAAGTTCCAGAGTTTGTCATCTTTTACAAAGGACCAGGGAATGCAGTGGTCTACGGGAATGGTGGTTGCTTCATGGGTTAGGCTTTTGTGGCAGTAAAAGCAATGTTGCTGACCAAACTGAAGGAGGGTTTCACGATACAGGCTCAGATTGCTTCGTTCCGTGGAGGCATCTAGCTTGCTTGCCAGAGCGTAGGCATCTTCTTCCCGATTCACCTTTTCTAGGTATTTTATCCACTCATAATAATTTATCTTTTCAAAATCCGTCTTGAACTTGATGCAGGCAGTGTAGGCATCTGGATTAAAGTGGATGCCCCCTTCTTCTTTGCTGAAGGAATAGAGCTGGCCTTCCGTATCTGTGTAAAAGGCTCCCACCACGTATTTGAGCATTTGGCTTCGGATCTTGCGGGAAAGTTCTAGCTGTAAATCTTGTCTCAGGCTCTCGAAGGGAAAGATTGAGCCCTTGCTCTCATGGTTAAAGCCATATTTCTTGCAAAAATCAAAAAGCACCCGTTCCACCGCCGTCATGGTAGCACGCTGGGAAGTGGGCATCTGTTTTAAGTGGTAGTTCAGCACCAAGTTCCAGTAGATTTCCGTGAACCGCAGGGCAATAGTATCGTAGTTCAAAAAACACCGCTGGCCATCCACATTAAAAAGATTATCCAGCATCGCCTTGAAGAAAGCATACTTGTAGGTGGAAGTGTGCTTTTTTGCTGGAGACAAGGCCAGGTTTACAATGCGGATAGCATCGCTTTCACTGAGAGGACGGAAGGGGAGTGTGCCTTGTTGCAAGTTCCAGCCGGAGGTGTTCATGGGAATAGTATAGCATGGATGGGGATGGTTAGGGAAATGGGATGGTGTTTCTGTTTTTTTTGTGAAAAAAACACTTTTGGTGTAGCATTCATTGGGACAGTGGGTGTAGTATAATGGAGGGAGTGGAAAACAAAAAGGAAGCCGTAGCTTCCCTTTTTCATTGAATCTATTTACATTTCAAAGAAATGTAAAAGCATTTTGCAGAGCCCGAAGGCTCTTTGTTAGCAGGTTGATCAGAAAAATTAATCAGTAATTTAATTTTACTTGGTGAAAGATTTTTTGTCAACAATAAAATTATTGTGGTATACTATTTCCTTGGAGGAAAAAATGAAATATCGATTGGGATTGGATTTAGGAACAAATTCTATTGGATGGAGCATCTATTCCCTTGATGAGGATAACCGACCACTTAATTTGGAAAATCTTGGGGTTAGAATATTTTCAGATGGGCGAAATCCAAAATCAAAGGAACCTCTGGCCGTAGAAAGACGGACAGCTCGAGGTCAACGACGTATTATCCGACGGAGAAAACAACGAAGAAGGGCAACCTTCAGATTGTTACAAAAAGAAGGTCTTTTCCCTGTATCAAAAGAGGAAACACAAAAGTTAAAACTGTTGAATCCCTATGAGTTAAGAATTAAAGCTTTGGATGAAAAATTGGAACCTCATGAATTAGGTCGCGTTCTGTTTAATTTATCTGTAAGACGAGGTTTTAAAAGTAACAGAAAAGATGGTTCCCAAGAAGAGCAAAAAGAAAATTCAAAATCTGAAAAAATGTCTCAAGGAGATAAGTGTAATAATCTTGAAAATGCAATTAGAGCATCTGGTTACAGGACTTTAGGTGAATTCCTATGGGAGAATCAAGATAAAAATAATGGTATTCGATTTACACCTAATAGAATGGATTATTATCCCACACGAAAATTATACATGGATGAATTTCAGCTTATCCGCCAGAAACAGGAGGAATTTTATCCGAATGTAGATTGGGATTCTATATATGAACAGATATTCTTTCAACGACCATTGAGACCTCAGGAAAGAGGAAGTTGTCAGTATATGCCTGAGAATCAGCGGACATTTAAGGAAATGCCGTGTGCCCATAGAATTCGAATTTTACAGGAAGTGTACAATCTATCCTTTATTGCAAATGGAAAGTCCCATCATTTGCTTCCAGAGTGGAGAGAAGAGCTTATTGCATTGTTGGAGTCAAAAGAAAAGGTAACATTCAATGATATGCGGAAAAAACTTGGACTTGATGCAGGCATAGTATTTAATTTGGAATCAGAGTCCAGAGAGTATTTGGTGGGAAATAAAACTGCGGTAAAAATGCGTAGCAAGAATCGTTTTGGAGTACAGTGGGATAGTTTTAGCCTGCAAGAACAAGATGATATTGTAGAAATTTTGATTACTGCAGAGGAAGATGAAACAGTACTGAAAATGCTAGAAAAATATGAGTTGACTGCAGAACAAAAGACAGCAATTACAAAGTTGGTGTTTGCTGCTGGTACTACAAGTTTTTGCCGGGAATTTTCAGAAAATGTTATAGCTGAAATGGAAAGTGAAAAATGTCAGCTCCATGAAGCCATAGAAAATCTAGGATATAAATATGCAGAACAAAAGGTAGATAAATTTGATACTTTGCCCTATTACGGTAAGGTTCTTGTAGGTTCTACTATGGGAAAAAAGGCAAATCCTCAGACTGATGAAGAGGAATTCGGAAAGATTAGTAATCCAACGGTACATATTGCCCTGAACCAGACAAGAGTTGTGGTAAATGCCCTTATTAAGGAATATGGTCGCCCAGAGCAAGTTGTTATAGAGGTAAGCCGTGACTTGAAAGCTAGCCGTGAGGCAAAGTCAAAGATACAAAAGCAAATAACAGCGAATCAAAAGCAGAATGCTATATTGAATAAAAGCATCACAGAAGCATACAAGATTCAGTTTCCAAACAGAACGGATAGATTGAAGTTCAAGTTATGGAAAGAATTAAATCCAGATAATGCACTACAACGAAGGTGTATTTATTGTGGACAGCAGATTTCTGGAACAGATATTTTTGAGGACAACACGGTTCAAATAGAACATATTCTTCCTTTCAGTAGGACATTGTGGGATTCTGAACATAATAAAACTGTTGCTCACACAAGATGCAATGCATTTAAAGGTGAAAAATCACCCTTTGAAGCATTCGGTAGCAATCCGCCTGGCTATAACTGGAAGGAAATCCTTGAAAGAGTTGCAGTTTTGAAAAATCCCCAGAAACGAAAGTTATTTTCTGAAAATGCAATGGAGACCTTTGAAAAGGATAGCAGCTTTATTGCACGGCAACTTACAGACAATGCCTATTTGTCTAAAATGGCATTGCGTTATTTACGAGCTGTAGTTGATAAATCTTCCAACGTGTGGTGTGTAACTGGTGGAATGACAAAACTTTTACGAGATGCTTGGGATATTGATTCTATTTTGAAGCGAAAGATTGGAGATAAAGAAATAGCCCACTTTGGTTTGAAAGATGAGCAAATTGGTAGTTACAAAAAGAACCGATATGACCATAGACACCATGCTTTGGATGCCTGTGTCATTGCTTTGATTGACCGAAGTATGGTTCAAGAAATTTCAACTAAAAATGCTCGCAGACAGAGAAACAGGATAGAAGTACCCCAGTTGCCAATTCTCCGAGAAGAACTTATGGAGCGAACAAAACGTATTGTGGTAAGTCATAAACCAGATCATGGAGTTGAGGGGAAGCTTTCCAAAGAAACTTTGTTGGGAAAAATAAAGTGGCCTAAGATGGTTGATATTTCTGCAATAAAGCAGGAAGAGGATATTACTCTTATTCGGAATGACCGAGTACGAACTGATTTTGAAGCAAAGCTCAAAGAAACTGGGGACATAAAGAAAACGGTACGAGAGCTGAAAAATATATATCCGTCCTTGTGGATATTTGAAGAGGTGTTTATTTCTAGGGAATCGGTGGTTTCTTTAAAAGAAAAGGATATTGAGTCTGTAATCGATAAGAACATTAGAGACAGATTGAATCTTTTTGTGGAACAGCACAGAGGAATGAAATTTGAGGATATCTTGCAATTGTTTGTTACCGATACGGGAATCAAGAAGGTTCGCTGTAAGAATAGGGTACAAACACCAATCGAGATTACAAATATTGATAATACGAATAGATATCTTGCACCAGAAGATTATCTTTTGGCCATAATTTGGGAAATTCCTGCAAAAAAAGAAGGAGGAAAAGTTTCTTTTGAGGCTTCTTATATCCGCCGTGATGAAGTAGATAGTAAAGGATGTGTTAAGAATGAAAAGAAACCACATCCAGCTGCTAAGAAAATCTGTACATTGTTCAAGAATGATTATATTGAATTTGTTGACAATGGTATCTGGTATAAAGCTCGGATTGCTAGCTACTCTGCAACTAGTAATAAGTTGGATATTAGACCTGTATGTGCTGTTACTTATTGTGAAGACTGGTTAATTGCCACAAATGATATGATGACAGAACCTTGTTGGAAGCTTTCATCTGGACAAAATTTTGTTTCCGTGAATGTTCTCTTTGGAGAAAAGCAGGCTCGAGTTATTTCTGTGAATCCCATAGGAAAAGTGTTTAGAAAAAAATAGAGTGGCCTACTGAGCATACCGATAATAAAGTATGCTCAGTAGAGTTCTAGAGATTTATGATGAAAATCGTTATCTGGCTCTAAACCGAGGTTTCATTGAAGTACGTTGTGGCAATGAGCTTCTTGGTTCAGTCCCCTTGGATGACATTGGGGTATTGTTGCTTTCTGCCCAGAGTGTTACTGTTACAAAGCATATTTTGAATGCCCTTTCTGAACGAGGGGCAGTTACAGTATTGTGTGGAAAGAATTATATGCCTCAAAGCATGGTGCTTCCTGTGGCAAATCACTATTTGTTTGCCAAAGTAGTAAAAAATCAAATTAATGCAAGTATTCCTTTTAATAAAAAAATTTGGAAACAGATTATTATCAAAAAGATTAGAAATCAAGCCTTGGTTCTTGAGCTTTGTGGTCATCAAGATACAGCAGACTATTTGTATAAAGTTTCTGGTATGGTTAAGTCGGGAGATTCTGAAAATAAAGAAGGATATGCGGCAAAGCTATACTGGAAATGTCTTTTTGGTCCACATTTTATCCGTGATAGGGGAGAAGAAGGAATCAACTCTCTTTTAAATTATGGATATGCAATTATTCGGGCTGCCATGGCACGGGCAGTGTGTTCCAGTGGCTTGCTTCCTGCTTTTGGAATACACCATAAGAATTTATTGAACCAATTTTGTTTGGTAGACGACTTGTTTGAAGTGTATCGTCCCCTTGTGGATTATGAAGTTTTTAAGTTGCTGCAAGAAAATAAACTGGAAGTAACACCAGAGGTAAAAAAGATTTTAGCTGAAGTGTTATGGATAAAGGTTTCTACTCAAAATGGGTTCTCACCTGTTTTTCAGAGTATGCAGTATATGGCGAATTCATACGTAAAGGCATTGGATTCTGGAGAACCTTGTATAGAGATTCCTTCTTGGGTGGTAACAGAAGATGAGGAATTTGACACTTAACAGGTATGAGCTTATGTGGATATTAGTTTTGTTTGATTTACCCGTGGTAGAAAAGCAGGAAAGAAAGGCTGCAACAGATTTTAGGAATTTTCTTCTTGACCATGGATTTTCTATGGTGCAGTTTTCCATTTATACAAAGCTTTGTTCTGGAAAAGATGTGTGTGAAAAATATTACCGGTTAATTAAGGATTCCCTACCTGCCGCAGGAAAGGTTGATATTCTCACCATAACAGACCGTCAATATGGAAACATTATAAGCTATAATGCTGGTGAAAAAACATCAAAAATTCAGCTAGGACAACTTCTTTTATTCTAAAAAAATGTAAAAATAATATGTCCGATGTTCTTGTTTTCCTTACTACAAAACAAAATACATCGGACACATTATAACTGATTAATTTTTCCGGTCAACCTGCAACTATGTTTCAAACTCGTACTATCTATGGCTTATTATAACTGATTAATTTTTCCGGTCAACCTGCAACGATTATTTTTTATCATAACAAACTTGACTTATTATAACTGATTAATTTTTCCGGTCAACCTGCAACCGTATCGGTATCTGTCTGCACACCACCGGCATTATAACTGATTAATTTTTCCGGTCAACCTGCAACATCTAGGGACTAACTGTGTCATAGAGCTCAATTATAACTGATTAATTTTTCCGGTCAACCTGCAACAGGGTAGCAAGGGTTCTATTGAAATCGGGGATTATAACTGATTAATTTTTCCGGTCAACCTGCAACTCTTCGTGTTGTCAATGTTCCAGTTGTTCCATTATAACTGATTAATTTTTCCGGTCAACCTGCAACTACGATGGAGGTGTATTGAATGGCATTAAAATTATAACTGATTAATTTTTCCGGTCAACCTGCAACTGTTGGTTGGATACATTGATGACAACAACAATTATAACTGATTAATTTTTCCGGTCAACCTGCAACCTGAGCAACAATACCACGTATCTAGTAACTATTATAACTGATTAATTTTTCCGGTCAACCTGCAACTTGGCTTTCTGCTCCCAATGAAACAGTTTTATTATAACTGATTAATTTTTCCGGTCAACCTGCAACTTTATGAAGCATACAAAAGATATAGAACACATTATAACTGATTAATTTTTCCGGTCAACCTGCAACTCATACTAACGAGACTAATTATCGTATCGCATTATAACTGATTAATTTTTCCGGTCAACCTGCAACCAAATGCGCAGGTGGCAGCACGAATAGTCTATTATAACTGATTAATTTTTCCGGTCAACCTGCAACAACCATTTTCATCATCTGAAATTCAAACTGATTATAACTGATTAATTTTTCCGGTCAACCTGCAACTCTTTGACTTCAACACAAGCAGAGATTTTTATTATAACTGATTAATTTTTCCGGTCAACCTGCAACTCGTCAATGGCTTCGCCGATCTAGATTTGAATTATAACTGATTAATTTTTCCGGTCAACCTGCAACCATTTTTGATGGTTATTTTGTTAATGGATCATTATAACTGATTAATTTTTCCGGTCAACCTGCAACTTCTCACTGTGGATTATGTAGGAGTCAGTAATTATAACTGATTAATTTTTCCGGTCAACCTGCAACCTATCGAAGGAGTATGTGTCGCTGTAGGACATTATAACTGATTAATTTTTCCGGTCAACCTGCAACATCACATTGTGGATTGTGCAGGAGTCAGTAATTATAACTGATTAATTTTTCCGGTCAACCTGCAACATCATTTAATTTAATAATTATCAAACTACAATTATAACCGATTAACTTTTCCGGTCAACCTGCAACACTCCTTCAAATTAAGCTGTACATGTACACATTATAACTGATTAATTTTTCTGGTCAACCTGCAACTGCCATGCTAGTAAATTTAGAACCAGGATAATTATAACTGATTAATTTTTCCGGTCAACCTGCAACAGGACATACGGGCAACATAACCACGCTTCAATTATAACTGATTAATTTTTCCGGTCAACCTGCAACCCGTTCTTCTGGATAATTCCGCTAAACTCAATTATAACTGATTAATTTTTCCAGTCAACCTGCAACGTCTGGAGCTGCGGGTGGGTTTGCCTCCTTATTATATTTGTATACTATAACTATCCTTTAATAAAAATCAGCAGAAGCTGTTTATTTTATTCAAGGAGGTACGAGATGAACGTACAAAATGAGGTAAACATCTGTTGTAAAAAGCTTCAGATGGAATTGAAAGGATTGGGTATACCAAAGGCTCAGTATGAGGCAGGTATTACTAGGCTGATGAACTGGTCAAGGACTCTATATTCGTCTGTTGATGGATGGGTGTCTAGAGAAAAATGTTCAGAAGCTATGATAATCCGCCGGAAATTCCAAGGGGAGCTTGTCCAACTCAAAAGGTTTTTGAGAAAAGACCACAGAATGTATACTCCCGTGGTTCAGGCTCAGATAGAAAGGTTGGAAATGGTTCATAAGTTTCTCCAACGTTCTTTGGATAAAGCCTACCATTCCTATCGTCGGGAAGATGAAGATTTGTGGTACGATTTTTCTGGATTACCTAACTAGGAATCTTTACCAGTATAGTCTTGCATCATAGATAGGTTAGGAATTATAAGCACGTTCTTTTAGTTCTTAAAAAGGGAGATATTTGGACTTAACTTAGAAATGCCAGTAAGGTAGTTTCTGTTGCGTTGAAGTCGTTTGAAATATCTTCATGTGTTACTCAGTGCCTCCAACTACAGCCATCTTTGAAGTGCCTCAAGAAATTGGACACTTTATAGATGGCTGTTTTTTCAAATTTTTTTCCAACCTCCACACCCACCCCCATTTCATTGCAAAGCCCCCGCCAAGGTGATACTATGAGATGATGCTACCTATGGAAGGAAAAGTTATGTGTAAAAAACTAAAGCTCCGTGGTCTCTTGTTCTGTCTGGTGTTTTCCCTGTGGATGGGAGTGTGCCCAAAGCTGTATGGTCAGCTGACGGTGCATTTTATTGATGTGGGACAGGCAGATGCTATTCTGGTGGAAAGTGTCGGGGAGAACCTGCTGATAGATGGTGGCAACGGCTCTGACTCATCTCTCATCTATGCCTATCTGAAAAACCACGGCATAGCTACTCTTAAATACATAGTGAACACTCATCCCCACGAAGATCACGTGGGTGGTTTGCCTGGTGCCTTGAACTATGCCACGGTGGAGCGGGGCTTTAGTTCTCATCAAGAGTATAATAGTCAGGCCTTTCGGGACTACAAGCGATATCTTGCCATGCAGGGCTTGGAGTTAGAGGTGCTAGAGGCAGGCAGCAGTCTTTCTTTGGGAGAAAGTCACATTCAGGTGCTGGGGCCCTTAGAGCATGATGGGGACATAAACAATAGTTCTTTGGTGCTGTACTTGGTATATGATGAAGTTTCTTTCCTTTTTACTGGTGATATGGAGGAGGGCAGTGAATACGACTTGCTGGAGGCTAACCTGGTGCCTGATTGCACGGTGCTGAAGGTGGCT
>JAZRDP010000060.1:0-106324 GCA_045660345.1 Acutalibacteraceae bacterium
CGAAGATTTTTTGAATTGCAGATTTTTGTCAAGCTGAGGCACAAAACGCAGTGAATCCTTGACGGATTCACGAGTATTTTAACAATAGATTGGCGAAAATCCGCATTCAAAAAACTGTTTCGGATTATTTTCGCCAACTTAAGATGGAGAAAATTTATGGCAGAAGTTGTAGGAATTCGTTTTAAGGAAAACGGAAAAATATATTATTTTGACCCTGATGGAAAGCTTTTTTCAAAGGGTGATATGGCGATAGTTGAAACAGTAAGAGGTATTGAATGTGGTGAGGTTGCAACTGCAAATCACAAGGTTAATGACACCGATATCGTTCATCCCTTGAAAAAGGTTATCAGAGCCGCAAATAAAGAGGATATCAAAATTCTTGAACAGAACAAGAAAAAAGAGGAAGAAGCATTCGGTTTCTGTCAGAAAAAGGTTGAACAGCTTGGACTTGATATGAGTCTTGTTGAGGTTGAATGTGCTTTTGACGGCAGTAAAATGATTTTCTATTTTACATCTGATGACAGAGTGGATTTCAGAGAGCTTGTTAAAATACTTGCAGGTAATTTCAGAACAAGAATTGAAATGCGTCAGATTGGTGTGCGAGATGTTTCCAAAATGCTTGGTGGTCTTGGTATTTGCGGAAGACCCTTCTGTTGCTCACAATTTCTTGATGATTTCCACCCCGTTTCAATCAAAATGGCAAAGGAGCAGGGCCTTTCTCTTAATCCGTCTAAAATCAGCGGAACCTGCGGAAGACTTTTATGCTGCCTTAAATATGAGCAGGAAAGCTATGAGTATCTTGCAAAGGTAACTCCAAGAGTCGGCTCTGTTGTTGATACAAGAGAGGGCAGAGGAACTGTTGTTGAAAACAGCCTTCTTACAGGTAAAATCAAGGTTCAGCTTGACCGCAGACCTGAAGCAATCCCAACAGAATTTCATCGTAAAGAAGTAAAAATTGTCAAAGGTGTGAGAGCACCCAAGGACGATAACCACGATAATGGTGAAGAATAATCTATAAAAAATTGGTAATTTCATATTTTTCTATTGATTTTAGAAAAATATGTGCTACAATAAAACAAAAAAAGCAAGGAGGTCAGAAAAATGGCATATAAAATTACTGATGATTGCATCTCATGTGGTGCTTGTGCAGCAGATTGCCCCGTAGAAGCAATTTCTGAAGGCGATGGCATCTATGTTATCGATGCAGACACTTGCATTGATTGTGGTGCTTGTGCAGGTTCTTGCCCCGTAGGCGCTCCTGTTGAAGACTAATTCAATACTTATTTTTAGCAAATAACCGCTCACCTTTCAGGTGGGCGGTTTTGCTTATTATATTGTTATTCATATTGTAAAAAATATTTTAATTTTAAATAAAGTATTTGTTTTTATATAAATGTATGGTATAATTAAACAGATAATGGATTGGTGTCACCAAAATGCAGAAGAAAGTGTGGTTTTTGGGATGAATCATTTTATAGATATTACTGATTTTTCAAGAGAGGGCTTACGAGAAGCTCTTAATGTTATGAGCTATATTAAGGAAAATCGCGGAGCATATGCAAAGGATTTGGAAAAGAAGCTCGTAATCAATGCTCTTTTTAATGCAGACAGAGATACAAAAGCCGCATTTACAAGTGCAATTGTAAAAATGGGTGGAGTACCTATGGATTTTGAGCGCAATTCCGCTGAGAGCTTAAGGGATGCGGTAGCTTCAATGTCAGGGTATGGTGATGCTATTGTTATTTCTCATAATAAAAAGGGTGCGGCAAGAGCAGCTTCACTTTATGCCACTGTACCAGTAATCAATGCGGGTGACGGTGGGAGAGCATTTCCTGTTAAAACTCTTTCTGATTTCTCAAGCGTATGGGTTGAGAAAAAGCATGTTTCAAATATGAAAATCGGTTTCCTCGGAGACTTTACCGACAATGTATTGGTTAAAAATCTTCTTCAGTGCCTTAATCTTTACAAGGGGAATGAGTTTTATTTTGTTTCCGTTAATGGTAAGCCCTTGAACGAGGATTATATCAATATAATGGACAAGAGAGAAAAGGATTTTGTTGTTTACGATAATCTTTTTGAAATTCTTCCCGAGCTTGATGTTCTTTATATGACAGAGGTTAAGAAGGAGTCCTTCGACAGCGAGATTATGTATGAGGCAAGAAAGCACAACTTCATTCTCGATGAAAGAATGCTTTTAGCCGCAAAGCCCGACCTTGTGATTCTTCATCAGTTTCCAAGGGGAGAGGAATTGGATGCTTCTGTTGATTCAGATGCAAGAGCGAAATATTTCAACGGTATGGGAAGATATATTGACGCTTGTATGGCAATTCTTTCTAAGGTTACAAAATCAAGAATGGGTAGAGCTCTGCAGCCGGCTTTTGAAGAAGCAACTCATAATGAATTCTGTGGAAAAGAGGATTGTATAACCTCTGAGGAAAAATATCTTCCTGCTTTGTTCTATGAAACTGCTGACGGAAGATTGTTCTGCAAATATTGTGGTCAAGAGTTAGTGAAATGAGTAAAAAAGTATTGATAATAAAAGGTTCCTGTCGAAAGGACAGCTTTACCAAAAAAATTTTGCAGGATGCTTTTGATAATATAGAAAATATCGAAGTTGATGTTTTCGATGCGTTTTCAGAAGGCTTTGCTTTTTGCAATGGCTGTAATTATTGTGAAAATACAGGCAAGTGCGTAAACAGGGATTTGGATGAGTTCTTTTCATTATTTGAAAATGCAGATGTGGTTGTTTTTTCAAGTCCTGTTTATAATGGTAGCTTTTCCGCACCTGTGAAAGCGTTGATAGATAGATTTCAGGTCTATTACACAAGCTTTTATAAAAATGGTAAGATACAGCCTATAAAAAAACACAGAAAAGGTATTCTTCTTGTTGCTGCAGGACGCGATGGTGTTGAGGCAATAGCAGATATGGAGAAGAATCTCAGATGCGCATTTACAATTCTTAATATGAGTCTTGAGGGTACAGTGCTTTGTGCCAACACGGATACTGTTCCCGAGTATGAAAACGCGGTGAATAATTTTAAATCAGTCCTGAAAAGGAGTTTTATAAGATGAATAAGCGAAAGGTGAAAATAATTGTTGCTGCAGTTGTTGCGGTAATTCTTACATCGGTTTTATGCGGCATAGGTGTTGCAAACAATGTGGCTGACGGAATGTTCAATTGGAACACGCCAACAAAAATTACAAAAAACTCAACAGTAATGGGTACAATTGAGTCAGCCGATGACTATGAAGCATACATTTTTGATGTTGACAGACCCGGTGCATTAAGCGTAAGGCTTGACCATGCTGATATGTTGGATTCTATAAAGTGCGCATACAGAATAACCCTTTATAAAATAATTGAGAGCGAGCCCCGAGAATATAAGGAGCTTTCATATTTCGATTCTTTCTGGAGCGATGTTACAGCAAGCTGGGGGGAAACAGGTGTTTCTCCAGGTACATATCTGGTAGTTGTTGATCCGGGTACTGATATTTTATATGGTGAGTTTACTCTCGTTACCACATTTACAGCATCAACAACCTTTGAAAGAGAGGTTAATGATACAAAAGAAACTGCTAATCCTCTTGGTTTAGGAAAGGCTGTATATGGTTCTTCCTCAAAGAGAAGCGAGGGCTATGACAATGACTGGTTTGTGTTCGAGCTTACTCAGGATAGCTGTATAAATATTTCGTTTGTTCATGATGACCTTACCTTCCCGAAGGCAGGCTGGAATATAAAGCTTTACAATGAAGATGATGAGCTTATTTCAGATTTCACCTCAAAGCTTACAGATACACTTATTAAAACAGGTACAATAGGTCTTAAAGCGGGTGTTTACTATATAAAGATAGAAAATGTATCTGAAATTGCTGAAACATATAGCCTTGTTTTAGGTGTGCAAAAAGCGACCAACCATGAATTCGAGCTTAACGATACACCTGAAACTGCAACAGATTTACCCCAGAATATTGCTATAAGCGGTTCTCTTGCAGACAGACTCCTCAGTCTTGACAAGGACTACTATAAGTTTATTGTTCCTGCTGAAGGCGTTGTAGATATCATCTTTACTCATGAGGAAATTGAGGGCGATAAGGATGGTTGGAATATCAGACTTCTTCAGAAGCAGGCTGACGGAACTTATCTTGAAATAATGAAGAAAATTTCAAAGTGGAACAGCTCAGGCTATAATCTGAGCAATATGGGTCTTTCCGCAGGTGAATATTATATTGTTATTGACGGCGATTCCGTAGCATATAACTCTACCTCTTATACTTGTCAGTGGACATTTACCGAAAGAAGCGACTTTGAGGTTGAGCCTAACGGCAGTATGGAGACTGCAAAGGGTATTCATGCGAACACCTATTACCACGGTGCAATTATTTCTTCTGATGTTGATTTCGATGAGGACTATTACAGATTTGAGATAACAGAAGAAAGAAATGTCAGCCTTGAATTGTGGCACGAAAAGGTAACAGACAGCTCTGTTACATGGATTGCAAGTATTATTGATGAAAACGGAAATGTTGTTAAATCCGTTGACTCTTCTCTTAATCAGGGTCTTGTTTCAACAGGTGTTATGACTCTCAAGGAGGGTACATATTATGTTAAGATTGAAACAGGTATGTATGGTTCAGAGTCACCCTATTACTTCAAATTGGTAAGGTGATAATTTTTGAAAAAGCTTATGTGTGTGGTCCTTGCGGTAATCCTGCTTGTTCTCAGCGGATGCGCAGGGAACGCACCTGAAACATCAAATGGTAAAGTAACTGTTGTTGCTTCCTTTTACCCCGTGTATATATTTACATTAAACCTTTTGAATGGTATTGAAGAGGTTGATGTGGAATGTATGGCAGAGCAAAGCATCGGTTGTCTTCATGACTATACCTTGACTGCAAGGGATGCAAAGCTTTTGAATGATGCTGTAGTTCTTGTAGTCAATGGTGCGGGTATGGAAGGCTTCCTTAAGGATGCCTTCAAAAGCGTTCCGGAGCTTGATGTTATTAACTCTTCTGTGCATATTGAGCTTATCTGTAAAGAAGAGCAACACGAAGAGGACCATGATGAGCATGTGCACGAAAACTCGCATATCTGGCTTTCCTTGGAAAATGCAAGGCTTCAGGTAGAGAATATAAAAATAGGACTTGTAAAAGAATTTCCTCAATATGAAGAACAGATTGAAGAAAATTATTCGGATTATATAAAAAGACTTGATGCTCTCGGAGAGGAAAGAAAAGCAGTTGTTTCAGCAGTAAAGAATTCTAATGTAATTTCCTTCCACGGCGCATTTGAATATCTGTCAGAGGATTTGGGCTTTAATATTTCCTCTACTGTTGAAAGTGACGAGGGTTATGAGCCTTCTGCAAAGGGGCTTGCTAAATTAAGCAACGAAATAAAAGCAGATAATATAGGAGCTTTGTTTGTTGATCCCAATTACAGCGGTTCAGGTGCGGAAATTCTCAAAAGAGAAACAAATACAGAGATTTATATTGTGAATCCTATTGTGAGCGGTGAAGAAAAGCTTACTGCTTATGAAGATACAATGAGAGAAAATTATAAAATGATTTTAAAGGCGGTGAAATAATGGCTTCCGAAAATGGCTGCGGTCTTTGTGAAATAAAGGTTGATAATATCGGTGTGAAAAAAGGCGGCGAGGTTTTACTTTCGGCAGTTTCGTTTCACCTTCATTGCGGAGAGCTGACTGCTCTTATCGGTGTTAATGGCGCAGGTAAAACAACCCTTGTTAAATCAATTTTGGGCGAAATTCACCATGAGGGAACAGTTACTTATGAATCTCACGATGGTGAAAAAATAAATAATATTACAATTGGTTATGTTCCTCAGCATCTGGACTTTGACCGCTCTGCACCAATAAGCGTGGAGGATTTCCTTCTCGTCGGCAGAACCAACAGTCCTGTTTGCTTCTTTAAAAACCACATAATAAAAAAAGAGCTTGATAATGCTCTTGAAATGGTAGGCTGCAAGGATTTGAGGTATAGGAAGTTAGGCTCACTTTCAGGTGGCGAGCTTCAGAGAGTTATGCTTGCAAATGCCTTGTATCCGCTTCCTGAATTATTGTTGCTTGACGAGCCTGTTTCAGGCGTGGATGCGGCAGGTAGTGAGAAATTCTACGAGGTTATTAAGGATTTAAAGCAGAATTATCATATGGCGATTGCTATGGTTTCCCATGATTTAGGCATAGTCAGAGATTTTGCAGACAATGTTGTTCTTATTAATAAATCTGTTCTTAAAAGCGGTAATGCTAAGGATGTTTTCAATTCTCCTGAATTTAAAAGCAGCTTTTACAGCTTAGGTGAAGAGGAGGCGGAAGCATGCAATTGATTTATGACCTTTTAAGCTCTGTGATACCTTTCGCCTGGGCAGATTATAAATTTATGATTAATGCATTTTTTGCTGTTCTTATGATTGCACCCCTTATGGGTATTTTAGGAACAATGGCAGTAAATAATAAAATGGCATTTTTCTCCGATGCTCTCGGCCATAGCGCATTTACGGGTATTGCCCTGGGTGTGCTTCTGGGAATAAAAAATGAAATGATTTCTCTTGTGGCATTCGGTGTGTTCCTTGCATTGATTATTACAAGAGTAAAAAACAAAGGGAATACCTCTTCAGATACGGTTATCAGCGTCTTTTCTTCAACCTCGGTTGCAGTAGGTCTTCTGGTGCTTTCCTATGGCGGAAGCTTCTCAAAATACAGCGCGTACCTTGTAGGCGATATTCTGAGCGTAACAGGTAACGAGCTCTTATGCTTGTTTATCACCTTGATAGCTGTGATAATAATCTGGTCATTTATTTATAACAAGCTTCTTATTATATCTGTGAACAGAGAGCTTGCCGCAAGCAGAGGTATTAAAACTGCGGTTTATGAAAACATATTTGTTATTGTTGTTGCGGTTGTTGTAATGATGTCAATAAAATGGGTCGGTATTCTTCTTATTAACTCTTTATTGATTTTACCTGCGGCGGCAGCAAGAAATATTGCAAAAAATGCTCGTCAGTATCTGATTTCATCCGTAATAATTTCTATTGCTTGCGGTGTTTCAGGTGTTCTGATTTCCTTCTATGGCGATACTTCAGCAGGTGCGACTATTGTAACTGTTTCTGCAGTTGTATTTTTTGCTACATATATTTTCAGAAAAAAATAAACAATAAAATAATCCGAAAGGAATGTATATAGATGTTATTTTCACAAGATATAGGTGTTGACTTAGGTACTGCCAATACACTTGTTTTTGTTAAGGGTAAGGGTATCGTAATAAGAGAGCCCTCAGTTGTGGCAGTTGATGAAAGAACTAATCCAAAAACAGTTGTTGCTGTTGGTGCAGATGCCAAGAAAATGATTGGCAGAACTCCCGGTTCAATTACTGCAGTAAGACCTCTTAAGGATGGTGTTATTGCAGACTTTGATATGACATCCGATATGCTCAAGGCATTTATCAAAAGAGCAATCAGCGGTTCACCCTTCAATAGAGCGAGAGTTATGATTTGTATTCCCTCAGGTGTTACCGAGGTTGAAAGAAGAGCAGTTCATGATGCTGCTAAAAGTGCAGGCGCAAGATATGTAAGCCTTATTGAAGAGCCTATGGCAGCGGCAATCGGCGCAGGTCTTCCTGTTCTTGACGCAACAGGTAGTATGATTGTTGATATTGGTGGCGGTACAAGTGAGGTTGCAGTTATTTCTCTTGGTGATATTGTTACTTCAAAATCAGTAAGAGTTGCAGGTGATACATTTGACGATGCGATTATCTCTTATGTAAAAAGAACCTTTAATCTTCTTATAGGTGAACGCTCTGCAGAGGATATTAAGGTTAAATTAGGCTCTGCTTATCCCTATGAGGGCGAAGCAGCTATGGAAATCAAGGGTAGAAATCTTATTGACGGTCTTCCCAAATCAGTTGAAAACACAAGTGAGCAGGTTCGTCAGGCACTTGCAGACCCTGTTGACCAGATTCTTGATGCTATTCGCTATACTCTTGACAGAACTCCTCCTGAGCTTGCAGCAGATATCATTGAAAGAGGTATTACCCTTACAGGTGGCGGAGCGCTTCTTCGCGGACTTGATAAATTAATCGCGTCTGAAACAGGTATGCCTGTAAATGTTGCGAAAAATCCCATTGACTGTGTTGTAAATGGTACAGGTATTTGTCTTGAAAAGGACCTTTTAGGCTTCAGAGGTAAATAAAAATGAAAAGATTTTTCCGTAGCAAAGGATTTAAAAATCTTGTTGTTATTGCGGTTGTAGTTTTCTTAGGTGTGCTTACTGCAGCATTCACTCATAATGCTTCGTCACCTATTACATCCGCATTAGGGACAGTTTTTTCTCCCTTGCAGAAGTTATCTGCGGCGATTTCTGAAAATTTAGGTGAGCTTTCAGTTTCCTTTGAATCTGCTTCAGTTTATGAGGAAGAAAACAAAGAGCTGAAAAAAGAATTGGAAGAATATCGTAAAAAGCTTGCAGATTATAACGAAATGAAAAAGAAAGTAGATTCTTATGAAGAATTCTACGGTATAAAAAAGCAGAACCCTGATTTCGAATTCAGCTACGGCTCTGTTTTGTCCCGCGATGCAGCGGATGCTTATGGCTCATTTACTTTGGATGTAGGTTCAAAGGATGGGGTAGAGGTGGATGACCCTGTTATATATGGCGAATATGTAGTGGGTATTGTTAAAAAGGTTAATTTTTCCACTTGCGTTGTGTATACACTTGTTGATCCTAGAGTTAATATAGGTGCTTTAGAATCAGGCACAAGAGAGTACGGCTATGTTTCAGGCGATGCTACTCTTTATAAGGACGGTTTGTGTAAATTATCAGGTCTTGATGCTTCAACATCCGTTGTTGGCGGTGGTGTTGTCTGTACCTCAGGTGCAGGTGGCGTTTTCCCTGATGGTCTCCTTATCGGTCAGGTTAAAGCCGTTCATAACGATGAGATTTCTTCTGGCTTTTATGCTGAAATCAAGCCCTTTGCAGAGCTTTCAAAGATTTCTGATGTTTTTGTAATAACATCCTTTGAGGGTCAGGGCGAAGAATAAGAAAGGAAAGAGGTGATATCCTTGCATTATGGTAATAATAAGCCGAAATATATCAGATGGGTAATTTTCGGTGCATTACTGGTTCTTTCTGTGTTGTTGCAGAATTCAGTGGGCGGCTTGACAGAAATTTTTGGCGCAAGGATTTTCCTTTGTATTCCTTTTTGTGTTGCCATAGCAATGTTTGAAAGAGAGGTGCCTGCGGCAATATTTGGTGCATTAGCAGGTGCTTTATGGGATGTTTCAAGCGGTGTTGATGGATTTAACACCATAATATTAATGCTTTTATGTGCGGTATGCAGTCTTCTTATAAGTCACCTTATGCGAAATAACCTTGTAACTGCATTGGTTTTGGGTGCAGGAAGCGTTGTAGCTTATGAGATTGTCTATGTTGCCGTGAGATTCTGGGGTGCAGGAAGCCCTATAAGGCAGATTTTCACATTCTATATGCCATCCCTTATTATTACGGTAATTTTAGTTCCCGTTTGTTACTATATAATAAAAAACATTTATCATCATTACAGGATTGCTGAGTAAAAAATTATGTCTATTGAATTGAGAAAAAACAGAAGAATTGCAGGTACGGTAATTATTGGTTTGCTCTTTTTGTTTTTGGTTTTCAGTCTTGTGAAAACCCAGTTGATTGATGCTGACCAATATAAGGCTGCCGCAGATAGTCTGGCAGTTTCCACCAGCTCCGTTAAGGCTTCAAGAGGTGAGATTCTTGATTGTAACGGTAACCCCCTTGTTACAAACAGACAGGGGAATTCTGTCGTGTTCAAATATTCTGATTTTCCATCCTCAAAGAAGCAGAATGAAAGAAATGAACTGATTTTTTCACTTATAAATATTTTTGAAAAAAATGATATAGAATGGCGTGACCCTCTTCCTTTGGAATATAAAAAAGGTCAGCTTGTAATTGATAAGGAAAAAGAAACTGAATTTGAATATATGGTTTCAGAAAATATGCTCGAAATGGAAAAGGGCGAAAAATCAACTGCTGATGAATGTCTGGATGCTCTTATTGAGCGATATGGTCTTGAAGGCTACAGCAGAGAGGATGCGAGAAAAATTGCATCTGTTTGCTTCGGAATGAAATATTCTTATTTCGGTGTTTCTTCACCATATACCTTTGCAGAGGATGTTCCTACGGAAATTGTTTCTGCAATCAAAGAGAAAAGTTCGATTTTCCCCGGTGTTGATGCAGAGAGCGTCAGCTATCGTGAATACAGCGATAAAACAAGCTATTCCCATATTCTTGGCGTTGTAGGCTCTATAAGCGCGGAAGAATATGAACTTGAAACAGCAAAACTTACTGAAAAATTAAATGATGATACCCTTACCGCTAAAGAAATTAAGGTTTTGAAAAATAATGCTTATACTCTTAACGATAGCTACGGTAAAAGTGGTATCGAATCCGCGATGGAGAACTATCTTCGTGGTGTAAACGGTATAAAAACAACTACAACCAATTCCGATGGTTCTGTTACGGAAGATTATCTTTCCAAACCTCAGCAGGGTAATACTGTTGTTACAACAATTGACAGTGAGCTTCAGAAGGTTGCGGCACAAGCCCTTCAGGAAATGCTCATCGATAACAAAAATTCATCATTTTTCGGTACTGCAGGTGCAATGGTCGTTATGAACTGTAAGACAGGTGCAGTTCTTGCAAATGTATCTTTGCCCACTTATGACATAACAAGATATTTTAAGGATTACAGCAAGCTTGCTGCAGACACTGAAAGTCCCTTGTGGAACAGAGGTGTGCAGAGTGCTTATGCTCCCGGTTCTACAATGAAGCCTGCAATTTCAATTGCGGCATTGGAGGAAGAAGCGGCAGATATTAATACAACCTGCTATTGCGGTGGCTCATATACCCTTGAAGACCAGACATTCAAGTGCTTGCAGTCCCATGGTTACCTAAATGTTACATCTGCTCTTGAAAAATCCTGTAACATTTATTACTTTGAAATGGGTAAAAAGCTCGGTATTGACAAAATGAATAAATATTGTGGTCTTTTAGGCTTGGGTCAGAAGACAGGTATCGAAATTCCCGAAGCCGAGGGTGTTCTCGCAAGTATTGCAAATAAAGAGGCAGCAGGTCAGGTGTGGAATCCCGGTGATACCGTTCAGGCAGCAATTGGTCAGTCTGATAACCTTTTCACTCCCTTGCAGCTTGCAAACTACTGTGCAACAATTGCTAACGGCGGAACAAGATATAAGCCGTATATCATAAAATCTGTTCTTTCTTCAGATATGTCAGAGGTTATTTATGAAACTCAGCCCGAGGTTCTTAACACCTTGAATGTCAGTCAGAAGACTCTTAAAATAGTAAAGCAGGGTATGCGTCAGGTTGTTCAGAATGGCGGTAGCTCTTATTATTTCCAGGATTGCATTGTTGAGGCTGCAGGTAAAACAGGTACTTCGCAGCTTAAAAGAACAACTGAAAGTGGCGTTGTAATGGATTGCAACAACGGCTTCTTTATTTCCTTTGCACCTTACGATGACCCTGAAATTGCAATTGCTATTGTGGCAGAAAATGCTCTTTCAGGTAGTCAGACTGCTCAGGCGGCAGTTCCTGTTTATAACTATTATTTCGGTCAGAAAACAAGCTTCGATTCTGCAGGAAATGTAAATGAATTGATTCCGTAACTTAAGGTGATTAAATGAAAGTAATATCTGTTGCATCTGCCAAGGGCGGTGTAGGTAAATCAACATTTTGTGCAAGTGTCGGCAGAATGTTGGCTCTTCACGACAAAAGAGTTCTTCTTGTTGATATGGACATCGGCGTAAGAAGTCTTGATATTTTGTTGGGCGTTTCCGAGAAAACCGTTTATAACTGGGGCGATGTTGTTAAAAACAATGTAGATTACAGAAAAGCGATTATTGAAGCAGGTCGAAATCTCTTCTTGCTTCCTGCACCTATTGACTTTTCTGAAGATTATACATCCGAGAAATTTTCTGAATGTATCAAGCAATATAAAAAGGATTTCGATTTTATATTCCTTGATGCTCCTGCAGGTCTTGAAAGCGGATTTTTGCTTTCTGCAAAGGCAAGCGATAGCTGTGTGATTCTTTCAACGCCTGACAGCATCAGCATCCGCGCCGCTTCATATGCTTGTGAAAATGCAAGAAAAAACGGAGTTCAGGATGTTCGGCTTGTAGTTAATAAATTCAATAAAAAGCTACACAAAAAAATCAATGTGGATGAGATTATTGATACAGTGGGTGCAAGGCTTTTGGGTATAATTCCTGATTCTCAGGAAATTTACGCAGGCGTTAATGGTGGAAGCATCAAGTATGACTGCAAGGGCAACAGTGCATTTCTTCGTATTTCCAAAAGACTCTGTGGTGAAAATGTTCCGTTCAGAGCGAAAAATCTTTGATTTCTGTTGACATTTCAGTTAAAAGTTATATAATTAAGTTGCAAAGTTGAGTAGCTACAAATTTTGCCGAAAATAAAACAGGGGAGCTGACGGACGTCGGCTGAGATTGAAAACATTCCTTTTCTGACCCTAATAACCTGATGCGGATAATGCCGCCGTAGGAAAAATATCGATGGATTAGTTTCTCTCTATGGCAGTGTTACCGCCGTAGGGAGATTTTTATTCGGAGGTATTTTTATAATGGATTTAACAAAAAAAGATAAAATAAGAAGGCTTGTTGAAAGCGCTTTAATGCTTGCTCTTTCAACTCTTTTAGCGGAATTTGCCATAATAAAGTTCCCCTTTGGCGGAAGTGTGACAATTTTCAGTCAGGTGCCAATGGTGTTTATATCATATCGTTATGGTATAAAATGGGGTGCTTTTGCAGGACTTTGTATGGGTATAATCCAGATGCTTTTCGGTATGGGCAATTTCGCTTATGTAAGCGGAATAGTTGCTTATCTCATATTGATTTTCGCAGATTATATAATCGCTTTCGGTGCTTTGGGCTTCGGCGGTATGTTTAAAAACAAAATTAAAAATCCCGTTGCTGCTATTGCTCTTGGTGGTGGAGTAGTTTCTGTAATAAGATTTATCTGCCATTTTATAAGCGGTGTTACAATATGGGGTGATTATGCAGACGGTGCTCAGGCAGTCTGGGAGTATTCTCTTACTTATAATGCGGGGTATATGGTGCCTGAATTAATAATAACCGTTATAGGTTGCATTGTCCTTGCTTCAATTTTTGATTTGAGTTCAAAGGAGTTAAAGGTAAAAAGACGAAAAAATCCCAGTAATTAAATTAAAAAGTTAATAATTTGTAAACCTCCTCATTAATTTCTGTTTTTATTTGAAATTTGCTGCAAATGGTGATAAAATGAAAAACGGATTTTAAATGAGGAGGTTTTTCCTTGAACGACAATAAGAAAGATTTGAATGAAATAAAGGACGAATTATCTGAAGCTGCTGATAAAATTGCAGTCAATGAAGATAATTTTGGAAATGCCGTAGACAAATCTGCAGCATATTCAAACAAGGCTCTTGATGAAGAGCTTGAGCGTCTTGCAGATACCTTCAAAGAAGAGCTTAAAAAGGCTCAGGCTATGACAGAAGAGGAACTTATTAAAAGCGGAATAATCATTCAGCAGTATGAGGATGAAGAGGGCGTAATTCCTGAAGAGGAGCTTTGTCAATGCTGCGGTGAACAACGTCGAGACAAAAGCTTTGGAGAAAATTATGAATATTGCAGAAAATGCCGTGAAGCAATGCGCAACTACCCCTTAAGTATTCCCGGTATTATTGTTTTGGCTGCAATGGTTTTTGTTGCTGTAGTATCAGTTTTTGGCTTTGCTTCAAGCTACAACATATATGATGCAGTTCGTAAAGCTGATAGCTATGTGTCTGAGAGAAAATTGGATTCTGCTATCTATTTATATGATGAAGCCATATCAATTTTTGAATCAGCAGAGGTAACACCTAAAAGGTTGTATCTTAAAACAGCAGAATTGATTTACTATACAATGCCTGAAAATATATATTCTCTTGAGGATGTAAGCGCGAGAATAGAAACGGGTCTCTCAAGCTTTGAAATGTCAATTCCGATATATAATGGTTACAAAGAAATTAACAGAGAAGTTTTGACAATGCAAAGCACTTTTGTAGAGTTTTACAATATGATGAACAGTGAAGAGTATGCTGACTATGATATAAAAGATGAAGATCAGTATGAAGAGCTGATGACTGCTGTTGGTTCTATAATTGATAAGCAGGTTGTTATCAGTATTGGCAATAATTCTTCTGAAATGGTAAATGCTGATGAAGCAATGGTAAGATATTGTCAGTATATGTTGGCTTATTCTGCAGGGAAATATGAGGATTCATATAAATATATGAATGTGGTTTATGAGCTTAAACCTACATATTTATGGCTTTATGCCTATGAGCTCGGTATTGTTGAGCTTCAAAAAGGTGACGCAGAAAAAGCTGAAATGTTTGCAAATGCGTTGTATGAGGAGAATATTGAATTGTTGGATTGCTATGTTCTTTATTCTTCAATTGGGCGTATGACAGGTAATTACAAAAAAGCAATCGAGTGGGCTGATAAAGGTATAAATATGCTTTCCGATAATGGTGAGGTTTATCGAATGAAGGCGATGGCACTTGCTGCTAAGGGCGATTACGAGGAAGCTAAAAAGATTGTCGATAAAGGCTTGGAAAAACAACAGTACAGCCATATCTATATGGTATCTTTGATTATAGAAAACGAATTAGGAAACAAAGATAAGGTAGAAGAAATCAAAGAAGTTATGAAAGAAGAGGGCTTAGAGATATCCGATAGAACCCAAAAATATCTTAAGGGTAAAATCACAGCCAAGGAAATGTTTACGGAAGGAACAGGTGATGTAGAATGATAAATTTATATGTAGCTACTCGCGTTCTTACTGTATTTGGTACTGTTACAAGAGCTTTCTGGGAGCAGGTTGCTTGCAGAATTTGCGGTATTCCTGTTGAAGATGTCAGAGCTTTTAAAGTATCAGAGCTTTGTGGTCATGTAGAGCATGAGCTTATCAAAAACCGAAAGCACTCATTTGTTGTTTGCTGGCTTCCATTTATGATGAATTTTATAATGGCTTGCTGTTTCCTTTTAAGTGGAGCATATCGTGTTTTTTATATCGGTGATTTGAAAACAGTAACCTCATGGGCATTCCTTTGGTTAGGAATTTCTTTTGCTGCTAACTGTGTTCCGTCATTTGAGGATGTATTATCATTTAAGGAAAATTTCTTCAACAAAGAAACAAAAACAATTACCAAAATCATTGTCACGCCCTTCTTTGGAATTGTTTACGGATTCGGAATTCTTGAAAGATATTCAATAACTTTTGTTGTTGCTGTTCTTTTTGCTATGGTGTTCCCTCAATTATTCAATTTACTTTTTCCGTTGTTTAATTTGCTTTCGCAGATAGGTTGATTGATTTATGAAGAATGTTTTGAAAACAAACCCTGCAGTCTTTGCGGTAGGAGATAATTATCAGATAACCGCTCTTGTCAATTGTGAAACAGTTATGTGGGTTCGTGTGGGAGATAAATGCTTCTATGATGAATCTAATGGTGTTTTGCGCTCTGCTAAAAGAATTCATAAAATGATAGTTCCTGTAGAGGCTCTTGAAAAAGAAAGTGAATACACAATATGCTACAGAAGAGTTATAAAGAGAAGAGGCTATTTTTCTTTAACTCATTCTGTTGAAGAGAGAAGCTTCGCTTTCAGAAGAGTTCAGGGTGTTGAGGTGAAGGCATATCATATTGCGGATGCTCACAATATGATAAAGGAGCCTGTCAGAGCCGCAGAAAAATTCATTGAAGAAATAGGCGGAATTGATTTTCTTATTCTTAATGGTGATGTGCCTGAGGACAGCGACAGAATCAAAAACTTTGATACTATTTATGAAATTATTTCTCAGGTAACAAAAGGCGAAATCCCTGTAATATTTTCAAGAGGAAATCACGATACAAGGGGTATCTATGCTGAAAATATCGCTGAGTATACGCCTTGCGATAACGGGGACTCTTATTTCAACTTTAGACTTGGCAATGTATGGGGCTTGGTTCTGGATTGTGGTGAGGATAAGCCTGATAATCATAAGGAATACGGAAATATGGTGGCTTGCAGCTTCTTCAGAGAAAAGGAAACCCGTTTCCTTGAAGCTTTAGCAGAAAAAGGCAAAGAGGAGTTTGATGGTGAGGGAATTGAGCATAAAATCGTTATTGCTCATAATCCTTTTACAAGAAGATACCCTGAACCCTTTAACATTGAGGAAGATACATTTACATATTGGGCAAAGCTTTTGAAAGAAAAAATCAAACCGCAGCTTATGATTTGCGGACATATTCATAAATTCTCTGTTGATATGCCCGGTTGTAAGAACGATGATTTCGGTCAGCCCTGTCCTGTTGTTATAGGTGCTGAGGTTGATAAGAGAAGAAATTATTTTGCAGGCTGCGGTTTCGTTTTCAATAAAAATAGCATTGAGATTATCTTTAATGACGAAAAAGGAATTATTGAAAGACAGATTATAGAAAAATAAAAAGGAAGCAGATTTCAATAGGTTGAAATCTGCTTCCTTTTCACATTATATTCTGAGTTAAAATAATATTATTATTATCTGTAAAGCTTGCAATAATGCCGTTTCGGTGAGAGGTGGAAAAGGTTGGTGCTTTGGCAATCATCGTAAGATTCCATTTGACATTAGGGTAAATTTTACCGATGTTGTTTGTAACAATTGTTATTTCCGGCTTTAAGGTCTTCAGGAATTTTTTTGAGGAAGAACCATAATAACCATGGTGACCGATTTTTAAAAGGTCAACATCGCCGATATCCTCAGCATAAATTTGTTCGAGTCCTGAATCCTTGGTGAAATCTGCGCTTAAAAAAGCAGTTTTTTCACCTTTCGTTACAATTACGCCGACGCTACTTGCATTTTCACCCTTTTCATAAAGCTCCTCGGGTGTTACTGTATTAAGAAATCTTAAGGTAAAATCACCGAAGGTGAATTCTTCATCGGGTAAATCGCTGATAATGGGAATGCTCTTTGCCTTGAGGACATTCAGAATCTTTTCATAGGTTTCCTTGTTGCCCCAATCGCCAGTTTCCATTTCTGTTGCAACATTTTCGTTGAATTTTTTGAAATATGCCTTTTTGGCAGAGATTTTTTTATCCTTGAAAATGGGTTCGAAATTTCCTGCGTGGTCATAGTGAATGTGAGTGCCTAAAACAAACTCGAAATTCACAAAACCCTTTTCATCGGATGCTACCTTTTTGATGTATGAAATAACCTCATCACGATAGCCCTTGTATGCGGTTTTCCTTCGTGGATTTTCGTTGCCCTCGCCTGAATCAATAAGGGCGAATTTTCCGTTGCTTTCAAGAATTATACAATCAGAGTTTGCAGTGTTGAGAAAATGAATTCTATCGTCGCCGTTTTTGTAATCAAAGGCTTCGGATGTTATAGGTGTTTCATTTACATATTTGTTGCCTAAAGCCACAACAATAATGTCAAGAATGAAAACCGAAAGCATTACGCTTGTTACAATCCATGTAGCAATAACTCTTGCCAATTTCTTTTTGTCCTTTATCATTCCTTAACCCCCTTGAATAAGAGAGAAAGATTTTTATATGGTACCTGCTGCCAAGCGGAAACAATAAGAAGAGCACCTACGCAGTGCATAGGTATTCTTGCTAAAAGATTAGGACAAAGAATAATAATTGAACCGCTTACAGCGATTGTCACAATCGCTGAGATAACAGAATAGCTTGTTATGTCAAATTGCCTTGCGGGTAAAAAGGAAAAAACACCGCTTGATATGTTGGTGAGAGTATTTCTTGGAACGTTTTTTTCGTTTGATCTGAGGAAAAGAACAAAACCAAAATACAAGCAACCTAATATAATTGGTATAATATTAGCTTTATCAAAGCTTTCGGAAAAGCTGAAGGGAAAAGAGTAGCTGTATTTATCATAGGTGAATGTGTTAATTTCATTTACAGTTGTGAATTCTCTTTCGGGATTCAAAAATAAATTGAGAATTAACGGAACAAGTAAGGTCATAAATTCAGCAGGTAGGGATTTGTTTAACCTTCTGAATTTAAAGGGGTAAGTAATCATCGCGAAAAGGGTGATTGTTCCGTAAAGAAGACCACGGAAATGAGGGTGGAAGCCTAATGAACGATAGCTTTTGAGCATTTCAATTGCTGTACTGCCACTGGAACCTATCCCGAAATAGAGATTTGTAAGAATAACGGTTGCAACAAGGGCGAGAATTAATGTAGCCCAGGCGATGATTGAATTTATGTGGTGATTAAGCTTTATGGTTTTTGAAAGCAGGTAGTAAATTATGATACCGCCAACAATACATATAGGCAAATAATAGCTACCACATTCCGAAATTACATAATGAATGGGAATAAGGAGAAAAACATCGGGGGCATAAATCTTATTTTTCAGTTTTACGGAAAACAATGAGCAGATAACAACGCAAAAAAAGACATTCCAAAGTCCAAGCCCTACGGCTGCTGAAGCACAAAGGGAATAGGACCCTAAAAGCATAGCTCCCGTAAGACCTGCAAGAATGTCTTTTTTTATGTTCTTTTGTTTCAAAATACTACTCATATACATTTCCTCAGACAATAATACTTTAGTATTCTACAATAATTGTAAAAAATAAACAATACCGAAAACGGATTTTTTTGTATTTGTGGTAAATCAATTGTTGTAAATCTGTTGACAATTCCATTTTCATTCTCTATAATGAAAGAGATTAAAATTGGAATGGAGTGTGCATTGTAATGGAAATGTCACCTATCAAGAAAATAATTATCGGTATAGCAGTAATCACAGTTGCTATATCTCTCATCACTGCTAACAACATGGCATCTGTTATGCTTATCGTTGCTTCAAGAGAAGCAGGCGCAGCAGCTCAGCAGAATGTTCAGACAAATGTTCCTGTTCAGCAGAACCAGACAAACAATAATTCTCAGAGCAGTTCTTCTAATAATACTGCATCAGACAACACAGTAGAGACAACTGCACCCGCAACAGATAATACTGCAACAACTGCAGCACCTGATAATAATACAGGCGAAACAACTCCTGCTGATAGTAATAAACCCGCTGATGATAAAGGTTCTTCAGCAGGCAAGAACGATAAAGCTGCTATCGTTGAAGAATTTAACAAAGCAGTCAACAGCGTTAAGAGCAAAGCAAAAACTGTTGAACAGAAGGGCGTTACAAACTACCTTGCAGGTACAACAGAAACAGGCGGACTTAAGAGCATCTACAATATGCTTGGCGGTGACAGCTGGTTAGACGGTATGCTCAGAGATAACAGTCAGGGCGCTGCTACATATACAGGTGCAGATATTACTGCTAAATTCCCTGTTGAAGGTCAGACATGGTCAAGTAAATTGACTGCAGCTGATGTTAAGGAAGCAACCCGTACAGAGAAAAACGGTGTTATCACAATCACAATCACAACAATTGCAGATGCTAAATCTGATAGCGTTAAGGTTGGCGAGGGTCATGCACCTAAAGCATTCAACGTTGTTCTTCCTGGTGTTGTTAATGACAATATTCCTGGCGCAGCTAAGAGCTTGGCAGGTACAGCTTCAATGGCTTACCCCGAATCAACAGCAAAAATCACAGTTGATGCAAAAACAGGCAATGTTATTACAGCTGATTACGATATGAAGTGGACAATCAACTTCGATAAGATGGGCGTTATTCTTCCCTTCGGTACAAAGGCTGAATACACAGTTAAGTATTAATTAAAGTATAAAATAAAAACAGCGTCCTCGAGACGCTGTTTTTTAATCTGTAAAGGTTTGATATTATGGTTGATATAATCAACTCTCAAAAGATTTTTGAGCTTTTAGACAATGATTTAAAAAACACAATAAAGCTGCAGGTTTTAGATAAGGCAACATCAACCAATACCTTGGTAAAAGAAGCTGCGTCAGAGAATGAAGAGGGCTTTATTGTTGTTGCGGGGGAGCAGACAGCAGGACGAGGCAGAATGGGGCGTTCATTCTTCTCACCCGGGGATTCAGGCGTTTATATGAGTCTGCTTTTGAAACCCAAAATAAAGCCTGTGGATGCAGTTCGGATAACAACTGCTGCAGCGGTATCAGTTTGCAGAGCCTTGGAGAAGCTTGGTGTTATCGGCTCTGAAATCAAATGGGTAAATGATATATATCTGAACAATAAAAAGGTTTGCGGTATTTTAACAGAATCAAGCTTTGATTCTCATAGTGGTTTGCTCGATTTCGCGGTGCTCGGTGTCGGCGTTAATATTTATGAATCCAAAGAGGGTTTTCCTGAGGATATTAAAGAAATTGCAGGCGCGGTTTTCGCCGAGAGAAAAGATAATTTGCGCAATGAATTTATAGCATTATTCATCAATGAATTTTTTGATTGGTATAAGCATCCGTCTTTTAAAAAGCATCTCGAGGAATACAAAAAAAAGAGCTGTGTGCTGGGCAAGGAAATAAATATTATTCACGGCGAAAATATCAGAAGTGCAAGAGCTGTAGATATTGATGAGAATTGTAATTTAGTGGTTGAATTGCCTGACGGAACAACAGAAAAATTATATTCTGGGGAAATCTCAATAAGATTTGCATAAAATTATGTATTTTTACCAATAATCGTCCCTCCAAATTGTCATAGTGTATGCTTAAAAATTTCTTAATACTATTGCAATTAAAGTAATTGTGTGGTAAAATTCATTTGTATATATGGTAGTGTACTATCATTGGGTATGCTATCTTATCTGTTTAGGAGGATTAATATGAAAGCAACAAAGAAAATTGTTAGTGTTATCTTAGCAATAACTCTTGCGGTTGTAGCTTTTGTAATGCCCGTTAGTGCAGCAAAAGTTTACCCTCTTGTTATTGTTGATGGTATCTTCTCAACTGCATTGTACAAAAATGTAGGTACAGCTGATCAGGCTCCCATTTTTGCTACTGATGACGCATCTCTTGAAGAAATGATCAAGGAGATTGCAGGTTCATTCATCGGCGGTTTGATTAATTACGGTGTAGGAAGCAAGGACTTCGATGCATTTGCAGACAAGTTTTACCCTGTAGTTAATAAATACATTGAGCCTATCGGCTTCAATCCTGATGGTACTCCTGTTGACGCTACTGTTGGCTTCGTTCAGAACGAGAAGCCTATGTCAGAGTACACTGATGAAGAAAAAGCAGGTCTTAATGCATTTGCTCAGGCTTATGCAGAAGAATTCGGCGAGGAGAATGTTTATAACTTCAGCTATGACTGGCGTGTTTCTCCCATCGATTCAGCTGCTGAATTAGACCAGTACATTCAGAATATTCAGGAAGATCTTGGCGTTAAAAAGGTTAATGTTGTTGCTCATAGCATGGGTGCTAACGTAGTTCTTTCCTACCTTGCTCAGTATGGTAGCAAGAGCATTAATAACCTCGTATTCTCTGCTCCCGCATGGCAGGGTACAAGCCTCGCAGGTGATATTGCTACTAATAATATCAATTTTGATATGTTCACAGTAGAGAACTTCCTTGTTCAGATGGCTAATGTTAGTGCTACCACTCATATCGCTGCTTTCATTATTTCATATATCGCAACTTATGACGGTCTTACAAAGGAATATGCAGGTGACATCAATAAAGCTGTTACAGGTATTCTTCCCCGTCTTTACACAGATACAGTTATTCCTTATATCGCAGGTATGCCCGGCTTCTGGAGCCTTCTTCCCGCTGAAGATTATGAAGCAGCTAAGGATTTCCTCTTCCCCGAAGGCATGGATGCTGCTCTTGAAGCAAAGGCTGATGCATACAATGCAATTCAGGCAAATGCAAAGTCTATCGTTGAAGAAGCAATGAACAAGGGTATGAACTTCGGTATCGTAGTTGGCTACAATAGCCAGATGATCCCTGTAAACGATGGTTACGAGCAGAGCGATACAATTATCGATGTTAAGTATGCAAGTGGTGGCGCAACATGTGCAAAATACCTTCAGGCATTTGATGATTGGACAAATATCTACAAACAAGGTGGAGATGGTTCTAAACCTTATTGTGCAGAGCACAATCACGTTTCTTGGGATTCCAAGATTGACGCTTCAACCTGTATGTTCCCCGAGCAGACTTGGTTCTACAAGAACTTACAGCACAATGGTCACAATGTAGACTACGGTACAACTGATATCGTTGTTTGGCTTCTCTCTGCAGAAGAACAGTATGATGTTTTCACAGATACAGAAAACTACCCTCAGTTCTCTCTCTACAACACATATAAGAGAAAAGTTACTCCCATCCATATCGCTGGTATGATTGGTGACCTTGATGACACCGGTGTTGTTACAACATTGGACGCAAGACTTGCTCTCAAAGTTGCTGCAGGTCAGAAGAAGGTTGATGATGACCACTTCATTATGGCAGACATCGACGAAGATGGCGAAATTACAACAAACGATGCTAAAGACATTCTTGCAATGGCAGCAGGTATCGATTTCTAAATTAAAAATCCTAAAAGACCTTACTCTTTGAGTAGGGTCTTTTTTTCTGTTTGTAATGGAATTGTAATTGATTTGCAAAATGAATTGTGATATACTTGAATATATAATTGTAATATTATGAGGTGATGTTAGGGTGAGTAAAAAAGACAATATTTTACAAGCTTTAAAATTCGCAGCTTTTTCGGCATCTGCAGGTGTTATTCAGATTGTAATCTTTACTCTTCTTAATGAGCTTTTGCCTCAGACAGAAAGCACTAATTCAATTGCACAGTGGTTTTTCAATTCAGAATATGGTGCAAGCTATCTTGTTGCATTAATTTGTTCAGTTCTTTGGAATTTCACCTTTAATCGTAAATTTACCTTTAAATCTGCTACAAATATTCCTATTGCGATGCTTAAGGTATTTGGCTTCTATTGTGTATTTACACCTGTTTCAGTTATTCTTGGGGAAATGGTTGCGCAGAAATCAACCTGGGAATTTGCCGAGTATATTATTTTAGCTGTTACAATGCTTACAAATATGACAACAGAATTTTTATTCTGTCGCTTCTTCGTATATAAAGATAGTATGAACACGGCAGCAAATGAAAACAAAAAGGAAAAAGCAAATGTCTGAAAATAAAGTAAGTCAAAAAAGAATATGTCCCGTTTCGAGAAAATGTGGCGGATGTCAGCTTATGAATTTAAGCTACCCCGAGCAGCTTAAATTCAAGCAAGCTAAGGTTGTAAAGCTTTTAGGTTCATTTCACAGAGTAAACGAAATAATCGGAATGGACATTCCCTTCCATTACAGAAACAAGGTTCAGGCTGCCTTCGGTAGAACCCGTGGAGGAGAGATAATTTCAGGTGTTTATCAGTCAAGCACCCATAATATTGTAAAAACAGAAAAATGCCTGATTGAAGATAAAAAAGCAGATGAAATTATTTTAACAATCAGAAAGCTTGTAAAGGATTTCAAGCTGACTGTGTATGACGAGAGAAGGGGTAACGGCTTTCTTCGTCATGTGCTTGTTAAAAGAGGTTTTGCTACCAATGAAATAATGGTTGTTCTCGTGACAGGAACGGGTGTTTTTCCCTCTAAAAATAATTTTATAAAAGCACTTTTGAATGTGCATCCTGAAATTACAACTATTGTTCAGAATATCAATAATAAATTCACAAGTATGGTTCTTGGTGAAAAGGAAACAATTTTATATGGTAAGGGCTATATAGAGGATGTTTTGTGCGGTTGCACATTCAGAATTTCCCCAAAATCCTTTTATCAGATTAACCCTGTACAGACAGAAATTCTTTATGGTAAAGCAATTGAATTTGCAGGTCTTTCAGGAAACGAAAGGGTTATAGACGCTTATTGCGGTATCGGTACAATTGGTATTGTTGCATCAAAAAATGCAGGTGAGGTAATCGGCTGCGAATTAAATCCCGATGCAATAAAGGATGCAAATATAAATGCAAAAATAAACGAAATTCAGAATATAAAATTCGTTTGTGCAGATGCAGGGGAATTTATGGTTTGTATGAAGGAGCAGGGCGAAAAATGCGATATTCTTTTTATGGACCCGCCGAGAGCGGGAAGCGATAAGAAATTTCTTTCCTGTGCAGTTGCATTGAGTCCTGAGAAAATTGTTTATATCTCATGCAATCCCGAAACTCAACAAAGAGATTTATATTATCTTATCAAAAATGGCTACAAGTTGAAAAAAATACAGCCTGTCGATATGTTTCCTTATACATCCCATGTTGAAACTGTGGTTTTGTTATCAAAAAAATAAAAAGTCGGAATTTAAAATAACAAACAAAAAGAAGGTGAAATTATGGAAGGAATACTTTATTGTACTTTAAATATATTTTGTTTTTTAATACTAATACTTGTTTTTTTGCAGATTGTAAAAAGTAAAGATAAACGAATGTCACAGATGGTATATTTTTTATTCATAATTTCTTCTATGATTTTATGCTTAAGCGATCTGGTATGGGGTATTGTCGATTACGCTTTGCTGTGGAATTTTTCTGATACGGTTGACTTTGTGATTAACAGTATTTACCATATGTTTACCTTGGTTACGGCATATATGTGGTATCTGTTTTCAGAAAGTGAAATGGGAACAAGAACAACAAAAACAAAAAAAGGTCTTGTTGTAAGTCTTATACCATTTTTTACAGGACTATCAATTATAGTTGGGTCATATTGGAATAATTGGGTTTTCTTTATTAATGATGCCGGTGAATATCAGCGAGGCGAATTATACATAGTACATATTGTTATATGCTTCTTCTATATACTTCTTACATCTGTTAAGGCTTTTGTCCGTTCCTTTAAAAAGGTCAATTATCTTGAACGTGGAAAATATCGAACATTGGCGTATTTCTGTGTTTTTCCGTTGATTGCAGGAGTTTTTCAGGTTGCGTTGGTAGGCTCTTCTATGCTGAGCGTGGGTATAACATATGCGGCAATTCAGCTGTATGTCCGTTCGCGTCAGCAGTTGATTTCTGTCGACCCTCTTACAAAGCTTAATAACAGAGCTGAAATGGAACGCTTTATAGACCATAAAATGAAAAACAGAAATCCTAACAAGGACTTGTATCTGTTTATAATGGATATAGACTATTTCAAGAAAATTAATGATAAATTCGGTCATGTTGAAGGCGATGAGGCAATAACAATTGCTGCGGAAGCTATAATAAATGCAATTGATAAAACAGGACTTAGCGCTTTCAGATATGGTGGCGATGAATTTGTTGTTTCAGGAGAGGTTAAAAGTGATTTTATTCCCACTCAATTCTGTGTTCTTGTTAATGAAAAATTAAAAGAGGAAACCGAAAGGCGAGAAAAAGAATATAGCCTGCATATGAGCATAGGTTATTTTAAGCATACTTCTGAAATAAAAGATATTACAGAGTTTATAGCAGCTGCGGACGAATATCTTTATAAAAGAAAAAGCGAAAGAAACTCAAAACGATTTACAAAATAGTAAAAGAAACAGAATAGTAAATAATATAAATTAGATTTATTTACTGCATAACGGAGTGATACAAATGATAAAGGTAGGTCTTTATGGCTACGGCAATATTGCAAAGGGTGTTGAATGTGCCGTAAAACAAAATAAAGATATGGAGGTTACTTGTGTTTTCACAAGAAGAAGCCCCGAAACAGTTTCAACAATTTCAGGAGCAAAAGTTTATAAAACTGATGATGTTTTAAATCACAAGGATGATGTGGATGTTCTTGTAATGTGTGGCGGTAGCGCAACAGATTTACCTGAGCAGACTCCTGCAATGGCAGAGCATTTCAATGTTGTTGATAGCTTTGATACCCATAAGAGAATTCCCGAGCATTTTGCAAATGTTGATGCAGCATCTAAAAATGGCGGTAAAATAGGCATTATCTCTGTCGGTTGGGATCCAGGTATGTTTTCTCTTAACAGACTTTACGGTAGCTGTATTCTTCCCGATGGCGCAGATTATACCTTCTGGGGTAAGGGCGTAAGTCAGGGCCATAGCGATGCTATTAGAAGAGTAGAGGGCGTTATTGACGCAAGACAGTATACAATTCCTGTTGAAGAGGCTCTTGATGCCGTAAGAAGCGGTAGCGAGCCTCAGCTTACAACAAGACAGAAGCATACAAGAGAATGCTTCGTTGTAGCTGAAGAGGGCGCAGACCTTGAAAGAATCAAAAACGAAATAGTTACAATGAAAAACTATTTCGATGAATATGACACAGCAGTAAACTTTATTTCTCAGGAGGAGCTTGACCGCGATCATAAGGGTATTCCTCACGGTGGCTTTGTTATCAGAACAGGTAAAACAGGCAAGGATCTTGAGCATAACCATGTTATTGAATATAGCCTTAAGCTTGATTCTAACCCTGAGTTCACTTCAAGCGTTATTGTTGCTTTTGTAAGAGCGGCATATCGCCTTAATGCAGAGGGACAGAACGGTTGCAAAACTGTTTTTGATATTCCTCCTGCATACCTTTCAATTAAAACTGCAGAAGAATTAAGAAAAGAAATGCTTTAATAATGGCCGAAAGATTTGAATTTTAGGCGTACGGGGTTCAACTCTTTTCGGCTATAATATAACGCAAGGGTGTTCCTTTGCGTTATTTGTTTAGTGTGAAATGAAGAAAAGAAATATTATTTTAAGGCTGATTTACCCGCAACGATGCAAATATTGTAACGAGGTTATCGATATGCGTCGCGAAATTTGTCACACCTGCGAAAATACATTGAAGATAATTGAGGGTGATATTTGTAAGCTGTGCGGTAAAAGCGTAAATGATTGCGATTGCGGTCACAAAAAGCATTATTATAAATATATTTGCGCGCCCTTTTATTATGAGGGTGCCGCAAGCAGAGCAATCTGGCGTTTTAAATTCCGTAAGAAAACAGGCTTGTCAAAGATTTTTGCCGAAGATATGGCGGAGTGCTTCAATACATATTATAAAGGCTATGATTTTGATTTGTGTACCTTCGTACCATCATCAAAGGAAAGCCTGAAGGAGCGAGGCTTTAATCAGGCAGAGCTTCTTGCGAAGGATTTTTCTGAATTGGTAAATCTCCAGTGCAAGGAAACGCTTCGGAAAACAAGGGAAACCAAAACACAGCATGATTTAGTAAGCGTTGAGCGAAGCGGTAACCTTGTAGGTGCTATTGAGCTGAAATACGATGTTGATTTAATGCACAAACGAGTTCTTCTCATAGACGATATTAAAACAACCGGTTCAACTCTTAATGAATGTGCTAAAATGCTCCTCATAGGCGGAGCAGAAGAGGTCTTCTGCTTAACAGTTGCTATTACAAATAAAAAAGAAGAAAAGAATTCTGAGCTTTAAGAGCTCAGAATTCTTTTTCCTTTAAAAACGCCTTTAATGCCGAATAGCGTTTTGCTTTTTTATCGTTTGAGGTCATATACTGAATCTGCTCTGCAGAGCCGACAGTTATAAGCATATCCTTTGCTCTCGTAACTGCGGTGTAAAGTAAGTTTCTATATGCCAAATTTGGCACAAGAGAGATTACGGGAAGGACAACCGCCTTGAATTCGCTACCCTGACTTTTATGAACAGTTACGGCGTAAGCAAGTTCAATTTCTGTCAGACTTTCTGCAGGAATTGTTGCTTCTCTGCCGTCAAAATCTATTTCAACAGTAGATGATTTTGTGTCAATGGATTTGAGAATGCCGATGTCACCATTGAAAATTCCGTGACCTTTGTCATCTTTACTTTCCCATTCAATATTATAGTTGTTCTTAACTTGCATTACCTTATCGCCCGTGCGGAAAATCTGACCTGCAATGGTAATTTCGCCTTTATCCTTATCAGGTGGATTAAGAGCAGTTTGCAGGAGTCTGTTAAGATTCTGTGTGCCTGTTTCACCCTTTTTAGAGGGGCAGATAACCTGAATATCGGAAAGTGAATCCCATCCGTACGCATTAGGTAAACGCTCACTGCAAAGGCTGACAACTGTCTGGGCAGACAGATATGGATTAGGTCTTTCCATATGGAAAAAGTCTTTTCCGTTATTGGTTAAATCGGGCATTTCGCCGTTAACAATTTTATGAGCATTGGTTATGATTTTACTTTCCAGAGCCTGACGGAAAACCTGGGTTAAACAAACAACCGGAAGCTTTTCAGAGAGGATTAAATCATGAAGCACATTACCTGAGCCAACAGGTGGTAACTGGTCGCTATCCCCAACAAGAATAAGACGGCAACCGAGAGGAAGTGCTTCAAGCAGATGGGCAAAAAGGTGAATGTCAATCATTGAAAGCTCATCGAGAATAAGCGCATTGCAATCAAGAGGATTTTCAATGTTTCTGCGGAAATATGGTTTGTCATCCTCATCCCATTCAACCTCTAAAAGTCGATGGATGGTTTTGGCTTCCATTCCTGTTACCTCGCTCATTCGCTTTGCGGCTCTGCCTGTTGGAGCAGCGAGAGCGATATCAAGGTCCTGATATTCAAAAATATTGATAATACCTTTAATGGTAGTGGTTTTACCTGTACCGGGACCACCTGTTAAAACAAGAAGCCCCTTTTTAGCGGCGGTAGCAATAGCGATTCGCTGCTGCTCCTCATATTTAATCTGATTTATATTTTCAATTGCATCAATCCAGTCTGCAAGCCTTGGTGCGCCCTGCGGTGGAAAGCTGGCAATTATATCAACTCTGTCAGCGATTTTCTTTTCTGCAGTATATGAAGAGGGAAGAAAAATGAATTCTTTTCCGTCAATAGGATGCATTTTAAGCTGACCTGTATTAACAAGCTTATCAATTGCAATATCAATTTCATCCTGAGTAACTGAAAGTAAATCAGAGCAGGGCTTCAGAAGCTTTTCTCGAGGAATGCATGTGTGTCCTTGGGCATTAGCGTTATGACGCACAACATGGACAATACCCTCGCTTATTCTGTAATCAGGTAAAGGTCTCTGAGGGAGCTTTTCTTCAATTGCTTCAGCTCTTTCAAAGGTTATTCCGATTCCTAAACCGCAAAGAATATATGGGTTTTCCTCAACCCTTGAAACTGAATTTATACCTAATTTCCTGAATATTTTAATACATTCGGTAGGTGAAAAGCCGTATTTTTCAAGACCTAACATAACGGTTCTCATTGCATATTGCTTTTTGAATTCCTCGCCGATATTTTTTGCTTGTTCTTCGGAAATACCTTTGATAAAAGCTAATCTTTCGGGAGCGGTATCAAAAATTTCAAGAGTCTGAGCGCCAAATCTTTCAACAATACTCATAGCCTTTTTCGGACCGATTCCGCGGATAACACCTGATGCAAGATATTTATAAATCTGTTCTGTTGTTTCGGGCATACAGCGAGAAAAGGCAGTTACCTTAAACTGCCTGCCGAAGGACTGATGTATTGTAAAGCTACCCGTAAGGGTAACGGTTTCACCGGCGCTTACACCGGGCATAACGCCAACTGCGGTAAAGTAATCATCATCCATAGAAACATCCATAACGGTGAATCCGTTTGCATCATTCTGAAAGGTGATTTCTTCAACTGTGGCGGTAATTTTTTCTTCTTGAAATTCCATTTAAACTCCAACTATGAATAAGGTAAATGATTTTATTATACGTGCCTCACGGCACTATAACTCTCCACCACGCCGAAGGTAAGCTTCGGCGCAGTCCCCCTCTCTTCACAAGAGAGGTAGGAGTCTTTGTCCTATTTTAACATAATGCAATAATTTTTAGAATATATTTTTCAAAATAATTGAAAAGAATGTGGAGGTATGATAGAATCATCTTGTATATTTTTTCCAACGGAGGAATAAAAAATGAAGTATATTATAGACAAAATGAACCATTGTAATTTTAAAACAGTTGAATTGGGTAGATTGGCTCCCAGAGCTTATGCAATTCCCCATTCAAAGAAAAAAGATGCTCAAAATGCAGACTATAAAACCGAGCGTTACAATAGCGATATGGTAACTATTCTTTCAGGGGAATGGGGGTTTAAATATTATAAGAAAAAATCAAAACTCCCTGCAACAATCGACACCAATAAAGTTAAATTTGATAAGGTTAATGTTCCTTGCACATGGCAGAGAACAGGATATGAAGAACCTGCATATATTAACTGTCCCTATAGCTTTGACCCCAGAGCTTTGGGCCTTCCCAAAGGCGAAGGTGTAAAACCACCGGAACTTCCAGAGGATTTCTCTTGCGGTATTTATCGTAAGATTATCAATATTTCTGATATTTCTAAAAATTATATACTTACATTTTTAGGTGTTACTCCTTGCGTTGATTTATATATCAACGGAATTTTTGTGGGTTATGGTGAGGCTGCTCACAACTCCTATGAATTTGATATTACCGATTTTCTCAAAGAGGGCGACAACGAGGTTATTGTTGTTGTTTATAAATGGTGCACAGGCTCATATCTTGAAGCTCAGGATATGTTCAGAGAAAACGGCATTTTCCGTGACGTTCTTCTTTATACCTATGAGAAAACATATATCAATGATTTCCAGGCAATAGCAAAGAAAAAAGGCAAGAAATACAACCTCAATATTGAAACCGAGCTTAAAGGTTCTCTTAAAGGCTCATCTGTTAAAGCAGCACTTTATGACGGCAAAAATCTTTTGGCAGAAGAAACAGTTGATGGCGAAAAGAAAAATTCCATTACCTTTAAAGGTCTTAATGTTGAAGAGTGGAGTGCAGAAATTCCTCGTCTTTACGAGCTTTTCATTACTCTTTACAATGGCAAAAAAGAGGTTATGACAATTCGTCAGTATGTTGGTTTCAAAGATATTGAAATCAAGGATGCAGTTTTCTATTTCAACGGCAAAAAGATTAAGCTCAAAGGTGTAAACCACCACGATACCCATGAAACAAAGGGTTATGCAATGAGCTTTGAAGACCTTATTAAAGACGTTGAACTTATGAAAGAGTTTAATGTAAACTGCGTTCGTACATCTCACTATCCTCCTGACCCATTCTTCCTTGAGCTTTGTGACCACTATGGACTTTACTGTGTTGATGAAGCAGATATTGAAACACACGGTATCTGGGATTTAGGTTGCGAGGGTGGCGAAATCAGCCACAAGTTAAAATGGGCACCCAGATATATGGATAGAGTAAGAAGAATGTATTTCCGTGACAGAACTCATCCCTCTATCATTATGTGGAGCTTGGGTAATGAGTCATGGGGCTATAAATGCCATGATAAATGTTACGAAATGCTCAAAGAGTTAACAGATATTCCGGTTCATTATGAGGGCGTTTGCCGTACAAAGCGTTATCATTATGATGTGTTCTCCGAAATGTACACTCATCAGGATGATATGAAAAAAATCCGCGATAGAAAACGCGGTAAGCAGTATAACGAAGTACCCTTCTACCTTTGCGAATACTGTCATGCTATGGGTGTTGGCCCCGGTGCATTGGAAGAATATATGCAGATTTTCTTCTCTGACGATATCTTTATGGGCGGCTGTATCTGGGAATGGGCAGACCATTCTGTTCTTCACGATGGTAGTGATAAATATAAATATCAGTACACCTATGGTGGTGACCACGGTGAGCTTCTTCACGATGGTTGCTTCTGCGTTGACGGTCTTTTCTATCCTGACCGCACACCTCACACAGGTGCTTACGAAATGAAAAACTGCTACAGACCCCTGAGAGTTCGCAGACTTTCAGGCAATAAGCTTACTATTGTTAACACAAACCGCTTCTTATCATCCTCAAATATCGAGGTTTATTGGGAGGTTCAGGAAAATGGTGTGACTCTTAAATGCGGTAGCTTCAGTACCGATATTGCACCCGAAAAGGATGCAACATATAAGCTTGATTTACCCAAGGTTGATTATGATAAAAACACATATCTTAATCTTACTTACCTTGACGGTGATTTTGAAATTGCAAGCGAACAGTTAACACTTTCAGAAGCTCCCTTCATTCAGCCTTCTCTTGAAATGGGCAAGGTTTCAATTGCTTCCGATGGTGAAAAACTTACTGTTAAATATGAAAACGGTTCAATTGAATTCTCTGAGGAAACAGGCGAAATGGTTTCCTATAAAGCAAATGGCGTTCAGGTGCTTAATAAAGAGCCCGCATCTCACAGAGGATTCCTTCTCAACCTTTCAAGAGCTTATGTTGATAATGATCGTTGGATTATTGACGATTGGACGGAGCATAACCTTGTTGCCCCTAAAATTGTTCTCGAGGATATGAGCGCAGAGGTTAAATCAGGCGTGGCATCTGTGAGTCAGTATATCACTGTTCACGGTAAAGAGGATATTCTCTTCAATGCAAACATTCTCTATATCATTGGCGCAAACGGTGTTGTTGATATTGAGGTTGCTATGGCTCCTGATAAAGACAGTAAAGAGAATTTCTATGATATTGCTGCTCTTGGTCTTACATTTGAGGCAGATAAGAAATTCAACGAAATCGAATATTTCGGTAGAGGCGAAAAAGAAAACTACAACGACTTCAATTCTCACGCACCTATCGGTCTTTACACCGCAAAGGTTGCAGATGAGCATGAGCCCTATATTCGTCCTCAGGATAACTCAAACCATTCAGATGTTTCTTACTTGAAGCTTAAGAATGAAAAGGGTGAGGAAATCCTCATTTACTCTGACAAGAGATTTGATTTCAATGTCCATAACTATACTCAGGCTCTTCTTCAGAAAGCAGACCACAGAGAAGATATTTACGACCAGAAAACAACCTTTGTAACCATTAATGGTTATACAAAGGGTACAGGTACAGGTAGCTGTGGTCCTGCAACTCTTCCTGAGTACAGCATTGATGCTTCAAAAGAGCTTACATTTAACTTTATTATTGCTCCTCAGAAGGTAGAAAAATAAGTATGGAACAAAGATATGAAAAAATAGATTTTTCGAATAAGCTTTTTAAAAATATTATCGCCCTTCGTCGTGAAGTTTTTTGCGACGAAGGCGGTGAAAAGCCCGCTTTTATAAAAGATAGCCGTGATGAAAAGGGTTACCATATTGTGTGCGCAATAGGTGATGGCCTTTTAGGTTGCGGTAGCCTTTATGACAATGGTAACGGTGAATTTGAAATTTCTAAAATTGCAGTAAAAAAGGATTACAGAAAATTCCTTATAGGCAGTAATATTTTAAAGGAATTAACCGCTATTGCAAAAGAGCAAGGTGCAAAAAGTGTCGTTGCTGAAAGCAGAGCAGAGACTTTAGCTTTCTTTACTAAAAACGGATTTCCTTATGAAAATATTGCATACGAAAAAGATGGTAAAAGATATATAAAATATAATCTTAACCTTGTTTTTGAGGGTGCAGATTGGGTTGAATTCAAAGACACCGAAGCAGTTATTGTCCGTTGCGATTTCTCAGTAGACAAGAAAATTCCTGCAGAACTTTTTGTTACAGGTCTTGGATACTGCAATGTTTACATTAACGGCAAAAGTATAAGCGATAAGGTGCTTTCACCTGCATGGACCAACTTTGAATTTATGGATACTGCAAGTATGGCTTACCCCATATTTGACAAAATGACCTACAGAATTCTTTATGAAAGAATTGATGTTTCAAAGTTTTTGAAAAAGGGCAAAAACACAATCGTTTTCCATATCGGTGGCGGTTGGTATGCTCAGCACGAATGCCCCAATGAAGGTGTTAAATGCTACGGCAACGGTAATCTTAAACTTTGCTTTAAACTTATGCAAGGTGAAAACATTGTTGCGAAAAGTGACAGTAACCTCAAATACATTAAATCCTATGTTCAAAGAGCAAGTGTTTACTACGGTGAGGATCAGGATGCAAGAATAGGTTACTATGACTTTTCAGATGTTTCTTATTCAACTGAAAACTGGAAAGCTCCCGAAATAATTTCTGCACCTGTTTCTGTTCTTAACGAAGCAGATTTCACACCCGATAGAATTATAAGAAAACTTAAACCCAAGTGCATTTATAAAAAGGGCGATTACGCAATTTATGATGTGGGAGAAAATGTTTCGGGTTATCCTGTTATAGAATTTATTGAGGATGCTTATACAGGCGAAAGCTGTACTATGCGCTTTGCAGAAGAGCTTGACGAGAACGGCGGTCTCCAGTTCCATTCTGCAGGTGGCGAGTTCCGTATGCAGAAAGACACATTTATTTATGATAATAAATGCAAAGAATTTCATCCTCAATTCACTTGGCACGGTGCAAGATATTTTGATGTACTCGGCAGAGTGAATGTTAAAGAATACAGAGTTGTTCATACAGATTTAAAATCCATTGTCAAATTCAAATCCTCAAATGAAACTCTCCAATGGATTTTTGATTCTTACATAAGAACTCAGAATTCAAATATTCACGGATGCGTTCCCTCGGACTGCCCTCACAGAGAAAGACTTGGTTATACAGGTGACGGTCAGTTAACTGCAAATGTGGTTATGACCTGCTTTGATGCAGAGAGTATGTACCGCAAATGGATCAGAGATATTGCAGACTGTCAGGATATTTTCAACGGCCATGTTCAGCATACCGCACCATTTTACGGCGGTGGCGGTGGTCCCGGTGGATGGGGCGGTGCAATGGTAATTGTGCCGTACGCTTTCTATAAGCATTACGGTGACAAAGAATTGCTTGAAACATACTACCCCAATATGCTCCGCTATCTTGATTATCTTGAAAGCCATAGCGAAAAGGGTTTGGTAGTCCGTGAGGAGTTAGGCGGTTGGTGTTTAGGTGACTGGTGTTCACCAAAGGACAGAAACCTTATTCCCGAACCATTTGTAAACACCTATTTCCACCTTAAAACTCTTAAAATGACAATTGAGATTGCAGATGTTATCGGTAAACCCAATAAAGAGTTAAAGGCTCGATATGAAAAGGTTAAAAAGGCGTTTCTTGATAAGTACTACGATAAGAAAACCTGCACCTTCTATAAATCAGCAGAGGCTGCAGATGCTTACGGTTTTGATCTTGGCTTTGGTAACGAAAAAACACTTAAAGCTATTGTTGATAAATACGAAAAGCTTGGTGAATTTGATACAGGTATTTTCGGAACAGATATTCTTATCAGAACTCTTTGCGAAAATGGTCACAAGGATTTAGCCTTCAAGCTTCTTACAAGCGAAAAGGAAAACACTTTCTATAATATGAAAAAGCACGGCGCAACAACTCTTTGGGAAAACTGGGATGGCGCACATTCCCATAGTCACCCAATGTTTGGCGCAGTTGTAGAATATTTAGTTAAATACTTTAATGAGGCATAAACAAGTGAACCCATCATCATTTGAAAAAATGGTGGTGGGTTCATAGATTTTTTATCGTATTACTCCGCTTTCAATGGCGGATTTTTTTACTGCCTCTGCAATTTCAAAAGCAACGCTTCTGTCAAGGGCGGAGGGTATTATATTTTCTTCATTAAGTTCGTTTTCGGGAATGTGATTTGCAAGAGCGTAAGCCGCGGCAAGCTTCATTTCTTCGGTTATTGCCGTTGCTCCGCAATCAAGAGCGCCTCTGAAAATTCCGGGGAAAACAAGAACATTGTTAATCTGATTGGGGAAATCTGAACGACCTGTTCCAACAACTCTTGCCCCTGCCTCTTTTGCCTTATCGGGCATAATTTCGGGGGTGGGGTTTGCCATTGCAAAAACAATTGCATCGGCGTTCATTGATTTAACCATTTCCTGAGAAAGAATATTCGGTGCGGAAACCCCAACAAAGACATCTGCATTTTTAATTGCAATATCTAAACCGCCGGAAAGCTTTTCGGGGTTCGTTGTTCTTGCAAGGTTCTGCCTTTCTTCTCCTAAGAACTCATCATTTTCATTAATGATACCGGTTCTGTCAACAAGGACCATATTGGTAGCACCTGCGGCAATAAGCATTTTAGAAATTGCAGTACCTGCGGCACCAAGACCGTTAACAACGATTTTTACATTTTTAATATCCTTTTTAACCACTTTAAGAGCGTTGAGAACACCCGCTAAAACAACAACGGCAGTACCGTGCTGGTCATCGTGGAAAATCGGAATATCGCAAATTTCTTTAAGCTTCTTTTCAATTTCGAAGCATCTTGGAGCGGCGATATCTTCAAGGTTAATTCCTCCGAAGCTACCTGAAAGAAGATAAATTGTTCTTACAATTTCATCGACATCTTTTGACTTAATGCAAAGAGGGAAGGCATCAACATCTGCAAACTTTTTGAAAAGAGCGCATTTGCCTTCCATAACGGGCATTCCTGCCTCGGGTCCAATATCACCAAGACCAAGGACTGCAGTTCCGTCAGTTACAACTGCTACAAGGTTATTTCTTCTTGTAAGTTCAAAGGATTTATTGACATCATCCTTTATAACAAGACAAGCCTCGGCAACACCTGGAGTGTATGCCAAAGCCATATCTTCTCTGGTTTCAACGGGGCAACGGGAAATAACTTCGATTTTCCCGTTCCACTCGTAATGTTTTTTTAAGGATTCTTCTTTAATATTCATAATTATTCTTTGTTTGCCTGCATTTTAAGATATGCGTTAATGAAGCCGTCAATATCGCCATCCATAACTGCATTGATATTACCGTTTTCAAAGCTTGTTCTGTGGTCTTTTGCAAGGGTATAGGGCATAAATACGTAGGAACGAATCTGGCTACCCCAGGCGATTTCTTTCTGAACACCTTTAATATCACTGATTTTATCAAGATGCTCGCGCTCTTTGATTTCAATAAGCTTTGATTTAAGCATACGCATAGCAACCTCGCGGTTCTGATGCTGGCTTCTTTCAACCTGACAGGAGCAAACAATACCTGTAGGAATATGTGTAAGACGAACAGCAGAAGAGGTTTTATTAACCTTCTGACCGCCTGCACCTGATGAACGGTAAACGTCCATTTTGATGTCTTCGGGTGCAATTTCAACATCAATGCTATCATCAATTTCGGGCATAACTTCAAGAGATGCGAATGAAGTGTGTCTTCTACCTGATGCATCGAAGGGAGAAACGCGGACAAGTCTGTGAATACCGCTTTCGCTCTTCATATAGCCGTAAGCATTTTCACCCTCGATAAGAATAACTGCGGATTTAAGGCCTGCTTCGTCACCATCAAGGTAGTCAAGAGTTGAAACCTTGAAGCCGTGACGCTCACCCCAACGGTTATACATACGGAAAAGCATCTGAGCCCAGTCCTGAGCCTCTGTTCCGCCTGCACCTGCATGGAAAGTGAGAATAGCATTGTTTTTATCGTATTCACCTGTAAGAAGAGTTGAAAGAGTCATAGCATCAAGAGATGTGATAAATCCATCAACGCCCTCGCGACATTCATCGAAAAGGCTTTCATCCTCTTCTTCGTTTGCAAGTTCAATAAGAGTCAATGTGTCATCAAAAACGCCACAAAGGTCATCATAAGCACCGATTTTGTTTTTGAGACCTGCCATGTGCTGAGTGATTTTCTGTGAACGGGCAATATCATCCCAGAAGCCATCCTGTGCACTTTCTGCTTCAAGCTCTGCTACCTCGTCCTTCATTTTCTGAAGACCGAGAGCTTCTGCAAGGTCTTTTAATTTGTCCTCATAAGAGAGGAGCTCAAGTCTTAATTCTTCAAACTGAAGCATATATATTTTCCTTTCGTTGTGAATTCAAGAATACATATTTTTACAAATAATTATTATAACTAAAATATCGCAATATGTAAAGAACATCTTGATATTTTTTGCAAATATCAAGATGTTTTTTATTTTAAATTCCCATTAGCAGGGTTTTCTAAAAGTTTTCCTTTTTCTGTAAATCTCGAGCCGTGGCAAGGACAGTCCCATGAATGTTCAGCTTTGTTCCATTTTAAAGCGCAACCAAGATGGGGACATCTTCTGGGTGTTGGGGTTAAAAGATTTTTTATACTTTCAAATCCGTTTACCAAGAGTTGCGGTTTTAAAATACTTCTTGACGGGTCGAAGGCTTCTGCGTAAGGATTTTCTTTTTCAATTATTAAATCGCTTAAAATCATAGCGCTGACCATAGAATTTGTCATACCCCACTTGTTAAATCCCGTTGCAACAAAAATATCTTTTGCACCCTTAAAATATGGACCGATGTAGGGGATATGGTCAAGAGTTTTGCAGTCCTGAGTTGCCCAATGGGCTACCTCTTTACTGTCGGGGTAATTGACTTTTGCAAAATCACGAAGCTCTTGCCAGTTGCCACCTTGTTTCCCTGTTTTATGACTACCACCGCCAATGAGCAAAAGGTTTTCATAAGTTCTGAAAGAAAGTCCCGAATCGCTTTGGTCAACATACATTCCGTCAATTTCAGGAGCATTTTCCAATGCAATAACATAGGAACGGTGCTGATACATTTTCATAAAGAAAAGTCCGTGGTTATTGATAATGGGAAAATGGGTTGCAATTATCGCTTTTTTAAAGGTTATTTTATTTTTTTCTGTTACGGCGGAGCTTCCGTCAATCTTTTTTACAAAGGTGTTTTCATAAATTTTCAGGTCTTTTGCAATACTGCTTAAGAATTTCAAAACATTGAATTGTGCTTGGTTTTTAAATTTAATTGCACCAATTGGTTTAATGGGTAACGGTAATTTTTCTTGAAAGTCCGCATCAAAGCCCATTTTCCACAAGGCTTTCAGTTCATCATCAATTAACTGCATATTTTGTAGTTCGTAAACGAAATTGTCTTTCCTCTCAAAATCACAGGGGATTTTTTCACAAAGCTTTTCATACTCCCGTAAAGCTTGTTCATTGGCGTGAAGATACTTTTTTGCACTTTCAAAGCCGTTACTTTTGAGGATTTTACTGTAGCAAAAGCCGTGTTGACTTGTGATTTTTGCGGTGGAGTTTCCCGTTACCTTTTGGCATATTCTGTCTTTCTCAACAACAATACAGTTTACGCCCTTTTCTTTTAATTTATAGGCAGTGAGAATGCCTGCAAGTCCGCCACCCACAATAAGAACATCGGTTTTAATATCTTTTTCGAGGATAGGGAAAGATGGTAATTCTGCCGTTTTTTGCCAGATAGATTCCATAATTATGTGTCCTGTAAATCTGCGGCAGTAATATCATTTTCTATATTATCTCTGCCAAGGTCTGTGTCAATTTCGCGATAAGCTTCGGAAATAGGTTTCTCTTCCATAAGGGATGCTGAACGGAAAATTTTTTGTGTAGGTACTTGTGTGCCTGAAATATTGGGGATAGTTTTTTCATTCAATGAATTGACTGCACCTTTAATTTCGGGCACAGGGGGAACAACATTCCTTTCCTTTGTGTGAGTTCGTTGTGGACGCGCCATTCCTTTTTTAGCCATTTATATTCACCTCAAAAATATAATTTCCAAATAAAAACAAAATACACTCTTTGCAAGAAAAAACTTACAAAGAGTGTATCTATATACATTATATACTTTGCATTTTGCGTTTTGCACTTTGCATTTTAGTTAGTCCCACTCCAACCCTGTCACTGTATCAAGGTCAATGCCCTTGGTGTCGGCAGTTTTCTTAGCGAGTGTAACGAGAGCGGCGATAAAGCCTGGAACAAGAAGGCAGATTGAAATAATGCCCATATATTGATTTCCTAAAACTGCTGCAAGAGGAAGGCTTATCATATATGAAAGACCGACACCCATACCAACGGGTAAAAATTCTGCAGCCATTGTTGAGGAACGAAGGTTTGTTGGTGAGGATTCACCAATCATCATAATAAGAACATCGTTTGTGGAATAGAAGCTACCAACAAAGCCACCGCAGAGAAGACCAACAATTGCAGGACTCCAGTTGTATTTTGCACCTAACCAGAAACCTATAAAGCAAACTAAACAGTCAAAGGCAGTAACAAGTGCTGCAGCTTTTCTGCCCTTTGAGTCACAAATGAAGCCCATTATAACCTGAGCGAGAGAGCAGCCAACGGGGAAAAGGAAAAGTGCAGTTGTAACAGGACCAACGCTTACTAGGTCCATTATCTCTTCTGTGAATTTGCCATACATACTTTCTGCATAGCCATAGGACATAATAACCTGATAGTTAATTGAACCGATAAAGCCGAAGTTTGCGAGAGTTGCGGTAATGAAAAGCCAACGAAGCTGCTTGTGCTTCATAGCAAACTTGAATGCAGGAATAAGACCACCCTGAGCATCATTGGTTTTCTTTTCAAGCTTTTCCTGAAGAAGCTCCTCGTCAGTTTTGCGAAGATGTTTAAGACGAGAATCAATGAAAGCATCTGTTTCTCTTGCAAACATAATTGCAATAAAGCTTGTAACAAGACCAACAATTGCGGGAATAAGATAAACATTTCTCCACTCTGATGCTTCTGCCATAAGCATTCTTCTTAAAACGGGAACAAGCATAACGCTCATATTGGCAAAGAATTTAATTGTACTGTAAACTCTTGCTCTGTGTTTTGAGGGTGCGCTTTCCATAATATAAACCACGTGCATATCATGAGGAATGAAGAACTGAACAAGAACTGCACCGATAAAATAAAGGAAAATGTTGTTTGAAAGGAAAATAACGAGCATAGCAAAGCTCATTCCAAATGTGTTTATAATAAGGAATTTTTTTCTGCCCAAGCGGTCTGCAAAGGGTCTGTAAAGAAGACCTAAAGCCTGGAAAGGCACAACAAGAATCGAAAGAATATCAAGAAGTGCAACGGAGCTCTGACCGAATTTTGCAAAAAGGTCGTTTGCAATTTCCGTTTTCATTAAAGTACCGATTTGAGATGCGATTTCATCGGTAGCATAAATGAGGGTGATAATAAAAACAAGATATGCAAAATAATAATTTCTTTTAGGTCTCGCTTTTTCACGTTCCCATTTTGCGATTTCTTTTTGCTTCTTTAAGGCTTTTTTCTGAAGCTTTTCAGGAGTCATTTCTTTAACTTTCATAAGAATTCGTATCCTCCTTTTATGCTTTCTTTAATCTGATAACATTCCAACTGAATGGCTTAAGTTCTGCAGTAAGAATGGAATTATCAATTTCGGGAAGAGGATTATTGTGAGGTTTAACTGCTATATTGTTGAATGTGTTTTCCTCGTTTTTAGCGTGTCCGTCCATTGAAATGAATTCAAAGGGCTTGTAGCCGTCAAAATCCATAAGATTAACATCTAAAACAATGCTTTCTTCAAGGTTTTTGTTAACACAGAAAATTGTCATTTCTTCCTTTTCTTCATCAAAGGTTGCAATAGATTCAATGTAAGGAACATCAGTAAACTGTTTGCAGTCATATTTCTCGCAGTCAATAAGGGGAAGGAGAGCGGAGCCTCTTCCGTAATTTGAAAGGTGCATAAAGGGGAAGAATATAGTCTGCTCGAATACTCCGCCACCTGTCTGAGTGAAAATGGGAGCAATAACATTAACAAGCTGTGCAAGACAAGCGATTTTGATTCTGTCACAATGGCGAAGAAGAGTTATAAGCATTGAGCCAACAAGAAGAGCATCTTCAAAATTATAAATGTCTTCAAGAAGGGGAGGAGCAACGCTCCATTTATCAAAGGGTCGATTGTGAGAATGATACCATACATTCCATTCGTCAAAGGAAAGGTTGATTTTCTTCTTTGAACGGCGTTTTGCTTTAACATAGTCACAAGCGCAGATAACCGAATAAATGAAATCATCAAGCTGTAAGCTTTTTGCAAGGAAACTAGGAGTATCATCCTCTTGGTTTCCGTAGTATTGATGAAGCGAAATATAATCGATACTGTCATAAGCAATATCAAGGCTTTCAACTTCCCACTTACCAAATGTGGGAGAATATATGCTTGAAGAACCGCAGAGAACAGTTTCAATGGAGGGGTCGGTCCATTTCATCATTTTTGAAGCTTCAAGTGCAACTCTGCCGTATTCTGTAGCGGTTTTAGCACCCATCTGCCAACCCCCGTCCATTTCGTTACCCAAGCACCAAAGCTTAATGTTATGGGGTTCTTTTACTCCGTGGGAAATTCTTAAATCTGACCAATATGAGCCTGATTTATGGTTGCAGTATTCAACAATGTTTCTTGCTTCCTCAGGACCTCTTGTGCCAAGGTTTACCGCCATCATACATTCCGCGTTTGCCTTTTTGCACCAATTTAAAAATTCATTTGTACCAAAAAGATTAGGTTCAGTTGTGCCCCAAGCCAAATCAAGCCTTTTGGGGCGGTTTTCAACAGGACCCACACCATCTTCCCAATTATAGCCCGAAACGAAGTTACCACCGGGATATCGTACAACAGGAACATTAAGTTTTTTAACTAAATCAATAACATCCTGACGGAAGCCGTTTTCATCGGCAGTAGGGTGGTCGGGCTCATAAATACCGCCGTAAACCGCTCTGCCAAGATGCTCGATAAATGAGCCGTAAATTCTCTTATCAATTTCTCCTATGCGGAATTCCTTTGCGAGGGTGATTTTTGCTTTCATACAACGCACTCCTTTGGTACTGTATTATAAAATCAATATATCATAAATAACCGAAAAGGGCAATAAAAAAACACTGCCTAAAGCAGTGAAAAAACAAAAATAGCTATAAAATCGAAATAACCCTTGACCGATGCTTTCTCGTCACATCACAGTCAAGGGTTATTTCTGTTCTATTTTAATATCTAACATCTTTTTGTGTACCTCTCTTTCATTGATTAAGACCTCTGACTTCACTTTCTACGAACTCTATTTCCAACACACTTTTTTATATTCGAATCTATATTCATTCTCGTAAGTGAGAAACCCTTTTGCTTGAAATAATTTTCATTTTATGAAGCTTTTAGTCTTTCGGTTCTTTTCCTGTGTACTCTATTTTCCCGAACCGTAGGCCTTTACATGAACACCGGACTCATTCCTTTCTTACTGAATTTTTTGTAAGATTAGGTTTTTATTTGTACATCGGAACCACACTTTCATTTTAGTTTTTGGTTTTTACTTGTACATTGGACTCACCCTTTCTTTGTCTATATAATAGCATGGAAATTTGGGTTTTGCAATATGTAATTTTGTATAAAGTTCACAGTTTTTCTTTATTTAAAACGCAGATTTTGTTATATTGAACAACAAAACTTTTGTTAAATTATTGACAAAGGTTAAAAACTATGATATACTGAATCTGTTGTTTGATTAAAAAAGTATGTTCCCGAGAGGTTTTTGCCCCTCGGGAACTGTTTTTATTTATATAGTTTTATATAACCCCATAAAAATGGACTATATTCATATCTTCGGGCATATAAAGTCCGTGGCTACCGCAACCGCCGTCAATTTCGTGGCAACCGTGGTCGGGGGCAAAGCCAATGAGAGTTTTATGGTTCTTCCAATTTTCCTTTACTGCATTGGCGAGAGTTTCAAAGGCGTTTATATTATGCTTTAATGCTCCGATTGATTCTTCACTTTCGGGACCATAGCGGTGCATTGTGCCGTCATAGTTTCCGTTATAAACGGCAATAAAGTCATATTTATCTTCTTTAATTAATTCAATTGCTTTTTCATTTGCTTCATCGGGAGTTTCAACAATGAAATAATCCATATCTCTTTCTAAATATATTTTTGACATACTGTCGTTACCTGTTGAAACAATGCAGGGCTTTTTACCTGCTCTGATAAGAGCATCAAAAACTGAATCGGTTTTGATAACGGGTTTAACATAGGCTTGTATTCCGTGGATTTCGGGGGATGCACCTGTGTACATTGTTCCGAAGCAAACGGGAGTAACAGAAGGCATAACACATTCAAGAGGTAGGGTTATATTGGTATTAAGCATAACCGGTGTGAAAAGGTCTGCATATTTTTCAAAAATCCAGAGTGCAATTGCATCAGGGTTATACATCAGAACTCTGTCAATATTTTTACCCTCACAAAGCTTAACCAAAGCATCCAAGGGCTCATTTGCCTGATTTGGCTTCTCAACTCCTAAAGCGTTGCAAAGGGAAGAGGCAACACTTGTTAATTTGAGTTTACAAAATATATCTTGCATAAAATCACCTTTCAGAATGAACTGAAAAAATTATATCACACAACATCAGCTCTTACAAGAAAAATTGGAATTAACACTTTTATACTAATTACATATATTAGTTTAATGGAGTGTGATGTTATGGATAGATTAAATGAATATTTTTCTGTCTTTAAAAGACGGGCAGATGCGGTAGCTTTTATTAACGGCAGTCCCGATTTTCCTAAAATAAAAGGTAGAGTTCTTTTTTATCAACTAAAAAACGCCGTAATGGTGAGGGCTGATATTTGGGATTTACCCAAGGGTAGAGGGGATTGTGAAAGCCCGATTTTTGCTTTCCATATTCATAAGGGCGAGGAATGTTCGGGTAATAAAAATGACCCATTTGCCGATGCAGACGGACATTTTAACCCCGATAACTGCCCCCACCCATACCACGCAGGGGATTTGCCACCCTTATTCGGTGTGAATGGTAAGGCGTTTTCTGCCTTTTTAACAAATAGGTTTACTGTTAAAGAGGTTTTAGGCAGAGCTATTATAATACACAGTAAGCCCGATGATTTTACATCTCAACCTGCAGGAAATTCGGGAGAGAAAATTGCTTGTGGGATTATTACACCAACGGCAAGGCACTGATATTTTAAAATAAAATATTGAAAATCAAGGTTTTGTATGATATACTTTACAAAAAATAGTACTGCCACCGGGTAGTGAATGTTTATGTTAAAATAAAAGCATTCGTTTACACATCGTTAGGTCTTTGAAGATGTGTATGCGAATGCTTGTTTTTTAGGAGTAAATATGGGAAGAATAAAAGGTTTAATTAACTATTTTTCTAAATTTGAGATTGTATTGTGGAGCTTTTCTGTTCTGTCAATTATAATTTCTTTTCTTGTTTTTGATAAAGAAAATTATATGACTCTTTGCGCTTCTTTAATAGGCGTAACATCATTGATATTCTGTGCAAAAGGAAATCCTTTCGGACAGATTTTAATGATAATTTTCAGCACTATTTATGGCATTATATCTTTTTCCTTTTCTTATTATGGTGAAATGATTACCTATGTGGGTATGACCTTGCCGATGTCGGTTTTTTCGCTTGTTTCCTGGCTTAAAAATCCTTATAAAGACAATAAATCCGAAGTTAAGGTTGATAAACTAAAAAAGAAGGATATTTATTTAATGATTGTTTTAACCTTAGCGGTAACAATTGTGCTTTACTTTATATTAAAGTATTTTAATACAGCAAATCTTTTGCCCAGCACTTTTTCTGTTACTACAAGTTTTGTTGCTGCTTTTCTTACATATAAAAGAAGCCCGTTTTTTGCCCTTGCTTATGCCACTAATGATATTGTTTTAATCGTTTTATGGGTATTGGCAACAAAGGAAGATATATCATATATTTCGGTTATTATATGTTTTGTTGTGTTCCTTTTTAATGATTTATATAGCTTTTTCAATTGGTTGAGAATGCAGAAAAGACAACAAAATTAAAGATTATTAACCTTATAATATTTAATTTTGAATTTCTCCGAATCCTGCAAAAGCAGATTTATTTCTTCTCTGAAAGTTTCGTATTCTTCGTCTTTAACATAATGCTTCGCATAACCACTTTTGCCGTATTTCTGTTCGGTATGCTCGTATGCTCTTTTTAGCATTTCTTCCTTTGTGCAATCTGGGAAATGCTTCAATGTATAAGCGTGAGTTCGGCGGAGAAAATCCTCAATATCAGTTGAGCGGTCAGCGGAAGAAATTATTTTCCCGTAATCACTTCGGGGAGAAGAAGCTGAAGATGCTCTGTGGTCTTCAATGGCTTCTTTTATCATAATTCGTTCTTCATTGGAGAAAAACTCTTTAATTTTTTCGTTATTATAGAAAATCTCTGCTGAAAGCTTTTCGTGATTTTTCTTATCAATATGGTGAGCAATATCGTGGAAGGTTGCGATAGTATAAAGCATATTGAAATCAATGTTCTGGAATTGCTCTGCGAATTTGAAGCACCTTTTCAGAACATAATCAATATGCTCTAAAGAATGACCGTTGTCATTTTTCTCATATTGAGGAAGAATTTCATTTTTTATGTAATTTTCCAAATCTTTGTTGATAGTCATATAATCACCAAAATCATTATATATTTATATGTAATTTAATGCAATGCTTTTATAGGCATTGCATTTTATTTTACTTATGTTAAAATGCTGTTATATAAAAATTTCAAAGGGTGCATTATGAAAAAGGAAGAAAATAAAAAGAAGAAAATTTTAAAAAGACTTATAGCAATAATTGTTGTTTTCGCATTGTTGTTCGGGGCTTGTGCTTTTTATGTTAATGATTATTACAGAGCTGATTTAGGTGCTATATCTGCTTTTTCAAGTAGTGGAAAAATCGAAAGAGAAATTCTCGATGATGAAACAATAGTTTTCAAACCCGATAATATAAAAGCGGGCTTCATTTTTTACCCAGGTGGTAAAGTAGAATATACTGCATATATTCCCTTAATGGAAGAGCTTGCAAAAAAAGACATAATGTGTGTGCTTTTGAAAATGCCTTTTAACCTTGCGGTATTGGATGTTAATGGTGCTGAGGGTATAAAGGAAATGCTTCCTGAAACAGAAAGCTGGTATATTGGTGGTCATTCCTTGGGCGGCTCAATGGCGGCAAGCTATCTTTCTGAAAACATCAGTGATTTTAAAGGTCTTGTGCTTTTAGGTTCATATTCCACAGCGGATTTATCAAAAGTAAATATTAAAGTTTTATCCGTTTTCGGTAGCGAAGATAAGGTCATGAATAAAGAAAAATATGATGAAAATAAAATCAACCTGCCGAAAGACTTTTCGGAAGAAATAATCGATGGCGGTTGCCACGCATATTTCGGAATGTATGGGGCTCAGTATGGCGATGGAGAACCAACTATCACAAATGAAGAGCAAATTCAGAAAACTGCAGAAATAATTAATATTTTTATCAAGAAATAAAAAGGAAACTGCTGTCAATCGAAAGATTGGCGGCAGTTTTTGCCGTTTGGTTTGATAAAAATACCGAATGGTTAAATTCTATTGAATTTTTTAAGAGTTATTTGATAATATGTTTTTGCAAGGAGGAATTCCAATGAAATGCAAAGTTTTTATTGATAAAAACCACGAAGAGGAGGTTGTTATTTATTCTCACCAAAGAAATTCTTTAGTAGAGCAGATAGAAAGCCTTGTTAATTCTCAGGAGATTGAGATTACAGGTTATAAGGAACAAGAAACTGTTAAACTTGATTTGTCAGAAATTTTCTGTTTCATTTGCGAAGAAAATAAGATTTATGCCTTAACCGAAAAAGAACGATTTAAAATTAAATTAAGACTTTATCAGCTTGAAGAAAAGCTACCTCGAAATTTTGTTAAGCTGAATCAATCCTGCATAGGAAACGTCAAAAAAATTCAAAGGTTTAATGCTTCATTTGGTGGCTCACTTTCAGTTGAATTTAAAAACGGCTATAAGGATTATGTTTCACGCCGACAATTAAAAATTGTTAAAGAAAGGTTTGGTTTTTAATGAATAAATATTTAAAAGAATTTTTCCGCAGAGGTTTGATGTTTGGTGGTTTTGGTCCGCTTGTTGTAGGAATAATTTATTTTGTTGTTTCAAAAACATCACCATCTTTTTTCTTGAACGGAACAGAGGTTTTCAGCGCAATTCTTTCAACCTATATTCTTGCATTTCTACAAGCAGGGGCAACTGTTTTTAATCAGATTGAAAATTGGTCTTTGATGAAATCACTTCTTTGTCATTTTTCAACCCTTTTTGTTGCGTATACTTCTTGTTACCTTTTAAATTCATGGATTCCCTTTGATTACAGAGTTATATTGATTTTCATAGGCATTTTCGTTGCGGTGTATCTTACTGTCTGGTCAATAGTCTATTTCAGTATTAAGGCAACCAGTAGAAAGCTTAATATGAAATTATAAATAAAGCATCCCGGTTTTTCTCGGGATGCTTTAATATTATGGCTGAACAGGAATCGGCACATGCTCTGTATTAGAAAGAATATCTATGAAATTATTGTATTCATAATAATAGGGTGTCATACGGATGTGTTTGCAGAAACCGTACATAGGTGCATAAAGCTGACCCTTGTTGAGCCTGAGGCACGGTGCTTCCATTTCATATTCACCGCTATCGGTAATAACAGTTGCAGAGTTTTCTGTAAATTCAGCGGTTCTGCCATATACACCGATTTTGATTTTACCCTTTGTTCTTTCTACATCGCCACCGATGAAGCTGATAATCTGACCAATGGGGATGTACCAGTTGCCGTCCACATTCTGAGGAAGAGTTTCTCTTACGCAAAGACCTAAATCATAGCCCTTGAATTTAAGACGGGTCTGATTGTAAACAGGTGCAGGGTCAACGGGTGTAATAAGGTCCTTGTCCTTATCTATTGTTGCAATATCGATAATTCTGTTATCCTCAACATAGGCTGTGAGAGTGCATTTGCCACCGTCAATATCAACAATTGAGAACATTGAAAGCTCTTCCTCGTGGCAATAGGTTTTAGCATTCCATACCTTTGGAACAACTCTTGTTCCGGGAGGATTGCGATGGCTTGAGCCTAAGTTATAGTGAACAGTACCCTGTGAGGGATTTGTGAAGAGACCCTCGCTTCTTTTTGGGTATGACCGAGCAAAGGAATGCTCGTGACCTGAGAAAACGATATCATATTTATCCATACCATCACGAAGAGATGGGTATGAGTCGTCAATTTCAATACCCGGTCCGGCAAAGCAAATGGGGAAATGGTGAACGGCAAATTTCCATTTTTTGTCGGTTTTATCTGCCTGCTCAATAAGCCAATCGTTCATTTCCTCGTAACCGCTAGTACCGATAATTGAGAAATGAACATTACCATAATCAAAAGCATGGTTTGTGATAGGTCTTTTAACGGGACCATTATGCTCGTAGCTTCCCCAGAGCTGATTTGTAAAGTATGTTGCGTATTCGGAATAATATTTATCTTCTTTTGTAAAATAACTGCTGAAGCCCATATCGTCATGGTTACCCATACAGAACATTACTGGTAATCTTTCGCAGATACCCTTAAGACCTTCAAACATACCAGTCCATTGAATATCAGTCTGACCGCAGTTTGTGTTATCGCCTGCAGTTAAAATGAATTCACATTCGGGATGCTCATTAAGGAATTTTGTTAAGGTTTCGCGAAGAACAGAATAATCTGCAGGGGGCATAGCGTCACCTGCCTGAATATCAGAAAGGCATACGAAGGAAAATTTTTCTGCATTTTCGTCAGCGGTTTTGAATGAATAAGCTTCACTTCTGATTTCTTCGTTACCGCAGGTGTATTCATATTCGGTTGCAGGATTGAGATTTGTCATATCTGCAAAGAAGAAATTGTTTTCATCCATATCTGTTGTAAAGGGATGCTTGAGAGCATCTGCCTTCATCCATTCTTCTGTGCCTTTTGCTCTGTAAAGAGCAAAGCCCTCGTTAATGCTTATATCAGTTCTCCAACGAACTGTCATTGAACGGGATGCATCACCTTTTATAGAGAGCATAATCTGGTCGGGCTGAGGCTGTGAGCCTCTTATATTTTTCCATTCTGCTTTTGTTATCACAAAAAATCCCTTCTTTCAAAAAGAACTGTATATATTCTACCATTTTTAGAATAAATTGCAATGGATTTATTGCTTTTTATATGGTTGATATGGGAAAAAAATAATGCTATAATTAAAAAAACAATAAATATGCTCGCAGGAGAAAAAATATGAAATTTATATCTTGGAATGTTAATGGCTTCAGAGCGTGTTTAACAAAAGGCTTTGAAGAATTTTTTAAAGATGTTGATGCGGATTTTTTCTGCATTCAGGAAACTAAAATGCAACCGGGTCAGGCAGAGTTCGAAACACCTGATTATCACCAGTATTGGTACAGTGCAGAGAAAAAAGGTTATTCAGGTACAGCAATTTTTGCTAAAAAAGAGCCTTTAAGCGTCAGTTATGGTCTTGGTATTGAAAAGCATGACCACGAAGGCAGAGCAATTACTCTTGAATACGAAGATTTTTATCTGCTTTGTGTTTATACTCCCAATGCTCAGAGAGAGCTTGCAAGACTTTCTTACCGAATGGAATGGGAGGATGCTTTAAGAGAATATATGAAATCTCTCGATAACAAGAAACCCGTGATTTATTGCGGAGATCTTAATGTGGCTCACGAGGAAATAGACCTTAAGAATCCCAAAACCAATCATTTTAGTGCGGGCTTTTCCGATGAAGAAAGAGGAAAGTTTACAGAGCTTCTTGAAGCAGGCTTTACAGATACATTCCGTAGCCTTTACCCCGAAGAAGTGAAGTATTCCTGGTGGAGTTATATGTACGGGGCAAGAGCAAAAAATGTAGGTTGGCGTATAGATTATTTTGTTGTTTCTGACAGAATTTTAGATAAGGTTAAAGACAGCTTTATTTTAAATGAGATTATGGGTAGCGACCATTGTCCCGTGGGTATTGAAATAGATTTATAAAAAATTTCCCGAAAGAGATCAGCTCTTTCGGGAGTTTTCATTCCTCGGGGGAAATAGATGGAAGATTTCCAAGATTATCATTTTCGCTACCGTTTGGAACGGTTTTCAGATATTCAGTGTCACCTCTGTGAGCAATACCAACTCCTGAAATTTGTCCTCTTTTTGCCATATTGACTCCTTGCTGTTTTGAAACAACAGTGTCATCGGACAGCTTATAGCCTGTAATTTTACCACTTTCTTTGACAAGTCCTGTAATACTTTTGGCGTTTTTATCAGCCTTGGGAATCTGGTCAAGAGTGTTTTTTACATTGTTTTGATTATTCATAATATACCTCCTGAAAAGATGTCTTCTTTTAAGTTGGCGAGAATAATCCGAAACAGTTTTTTGAACGCGGATTTTCGCCAATCTATTGTTAAAATACTCGTGAATCCGTCGACCTTTCAAGGGCGAAGCGCCGAAAAGACTTGAAAAAGAACGCTTTCAGGCTATTTCGGATTATTCTCGCCAACTTAAGATTAGTATTTTATAAATTAGTGGTTTTATTATTACATTTTGCTTTAAATCAGCGAAAAAATATGTTATATTGAGAAAAAACAAAAAAATTAAAAATAAATGTGACTTTTTCATAATTTGAAACGTTTACATAGCAAGGGAGGGAAAAGTTTGAACTTGTCCCGGAACGAAAAATCTGATTTTGAGATAATTTATGACAGATATTCAGGACTGTTATACAGACTCTCGATTTCTCATTTGCAAAGTGCTCACGATGCAGAGGATGCAGTTCATGATGTTTTTGCAAAATACATTTCACAGCCTCGTCAGTTTAAAGATAAAGAACATGAGGAGGCTTGGTTTGTAAAGGTTACGGTAAACCATTGCCGTGATTTGTTGAGAAAGAAGAAATATCGCACACATTTATCTCTTGATGAGGTTCATCATTTGAAAACAGACGAAGCTGAAGAAAACGGTGTTCTTGAAGCTGTTGTGAGGCTTTCCGACAGATACAAGAGTGTTATAATTCTTCACTATCTTGAAGGCTATTCAATTGATGAGGTTTCATTTATGTTGGGTCTTTCCGTTTCGGCAGTTAAAATGAGGCTTTCCCGAGGCAGAGATTTGCTGAAAAATCTGATGGAAAAGGAGGATTGACCGTGTTTAACAAGGAGGATATTGCAAAATATCGGAGCATTACACCATCAGAAGACCTTAAAAAGCGTGTAATGGAAACATATGAGCAAGGAAAAGAAGCGAAAAAATCAAGTTCATTGTATAGACAGCTTTCTTTAATTGCTGCATGTATTGTTCTTGTTATTTTTGGAGCGGTATTTGTCGGAACAGGGTCTGCAGAAATAAAGCTTTATACAAATGGAGAAATTGTTTCTGAAAATTCTGTAAGTCTTGGCGGATATGGCGTCGGTCTTGCTTCCGAAAGAAGCGTTTCAGATAATGTGGTTGTTATCAATCTTGAAACAAATGCTTTTTTCGAGTCGGAAATAAAAGCTTCGCAGGGAGAACTTAGTGTTTTTGATAAAAAAACAGGCGAGGTGATTTCTGTTGGTGAAGCTTGTGCTGTTAAGGGTCAGGTATCAATTCAGTGGGTTGTTGAAAAAGAAAAAGCAAACAAGGCTGAAATAGAGATTTCAAATGCTTTTAACAAAGATACCTTCGAAATTGATTTTGACGAAATAACAGAACAGAATAACATAAGGAAAAAATAATTTTAAAGGAGTTTTAACGATGAAAAAAAGAATTTTATGTGCAGCTTTAGCTGTAGTAATGGTAGTAGCTCTTGCAGCTTGTGGCGCAGCTCCCCAGGATGATGCAAACAAGGTAACAATCGAATCTCCCGTAGCTCTTCTCGATGGCGTTTGGTCAACTTTTGCAGAAGATGAACAGTTCCCTGTTATGGGCGGCGATTTCAGTGCTCCTGTTGATAATGGTGCAGGTGAATTTAATATTTCTGATGTTGAAAATGCAGTTGCAACTCTTCACATTACAGAAGATTCACTTAAGCTTGTTGATAAAGCTGCTACAATTACACATGCTATGAATGCAAATACATTCACCGCTGCTGCATACCACCTTGCAGATGCAGCTAACGCAACACCTCTTGTTGATTCTCTTAAGGACAGCATCAAGAGCACTCAGTGGATGTGCGGTTTCCCCGATACTCTTATTATCTACACAGTTGCTGATGAATATGTTGTTGCTGCATTCGGTAATGCAGACGCAATCGAGAGCTTTAAAACAAAGCTTGCAACAGTTTATGGCGAAAGCGCAACTCTTAATGTTGAAGAATCTCTCGCATAATTGATTAATATCAATTAATTTTAAGCACAAAGCAGAAAGAGGATTAATATGCTTTTTTCAAGTATTCCTTTTCTTTATTATTTTCTGCCAAGTGTACTGATACTTTATTTTATCGCACCAAAGAAATTTAAAAACACGGTATTGATGTTATCAAGCCTTGTTTTTTATGGTTGGGGCGAGCCGAAATATGTAATTCTTATGATAGCCTCAATCGTAATCGGGTATTTTTCCGGTATTCTGATTGAGGCTTTCTCTCAGAAAAAAACATCAAAGCTTTTTCTCGGAATATCTGTTGCGGTTAATCTAGGCTTCCTTGCTTATTTTAAATATGCGGATTTCTTTATTGAAAACTTTAATGCGGTTACGGGCTTGTCTATATCACTTCTGAGAATTGCTCTTCCTATCGGTATCAGTTTTTACACTTTTCAGATTTTAAGCTATACAATTGATGTTTATCGAAATAATGTCAAGGCGCAGAAAAATATTATAAATCTTGCAACCTATATTACAATGTTTCCCCAGCTTATCGCAGGACCTATTGTAAGATATTCAGATATTGAGGCTCAATTAAAGGAAAGAACCCACTCCTTTGAGAATTTCTCAAAAGGAATCAGAAGATTTGTTATAGGACTTGGCAAAAAAATTCTTATTGCCAATTCCTTGGGTGAGCTTTGCGATGTTTTTAAAGCATCTGATGATAAATCAATTCTTTTCTATTGGCTCTATGCAGTAGCTTTCGGACTTCATGTATATTTTGATTTCTCGGGTTATTCCGATATGGCAATAGGCCTGGGAAGAATATTCGGATTTAAGTTTTCAGAAAACTTCAATTACCCCTATATTTCCCGAAGTGCGACTGAATTCTGGAGAAGATGGCATATGTCCTTGGGGACTTGGTTCAGGGATTATGTTTATATTCCATTAGGTGGTAATAGAGTTTCAAAGCCCAGATGGTTCTTTAATATTTTTGTTGTATGGTTTTTAACAGGCTTCTGGCATGGTGCTGCTTGGAATTTTATAATATGGGGCTTGTTCTTTGCGGTTCTTCTCATTATAGAAAAGGTTTTCCTTTTAAAGTATCTTAATAAAACCAGGGTTTTAAGCAGAATTTATACCTTTGTTGCGGTGGGAATAAGCTTCGTTATTTTCAATGCAACAGATATGAAGGAAGCATTTTCCTATATCGGTGGTATGTTCGGTGCAGGAAATACGCCATTGGTTTCAACCGAATTTTTCTATTATCTAAAGAGCTTTGCAGTAACTCTTGTTATGGGTATAATAGGTGCAACGCCAATTGTAAAAAGACTCTTTGAAAAGATATTTGAAAATAGCAAAATATCAAAATTTATTTGGATTTTAGAGCCCGTAGGACTTGTAGTTCTTTTGGCGATAATGACAGCTTTCCTTGTAGATGGGTCATTTAATCCGTTCTTGTATTTCAGATTTTAGGAGGTAGCTATGACAAAGAAAACTAAAAATATAGTCATAACCTTTGTTATGGTTGCTTTCTTTCTGAGCGTTTCAATATTTGCTTGGTTGAAGCCTGCGGATGATTTTTCCTTAAGTGAACGTAGAAAATTAGCACAATTCCCTGAATTAAGCTTTAAGACGATAACTTCGGGGGATTTTATGAGTAATTTTGAAAATTATACTCTTGACCAATTTCCCTTGAGAGATAAGTTCAGAACTCTGAAGGCGCTTGTAGCGCTTAATGTTTTTAATCAGAGTGCAAACAATGATATTTATGTTGTTGACGGATATGCAAGTAAGCTTGAGTACCCCTTGAATGAGTCTTCTGTGAAAAGAGCGGGGGAAAGATTTCAGTATGTTTATGAAAACTATCTTAAAAATACAGATACAAAAAACTATCTTTCAATAATTCCCGATAAAAACTATTTCCTTGCAGAAGAAAACGGATATCTTTCTGTTGATTATGAGAAAATGATTTCTTTATTAAGAGAAAATACCGATTTTCTTAAATATATTGATATAACAAATGAGCTTGAAATTTCAGATTATTATAGAACCGATACCCATTGGCGAGAGGAAAAAATCCTTGATGTTGCTGAAAAGCTCGGTAATGAAATGGGCGTTGATGTTAAGGCTGAATATGATATAAAAACACTTGAAAATGATTTTTACGGAGTTTATTACGGTCAATCTGCTTTACCCCTTGAAGCAGAAAAAATAAAACACCTTACAAATGATGTTTTAGAAAATTGCAAGGTGTTTGATTACCAGAACAATAAAGAAATATCTGTTTATGATATGGAAAAAGGGAAGGGTAAAGATCCTTATGAAATGTTTTTAGGCGGACCGCTTTCCTTGGTGACCATTGAAAATCCCAATGCAAAAGCTGATAAAGAATTGATAATTTTCAGAGATTCTTTCGGCAGTTCAATTGCACCGCTTTTAGTTGAAGGCTATAAGAAAATCACCCTTGTTGATATTCGTTATATTCATCCGAATTTATTGGAGAATTACATTGAATTCAATTCACAGGATGTTTTATTTTTATACAGCACATCGGTTCTCAATAACAGCGAAACAATAAAATAATTGAAAAATTTTCCTTGAAAGTATGTTGTGCTTTCAAGGATTTTTCTTTTTGTTGAATTATGATTTTTTATAGAGTATAATAGATATATTAAATATCTGAGGTGTTCTTATGCTTACTAAATCAAAGCTTTCATCGGAATACTTACTTAAGTATTATAAAGAACTTGAAAACTGCGGTGTTGAAAACCACGGTCTTATAATAATGCAGAAGGGAGAAACCATTTTTGAGGAGTACAACTATCCTTATTCTGCTGATATGCCACATACACTTTTTTCTGTTACAAAATCTGTTGTTTCAACTGCGGCAGGTTTTGCTATTGATGAGGGACTTTTTTCTCTTGACGATAAAATAATTGATTTATTTCCTGAATATGAGGCTTGTAAAGGTGATGAATGGGAGAATCTTACTGTACGTTCCGTTCTCACAATGAGCAGTAATAAGCAGTTTAGCTTTTTGCAGGATATGACGGGCAATTATATGGAAATGTTTATGAAAGCCCCCTTCAGAAAAGAAAAAGGCTTTTTATACAGCAATAACGATGCTCATGTTGTTGCGGCATTGGTACATAAATTTTCGGGTCAGAATCTTGTTGAATACTTAACACCACGACTTTTTAAACCTCTCGGTATTGATATTCCCCATTGGGAAACTAATGAAATTGGTGAATGCATAGGTGGCACAGGTTGTTATCTTAAACTCCGTGACCTTGCAAAAATTTGCCAATGCTATGCAGATGGCGGTAAATATAACGGCGAACAGATAATTCCTGAATTCTGGACAAAGGAAGCCACAAAAATACAAGTTGATTTCAATCGTAAGGGGAAAGAGGCAGGTTACGGCTATCTTTTCTGGATTGAGAATGGCATTTTCAGTATGACGGGTATGTTCGGGCAGATTATTTGTTATATACCTCAGTATAATGCAGTTGTTGCCACAATGAATTCCTGCATTGACGAGGGCGGAAACGAAAGAGCAATAATAAATGTTCTCGCTAAGGCTTTTGAAAATGAAAGTACAGAAGAATGGGACGAAAACCTCAAAGAATATCTTGAAAATCGCAAATTAAAGGTTAAAAAATGTGAGGAAAAACTCAATGTGCCCACAGGAAAAACTTTCTATATGACAAAATTTTCCGATAAACTTGCAAACCTTATGTTCCCTGCAAGTGTTATTCCTCGTTCATTGACCTCAAGCTTTGCCAAAAGACCAAAAACCAATTTCAACGAGGTTTCTTTTGAGTTAGCAGAAGATGTTTTTACTGTTAAATGGAAAGAAGAGGGGGATGAGGTTGTAATCAACTGCGGTCTTAATGGAGAACCCCGAATGAGCGAATGTCAGATTAAAGGCTACTCTTATAAAATATGGGCATATGCTTATAGCGAAAAAGGTAAAATCAATGCAGTTGTTAAGCCCTTAAACACTCTTTCAACTCAATATATGACCTTTGATTTTTCAGGTGATACTCTTAAAATTCAGATTAAAGGAACACCAAGCTTTCCTGAATTCATTTTGAAAAACGCCTTATCACCAAAGTTTATTAAAAATCATAAACCTATTAAATTTATAGTAACGAAAATAATGAATGTAGTTTTAGGAACAACAGAAAGACCAATGAATTTTAAGGTAAAATAATAGGAGAAAATATGAAAAACTTAAAAGGATTGATATTTGTGCTTATTATTTCATTGACTTTATTCAGCAGCTGTTCGGGGAATATGAATACGGAAGAAACTCAAAATACAACTGTTGATACAACAGAAACTTCTATAAATAATTCACTTGGTTATGAGCAGATTTCGGGTGAAGAAGCAAAACATTTAATGGACACCGAAACTGATTTTATAATTATTGATGCCAGAACCATAGAAGAATTCAATGAAGGTCATATTGAAGGAGCAAGACTTATTCCCGAATATGAAATAGGGGAAAGAGCAGAAAAGGAGCTTCCAAACAAAGACCAATTAATTCTTGTTTATTGCCGAAGCGGTAGGAGAAGCAAAATTGCATCTCAGGCTCTTGCAGATTTGGGTTATACAAATGTTAAAGAGTTTGGCGGAATAATTGATTGGCAATATGAAATTGTGAAATAGGAGAGAGATTTATGCGTAAAAATTTTGGAGCTCAGAGTGATGTTTACCCTATGCCCGTATTTATTGTTGCAGCTTATGATGAAAACGGAAATCCAAACTGTATGAATGCAGCCTGGGGTGGTATATATGAACACAAACAGATTATGGTATGCTTGTCCCACGGGCATAAAACAACTAAAAACATAAAAGAAAGCAAAGCTTTTACAGTAAGTATTGCTGATGCAAAGCACGTGTGGGAGGCTGATTTCGTTGGTGTTGTTTCAGGAAATAACGAACCTGATAAAATGGCAAAAGCAGGGCTTTCAACAGTGAAATCTGAATTTGTTAATGCTCCCATCATAAATGAATTTCCTATGACAGTTGAGTGCAATCTTCTTAAGTTCAATGAAGATGGTATATGTATTGGTGAAATTGTGAATATAAGCGCAGATGAAAGTGTTTTAGGTGAGGATGGTCTGATTGACCCTCAGAAGCTTGAACCCATAACCTTTGACCCCTACCACAATGCTTATCTTAAGTTAGGTGAAAAGGTCGGAAATGCTTTTTCTGATGGGAAGAAATGTAAATAACAAAAACTGTTCATTATAACCAAAAATATTGACTTAACTTCAAAAAAACTGTATCATAGATACATAACTGTATGGATAGGGAGTGAGTTGCATGGCGAATTGTCCTAAATGCGGAGAGCATCTAAAAATGACGGATTGGAAACAACATTGTCCCCATTGCGATTGTAATATCGTACTTTATGATATTCAGGAACGATTAATGCAGGATGCAGATAAAGCAGAGGTTCAGCATTACCATTTTCAAAAAAAGATTAATAGAATGAAGGCTGCTTTTGTAGGGTCAAGGCTTGCAATTGCCCGTATTTTTACCAGTTTAATTCCTATTGCGGCAATTGTTGTTCCTTGGCTTAAAGGTGAGTTTAAAGCACCATTTGCGGAATTTGACGGAGTTTTCTCATTGTTTTCTTTAATAGATATGCTTGAAAGCTTTAATTTTGATGGGATTTTAGGGCTTTTAGATACCCCGGACGGAAAAACACCATTAATCCTTTTAGCAGCGGCACTTCTTATACTTTTTTTGTCGGTTGTTTTAATGTTGGTGCACTTTGGTTGCCTGACAATGGCTTGCGGAGAACATGCAAAACAAAGAAACTACATATTGGATATTTTGATGCTGGTGCTTTGCGGTGGCGCAACAGTTCTTTTAATAGCTGTGCCTGAAAATCCTTATTTCAATATAGATTTTGTTATTGCACCATTTGTATATTTCCTTCTTCTTGGAGTGAATTTCGGAATTGATATTGCGATTTTCAAACAGGGTATTGAGGTTAAATATGAAAATTGCGTTGTGGGCGGAATACCCGTTGAGGAATATTTCAAAATGATTGAGGATGGAGTTCCTCAGGAGGAAATCCGTCAGGAAATGTATCGCAGATTAACTGAAATGCAGCTTCAGAAAGAAGCAGAGTTAAACGGGGAGGCGGTTAAGCAATGAGTGAAGAGAAGAACCCAAATGTTGAAACCCAGACTCGTGAATATGTTCTCGAAACTGATTTACCCGCTTATATGAACAGAAAATTCTGTTCCACAAAGGAAAGAGTTGTTTACATACTCAAAACTGCTACTGCAGAATTGAATTTGGGTAAATACGATACAACATCGGAATTATTCTTATATAAAATTTTCGGTCTTAATGCAGAGGCTCATGGTAATGCCGCAGTTACACTTGGCATTTATGATTTGATTAATGACCCGCTTTCTGCAGTCATTATTGATAAAATGAGAAGCCGTTGGGGTAAGTTCAAGCCGTTCCAGTATTTAGCGCTTATTCCAAGCATTTTGGTTGGTATAACAACTTGCATTATGCCTCTTATTGCAGATGCGCAGGGCATGGATGCAGCTCAAAGACTTATTTTCTATATGATTCTTTCATATATCAGTGAAACAGTCGGTGCATTTTTCGGCGGTGGCGGATATATTGATAATGTTTTCACACCTAATCCAAATGAACGAACTGCATTATTGGTTACATCCCGCTTTGCAAGTGATTTGTTCAGGCGATTCCCCGAACAGTTGGCAGGAATTCTATTCGACCTTGTTGCCAACGGAAAAATACATATAAATCTTACCAAGGTTTTTGCCTCAATGAAATCATTCTGGTGGGTAATTGCAACTGTTCCTGCGGTAATGTGGGTGTTTGTAAGTAAGGAACGAGTTCCTCAATCGGAGAAACCACCGCAGGTTGTTAAAGGTATGTTCTCTGTTTTCAGAAATAAACCTTTGTTGATTTATACATTATCAGGCTTTGTTGATGGTATCAATGTTGGTACATCTCAATCTCTTTATTACGACAGTGTTCTGAAATTCAATATGATGTCTACCATAGCAGGTATTCCGGGTATGCCTATTTCTTATGCCAGCTATCCCTGGGCAACTAAGTTCAGAAAACGCTTTTCAACTAAAACCTTGTGGTTATTCCAAAGAGGCTCAATAATCACATCAGAGGTTACTTTCTTCCTTGTGGGGCTTATCGGCGGAAAAACCAACGGCTTCTATAAGAAAAAGTTGCCAATGACATTAGCAATGATGTTTGGTACCAGTCTTGAAATGGTATTTTACGGAACAAAGAAAATTATTGAACAAGAGATCAACTACGAAGTTCTTGACTATTGCGAATGGCAGAATGGTTACAGAGTTGAAGCAACTGTAAATCTTCTTACAGGTTATATTAACAAGGTCAGAGGAATTGCTTTAACAAAAATCAACACAATGCTCCTTTCAAGGTGGGCAGGGTTCGAATCAGGTCTTACAGCAGTTCAGACGGAAGATACAATGTGGAAAATGTTTATTGCCGCTTTCGGACCTCAGTTGATATTTGATTTTATCAGCCTCGTGCCGATGTTCTTCTATAATATTGACCAGAAAACAAGAGACAGAATGTATCTTGATTTGGAGCGTACGCGTGCACAAACCGCAGCAAATGAAAAACAAAACGCAGACGCGTAATAAAAATAACAGGACTGTAAAACGAAAGTTTTACAGTCCTTGTTTTATTTTTGGGATCAATTAATATTTGTCAACATTTTCAACATCAAGGGTGAAAACGATTGCACCGCCTACGGAAACTTCTTTCTCAAAGTCATCCTCGCGAAGACCTGTTCCGAAACCGCTTGTTGTTGTGGTAGTTCTTGTTCTTCTCTGAGAACAATTTTTAATTATTTCTTTAGCTTTTGCAACAGTGTCATCCTCTGCACCAATAAGGAAGGTTGTGTTTCCTACCATTAAAAATCCGCCTGTTGTGGAAAGCTTTGTAACGGTGAAGCCTTCCTTTGTAAGTGAAGAAGAAACAACAGCGCTGTCATCATTATTAACAATTGCAATTATAAGTTTCATATATATAAGTCCTTTCTTAAAGTTTAGGTAATATCAATTTTTTACTGTGTTTATCAAGGAGATTGACGTCGGGGATTTCATAGCGGTTGTCATTTGCATCCTTGATAAGAACTCTGCCGTCATAAAGAGGTTTGATTGCTGTTAGATGGTTGCGGATTTCAAAGGTGCAAATGCCTTTGTCGGTTTCCGCAGTCCACATCCATATTTTGAATCTTTCGCTCATTTTAATGAACTTTGTGATTCGGGGAATCATATAGTATTCTCTCAGGCAATTTTCAACAACCTCTCTCGATTCGGGCATAAGGTCATTGATATCGCGGATGACTGCAATTTCGTTACCCTCAGAATCCATAAGGGCTATGTATTTGGTTAAACCTGTTATGGGAAACATACGGTGGAGCTCAAGCTCGTAAAATTTTTCGCCTGAATAAAACTCAGCATCCACAAAGATTTTATCGTTTTCTGTAAGACGCACTTCAGGACCTTCAATATATCTTGGCATTTACTTCACCTCACTCAAAATTCTCTTCTGCTTTTCTCTTCTGAAGCTGTTCACCCATAGATTGAATTTCTACAAGCTTATAATATTTACCTTTTTGCTTAAGGAGTTCTTCGGGAGTGCCGCATTCTATGATTTCACCTTTATCCACAACAACGATTTTGTTGGCTTTCCTTAAAGTTGAAAGTCTGTGAGCAATCATAAGAGTGGTTCGTCCGCTTATAAGTCTTTCAATTGCACCCTGAATAAGATGCTCTGTTTCAGAGTCAACTGCGGCAGTTGCTTCGTCAAAAATCAATATACTCGGATTTTTAAGAACTGCACGGGCGATGGAAACACGCTGGCGTTCACCGCCTGAAAGACCAACACCTCTTTCGCCAAGCATAGTGTCATAGGCATCGGGGAGCTTTGAAATAAAGCCGTGGGCATTGGCAACCTCTGCGGCGTGGATAACCTGCTCGACATGAACTCTTCCGCTACCGAAAGCGATATTATTGAAAATAGTGTCACGGAACATAAGAGGTTCTTGCTGAACATAACCGATGGAGTCGCGATAATATTTCATATCAACATTTTTAATGTTTTCACCATCAATGAGGATTTCTCCATCGTAATCATCATAGTATCTCATTAAAAGGTTTATGAGGGTTGATTTACCTGAACCTGTTGTACCAACGATACCAACTATATCACCGGGTTCGATGGTAAGATTGATATTTGAAAGAACCTTTTTGGAACGGTCAAAGGCAAAGTTTACATTTTTGAATTCGATTTTGCCGTTCATTCTCTGAAGAGTGTTACCTTCGCCGAAATTGTGTTCCGGTTCTGCATCAATAATATCAAGGATTTTTTCAGCAGATGCGAGAGTGTTCTGGTATGTATCACTCATATTTGCAAAGAAGTTTATGGGAGTGTAGAACATACTTGCATAAGAAACGAATGAAACAAGAAGACCGAGAGAAATTTCCTCGCTTCCGTTGATTACCATATTACCGCCAAGGAACCAGACAACAATTGAACCGCAGGTTACAAGGAAAGTGATAACAGAGGGGAAAATTGCTGCAGGAACGGCAACCTTTTTATCTTCCTTATACCATTCATCGCAGTAGCGGGCAAATTTATTAATGGTTTCCTTTTCATTGGTGAAAGCTTTTATTACTCTAACACCGGGAATTGAGTTCGCAAGAACTGTTGAAATAGATGCACTTCTTCTCCACAGACGCATATATTTGGGCCCGATTATTTTACCGAAAAGCCTACCTGCAATAACAACAACAGGTACGGGAATAAGTGAAAACAAAGCAAGCTTCCAGCTCATACCAAACATTATGATAACAAGGCCAACAAGAGTGAATGCCTGAACAACTGCTTCCTGAGTTATTTTCATAATGAAAGCCTGAATAACACCTGCGTCGGAGTTTACTCGGTTGATAACAGAACCTGTTGAAATTTTATCATAAAAGCTCAAAGGCAGATATTGCGCCTTTTCATAAATATCTTTTTTCAGGTTAAGAGTTATTCTGTCACCTGCAAGGCGCAGACGATAGGAACGGAAACCATTCATTACATATTGAAGAATATATATTCCTAAAAGGACCGCTAAAACCTTTACAAGCATAGAGGCATTTTTATTTGGAATAACATCATCCACCATTATTTTTGTTATGTATGGCGGAACAAGAGAAAGTCCCGTTGCCGCAACAGAAAGAAGCATACAGATAAACAAGGATTTCTTTTCGGGAATAACATATTTACCGAATTTTGAAACAAGCTTACCTTTGCCTGAACAATTTATACATTCAGCTTCGGGATTAGGGAGCTTTCTTCCGCATTTGGGACAGAAGCAACGTTGCTTATGATAAACAGATTTAACAGTTTCAAATTCCTCTGTTAAATCTTTGCCCTCGTTAATGGCGTTTACGAATACTGCCGCAGCATCTGCAACCTCAGCTGCTGCATAAGAAAAACGCAAAAGCATTTTTTTCTTTCCGTTTTTTAACTTGATTTTAAAAACTGCGTTACCATAAAGTCGTTTTACCTGAGCAGTTTCAATATCAGCGTAATCAACTGAAAAACTGCTATTATCATAGCATTCATCAAAGGCTATAATTTTATCAGCCGTGAACACCATCATAGATTCGGCATAACGCCCTTTAAGGTTAAGGTCGCCCACCACAATAAAAAGCGCTTCATCGTTTTTTAAATGCTGATTAAAGCTTTCTTCGTATTGTTTCGGAATGGGTTTGTTTGTTGTTAATTTCACTTTCACTCACTCCTTGGATTTGAAAACAAAAGCGTTATTTGCTTATCGAGTTCATTATATCAAGGTGATTTAAAAAGTAAATATATTTTTTACAATTTAAAATAAGAATTTTCAGTTTATTGTATAGTAAGAAATTTTGTGATATACTGAAATTCACAATAGAAAAGGGTGATGAGATGAGTAACGAATTAAAAAGAACTTATGTGCCATTTACAGAATGGAAAGAAAAATCAAAGCAAATTGAATACAAAGAAAAAACCCCTCTTCTTTCGCCTGATGGAAAGCTTCTTGCAAAGGGATGGGCAAGAAGAAATGTTTTCGAATATAACAGAGAGTATGTTAAAAAGGGCATAATCAGCCGTAAAGAATGGGATTTTTATACCATTCATGTGGGCGATGAAATGCAGGTGCTAATAAGCTTTGCAAATATCAATATCGGCGGTTATGTGGCAGCGAAGCTTGTGAATCTCAAAACAGGTGAAGTTATCTGCGATGCAATTCAGTATTTTGTTGGAGCAAATAAGCATGTTTCACCACCCGTTATTGATGTTCCTAATCGTTTTAAGGATAAAATCGGTAAAACTGAATTTGATTTTCATACAAAAGAAAATGAGAGAACCTTGTGGTTTAAAGGCTCTTTCAAGGATAAACCCGTTGAAGTTAATGTTTCGATGGAAATTATGGTCGGGCTTGAAAATATCACAACAGTTCTGCCATTCAAAGACGATGATACCAAGTATTTTATGACCACAAAGCAGATGTGTATGCCTTGTGAAGGTAAGTTTGTTGTTGGGGACTATATCTACGAATTTTCAAAAGAAAATGCTTTCTGTACGGTGGACTGGGGCAGAGTTAACACTCCTCATGAAATGGTGTGGTATTGGGGTAGCGGAAACCAGTACATAACAGATGAAAATGGTGAAAAGCATCTTTTGGGCTTCGAAATTACCTGGGCAATAGGTGATGAAAGCTATGCTACGGAGACCTGTATTTTCTATGACGGCAAGGTTCATAAAATTGGTGCAGTTGATGTTGAGAAATTCCCGAAAGACAGATTTTTAGAGCCTTGGAAAATCATTTCCGAGGATGGCAGATTCAATATGACAATGATGCCCACTCTGGATAATCACAGCGATGTGGATTTCAAGGTAGGCAGAATGAATTGCCATCAGGTTTTCGGAATATGGAATGGCGATGTTACTCTGGATGACGGAACAAAAATAGAAATAAAAGACCTTTTTACATTCTGTGAATATGTAGAAAACAGATGGTAATATATAAATGAAAAAGGGAAAAACAAAAATATGACAAATAAACAAATTAATATAACAGGTGCAATATTTGATTTCGACGGAACATTGTTTGATTCAATGCATGTTTGGAGAGGCTACAAGGACAATTTCTTCAAGCATTTGGGAATTGAGCTGACAGAAGAGGACAGAGAAGTATTTAAAGGGCTTTTTCTTCGAGAAACCTTTCTTCTTGCAATAGAGCGGTTTAATCTTGATAAAACCTACGAGGAGCTTTTATCAGAACTTTTTGAATATATTAAAAGCAGATATATGGTTGAAACCGAGCCTAAAAATGATATAAGAGAGTTTCTTGAAAAATTAAAAGCAAAAGGTGTTAAGATGGGTATTGCTACTGCAACGGGTGAGCCTGCGCTCTGTGCGGTTATGGAAAAATATGATATGCTTCATTATTTTTCAGCAATTTATTCAACCTATACAGTAGGTGCTTCCAAAACAGAACCAAAGGTTTATGATGTTGTTCTGGGTGAATTGGGAACAGATAAGGAAACTACATGGGTTTTTGAGGATGCTTTATATGCCGCAAAAACCGCTAAAGCAAATGGTTATAATGTAGTTGGTATATATGATAAAAGCGAACCCAAACAAGAGGAATTAAAAGAGATTGTTGATATATATATTCATAACTACAAAGAGCTTGATCTATGAAAAGTAACCGCTGAAGTTTTTCGCTTCAGCGGTTGTTTTTTGTTATTATTTATCAAAAGATACAGGCTTTATTTCGCTATTTGCAAATGCATTGGGACCGGGATCGGACATTGAAAAATACATTTTAGCGGCTTTGGTTGTTCCAAAATCTCTGTTAGAACCTGAATTTTGCACCTTGTTAAAGGCATCGCGGAACATCTGGTTGTGAGCTTCCTCGCGGTTAAGCAAGAAGTCAATTGTTTCACGAACCTTTTTATCGTCAATCTGACGATAAAGGTATTCATAAACCACCTTTGCTCGTTGCTCGGATGCAATATTGCTGAGAAGGTCTGCACATAAATCGCCCGTAACAGTTACATAATCAGCAGTCCAGGAATAACCTGAAGCATTTATAAGACCGGGGTTAAGTCCGAGAATAACATGGGTTTGAATTTCACCCGAAGGTACATTTTCTGCATCAACATCGTGTCCGTTTAAAAGATTGATGGTTTGCGCTACCATTTCCATATGACCTAATTCTTCGGCGGCAATATCAAGAAATAAATCCTTGATTTCAGGGTCTTTGATTCTGAAGCTTTGGGACATATACTGCATAGCCGCTTTCAACTCGCCGTTTCCGCCACCGAGCTGTTCCTGTAAAAGCGCGGCATATTGTGGATTGGGGCGTTCAACTCCAACGGGATGAAAAAGCAATTTTTCGTGTTTGAACATTCTGTTACCTCCATATATTTTCTCTGAATACTTTTCCCATTTTTTGCTATGTTATGCAGACGAGGTGACAGAAAATAAATCCCGTTTTTGCCATTAGGAAAAAATATAAAAATTTTATTATATTTTTTAAAACTATTGCAATTGTTTTGTACTTGTGCTAAAATGTGCCAAAAGCTATTTTAGTACAAGTGCAAATATTTATATAGGAGTGTATGTGGTATTGAAAAAATCAGAAAAAACAAAGCACGATATATTAAAAACTGCAATACAGTTATTTTTTGAAAAAGGCTATTCTAATGTGTCGCCAAATGCAATAGCAAAAACTCTTGGTATGAGTACGGGTAACCTTACATATTATTACCCCACAAAAGAGCATCTTCTTGCGGTTCTTGTTGATGACCTTTGCAAATTTCAATGGAAGCTTATTGAGGAAGAAGCAAAGGACGGAATAAGCTCGGTAATGTCAATTTGCCTTGAGTTTATGACAATGGCATCTGCCTGTGAAAGCAACCCTGTTGCAAAGGATTTCTTTATATCTTCATATCAGAGTCCTATGACATTAAAAATAATCCGTGAAAATGATACAGAGCGTTCTAAAGAGGTTTATAAAGAGTATTGCAAGGGTTGGACTGATGAACAGTTCAAAGAAGCAGAAATTTTAGTTTCCGGAATTGAATATGCAACGCTTATGAGCCTTGATGAGCATGTTTCCCTTGAAACAAGAATATCAGGCGCTCTTGATAAAATATTATATGTATATAATGTGCCTGAAGAAATCCGTAAAGCTAAAATCCAAAAAGCTTTAAGCTACGATTATAAAAATATAGGCGAAAGGATTTTCAAAGAGTTCGTTGAGTATGTTAATACAACAAAGGACGAGATGCTTGAAAATAGGGGAGGTTGATGTTATGAGTATTGTAAATATTATAAGAAAGATTAAAAACAAACTCTTTGTTCCCGTAATTCTCGTGGTAGTTATTATTGCTGCAATTATGCTCCTTAATTCAGATTTAGAGCATATTGAAGATACAAACGGTGCAGAAAATTTTGAACTTCAGACAATTACTGATGAAGATATTGCAAAAATTGAGATGGGTTCAATGAATGTTACCACAAGCACAAACAATATAACCAATATGACAGAAATTTCTTCAAAGAAATTCACAGGTGTATATGAAGTTCTTTACGCAGATTTAATTGGTAAATCCGATTTTATGTTAGACCTTTATGATTTCAAGGTGAATGGTGGTAACTTTAAAATGGTTGTTGTTTATGATGGAAAAATAGTGAAAACCATGACCGAAGAAAACTACGAAGAAACATTGATTGAAGATATAAACGGAACAGTTTCGCTTGTCATTGCAGGTGAAAGCGCAGATTTTTCATTTGAAATGACAAATTTTGATTATGATAGCTTTGACCATAGATGAGAAGAAACTAACAACTGATACCTAACCGCTCTGAAAGGAAGATTTTATGAAAACAACAAACAAAACTATAAAAAGGATATTGAGCTTTGCCCTGTGCCTTGCTCTTGTAATTAGCTATGTGCCGAAGGTGAGCATGCGTGCCGATGCTGCGGTAAGTGACCTTACTGTCACCATTGATACAGGCGCATCTGTTACACTTAAGGACACAGATGGCGATGATTACTATGAAATCGGCACTGTAGACGAACTTTATGCTTTTGCTGCGGCGATTAACGCAGGAAATACGAATATAAATGTAGAATTAACTGCCAATATTAATTTGAATAGCGGTTATACATTTAATTCTGATGGTACTGTAACTTATGATGGTGATACTGTAACAAGCGGATATGTATCATGGTTACCAATCGGCAATGCTGATAATGTGTATGCAGGTGTTTTGGATGGCGCAAATAAAACAATCAGCGGGTTGTACTTTAATGGTAGCGCGGAGTATGTAGGCTTTTTTGCATATATGGGCGGTACAATTAAAAATCTTAATTTGACCAATGCTTATTTTGAAAATTCTGTTTCAACATCGCAAACAAAGGCGTATGTTGGCGGTTTTTCCGCTTATAGCACAGGTAACTTTAATAATTGTAGCTTTAATGGCACAGTTTTGAATGAAGTTTGCTATGTTGCTTATGCAGGTGGTATATCAGCATATTCACAAGGAGGCTTTGTGGATTGCGTGAATAATGGCACCATAACTGCAAACACAACCGATCAGAGTGGTTATGTGGGTGGTATTGTTGGAGTATCTAAAGGCTCTATTATGGATTGTTTAAACACTGGTATTATATTTGGTGCTGTTAAAACTTACGGCTATTTTGGTGGTATAGTAGGAGAAGCGTATGGGAAAATCTTAAATTCGACTAATACGGGTGTTGTGAGTGGTAATACCGATTTATCTTCAAGAGTTGGCGGTATAGCTGGATTTGTGTATACAGAAGTGTTGGTAGATAGGTGTACAAATACAGCAGATTTAAATGCAGAATCCAGAGGATATGCAAGTGTTGGTGGTGTTGCGGGTGGTAGTTACGGAACTATAACTAACTGTTGCAATTTCGGTGATGTGACTGCATCTGCAGATACATTTTCATCTCCTTCTACAGCTGAGCCATCCGGTATAGTAGGTAATACGACAGGAGGTTCTATTAGTTTTTGTTATAGTGTAGGTTCCATGACGGCAAAAAAGGGTTCTCCAAAATATCCTGCCGGAATCGTAGGAAGAGTATATAACGATACAGTATTAACAAGCAACTTCTATTGTTCGGATGGAGCTTCTTATGGTATAGGTTATGATTATGCAACAGAGCTTGGCGGAGACATTTCTGGCAAAGCAGAAGGAAAAACACTTGAGCAATTCAATAGTGGTGAAGTGGCTTATCATTTACAGCAAGGCGAGCTTTCTTCAACGGGTAATATAACACCGGTGTGGGGACAGGATCTTGATAACGGAAAAACTGTGCAGAAATATCCAAACTTTACCGGTGGTGTGGTTTATTATAGCGATCTTGATGGCTATACAAATTTTTCAATTCCTGTTAAAAACGCTGAAGGTATTTATGAATTGGACTGTGTTGAAGAAATGGTGTGGTTCTCAAAACACATCAATAATGGTACTATTCCAAGAAACACGAATGCGATTCTTACTGCAGATATTGATATGAGCGGTATTGATTGGACACCAATCTGTTCAACCGGACTTTATTATAACACAACCGAATATACGGATAAGGGTTATGAAGGTGTTTTTGACGGCAATGGGTTCGTAATTAAAAATCTTGCATTAAAGGGCACCAATGGTGTAAATTGCACAGTAGGTCTTTTCGGAACTTTATCTGGTACTGTTAAAAATCTCGGTATGGATGGTGTAACCTTTGACCTTAACGGCGCTACAGATGTCCGTGCGGCAGGTATTGCGGGTCAGATGCTTGATGGCAGTTTAATTGAGAATTGTTATGTTGTAAATTCAACTCTTACCCCTGGTTTGTATATAGTTGGCGGTGTTGCAGGTTGTAACTATGCAGGTACAATCAGAAACTGTTTTACAAAGAATGTAACCATAAGTGCAAACGAGCGTTGCGGTAATCTCGTTTCGGATTGCAGAGGCGATATAAACGGAACAGACAGAATCGGTACTGTAGAAAACTGCTGGACAGATGCAGGTCGTGTAGTAGGTACGCAAAGCGTTGCAGAATACATTGTTGATAGCCATACCAATGCAGGCGGTATGTTTGAAAATGGCGCGGTAGCATATAATCTGGGTGAAGCTTGGGGACAGAACCTTGACAATGACGAAGCTAATCAGGGTCATCCCGTTATAAACGGGGCAAAGGTTTATTTTAACGGCTATAACGGATGCCCTGAATATTCAAACAGTGAAAGTACTACTGAACATAACTTTGTAAACGGAATATGCTCTGTTTGTAGTCTTTATGAAGCAGCTGTTGTAGTTAGTGAGAGTAATTATGAGGAATTGGAGCTTTCTGCAGATTATGTTGGTTACTATGCAGTAGCAAATGCAGGTCAGCTTTTCTGGTATAGCAAAAATCACGGTGATATTGTTAATCTTGTGCTTGTGGAAGATATCGAAATTGGTAAAGATATTATATGGAAGCCTCTTTCCAATTCCGTTAAAATTTTCGACGGTGCTGGCCATACAATTACTATTGAGCAGGATCATAGTGACACCGAAACATCATCTAATTATGGCTTGTTTTCCGAGTTGAATGTTGGAACTATCAAAAACCTTATTTTAAATGGTAGCATTAAGATTAAAACAAGCGGACATGTTGGTGCTTTGTCAGGTTCAATGTACGAATCTGCTATTGAAAATGTAATTTCCTATGTGGATATTACCAATCTCGGAACAGGTAACACAGGCGGTCTTTCAGGTTATTATGGTGGAAGAGATCCCTCTGTTATAAATAACTGTGCCGTATATGCTAATATCAGCGGTGGCGGAAACACAGGCGGAATTATCGGTTCCGGATGGGGTGGAACCCGTTTCTATCGTATATATAACACTGCAGTTGTGGGTACTGTTTCAGGTACAACAGCAGGTGCATTGGTAGGCTATAGTGCAACAGGTAACAGTGGTGGTAGCTTCTATCCATCTTCCGTAAGGTTTGAAAATATATACTATAATGTTGGCGATTCCGATATTTTAACCGTTGGTGCTTGGGCAACAAACGGTGGAGTTTCCTGCGAAACGATGGCAAAATTTGTTTCTGTTGAAGCTAAAACTGCCGAGCAGTTTGCAAGTGGTGAAGTTGCATACCTTCTTCAGCAGGGCAATACAGAGCAGGTATGGGGTCAGGAAAGCAACACAGAAGGCTCACTTCCCGTGCTCACAGATAACGAGCTTTATAAGGTTGTTGAAATAGGTGAAACAGGTAACTATTCTGTTGCAAACATTGGCGATACTAACGGTGACGGAACAGTTGATGTAATCGATTATCAGGCACTTATCAATACAATTCTTGCAGATGACCATGAACAGATTGAAGCTGCAAGCTATGATGATATTATTCGTTATGACCTTGATGGTGACGGTTATCTTGATGTTATTGATGCATCACTTATGCATAACTTTATCAATGGTTTCATAACAGTTGACGTGTATGCTGTTGGTGATTACGATTGCAACGGTGTTGCATTTGAAGAATCAGATTTGAAGGCTATTAAATATGCTATTGCAAATCCCGAAGTACTTTCAACTTCTGAAAAATATGCTTGCGATATAAATAAAGATGGTAAATTTGATTCTCTTGATATAAGCTTTCTCGAAGAAACTTATGGTGAAATCGAAAATACTAGTTGTGAGGATAATTTGAAGATTACTTATAGTTGGGCTAATGATTATTCAACCTGCACCGCAACTGCAAAATGTAGTCTTTGTGGTAAAATGATTGCTATTGAAACTGTAAATACAGAATATTACTATGAAGAAAGTGAATGGGAAATTTATACATCCTATACCGCTCGTTTCGAAAATGAGTTTTTTGAAGAAAAGAATGTTGAGTTCAGGGAATATAAAAATTATGATGAAACAACCACAGAGTTCATTGGTGGAGGCGACGGTTTTTTCGATTGGTAAAATATAGAAATTCACCTGTAAAAATTTAAATTCAAATCTCTCTAAATAAAAATGGTCAGTCGTCCGAGGAATTCTCGGGTGGCTGACTGTTTTATATGTTTATTAAGAAGGATGCGGTCGTGTTTATAGTCCAAAGCAGGAAACCTGCTTTGAGAGCAGTAAGTAGGAAGGATGAGTCTATTTACACCAAAACAAAAAATACAGAGTAGTCAGAAGACTGCTCTGTATTTTGGTCGGAGTGAAGGGATTCGAACCCCTGGCATCCTCACTGTGTGCCACTTGCGGTGCCCAAAATTGTTTGCTCGTTATTCACTTCGCACAATTTTGACCGCTGCGCGTTTCCGCCACAAAACTACGCAAATCGTTTTTTCGTTTCACTCAAAAAACTCATAGCTCCGTTGTGGCTCCACTCCCCTTAAAAGCTAACGCTTTTCGGGGACCCCGTATTCTCCCTGCATCGTCCACAGGACGCGGTCGCGTGTGTTGCCCAAAGCAGGCAGGCGCCTGCTTGTGTTCAGGAAATCGGAAATCAAAGTCTATTCATTACAAAGAAATAGACAAGACACTCGAAAGAGTATCTTGTCTATTTGGTCGGAGTGAAGAGGCTCGAACTCCCGACATCCTGCTCCCAAACGCATTTTTTTATGTGCCAAGTAGTCCAAAACCCCAGTAAACCGTGCTATTCAGTCCACTCCAAAATGCTCTTTGAAGCGGTAAAATACCAATAAATCCAAGTGTTACATAAAAGACTATGGGTCAAGATGTGGTCGTTGAAAAAACTAAATGTTTCAAGAAAACTATTCAACATATATTATCTGTTTTCGAATTTCAACTTACCAAAGATATATAGTCAAGTCAAATTTTGCACCACAATAACCAAAGAAAAGAATTTATTTGTTATACTCTAAAAATGCTTTTTTAAAACTAGCAAGTTTTCTTGAAGAGGTATAGACAGAATAGTCTTTACCTTTGTGTTTTATTTTCACAAAATCTTTTGTAACTTCTTCAACATAACAAAGGTTTACCAAGAAACTGCTGTGTGGCTGAGCAAAGATTTTTGGATTAAGTTTTTCCTTCCAATGCTCCAAAGAATAATTAGTTACAATCCTTTTGCCATCAATATAAATTGCAGATTTTCTGTTCTCAATAGCTATGTAAATAATATCACATTGACGAATCCTACACTCTTTTTTACTGCTTGTCTGGACAATAATATCAGAACTGCAACATGGTCTATTACAATCTCTATCTTTACAATTTAAATTAATGCAGATTTTCCTGGAACCACAACATTCAATGATTTTAAAATCTAAACCAAGTTGCTCTAAAACACCAAGTAATTTTGCTTCAGTTTCTGAACCAATCTTTTCCACCGTATCGCACACCATTAAATCCATAAAATTCCATCCTCATTTATATATAAAAATTTGCTTCTATATATAAATGACGATTTTCGACAAATACTTCACAGAAATTTTCTTTTTTAAAAAGTTTCTATGTTTTAAACAAAAAAACAACTATTTCGTTGTGCAAAACCACTTTGTAACTTCCGGGCAAAAGATCGTTTTAATATTAGTTAATTATAATCTGTGACATTTTTAGAAATTTTCTATCGTTACCAACATTACATTAGACAATTTATAGATATTAATTATGATTTGAAATTAAGAATGCATTGTATTGTGCCTGTGAACAAACTATTCAAGATGGTGTTTTTTATATTAAGGAAAACATGTGGCTGTATGATCGGTAAAAAATTTATCAATAAAAGATATATAAATTGAAACTTTATGCAGACTTAAAGATGTTCATATTATTACATTGCTATAAAAAGCACAGATTGTACGAAACATGTACAGTTTTTAAATTATATTCTAGAGATGCTTTCATGTACGTAAATGAAAAACTTTTCTCTGTAATATGAAAAAAATCGTTAATTAAAAATCAAATATTAGATAGCTTCTTTTTTGAATAAGATTTGTACTGGATAATAAGACTATATAAATTTGCAAAGTTTAATATATTGATATAAATATTTATAAAACCACAATTAGTTGAAAGTGAAGTTTCATAAAAACAATATATAATAATGTTTATGTATGATTTGAATTGTTTGTATTGTAGGGGATTTGAGATTCAACAATTTCAACATTTCTTAACCAGTATTTACTTTTACAAAAAATTTCCATTTTCTTACGTTGTTCTGTACGATCTTGTGTAGGAGCTAATGTGATTTTTGTTATCGGTAAATGTCCTTGACAAATAATTTTAGGCATAACATTATCGCCAAACAATTTTTTCATTGTTTTTTCAACTAAGGTGTATATTTGTTCTTGATTACGACCTTGAGGAATAATAATTGGAAATTTCGGATTGTTTATAAATTTATTTCTTTCTTTTAATTTCTTTTCAATGGCTTGTTCTAGTGTTTCCGCTCCATCAATTTCAACAAAATCACACGGTAACTTTGATAAATCATTATTGCCAAATCTTACGTCAATATATGGTACTCGAGTTCCATCTTTAGCTTCTATAAACTTTATACAATCTGATAAACAATCGTCTACATTAACAAATGCCAATCTTGCTTCAGATTCTTGCACAAAGCCACTATGCTTTAAATAAGGTAGAATATAACAGTCATTAATACAATATTTAGTTTTTATTGATTCAAATGCTAATGCAACACTATCCGAATCATTAATAGTATTTTCATAATATTGAAGTTGAAATGGAAAGTTCGGGTATAAGACAAAATCAGAATCGTCAACAGCATTCTTGGTCATTAAGCTATAGTTAAAACGATTTTTTTCATCATTACCAATTTTTTTGAAAAAGTTATCAACATCTTCATCATAGTTTGTATATGTATTATTAGGATTAATTTGGGAAAAAAAGTCTTGTCCAAAGTAAAACTCAAACGCCGCTCCACCTGAATTACAATAACTCATCCATTGACTTAGCACATCACTGCTGTTATCTAAAGCATTGGGCAAATCATAATTGTAATTGTAAAAACAAGAGATATAAGTATCTTCCTTTTGAGCAATATCTAACATTTTGTTTTCTGTTTTATCATTTGATAATTCTGAACAAAACATAAACAAAGAGTCAGAATCCAACATTTTATACATAGAGTTTTTACTTGTGTATTTAACATAGGTGGAATTAGCATTTAAAGGAACATTTATATATTTTTTCAAAAACACTTTTGCATCATTAAGCTGAGAAATTTTGTTCCTAATTTTAAAGATTTTAATTATTTGTGTTTCCGATATTCTACGAATCATGATTTGTTGTCACCTTCTCTAATATATATTCTAATAATTTTTTACCGTTAATTATATCGTCGGCATCTTCTCCGCTTCTGTTAAAAAATTTAATCGTATCTTTTTTAAAGTTTTGTTCATATATGCCTCTCCATTTATTAATCAAATCTGTTGGATTTGTAAATGTAGTGTACATATAAGTAGAATAGCCCTTACTTATGAAAAAGTTATATAAATACATTGACAAAATTGTCCTGTTTTCATTTTTCACTAAACTGAAAAAGTCGTTTTGGGATAAGCACATATCAATCATTATTATTCTATCTTTTTCAAATCCATTTTCTTGAGTTAATATGGTTGATAAATCTTGCTCATCATTTTCGAGGATCAATTTGTTTATCTCGTTAAAAATATGTGATGCATTACTTGCTACATCAGATTTAGGAATAAAGTTTTTTGAATCTACATTATCATTTAAGTTTATTAGAGGATACGCTTCATCTCCTTCTTTAGTGTTAATCCAATTATTTGAAATTAAATAATTTACGAAAGCTTGGACTATAATTTCGTTTAGTTTTTTAATATCTAACTCCATCTTTTGTTGATACCAAGAATCTTCGGCAAAAATATAAATATTTGAACGAATATTGTTTTCCCAAAGAGATTTAAACAATTCATTAACTACATTTTGTATTTCTGATGTTTTATCATCTATCCAAATTATTTGAGTTGAGTTCATTATATACTACCTCCTTTTTTTATTATAGGCAACTTGGTTACAAAATATGATTTTTTATTTTTAATTTCATAATCGTACATTTCTTCAAGATACTTTACATCATCGTTTTCCAACATCTTAGCAAAAAACTCTTTAGCAGTAATTAGTGACATATGACCATCAGTAAAATCTAATGGATCTTCCATTTTCTTCTTTATATATTCTATGTTATTTTCATAGGATTTATAAAGTTCATTTTTTATTACCAACCAATCAAAGTTAGAACTATTACTACTTTCAACTGAAAAACTAACAAAGCATATAGGGTGTGTTTCTGTATTAAACCATTTGTTACCACTATTTTCTTTCTTTATGATCTCATTCGTTTTATTTTCATAATGATGAGATATTCTAGCGATGAAATTGTCCTGCTCTGCACCAGCACCGTAACTAAATCTAAGTGCATCGAAACATATTCTGTAAATTATATTTTTTACATAATCTAAATTATATGCATAATCTATTCCATCAAAATTATACACATATGCACTGGATTTTTTTACATTTTCATCTATTTCAAAGGTGATAATTTCTTCAAATAGTTTGTAAACCCCTTTATTCTGTCCTAATTTATGAGGTACTACTTGCATAATGTCATTCAATGGAAAATTTTTTCCATCATTGCCACCATTAGATAAAGAAGGAACATACAATTTATATGTTTCTCTGTTTAAATTAGTGTATTCTTCCAATATTTTTTCAAAAGATCTATTGATATTTCTAAAAACACGATTATACAGCCTTGCTATTATAGTGTTACAAAAACTTCGAACAATAATCCAGTTTTTAATTTTTTCATTATAAATATATTTCAAGTCTGTATTATCAGAAAGACAATAATTTAATTCTTTTTTGTCTTGATCCATTGGTGTGTGACTCATCACTTTTTCGTTTTTCAAAATCGCTTCTTGATCAATAGAAATAGCATATCTTTCCATTACATCGGTTGTGAAGTCTTCTTCCAAATAATTGATTATCCCTTTTCGATAAGTAAGAATATCTCTTATAATTAATTGCGGAAGAATTACTCGTTCTAGTCCAGATGTTTCGTCTATTAAATAACTAAAATATAGGTAAACTGGAACAATTGTTTTGGATTTTGAAATATTAGTTTGGCTTCCATTTTCCGATTTGTTTTGAAACTTCAAAATGAAATAAGGCTTTCTGTGGTTGGTTTTTTCTATATCATAAAAAGTCTTATTCAAAGTAACTTCGTCATCATTTTTGCAATTTTGCAATGATAGATTTTCGTTAACTATATAGTAACCAAATTCGTTTAGCTTCTGATTGTCTAGAGCGGATAAAATGCGTTTCTTGATAATATATTTTGCATTTGAATCAAAATCTTGTTTTCGTCCTATAGGTTTGCCATCTTCGTATTCAACACAACTTTCAATTACAAGATCCTTTACACTAATATTTCCAGACTGTTTTCCAAGTTTTTTACTGCAAGTTAACAAAGCCAATCGCATGTTGTCAGGATTGATACGATATTTTTCTGCAATCATATTTCCTATGCAAGTTAACAAATCTCGGTATCGATTTTCGACTATTCCATCATCCCAGTTGCTTTTTTGCTGTGTCGAGCTATGTAATAATTCAAATAATGCTATTTGGTTTGTGATTGTATCTTGTTTTTTATAATCTGTGCTATCATTTCCTTCTTTGCAGATATTAACCCAATTATTATCTAATGATTTGAAAGTTTCCCAACGTTCTATAAAATAATTATCATAAGAACTTTTGTTTACTAATGTGAATTTTTTATCTGTATAACTTTTTTCAATTCCATCGTAAAGAATTCGACCATTTCCTAAGAAAATTTCATTACAAAAAATTTCAAATGCGTTTTTCACATCTTCTTTTAGTGAATGATCATTAAGTTTGTACAAGAAATTATCATAAAAGGTTTTTCTATTATCGATATCGTAAGCATAGGATTCTGAAAAATCATCATTACAAGTTACCATAAGGTATTCTAATCGTAAGCTTCGTGTTTCATCATTGCTTTCGTCGACTAATCTTTGTATGCAAATAGAATAATGCAAGAAAAACTCCTTGATTCTTTGGAATCCCAACTCGTCGGTATTTAGCTTGTTGATGAAATTTAAGATTTTCTTCATAGTTTCATATCTCAACAGATATGTACTATGTAAGTCTGTTAATCCATCTAATACAACATTTTGCATGAATTCAAGCAAATCTTGTGGAGAGTTAAACAATCCCTTGATATTTTTTGAAATTTCAATTGCCGTATTTAACGAGTCGTTTGTTTCCTCAAAATTAGGATCTTCTAACAATATAGTCTCAGACAAGATTATTAAACAACGGAGCATTTCTTGCTTTACTGTTTGATTGTATGTGAAAAAAGGTCTTGAAATTGTTTTGATGATTGTTATAATAGCCTCTTTGTAAAATTGCTCATCTAATTCTATATATGGCTTTGCAATTATTGGCATATAAGACGATAAGTATTCAAATGAATCAAAATCCTTTAATGATTCTATAGGTGTGCCCGAGAAAAAGTTTAATAGTTGTAAAATACTGCTAAATATTGCACTATTATTATTAATGTCATTCTTAAAAAAATCTTTTATTAAGTGTGAAAAAATTGTTCGAAGGTATGCTTTTCTTGAATTTACTTTTTTAGCATCTTCACTATTTATAGTTTCAAAAGATTTTTCTTCTAATTTTTCGATTTTTGACCTCCAATAATTTGATGCAAATTGCGTTGAACTACGCTTATATAGCCTATATGCTTGGGTCTTCAATTTACAACAAACACACGAATCGCCGTGCTTTCGCATACTAGGTATATTTATTTTACAAAATGCATGAAAATTTTCTTTTGGTAGAATATATGTATTTCTAGATGATAACGACATTCTGTCAATTAAAACAAATGCTTTTTCAAATACGTTCGTTCCATAATTATTTATAATCTCTTCTGGAAGCAAAGATTGTAAAAGCTTACTTGCCTTTCTGAACGAGTCTCCAGTTATTATATTATCATCAACAAAAATAAATCTTACAGGACGATAGTTATATTTAATAGCGGCTTGTCCGTTTCTAAAATTATATGATAAATTAAAATCATCCACTAATCTTTGTATGGTGTTTTTAAGCATAGCATATTCGCAACAAAAATTAGAATTGAATTCCTTGTCTTCATTAATTGAAATTATTTCAGCAGCACCGTTAAAATAGTAGGCGTTGACATACTGAGAAAATCCCACATTAGTATTGTGAGATGGAGAAAAAATTATATCAATTGTTGGCCAGAGTGTTGGAGTTTTTGACTCCCTCTCCCTGAGCGTGCTAAGCCAATTTTTTACCATTGGTGATACTGAAGCGAAATATGTTTGCGTATCTATAAAATACTGATAATGATTTTTACCTCTTTTAAAATGACCGTAATGTACATTGCCGTATAAATTTGTATATTTTTCAATATCCTCAAATGGTATTTTTTTTGAAACTATAGAATCAATTTCCTTTGTGTTTCGTTTTGAATAAATTTGTTGAGCTGGAACAGTTGAGGTTGGATCTGTTTCAATTATTGGTATTTCTTTTAGCAAATTCTGTTTTGGGAAGCATTTTTCGCATTTTTCTGGTTTTTCCCACTTTACTCTACCAACAAGAATCCAATTAATTGTCTTCTTGTTTTCCAAATCTGAAAATTTACTAGTTACTACACCATTGTCATCAATGTCAAAGTATTTTTTTTCTAAATCAGATACCCGTTGATGTTCTGTTGTTTTTGAGGTAATTGAATTTTTTTCTACATCTCTTACCCAGAAAATAGTATAATTTTCATTCAAAAAGAATTTTCTCTGTGAATTATATTCCTTTGCGAATTTTTTCCACATTTTAGCAAAAGTTGTCAATGTAGAACTTATAGGAACAATCTGAATTACTTGTACTTTTGATGGACAGTTCAATAATGATGAATTTCTCAAATAGATTTGAATATCTCCTGGGTTGGCCTCATATTGTAAATTATATTGATAAATAGAATATGATATTGTTTCATCACTTACAGGAATATTGTGAGCCATTCTATAAGATTCTAGAATTTTGGTTAAAGACATAAGAATTGCTTGAGAATATGAAGCATAACCATAGAATAGGACACTATCTTTAAGAATGTCAATGGTAGCTTTTGATTTTAAATCTCTGATGATTGAAAAGGCAACATGATTTGCCATAACAGTTCTATGAAACAAATGTGACATTTCATAGAAAGAATGAATATGAACCTTATTTCCTAATCTTGTATGGTTGTCTGTAAACTTATATCCATTTTCATTTATTATGTCTTTATCGGCAAGCTTAGCTACTTTAGAAAAAAACATACTAGTAGAACTAAATTTAGATTTTAAAATTCCTAAGAATGGAACTACTTTAATAGGTCTTTCTACGATGATACCTTTGAATGGTTTAATTATGTTATCAATATCATAGTACACACCGCCATCATAACTTTCGTAATAGCTTTCTAAAGAAAGTAAATACGAATTTTGAATAGCTAAGCCATAATTATTACCCAATAAATGTATTTGGTGTTCTTCGTCATAATCTGACAAGAAAATTTGTATATTTGAAGGGAAAACTTTCAAAGATAAGGTTAAAGAGATTTCTTTAAATAACTCCATAAAATTCTTGGTAATATTTATAAAAGCAATATTTAAATTTTTTGAACTATGTTTTGATGCAAATATGCCCAAAGAATCTATGAATCCTTTTATTATCGTTTCTCTAGCATAATTATTATCTACGTAATCATTATTAATCTCAATTTTGGAATAATCTATAGAATATAATTTATTCTCTCCCAATTCAATATGGTCAAAAATTGTTAGCCAGTAATTTGTCCATAATAATTGCATTGAAAACTTGTCAATAGCTTTTCCTATTTGAAGCTTCTTTACTTTTTGGTAAGTTTCATTCAAAAACGTTCTGTTTATTGTGTAATTTAAAGAATCAACTTCATAATCAATGAAGTCTGCAAATGATTCATAATTTTCAATGTAATTTGTACTATTAAATTGAGCAATGTTTGTACTATAATTTACAGACTGTATTGTCATTGGAAGAGTAATGTTATATTCTGTGCCAGGAAAATGGTGTATTTCGTTTGAGCTCTCTACTGGTTTTGATGAATAAAAAATTGAATTGTCGTTAGTTTTGCCAGTATACCTATTATCGCTGACCATTGAGAAGTAGCCATCGCACCTTTTTATGGCGTTGGAAAACAAAGACATACCTATATGTGCAGATGAGTCTGATTGTCTGAATTCAAACCACTGGTTTAATGTGTTATCATCAAGGTTTTCTTTGTTAAAATCATTAAAAAAGAAATTCAGATTTAAATGTTCTGTCGAACTTGGTGTCATCTTTTTATAATACTGCTTGTTTTTAGACAAAGTGTCAAACAAAGATGATTGTTCAAGAGTATCAGTAACAAAATTATCTTCATTTTTTAGATTGATTTTAAAAGTATCAAGAACTGAATTTTTACTTAAATCAGATACAATTATTTTTAAGTTGTTGTTCTTTTTAAGAAATGAGAAAATACTTATTTTGTGGCTAGAATGTTGAACAGAGTTCTGTATAATCTGTTCTAGTCCAGAACTAATTTTACAAGACAGCAAAAGCGTGCTATTAAGTGAACTCAAAATTGTTTGTTTGTCTTCGTTATAAACATTCGAAAAATCTGTAATAAAACTAAAAATTGCAAAAGAAATAATATTTGTATCTAAAAGTTTAGAGGTCAAACAATATTCAATTTCTGATATAGAAATGTTAGCTGACAATAATTTATGAGAAAGTAATTTGTATGCTGTTTCAAACACATAGTCGCACAATGCAATATTGGGTTTTTCATAAGCTGCGAATCCAAATCGTTGGTTTTTTCTCATTTGTTTTGCTTTTTTTAGGTATTGATTAGCAAGTCCTGGTTTAAAAAGTAGCGAATAATTGTTTATTTTTTTATTAACTAGGTCTACTTCGCGCTCTTGCACATTGCCTGCTTTGGGTGCAGAGATGTATTGTTCTTCAAGTTGTTTATCAAATACAATACTACCATCAATAGGAATTATCGGGAAACTATCAGTTTCTTTTGTATCTTTTTTAAAATCTAAGGCTTTTACAATATTTCCGTCATTCTCTTTTTTTCTATATACGCCAAAAATAGTACCTTTATTCTCATTATCAATTAATGCTCTTAAATGTGTTGATGCAATACTAAATAGTTCAATATCAACTTGTCCGTTTTTTTCAAAAGGATATTCACATGAAGTTCTTGGAATTAAAAAAACACTTAAGTTCTTTTCGTTAACTAAGAATTTATACTTACTAATCAATAATGCCAAGTAGTGTAAATTTTCAATGTTAATATCTTGCGGAAACTTGACTCTAATATGAAATTTTATGTTATCTTTATTGTCTTCTAAGATAGTCTTATGTTTTGTGGGTTCTACAACACAAAAAGATGACGATATGTTTCTTCCATCAAGAGGTTCCTCCAATTTATTAAATGGCATATTATTGTTGGTTGTTTTAATAATTTTAATATTGCTTGCTTTATTAAAATTATAATTCTGATTGATAATTTGTTCTATTGCTTGCGCACAATTTACATAATCTTCTTTTTTGTTTTTTATTTCAAAAACAATTGTATAACTCATTTTTATTCACCTATCCACAAATTATTATGATCTTTTTCACATAATATGATATTAAAACTTACTGTTTTGGGTGTATTCATATTCCGATATTTGATTTATTGGAATCAATATTTAGATACCATTATAGTCGAGATTGATTGTACGAACAATCATCTCTACAAAAATGCATACAGAATCTACAAAAATGCATATATTTTTCTATAGATGTTAGAATTATAGTATTACTTGAATAATCCTAAGAAAACTACTGATATGTTAACTTTCAATTATGATTTGCATATTTTCTTATATCATTTAACCTGTTATTTCTATTGATTATGAATTGTTTGAATAACATACAAAAACTTATTTGCGGATGACTTTGATAGTATAACGAATATCAGCAATTAATATGTAACAAAAAATGTAATATATGAGGGCATGATATTATCGCAATAGACATTATAAAATTTATTGACTGATAACCATATTTTTGTTTGGTATGTTTGTGAATCATCTTAATTATTAATATATAGTATGATGTTTTGAGATTTCATAATTGTCATTTAAAATGTATGTGTCTTCCCAAGAAGGAATATCGACTTTATAGATTATATTTTTATCTAAAGCATTCATAATGATTAAATCTGTTATTTTAGGGGTGATTTCTTGAATGAAATCATGTCTGTTTCTCTTACTAATCAACTTAACGTTTTTAAACCTGGTTTTTGAAAATCTATATATATCTCGGTCGATATAATGGTCACCATGCCTATTATTGAATAGTGCAAAAACTTCGTTGGAAATAAAATCAATTAAATGGGTTTTCGTAAACGTGAAATTGTCATAATCCCAGTTGTGTTTAACAAAACTTGAAAAAAGATACTCTTGAGCATGTGGCGAACTAACCTCATTAAAGACTTGATTTTGAGCTTGTTCCTTAATCGATGTGATAATAAATGTCAAACAAAGAAATAATAAAGAGAGCGTCCAAAGAAAAGATAAGTGGTATACCAAATCATCTTGAGTGATTAGCATTAATTCCAATATAGGATTTTCTTTGATAGACGAAGGAGTGTTCCATAAGATCGTAATTAAGGCAAAAATTGCAGCGGATGATAATTTATATTTTTTATACTTGTTTTTAGTTCGTTGGGTAAAATCGAATGTACAATTTAATAATGCTTGTTTTGCTGTTTCTAATTTCTTCTCTATTTCTTTTTCTTCAGCAAGTTTCCGATCGTTTTCTTTTATGAGCGTAATTGCAGAAGAGATTTCAGATATAATAGTTAATTCTTCATTTGCATTAGTATTTGTTTTTTTATATTCTCGCAAAAAATCTTTAGCGTCTGTTGCATGAACAAATTTTTCATGTTCTTCATTAGAGAACTCCTTTTGTGGGTTTTTATCCGGATGTAGTTCTTTTTGTATTCTTGTCAATTCATTGATCCAATCATCAATACAGTCTGTTGGATTTAGATCAAATTCTTTGATGATCATCTCAATATTGTTATAAGTTTCTTTCATTCAAATTCTCCTTATCTTCCACATAAAATTTAATCGTTCTATACATATATGACTAAAAACGACAAAAATTTCAGCTTTTTTACAATTCTTTTGCGATTATTTTGAGATTCTCTGTTTTGTACAAAATAAGCGCATGGGGTTTGTTTAAAAATACAACAAAAAGCACACCGAAAATAGCTGGTGCTGGTGTGCTTTTATAAATTGGAGTGAGAGTTATTTATATGCAGGAATTTTTTTGTAAAACAAAATAGAAAAAGTTGATGTTAGTAAACCTACGATGCATAGAATATATGACAAATTGGAAATAGGTTCTCCTATGGTACCGGCTATATCAAAAATAAAATTCCCATTAAAGTATGCATATGCAAGAAACGATACTAGTAAAAGTAAAGATGGAACGGCTGTCTTTGTAAGTGTCAAAAGTAAAATCGAAATTCCACTTAGAAAACACGAAAGAAAGATAAGTTTTATATACTCGATATATAAAAAACTATAGTTGTTTGCCAGTATAAAGAACGAATTTAAACATGTTAGGATTGTAAGTGTGAATGTAATACATATATGTGAAGAAAGTTTTTGATAAAAATATAAAAGTTCATTTCCTGCATCTTCAAATATTCCCCTAGAAACAACGGTTACAAGAACTGCGTTAAGAAATGGATAAAAAATCAGTATAAAATTCATTATCATATTAAGAGTTTCAGTATTTACGCCATAAGTTTTTTCTAACTGTTCTTTTAGTATTGGAAAAACAAAGAATACTATTATCACGAAAGCCAACCCAAACCATTTGATCTCTTTAAATTTGAATAATGATTTTTTTATGTGTGTCGTTATATTTCTTTTAATAAGCATAGATACCCATCCTCAACTGTAGGTGCTGTAGGAGTTCCACACACTTCATTTGACAGCACACGTTTAACAATTTTTTCGTCTTGCATGTATTCACGAATAGTAAACACATCCTTGCTGAGCATTTGGTTTTCAGGAATAACAAAAACTTTCCCTTCTGCTGCGGAACGAATATTTTCAATAGAATCACCTTTAATAATGTTACCATTATTAAATACAACGATTTTTTCACACGTGCTTTCAACATCTTCAACAATATGTGTAGAAATAATTACTGTTGTATTTTTGCTTATAGATGATACTATATTTTTAAATCTAAGACGCTCCTCGGGATCTAATCCAGCTGTGGGCTCATCAAACATTATTAATTTGGGATTACCTAAAAGTGTTTGGGCAATCCCAACTCTGCGTATCATTCCACCTGAAAGTTTTTTACATTTTGTCTTGGCTTTATCCGAAAGATTTACAACTTCAAGTACATTCGCTATTTCATCTTTAGAGTCTTTTCCAAAAAGATTTTTTTGTGTAGCAAAATAATCCATAACTTCATAAACTGTAAGATCTCTAAACAAGCCAAAAGATTGAGGTAAATAACCAATTTTAGATGCAGTTTTTTTATTGTTTTTTATAGCTTCACCATCGAACTCAATAGTGCCTGAATAAGGATATAAACCAAGAATACATCTCATAAGAGTTGTTTTACCAGAGCCGTTAGGACCTAAAAGTCCATAAACACCTTTATCAAACTCGAAATTTACACCATTTAACACTTTTTTGGTTCCCTTGAATTTTTTTGTTACATTATTAATAACTAACATTTATACTCCCTCTTTCTTAAAAATATACAGGTTTTGTTATTGGAGCATATTCATCATCTGATTCAAAACTCAATACAGAATTAACATAACAACCATTTTCAAATAACATTATTCTTTCATGGGTTCCAGAAGTAAGACGTGGACCGACAAATACAATATCTCCTTTTTTTATATGTTCCTTCTCGAGTCCAATGTTGATATATTGTTTTAAAATATTAGGTCTTGCTTGACCGTCAAAATAAGGGTATACAACTTTTACTCCACTAATTTCTTTTTCGTCAACAAATCCTCCATATATATAAAGCGTACTGGATTTTCCTTGAAATTCGTTTTCACCTATACTATTTAAATTTGAGAAAATTTTAAGCGGTGATAGTACTTTAACATTAAACTCAACATGATTTTCAAATTGATTGTTTATAAAGTTTACACCCTGTTCATCCTCATAAATAATATTTAAAAATCCTGGTAATGGATAGTACGGAAAATGCCCGGGAAGATAAATTCCTTGAGAGTTAGAAAAAAATCTATGTGAAAAACCTTCATATTCAAAGGTTAATTTTTCGTTTTTATTTTTACCATGAATAGTAATATAACAGCCATCTCTTGAGAAACTAAGTTTATTACCTTTTTCGTCGGTAACTTTAAGTACATTAAAAGCACTCCACAGTGTGAATTTATAATCACCGGGAGTTTTGTTGTCAATTGATATAGTAACCTTCGCAGAAAGTTTTTGCTTAATATTCAACAATACCTCGTATTTTGAAACAGAAAAGGTAGCTTTTTCAGATTTTTGAGTACCAACAAATTTTACATCACCGATTATTGCAGAGTTAGGATTAGAATTATTTAAATAAAGTCTAGATGAGGGAGTGATTGCACCGATACCACAAATAACAGAAAGTATAAGACAGATTGTGTTCAAAAATAATTTTTTTATATTCTTAGTTTTTATCACATTAACAAGTGCTAAGGCAAAAACACATAAACCAATCCAAAACAAAAGTGTAAATAACTTATATGGTTGAACAGAATAACCAAGTTGAGGGATGATAGGACGGTCTGTATCTGATGTAAAAATATTGATGATTTCCCATAAATAAGTATTTAATTTTGTACCACTATTTGCTGTTAGAGAAGTTAAATTGAATCTGAATACAATTATTTCAAATATGGATACTAAAAGCATTATAAAATATCCAGTAACACGGCTTAACAAACTACCTATTAAAACTCCAATTGATGAACCCAGAACAGAAATAAGAAAGACATTTATAAAAGAAAATTTAATTGCATATACCAGATACTCGGTGTATTCAATATTCCATCTGAAATATGCACAAATAAAGAAAAAAAGCGAAATTAAAAATTCTATAAATGAAAATATAATAAGTGTTATGTATTGTTGTTTATACAACTTGAAATTTCCGCCGGTAATTGCTCTCGCACATTCTACAATTCCGGAATTTTTGGATAAATGTATATATTCAAATGAAAAGAACATGAAAAAAATAAAAGTATATACCCCTATAAGCGCCACACTATAGATTTCCCAAAAAGCTCCGAAATCTTCGGACCATATATCAATATTCCATGTTCCAAACTTAAATGAGTTAATGTAGCCTGTTGAAAAAATTGCCAAAGGAAAAAAAGCGATAAAAGCAATATAAAACAACGGGTTTCTTCTTATAAGATATAAAGCGGTTTTATCTTTCATATTTAACTCCCTCTGTTTCCGCCTCTAGAAAGCGGAAACTTTTAATTTATTAGGAATTTTTGGTTATTGTACCCCAACCGGAACATCCCCAAGTTGCTACACCATATGGATTAAGTTCTACAATCCAAGTTTTATTAGATGTAAATGTTGCATCTGCGTAAAAATTAGTACAAGTTCCACCGGGCATCAATAGAGCTTCTTGCGAATCACCAGTTACGTAATTACCCGCATCATTTTTATAGCGTGGTAATACATATAAATAATTGCTTGATATATTGTGGTTTTCTCCGGAGTATTTTACTGATTTAGCTCTAATAGTATCAGATTGAGCGACAGTTTGTGAAGTTGTAATGTCTACGGATTTAGATGTAGTTGCTGCAAATGCAACCACAGTAAACACAACAAGCAAACACAATACACAGGATAAGACTTTAGCCAACTTTTTCATACTAGAGGTCTCCTTTCTTTATTTTTTATATTGATTGCGCAAACCAATAGTATTGATAACAGTTTCGTAAAAAACTCAACTTGTTATCTATATAATTAGTGTCGATTTGTTTAAAAATGTGAACAAAAAATTTTGAAAAATAAAAAAGATGACGAATTTTGTTCGCCATCTTTATATCATTTATTCAATTTAAAAAGTCAAATATCCTGTTGCAACTTCTATTTTTTGTGTAGAAAACAACGATTTTTTTGCATAATGGATTGCAGTTACACGATATTGATACCCAGTTGATACAGTTAGCGATTTTTTTAAAGTATATCGTGTACTTTCTGAATATAAATCTTCATAAGTTGTATAATTACTCCATGAAGAGCTACTATTTGTTCGTCGTTGAATAACAATCTCTTTAAAGCCACATTTCACAACGTCACTACTACCATATGTATAACCGCTTATAACTAATTTAGTGCCACTTTTAGCTATAGCTAAATCATAATCAGTAATAAGACCAGTGGCTCTTGTATTAGAGTTCCCTTTATATTCAGCATGGATAGGGTTGAGTAATTCAAATTCCTCTTGCGTAAAATAGGCATCATTTTCTGTGTTGTTGGCTGCTAGTGCAGAGGTGGGAATAGCGTAGAACAGTATCGCTATAACAACCAATGTTATCGAAATTATCTTTTTCATTTTCTTTGCTCCTTTTATTTTATTGTTTTTGTGAATTCTTTCGCGGTTTCAAAATCACAATTTAAAAATATTCTGTACATAGTTAAGTCATCAGCATATTTTATTATACAATCCCCATCTCGTTCAAAAAGTAATACATCCATTCCGTTAATATTAATCATTTCACCCGCTTCAATATCATTAACGGACCCTGTTCCGGTTATTGCATCATACGGTTTGTATTGAGATATTGTTATATTTCCTTCAAAGCCATTGTAAATAAAGTAAATATCGGCATCCAAAGATATTGTTTCGTCTATTGTAACATTTTCAATTTTTGTGATTTTGCAATTCTCCTCAACCAAAGCTTCAGGGAATGTTACAGGAGTAATACCAAATGATTCAAGCTCTTTTGCTAGGTCTGTTTCTAATAAGGCATAACCATCTGCGGTTGTATCAGCATTTTCCATTGGGTACTGTAACTCTGCATTACCATTCACCAACTGCGCAATCTTTTCAGGGATATTAAAATATATAGCTGAAACTGAAATCAAAGAAATACATAAAACCATTATTACGGCAGCTACCATAATAGGTTTCTTAATGTATCTGGGCTTAATTGATACAACATTATTTTCTGATTTTTCACAAATTGACATTAATTCAAAACACAAATCGATATAGTCTGTATCAACATCTTCCGGATTTTTAGACAGTTCTTTATCTATAAGTGCTTTGATTTCTTCTTTTGACAAATTAGATGTATTTGAAAATATCATTTTTTTCAAATCTTGTTTACTAAATTTGTTTTTCAAACTATTACCTCCTGCCTTTATAGTGCAGTTATCTTAAAAAATGTGAACTTTTATTTTTAATAATCTTCGTATTCCTTAATCATTTTTATGATTTTCTTCTTTAACTTTTCATGTCGTTTTCTTGCTGTGTCATAGGTTATTCCTAAAATATTTGCGATTTCTTTTAGTTTCTTATGTTCCCAATAGTATAGTTTAAATAGTTTCTTCTCGTCGGGTTTTAGTTTTGAGATTATATGAATAGCTCTTTCTTCTATAGTTTCATCTGACACCATACTATCAACATAATCAGGATTATATGAGATTGCATTATTTATAGTTGTGTCTTTTTCTTCATTATCGGTAAACTCATATTCGTTGCGCTTCATCTTATCTTTAATAACCTTATTCTTATAGTTTAGTGTTACAGAGTAAAGCCATGACTTATAGTTATGTATTTCTATGCCTTTTTTCAAGTTTTCATACAGCGCAACAAAGGCATCCTGAACACAATCTTCAGCATATTCGTATTCGCATTCAAAGTATTGTAAACAATAGTTGATGAGTTGTTTTCTGTACTGTTCACAATCAGCCATAATAACATCTATGTTCCCTTGGGTGAGAGCATTATTTTTTTGTTCTGAATCCAGCTTTGTCATGACTTCCCTCCTTTTTTGTTTATTTGTTATGTAATTATATCAAATTATTTAATATTTTAAATTTGAAAATTGTAAACAATAGTTTTTCTAAGAAATATATTTATACAATACATTTAAAATATTTTTTAAAATCTTTATAAGCATAAAACTCGAACTTTGTCAATAGCTTTTACCAAAATACGATATTTTCGACACAAAAAATGATATTTCGAGTTGAAATTAAAGTTTTTTTGCTGTTTTTTAAAAAATTCTCTTCAAAAAATGGTGTAAAAATTTTTGTTTGGGTGTAATACAAGTGCAGAAAGCAAAAACATAAATTTCAAGTATAGTTGCTTTTAAAAATATTAAACGAAAGGGGGTTAAGATGAAATATGTTTTGTAACGAAAACAGAGGGGGATTTTTAGTTGATGGACTCATTACTGAGGCAACAAAAAGAAGTGAAGAGACGGATACTGATAATAGTAGTCCACCAGATGCTGATCCTTTTGATCAAGGGAAATATGAACCACCGCGCCACCGAGTAGAAAAGGAACTATAATAAACAGACACAACTCTAAACAGAATAATAAATAGTGGACAAAATTTATATAAAAATTTTAAAAATAAGATTATAAAAACTTCATAGTTTTTGGTAAGTGCTTTTATAGCGATATTACATTTTTGTCAATTTTTGTAACATCTTTGTTTATTTCCTTGATGGTTTGAGGGTGTTATGCTAATATTCGGTTGTATGTAGAATTTCAGTTTTTTCTCCTTTCATCAATAAATATAAAAATATTTATCCGAAAAGTGAAATAATACATACACACCCCCTGGCAATAATCGGTAAGGATTCCAATTCCTTTGCTGGTTATTGCCATTGTTTTTTGTTTTGAATCATTGTATAGAAATAGGAATTAAATAAGTAAAGGTAGCTATATAAGTCGAAAAACAAACACTTTTGTCGAAAAATGGCACGATTTTGCATTGCTGATTGTTTTCATATCATTAAAATTTTATAATTAATTATCTATATTCACTTGTGGTCAGAAAGTGATAAGGCTATTAGAGTTTGGTGTAATTATCGGTTGCAAATGTAAATTATATAAAACTTTCGTGTGAAGTGGCATTTCCCATTAATAAAAGTAAAGGAAAATATGTTGAGGTGAGGACATTGTTGTCTTTTTGTGAATTAGAAAGACCTCGTATAGATATAGAATTGTATGGCACAGATACTCATATTCCACCTATTGATAAGGTTCGTATTATGGATGAACATTCATTTGAGCAATTTACATTGGAATGGTTATATGGGTGCAAAAAGACAAAGTATTCTTCTATTAAACAAATTGGGGGAGCCGGAGATAAAGGTAGAGACATTGTTGCGTATTATGGTAATGGTTCAATGGATTATTATCAATGTAAGCACTATAAAACTTCGATTATGCCATCAAATTATTACTTAGAGTTAGGAAAACTTTGTTATTACACATACCAAAAAGAAATATCTGTACCTAAAGAGTACTATATTATTGCCTCTAATGATGTTGGGCCTTCTTTACAAGATTTGCTTGATAATCCAACAGAGCTCCTTTCAGAATTAATAAAAAATTGGGATGTACATTGTAAAAGCAAAATCACAAAGACAACTGAAGTTTTATTGGAAAAAGAATTTTTAGATTACGTTAGATCTTTTGATTTTACAATAATTAAGACATATCCCATGTCACAAATCATAGATGAATATTTAGATACAATATATGGAAAAATTCGGTTCGGCGGACGTAGTTTTGCTGTGCTATCAGTATTAGCACCAAGTGCTAAAATTGAACCAGAAGAAATGAATTATATTTCTGCATTGTTAGAAGCATATTCTGAGGAAATAGGTGTGCATGTTGACTCAATAGAAACACTAAAAAAATATAATACTTATTTTAAACATCTTAACAGGCAAAGGAAAGACTATTATTGTGTCGAAACAATCCGTCGTTTCATTAGAGATACTGCAACCGATTCTCGACAGTTTGAAGTGCTGAAAGAAGAAATATATAACGGAATAATAGATGTACATGAACAAGACTATGAGAATGGATATAAACGCCTAGTTGCAGATCTAAAACAGGCTACCATAATAAACACTTCTAAATGCTTATTGGATAGTAAATTGCATTGTATAGGTAGTAATGAACGAAAGGGTACTTGTCATATGTTGGTAAATGATAATAAATTGAAATGGGTGGATGAAAAATGACAGGAGTTTACAATACCCCTTTTGAAGTATCTCTTAGAATACTTATTATTTTGAATACTGTTAGGGATAAATTAACTATTGATCGAATTGCGGCGTTAGATTTTATAACAACATATGGCAAAGACTTCGGCGTTTCAGAATACAATTTGCACGGTGATAACAATTTTAAGTTTAGTGAATTTGCATCTAAACGAAAAATTGTTTCTCAAGCTATAAAAGAGATTGTTTTAAAAGGTTATGTGGAATCATACTGTAATAAAAGTGGTTTTTATTATGGTATTTCAAAAAGTGGCGTGTCTTTTTGTGAATCGCTTAGCGATGATTATGCAGATAGCTTAACAAACATTGTGAAAACAGCAAATAATTTGTTTAGCAACTATTCAGATAGAAAATTAATCAATTTTATAAATGAACATGCAATAGCTAGGTTCGGAGGTGAAGGTTGATGAGCTTTTATATAGAAAAAATTATTGTTAGCGGTCCGGGTAAAACAGAATCAATTATAGAATTATCTGATGGTTTAAATATTATATACGGCCCATCTAATACAGGAAAAACATATATCGTGAAGTGTATTGATTATATGTTTGGTTCGGATAAAGAACCTATTGACACTTCTGCAGGCTATAAGAATATAGTGATAGTTGTTAAAACCCCATATGGTACCATAACAATGAACCGAAAAATAGGTGATTCTAAAATTAGTGTAGCAAGTACAGATAAAAATATTGTATCGGGAAAGTATTCTACAAATACAAGTAGAAAAAATTATGATAAAACTATAAACTATGTTTGGCTTTCGTTGATTGGAATAAAAGATATGCATCTAATCAATAAGAACGAGTATTTTAAAAAACAAATACTTTCTTGGCGAACGTTTTGTCATATTTTCATGCTTACTGAAACAAGAATTATATCAGAGAATTCAGTGCTCCTATCTGATCGATATTCTAATAATACAGCCGTTATTAGTTCACTTATATTTCTTTTGACAAATAAGGATTTTGCAGAAATAGAAGTTAAGGATAGTAAGGAAATAAAAGAGGCTAAAAAGGATGCAATAAAAACATATATAAACAAAGAATTGTTTAGATTGTCAGAGCGAAACCAAAAGTTAATAACTCAAATAAAAGATTATTCAGATATGGATATCAATAAAGAAATAGAAGAAATTATGTCTGGAATTTCTGAGTATGAACAAAAGTTAAACAATGCAATTGAAGAAAACAGTATAATTCTTACGCAGTTACATAAAAATAACGAGAGTCTATCTGAGTGTAATGTTTTATTAAGTAGATATATTGAACTAGAAACGCAATATGCCGCAGATATAAAACGTCTTAGTTTTATTATTGATGGAGAAATAAATTCAAAAGATTCTTATATGTCTCAGTGTCCTTTTTGTGATGGGAAAGTTAACGTAAACAAGAATCATAACTATATTAACGCTGCAAAAGCTGAGTATAAAAAAATAAAACTTCAAGCTAAGGATTTAGAAAAAGCATCTAATGCACTTCGGCTAGAGAAAGAAGAACTAGAACAAGAGAATCAATTATTAATGTCAAAAAAGAATTCAACAGATGAGCTTATTGAAACAGAAATTAAGCCGAATTTATCTGTTTTAAAAGATAAACTCTTGACATATAAAAATATTGTAGAATATCAAAAGGAAATGGAAATTCTAAAAGAATTATCTGAGCAAAAAGTAGCAGATATTATTGAAAACGAATCCAATGATGAAAGTGAGTTAAAATTCAAGGTTAAAGAATATCTTGATTATAATTTTATTAAGGATTTATCGGATGACATAGAAAAGTTACTTGAAAAATGTAAATATAAAAATTTACTTTCAGTAGTTTTTGATACAGCGAATATGGATATTGTAATCAATGGCAAAAAGAAAGCAGCAAATGGCAAAGGGTATAATGCTTATTTAAATTCTATCGTATCGATTGTTTTATCAAGATATATGAATAGTAAAGCTTACTATTCTCCTGGTTTTCTTGTTTTAGATTCTCCTATTTTATCATTAAAAGAAAAAGGAACGAAGAAACCCTCTGAATCAATGAAAAATGCATTGTTTGAAAATATTAAAAAAAGTCCAGAGGGGATTCAGACGATTATTATCGAAAATGAAATTCCTGACATTGATTACAAAAATGTAAATATTATTCATTTTACAAAAGAAAAAGATAATGGAAGATATGGTTTTCTATTGGATGTTGTTGACTAACAATATAAGAAGACACTTGTAAAAAGTATAAGAAAAACTATGAAGAATACAAATGTTGATTTTGTTAGGCTTGGTAACTCAAAACCATTGTCTAAAGAAAAAGAAATATTAATACGCCGGGAGTTTAATCAGGTTTTTTCACAAGCGAGAAAAAACACCAAACAAGATGTTTGCTATTATTGTGGAGAAAAGTGTACAAGCTTTTGTAATTCTCATTCAATCCCCAAATTTGCGTTAAATAAAATTGCTGATGCAGGAATGGTTTTTTCATTCTTGGAAAAGTCGGTTAATCCTTTGGGGGATAAAATAGGTGTTAAGAAAACAGGGACATTTCAATTAATATGCCAAAGATGTGACAACACGATATTTAGTGATTACGAAGATCCTAAAGGTTATTTTAATACACCTTCAAATATTATGCTGTCTCAAATAGCTACAAAAAATTATTTGCATTTACTATGGAAGACAATATTAGCTAACGAAATTTATAAACTAGATGTGAAACAATATTATTGTGTGGCTGAAGAAAAGTTGTTTTGGGGCAAAAAGGATTTAAATGCTTATTCAAAAGAATATTTATTTGCTAAACATTCGTTAGTGAAAGAAGACAACTCATATTATGTGTGCTTCTTTGAAGAGTTGAACTACATTATTCCATATGCAGCACAAGCTGCAATCACTCTAGTTGGAGATTTAGAGGATAATTTAATTAATGATGTTTATAACTCTGATCCCAATTATGAAACCTCGCACATTCACATTATGGCACTACCATTAGAGGATACAAGTGTAGTATTAGCTTTTATAAAAGATGGTGACAAAAAATATAAGACATTTTATAAGCAACTTAGAAAATTGCCCTTAAACGAACAATTAGCAACAATTAATTACATTTTGTTCAGTAATACCGAAAATATTTTTATGAATCCTACAGTCGCAGATAAGTTTATGAATGACGAGAGATTGTTAGATGTTTGCAGAAAAACATGTGATTATGTTGCAACTCCATTTTATATTGATCCGATTGGGCAGGCCATAAAAGAATTTAGTTTATCACAGCGAAATAGCATCCCAAATTTTCTTAATCAAGAGTTTGCTTTGTAAATTAATATATCAAAATATGTTACACAGTAATCAAAGATAAGACAAAAATATAATTAACAACCCGACTTATTGCTTTTAAAAGAGCAAGATTAAGTCAGGTTGTTTTATTTTTTTATCTAAAAATTCTATGATTGGAATTGCTGCTTTTTAAAAAACGTCTTGTTTGGAAAATATAGAAATAAAAATTTTTTGAGTATATACTTCCTATTTTTACTAAAAAATGTCCGTTTATAAGTGAAGGGTGTTTTAAGTTTTTTATATCAACACCCGCTCAAAGGTCAGAAATTTGTCCGTTGTCAAGTGAGAGGTGGTGATAGATTAATTGTAAATAATTTGTAAAAAAACGAGAAAATGATGTTACATTTGCCTCAAAAATGTCCGTTATAAAGTAGAGGGGTATAAAAATGAAATAACGAAAGGAGTATCATTTATGAAAGAATGTATATTTAAATCTTATGAAGAATTACCTTTGTTTTTGAATGCAGTTCTTGTTGGTCAGGTGCTTGGTATTGGTCGTTCTTCTGCATACGAATTGATGCATGAAAAGACTTTTCCTGCTCTTAAAATTGGTGGGAGAATGGTAGTTCCGAAAGATAAATTTATTGATTGGATAAATAAAAATACATCAATCTGAGGAGGTGATTACAGTATTTATTAAAGGAATTAAAAACTTTTTTCCTGTGCCGAATCTCATATTTAGTTTAGGTTTGAGTGGCGCAGAAATGTCATTGTATATGTACTTGATGTATCTTGAAGACAGAGAAAAGCATACTTGTCATCCAAGTTTTAAAACAATAGGTAAGGCTTTAAAGATGAGTAGAGGAACTGTGAAAAAATATGTTGATTCATTAGTTGAGAAGCAGATGATTGCTGTTGAGCAGACAAGTATTGTTACTAGGACAGGTGTTAAGCGCAACGGTACATTGCTATACACCATACTACCAATACAAAATGCACTTGATTATTACAACGAACAACAGGCAATTATTGCTCAAAAGCAGAATGAAAAACGGTCCGATTTTTATTGCAGGAATAAGCAAAGGGGTTGCTAACACCCCTTTTGCAGTTTACATCAGACGGCGACGCCGACTGTGTAAGGGACTTCAAGACTTTGGAAAAGTGGACTCCTAAAAACAGCCAATTGACTCCTCTTTGAACAAATTACGGTTAAATGCCGTAGTTTCAAGGTTTGTTAAAGGGTTCCTGCTTTGATAAGTAAAAAATAGCTGGATATTGTGAAAAGCTTGTGGTATATGTTTGTGTTGCGAAAGGAGTGATAATATGGCGAAGCGAAGAGCTGATGGTGAAGGTAATGTCCGTCAGAAACGACCAAACCTCTGGGAAGCTCGAATAGTTGCAGGTCACAAAAAAGATGGTTCACCAATATATAAATATGTAAGTGGCAGAACTCAAAAAGAAGCTTATGAAAAGTTAAGAGAATTGATTGTAGAATATAACAATGTTGAACTTACTGAAAATAGTCGGATTACGGTAGAAGATTGGATGCAAAAATGGATGGACGAATATATGATGTTCTCTATCAGAGCGCAAACATGGAAATCGTATGAATCGGTAATTCGATTGCACATTGTTCCACATTTAGGTAACAAGAGAGTTGCCTCATTAACCACATCAACTGTTCAGAAATTCTACAATAAATTATTGTCGGAAGGTAAATCCGGTTCATTGGTTCGGGATGCACATCTGATATTTCACCAGGCAATGGATGTTGCAGTAAAAGAAAATCTTATTGCAAAAAATCCTACTAACGGTACCAAGATACCGAAAGTGGAATATAAGCCTAAAACCATACTCAACGAAACTCAGTTGGAAATGTTTATGGATGCCATAAAGCAAGATGAATTATGGTATGACTTCTTTTATACAGAAATTACTACAGGGCTTCGTAGAGGTGAATTGTGCGGACTCAAGTGGTGTGATTTTAATGAAACCACAGGTCAGTTAAATGTAGTGAGAACGATTACCACTCACAAGGGTGGTGGATTTAAAGCAGGTGAAACAAAAACAGAAAAAGGAACGCGGACAATATACCTACCACCAAGTACTGTAAAATTGCTTTCAGAGAGAAAACCTAAAGTTTCAAGTGAGTGGATTTTTCCTAACTTCTACGATAACTCAAAACCAATAAATCCATCTACAGCATATTCAAGATTGAAAACGATACTTAAAAAGGCAGGTTTGCCAAGTATAAGGTTTCACGACCTGCGTCATACATTTGCGACACACGCTCTTTCTAGTGGTGTGGATGCAAGAACTCTGTCAGGAATACTTGGTCATACAAATGCATCATTCACGCTTGATACATACACTCATGTTACAAGCGATATGCAGAAGAATGCATCCGTCATAGTCGGCAGATTTATGAAAGATATAACGGAGGTTAGTTAATGGCAAAAAAGAGAAGAGAAGCAGGTCAAGGTCTTCTTCGTAAAAGAAAAGACGGAAGATGGGAAGGCAGAATTGTAATTGATTACGATGAAAAAGGTCTTCCCATTACCAAGACGGTTACTTCAAAAAGCAAGACAGAATGTCAAGCAAAAATGGAAAAGCTGAAGGAATCATTAGGAAAGATCAATAACAAAATCAACTCAAAAATGTCATTTGGAGAATGGCTTGACTATTGGTACAAGGTTTACTCAAAGTCGTTTATAAAACCTAAAACACAAGAGGATTATGAGAACAGAATATATAACCACATAATCCCTGAAGTTGGTGAAATATCTATTGAAGATTTAACTCAAAGCGATTTGCAGAAATTTTATGCAAGGCTTAAAACTTCAGGTAGAAAGAATAATGTAGAGAAATGTGGTGAAGGTGTTTCAAACAGACTTGTAAGAGGTTGTCACATAACCTGCAATAGTGCATTGGAAAAGGCTGTACAAGAAGGCGTTATAAAACAGAATCCTGCTTCGGGTTGCAAGTTGCCTTCTAAAAAGAGTAAGGAAATGAAGATACTTAAAAAAGAGGAAATGTACAGATTTCTTATACAAGCGAATGAATATGGTTTGTATGAGTTGTTCGCGTTGGAGCTTTCAACAGGGATGCGAAGAGGAGAAATACTTGCATTACAATGGGATGATTTAAACTTCAAAACAGGTGAGCTCAACATATCTCGTCAGGTCTATACAGTAAATGGTGAACTCTTAATTGATACACCGAAAACCAAATCTTCAATAAGGACAATAGTGCTTCCAACTGATATTACAGAAATGCTGAAGGAATATAAAACTACGGTTGATTCAAATTGGATTTTTCCTTCACCAAAAGATAATACTAAACCACGTTGGCCATCTGCAGTCAGAAATGCTCTTTCAAGGATATTAGAAAGAGCAGAGTGCAACAACGTTCGATTCCATGATTTAAGACACACTTTCTCAACCATGGCACTGGAGTATGGTATGGATGTGAAAACCCTTTCAACTATAATAGGACACACATCTGCACATACAACACTTGATATATATTCTCATATTACAGATACAATGCAACTTCAGGCAGCGGCACGAATTGACAAAGGTATTGGTAAAAATGAGGACGCTTTAGAAGAAATAGAGAAAGTATCCGCTGATAGTGATAAAAAGCCTGTGTTCGCCAAATTTGAAGCCAAAAAGGGCAAACACAGAAAGCCAGGAACAGGTTGTGTGAGTAAAATTAACGACCATCTGTACGAAGGTAGATATTCACCGAAAGATGCTAACGGAAAACGAATCTCACGAAATGTTTATGCAAAAACAAGAGAAGAATGTGAGATGCTATTAGCAGAAATGATAAAAGAGATGAAAGCTGAAATTCAGGCAGAGAAAGAACTATTAAAACAAGAGCAGAGTATGTAAAAAATGATACGCATAACCAAAGAAAAGGAAAACACTTAAAAACTGAACATAATATTTATATTAAGATATTCGTTATTGTCAAGTAAAATTTGTTTTTAATTGACGATATTCGGTTTTGTACATATAATAATAGCAGAGATTATATCAAGGAGGTGCAGAAAATGAAAAGTAATCCCGTTGTAAAAAATGCTCTGGCAGAGTTTGAAGCAAACGAGTTGATTATTGCAAACAAACTTTTTAGAGAAAAGTTAGTTAATCAAATCAGCGAAGCAGCTTACTATAAAACATTGCAAAGAATGTGCGAGTCAGGTGAGCTTGTAAAAATAGCAAAAGGAACATATCACTTGCCTAAAACAAGTAAATATGGAGTTGTCCCACCATCTGAGAAAGAAATAATTTCCGCTTTTACTAAAAATGAAACAGGAACTGTTGTAGGTTATTCGTTATATAACTCTTTAAATCTCACAACTCAAATTTCTAAATCCATTACTGTTATGTCTTCTGCACTTGATGGTATGACTAAGACTATACGAAATATTACTGTGTATCAAATGCCGTTAGAATTCTCAAAAGAGATTGTTGATATGCTTCAAGGCTTGGAAGTTTTGCAAAACTTTAATTCTATACAAGATATTAATTGCTCTGAATTTATTAAGTATTCAGAGCATCTCGCATTATCATTCAATGAAAAAGCATTTGAAGAAGTTATTTCAACAAAAACTTATAAAAAAGCGACTATATCATTTTTCAGAGAGATTTTAAATTACTATAAAGTAGAGAACAATTTAAACACATATCTTTCTGCTCTCTCTGAATATAAGCATCCCAAAATGGAGGAATTGTATGAAATTGCACGAGTTGAATAACTGTTGTTTGCATAATTGAAAATAAAAGACCAATGCTATTGACATTATAACGGTTGACCGATATAATTATAGTAGTGGAGGTGAAACATCGTGACAATAAATGAATTAATGGAAAACAGAAATATCTCTCAATATCGCTTATCTAAGGATAGTGGCATTGCATATACAACAATAAACGATATATGTAGTGGTAAAGCACAACTTGAAAAATGTTCTGCCGAAACGATTTACCGTATTTCAAAGGTGCTCGGTGTTTCAATGGAAAGCCTTGTAGAACCTTATTTAGAGGTTCGTAGTGACTTTGAATTGTTTAAAAGTAACACCTGTCACAGACTTAAAGAGTTGGGTGATATTGAATTTGTTATTGAACTTTTAGAAGAAGATCAGATACGTAAATATTATAAGAAAAAATGGTATTCCGAAAGCTTGTATCTTCTTGCTATGCTTGATTATATCAGTAGAGAAAATAATATACCGCTTTGCACACAATACGATAACATGCGTACGTTAAAACTAAAATCTATTCTTTTCCCTGCAAGTGTATTGGTTGCGGCAAAGGTTTCTAAAAATGAAAAAATAAAGCAGAAAGCAATAGATGAATGTATTCCTGAATTCAGGCGATTCAATATTATAGAAAGCGAGATTAGAAATGTCATCTAACAGTTTTACAAAAGAAAATCTTGATACCTATCTCAAGGCGTTGGCAAAAGAATTCAAGAGAATTAACGGAAAATCTATGCCTGCAGAAATTGTGCTTGTGGGTGGTGCAGCTATTCTCACTAATTATGGTTTTCGAGATATGACAACGGATGTTGATGCCGTAATTCACGCAGGTTCTGCAATGAAGGATGCTATAAATCTGGTTGGAGATAAATATGATTTGCCAACCGGATGGTTAAATGCAGATTTTGTAAAGACAGGTTCATATTCGCCAAAACTCAATGAATTTTCAGTTTATTATAAAACCTTTTATGGTGTTCTTAATATTCGTACAATTTCAGCCGAGTATCTGATTGCTATGAAGCTTCGTTCCGGAAGAAAGTATAAAAACGATCTTTCTGATGTTATTGGAATATTGGCAGAACACGAAAAGAAAGGTGAGCCTATTACTTTTGAAAAAATAGAAATGGCAGTTACAAATCTTTATGGTGGATGGAATTCTTTTCCAGAAGATTCAAAACCTTTTATTGAAGATGCACTTAAAAACGGTGATTTTGAAAACATCTACACATCAGTAAAAAAGGACGAAGTGGAGTCAAAAGATATTTTAATCGACTTTGAAAAGGATTATCCAAAGGTTGCGAAAGAATCCAATATAAACGACATTTTAAAAACACTTAAAGAAAAAAGAAATAAACATTGATATGTAAAAATTTGATACGCATAAATCAAAGAAGACAGAAACTTAAAACACCCGTCTGAATTCATTTAATTCAGGCGGGTGAAATTTTGGGGAACTCCCAGTTTTATAGGCTTTTGAAAGTGAAAGTGGGACAACATGTGGTCGTAGGTGTTTTTTGAGAATTTTTGGAGAAAAGTAAAAACCCTCGTAAACCTAAGGTTTACAAGGATTTTTATGTGGTCGGAGTGAAGAGGCTCGAACTCCCGACATCCTGCTCCCAAAGCAGGCGCGCTACCAACTGCGCTACACCCCGAGATATTTGGTGCCGGTGACCGGGGTCGAACCGGTACGGTATCGCTACCACTGGATTTTGAGTCCAGCACGTCTGCCAATTCCATCACACCGGCAAATATCACTGATACATTATATTATAAAGTTTTATAAAAATCAATATAAATTTCAAGAAATTTGAATTTTCATTTTGTTTTTCTGATGTATAGTATAATAAATAAAAAAAACTAAGTCTTTTGACTTGGTTTTTTGTGGTGACCCGGACGAGAATAGTCAAGGCAAGCCTTGACTATTTGCTGCGCAAATATCCTATTGTATGTCCCTTTCGGCTCCGCCAAGGCGAACCGCCGAAAGATGGACGACTGAGTTCGATTCTCTGTTATTCGATATCGTAACACAAAGAAAAAAGCACTTGCTTGTTTGCAAGTGCTTTGTGGTGACCCGGACGAGAATCGAACTCGTGTTACCGCCGTGAAAGGGCGGTGTCTTAACCGCTTGACCACCGGGCCGTATATGAGGGGCTCGAAAGCCCTTTTATAAAACCACCTTGGTAGGTAGGGTTTGTTGATTTGGTAGCGGCAGTGGGATTCGAACCTACGACCAATCGGGTATGAACCGAGTACTCTAGCCAGCTGAGCTATACCGCCATATATATAAACAACATCCATACCTACGTAGGTGAACTGCTTTCTCTCAGAAAGCCTGTTCATTATAATACGCGAAATACGATTTGTCAATACTTTTTTTATATTTTTTAAAAATTTTTTTATTAGTTTTAAAATTTGCGTTTTAAAATATTTTTTATAATTAATCTAAAAAAAGTATTGACAAGTGATTGTTTTATATGTATAATACTTTTTGCATTTGCGGATGTAGCTCATCTGGTAGAGCGCCACCTTGCCAAGGTGGAGGTAGCGAGTTCGAGCCTCGTCATCCGCTCCATATTCTGCGCTGGTAGCTCAGTTGGATAGAGTGACTGGCTACGAACCAGTAGGTCAGGGGTTCGAGTCCCTTCCAGCGCGCCAAAATAAAGTAACTACTTCGGTAGTTGCTTTATTTTTTTGTTCTGAAAAGCAAAAAGGACTCGAACCCCACTCGGCGAAGCCGAACACAATCGGGTTAGCGAGCTTGCGAGCGCGAAGGGCGTAGCCCTTCGAGTCCCTTCCAGCGCGCCATAAGAAACAGTACAACGTCGGTTGTGCTGTTTTTTATTTTGCTTAGAAAAGTAAAAGGGGACTCGAACCTTGTTTCAGAAACATAAAAAACTCCGAACAGCTTGAACTGTTCGGGGGTTTTTCATTTGTGTTGATTATTTAAAGTAATTTACTGTTTCAAAACCTTTGAGCATAAATTTGATAATATACAAAAGGCTCTTAACAAGGTCATTCAATGTTGAAATGAAATTGTTTGAAATGTTTTCTGAGTTGTTATTAACTCCATAGCCGTCGATAACGCCATTGTTATCATCTACATCATCGTCATTAGCGAAAGACATAAGAAGGGGAGAGAGGAGAGCTAACAAGAAATATTCACCGGGAGAAATGGGGCCGTAGCCAAGTCCTAATACATAGTTTTCGAGAAGCAAGAATCTGTCTGTACCATTTGCTGCAGCAAAATATGTTGTTAATGCTTCGAAAATATACATATCATCGATAGTTGCAAATTCAGTTTTGAGGATGATTGAAACTGTACGAAGAAGGATTGTAACATCTCTTCCGCTTAAGGGATAATCCTCGCAGCCTGCATAGTGAGCAGCAACAAGATCTGTTGCAACATCCCAGCCTGTTTCATAGTCGCTATCGGGAATTTCGATGCCGTAGGTTCTGCCTAATTCCTGAGCACTGCCCTCGCCATAGAGAGGCATATTGAGAATATCATTAAGAGCGTCAATAACATCTCTTACCATATCATAATATATGTCGTCAGGAGAAATACCGAGCTGTTCATCAAGGAAGCCTCTTTCAAGTCTCCATTCAACACCGCTCTTAAGGAAATTCTTTGCGAAAGCATTGAGTCCCTTGTTCATTTCTGCCAACTGCTCATCAGTATAATCGGGAACCATTTCTTTAAGGGCATCAGTATCGATTTTATCAACTGTTTTTGCCTCATATTTGATTGTTTCCTCGCGCATTTCTACATATCTGTATTCGAGAGGATACATTGTAAGAGATGTTGTTGCGAAGTCTGAAATAACATTACCTTTAGCTGAAGTGTATGATGTTGCGTCGCTGCAATGCTCGTGACCGGAGAAAACAAGCTTGATACCTGCATCTGCCCATTTTTCAGCAGTTTTGGTATGATCTCTGATAATAAAGTTACGGCTTAAAACTCTTTGCATAGGCATGTGGTCGAGAAGGTTATGGTGCATCATGAGAATGGGGTATTTACCATCTTCATATGCCTGATTAGCCTGATTGATAACCCATTGAACCTTTGCGTCAGTCATACCGTCCTCTGTGGATTTATCGTGGTCGCAGCTGTCAAGAGCGATAAGGCGATATTTGTCGCTTAAATCCGCAGTATAAGAAAGGTCATAATCAGTTGTTGCAATAGCCTCTGTATAACCGAATTCATAATATACTTCGCGGAATGCAGCCATATTAGTTTCGCAATATTCGCCTAACTTAAGACCAACGTCATGGTTACCATTGATAACATAAACCTGCTTGCCTGTTTCTTTCTCAAATTTGCGGAATTTTTCTGCAACAACCTTATGGTCATCAAGGAACATTTTACCATCATTGGTAAGGTCACCGGGAACGAGAAGGAAATCGATATTATCGTCTTCTGCGCACTGGTTGAGCATTTCGTCAATGATAAGTGTGCTTTCATTTTCCATTGCGGCACGGCGGTTAGCATAGCCGAAAATGGGGTCTTCAGAGAACCATTCTAATGTTTCTTCATGGGGCTTGTAATGAAGGTCAGCTGAAACTGCAAAGGAAAGGTCAGGTGCCTCTTCCTTTGCTACTGCGCTTGCGCTTACAGAACAAATTGAAAAAACAAGGGAAAGGGTTAAAAGAATTGCAATAAATTTTTTCATAAAATTCCCACCTATTTATTTATTGATAGAATATTAACATTATAATGTGTAGATGTCAAATATCTTTTTGAATAAATAATGTTTTTTATACTATATTCATCTGGAAATGAAATTTTCTATATAACCTGATAAGGTTTTTTATATTAAACGCGCAGAAGCTTTTGGTGAGATTTTAGCTCTTTTTTCACTTGTAGAAAAATACGCTTGAGTAATTGTGTTTTTATATAAAATATTTCTGCAAAAAGCATAAAATTTGTGTTTGTGATTATTGTAATTATTTAAAAAAGGGTATAGAATATAATATTATCAGTATATGTATATTGTTATGTGTGCGTTTCGATTTGTTTATTCTATATTCTATTTTACATAAAAGGAGTCTTTACAATGAGCAGAGTTTATAATTTTTCTGCAGGTCCCTCTATGCTTCCCGAGGAAGTATTAAGAAAAGCATCTGAGGAGATGCTTGATTATCAGGGTAGCGGTCAGTCCGTTGCTGAAATGTCCCACCGTTCAAAAGAATTTGAAGCAATTATCAAGGATGCGGAGGCTCTTCTTCGTGAGCTTATGAACATTCCCGATAATTACAAGGTTCTTTTCCTTCAGGGTGGTGCTTCAACACAGTTTGCTGCAATTCCCATGAACTTTATGAATGGTTCAGGAAAAGCAGATTTCATCATCACAGGTCAGTGGGCAAAGAAGGCTTATTCAGAAGCACAGAAATATGGTGACTGTAAAGCAGTTGCATCTTCTGCAGACAAAACCTTCTCTTACATACCAAAAACAACAAAGGAAGATTTCCGTCAGGATGCAGACTATGCATATATCTGCCTTAACAACACTATCTACGGAACAATTTTCAAGGAAATCCCCGATACAGGCGATGTAACACTTATTGCAGATATTTCAAGCTGCTTCCTTTCAGAGCCTCTTGATGTTACAAAATTCGGTATGGTTTACGGTGGTGCACAGAAGAATGTTGCTCCCGCAGGTCTTACAATTGCAATCATCCGTGAGGATTTACTCGGCAACGCTCGTGATTATTGCCCCACAATGCTTGACTATAAGATTCACGCTGACAACAATTCTCTTTACAATACCCCTCCTTGCTATACAATTTACATCTGCAAGCTCGTTCTCGAATGGATTAAATCTCTCGGCGGTCTTGAAGCAATGGCAGAAAGAAACCGCAAGAAAGCAGCAATTCTTTATGATTTCCTTGACAGTTCAGAGCTCTTCAAGGGTACAGTTGTTCCGGAAGACAGATCGCTTATGAACGTTCCTTTTGTAACAGGAAACGAAGAATTGGATGCTAAATTTGTTAAAGAAGCAACTGCCGCAGGCTTTGTAAACTTGAAAGGCCACCGTTCTGTTGGTGGTATGCGTGCTTCCATTTACAACGCTATGCCTATGGAAGGCGTTGAAAAATTGGTTGCCTTTATGC
>JAZRDP010000061.1:0-1860 GCA_045660345.1 Acutalibacteraceae bacterium
CAGTAATCGGCGGTGGCATAGGTGGTATGGAAGCCGCAATATTGCTTTCAAAAAGAGGACACAAAGTTACGCTCTATGAAAAGAGTGATAAGCTTGGCGGTGTGTTTATTGCGGCGTCTGCTCCTTCATTTAAGGAAAAAGACAGAGCACTTATTGCATGGTACATAAGAGAACTTAAAAAATATCCCATTACAGTTGAACTGAATACCGAAATAACAGACGTTAAATCTCTTGATGCTGACGAAATAATTATTGCAACCGGTGCAAAAGCGAAAAACATTCCCGTAAAAGGTGCAGATAAGGGTATTGAAGCGATAGATTATCTTCTCGGAAATAAAGAAGTCGGTGAAAATGTTACGGTAATCGGCGGTGGTCTTACAGGATGCGAAATAGCATACGACCTTTATCTGAAAGGTAAGAAGCCAACAATTATTGAAATGCAGGATGACCTTATTACAACAAAAGGGGTGTGCCTTGCCAATACAAGCTATCTTCGTGATTTCTTTAAAACAAACAAAGTTCCCGTACATCTTGAAACATCAGTATCCGAAATTGCGTCAGATGGCGTAACAGTTAAGGATAAAAGCGGAAAAGAATTTAAAATCAGCGCCGATTCTGTAGTTTTATCAGTAGGCTATAATCCTACACCGATAGCTAAAAAGAGTGGCAAAATTCACATTATCGGCGATGCCTCAAAAGTTGGAAATCTCCGCACGGTTATTTGGGGTGCGTGGGATGTATGTATGAAGATATAAGGGAGGATTAAAAATGATACTTACCACAGAGCAACAAGCAATTCTTGATGGTGAAAAAGGCGAAACCCTTGCAAAAGTAATGAAAACACTTGTTATGTATGGCGATGCGTTTGAAGCTGAAAAACTTGTGCCTATCACATCAAAATATAATCATTTAGTAACATCATTTGGTCTTAAGGTTATGGCACCCGTATATGAACTTATGCAAAAGCTTCTTGATGCAGGTGTGTGTTCCGAGCAGCATTTCTCGGTTGACCCGAGACCGCTTGATAAAAATGTTCCGGCAAACTTCTTGCAGAATCTTGTGTTCAATAAGTTTATGTACACAAAACAGAACTTTTATGAAAAGCAGCTTCATAAACTCGGTCTTATGAATGATGATGCTTTTACCTGTGCCTGCTATATGGATGAAGTTGGCAATAAACCTCAAAAAGGCGAAGTCCTTTCCTGGGCGGAATCAAGTGCAGTTGTTTATGCAAACTCTGTTCTTGGTGCAAGATGTAACAGAAATTCAGGAATTATTGATATAATGGGTTCAATCGTAGGCTATGTACCTTATTTCGGACTTCTTACTGATGAAGGAAGAAAGGCTACATGGGTAGTTAAAGTGCAGACAACAAAAAAACCCGAAGCACAGCTTTTAGGCTCTGCAATCGGTATGAAAGTTATGGAAGATGTTCCGTATGTTGTTGGACTTGATAAATGGATAGGAACAGAGCTTAACGATTCTGCCACATCATATCTCAAGGACTTTGGTGCGGCAACAGCCTCAAACGGTGCGGTTGGTCTTTACCACATTGAAAATCTTACACCCGAAGCCGTAGAGCTCGGTGAAAAACTGATTGCAGAGGGCGCAAAGGAATATATCATTGATGATGCTGAACTTGAAAGAGTTCAAAAAAGTTATCCCGTAGTATGGAAAAATCCTGATGCAGAGCCAAAGCTCTGTTTTGTGGGATGCCCGCATCTGTCACTTCAGCAGCTTAAGGATTGGACAGAAAATGTAGAAAAAGAACTTAAGAAAAACGGTAAGAAAAAAGTAGTTATACCTACAGTATTTACTGCTGCTCCAAAAGTTCTTGAAGCCTTTGAAAAGACCGTGTAT
>JAZRDP010000062.1:0-109443 GCA_045660345.1 Acutalibacteraceae bacterium
TGAGTAGTATAACAAATACTTATTGAAAAGTCAAGCATATATTCTATTTTATGTTCATGATAACAAAATATACATAAATAAGTAATTGAAAAAGTGAATAGCCCGAACATTCTACCTATAGCAAAAAGGTTCAAGCCATTAAAATATGGTACACGTAACAGGACTTAAACCTGCAAGGCTCTCTCCAATAGAACCTAAATCTATCGTGTTTGCCAGTTCCACCACACCCGCATATTAACTTTTTAGCGTGATTTTCATCACTATTTTATCACTGATTCAGGCACATTTCAAGCCCTTGCACTTAGAGTATGTTACCTAAATCTGGCGCGTCTGCCAATTCCGCCACACCCGCATATTATTAGTGAAGAAGTAAGAGTGAATAGTGAATAAGTAAAATTGAATAAGCGAAAGTTCATAGGCTTTTAACCTTTTGAATTGTAGCATAAGCTAATGCAAAAAGCAATAGGGAATTAATTGTATATGTGGAATAGGATTTTATGTTTTTGTAATAACTTTAGAAAAAATTTGCATTGAAAGAAAAATAATGACAATTTTTTACAAAAAAGTTTCGTTTTAGTTCGCTTTTTTTCTTGACTATTGGTGCAGTTTTTATTATAATGTACGAGATGATGTGTTGTTTTAATGAATAATGCACTATCCGTATGATATGATAATCGTTTTGTTATTTATATTTTTATATATTTTTTCTTGATAAATGTAGCTTTAATACATAAAATTCGGCGTATTGTCGGTGTTTTTTTGTATATTTATCAGTTGTTTTTATATTTTTCAATATAGATATGTCCCGCACGAATGTGAATTCCTGTGACAAAACTTTTATTATAAGCGATAATTGGATTTTTGTGTCTGTTATCGCATTTCTGATGACGGAAGGTGCTTTGCATTTTCGGTCATTTTTGTTTTATTTTAATTTATTTATGAAAGGAGCACCGATAATATGATGAGTCTCGGATTAGCAATTGGACTTATTATTGCTGCAGCCGTAGTATTCGGCGTAGTGGGCTTTGTTGTCGGCGGCGCTCACCGCAAAAAGGTTGCGGAGGCTGCCATTGGCTCTGCTACAGAAGAAGCCGCTCGAATTGTCAATAACGCAATGACAGAGGCTGAGCAGAAAAAGAAGGAAACAATTCTTGAAGCCAAAGATGAAATTCACAAGTTAAGATCTGAAACTGAACAGGATTTGCGCGAAAGAAGAGCAGAGGTTCAGCGTCAGGAAAGAAGACTTATTCAGAAGGAAGAAAGTCTTGACAAAAAAATTGAAAATCAGGAAAAAAAGGAGGAGGCTTTAGCTCAGAAGGTTAAGGACCTTGAAGCTAAAGAGGTTGAGGTTGAGTCTCTTAAAAAGAGTCAGCTTGAAATCCTCGAAAGAATTTCCGGTTACACTAAGGAGCAGGCTAAAGAGGTTATTCTTAAAACTCTTGAAGAACAGCTTACTCATGAAAAGGCTGCTAAAATCTTTGATTATGAGCAGCAGCTTAAGGATGATATGGACAAACTCGCAGGTGAGATTGTTTCAGGTGCAATTCAGCGTTGCGCTGCTGACCACGCTGCAGAAGCAACAGTTTCTGTTGTTACAATTCCTAACGACGAAATGAAGGGTCGTATCATCGGACGTGAGGGTAGAAATATTCGAACAATCGAAACAATCACAGGCGTTGATCTTATTATTGACGATACTCCCGAGGCTATTACAGTTTCCTGCTTCGAGCCCGTAAGAAGAGAAATCGCAAGACTTACTCTTGAAAAGCTTGTTTCCGACGGCAGAATTCATCCTGCTCGCGTTGAGGAAATGTATGAAAAATCAAAGCGTGAGGTTGAGCAGACAATCAAGCAGACTGGTGAAAAGGCTGTTATTGATGCAGGCGTAAATGGTCTTCACGGTGAGCTCGTTAAGCTTCTCGGTAAGCTTAAATATCGTACCAGCTACGGTCAGAATGTTCTTAACCACTCTCTTGAGGTTTCCTACCTTGCAGGTCTTATGGCTGCTGAAATGGGTGCGGATGTTAAGCTTGCAAAGCGTGCAGGTCTTCTTCACGATATCGGTAAGGCTATCGACCACGAAAAAGAGGGTACTCACATCGAGCTTGGTGTTGAGGTTGCTAAAAAGAACAGAGAAAACGAGCAGGTTATTCACGCTATTCAGGCTCACCACGGTGATGTTGAAGCGAAGACTCTTATTGCTTGTATTGTTCAGGCGGCTGACGCTATTTCTGCTGCTCGTCCTGGTGCAAGACGCGAAAACATTGAATCCTACATTCAGCGTCTTCAGAAGCTTGAAGAGATTACAAACTCCTTCCCCGGTGTTGACAATTCATTTGCTATTCAGGCAGGTCGTGAGGTTCGCATTATGGTTAAGCCTGATGCAGTTACTGATGACCAGATGATTCTTCTTGCAAGAGATATTGTTAAGAAAATCGAAAGTGATCTTGAATATCCCGGTCAGATTAAGGTTAATGTAATCAGAGAAAGCAGAGCAATTGACTTTGCAAAATAAAGAAAACAACAAATGGGCGAAACCTTCCTGCTACGGTGGGTTTCGCTTTTTCTTAACAGAATAATTTATATATAGAAACGATGGTAAAGCTATGCGCTTGCTTTTTTTAGGTGATGTTGTTGGTCAGGGCGGTTGCGAATTCTTGATGAAAAAGCTTCCTGACTACAAGAGAAAAAATAATATTGATGTGTGTATTGCCAATGGTGAAAATTCTGCACAGGGAAATGGTGTGACACCAAAGTCCTGCGATATGGTTTTTTCAAGCGGTGTTGACTTTATAACTCTAGGTAATCACACCTTCAAAAGACCTGAAATAATGGAATATCTTGATAAAAATATTCCTGTAATAAGACCATATAATTTCCCTGTGGGCGCACCCGGTAAGGGTGTTGGAATAATTGACAAGGGAAGATTCCGCGTTGCAGTTATCAATATTCAGGGAACTGTTTATTCTGACCCCCTTGCAAATCCCTTCTGGGAAATTGACAAGGCTCTTGAGGAAACCGACGGCTGCAAAACTATTATTGTTGATTTCCATGCGGAAGCGACTGCAGAAAAAAGAGCAATGGGCTTTTATCTTGATGGTAAGGTTACTGCTCTTGTGGGTACTCATACCCATGTTCAGACTGCGGATGAACAGCTTTTACCAAAGGGTACTGCATATATAACGGATTTGGGAATGTGTGGCCCTGTTCAGTCTGTTTTAGGTATTGAGCCGGAGCTTACAATAAAAAAATTCAAAAGCAATCTCCCCGTAAGATTTGAAAATGCAAAAGGGGAATACTCCATAGAGGGTTGTCTTTTAGATATTGATGAAAAAACAGGTAAGGCTAAATCAATAGAAAGGGTGAATATAAGATGAGAAAAATCATTTCGATACTTCTTATTCTTTCTCTTTTATTGGCTTTTTGTTCCTGTGGCGATAATAACAACGGCGATGATGCTACCACCGACGAAAGCTATGTTTTGCCTACACCTGTTGTAACATCAAATATTTCCTTGCCATACACAAGTGCGGCAGGCTTTAATCCCTATAAGACAGAAAGCGCTTTAAACAGAGATTTGATTCCTGTGATGTATGAAGTTCTTTTTATTGCTACTGATGACGGTAAGGGTAAGCCTCAGCTTGCCACAAGCGGTGAGATTGACGGCAAGACTGTTACAGTAAAGCTTCTTCAGGGGATTAGGTTCAGCGATGGCGGTGAGTTTATTTCATCCCATGTCAAAGCCTCCTTCGAAAAAGCTAAAAACAGCGATTTGTATAAATCACAGCTTTCAAATATCAGTTCAATTACACTTATTGATAATTTTACTATAAAATTCACCCTGAACAATGCTGACCCTATGGCATTGAACACCTTGGATTTTCCTATTGCGAAAAGTAATGACAGCTCATATATCGGAACAGGAAAATACACCATAGAAACGGCTAATGATACCACATATCTTCAGGTTAATAAGAACCACAGAGATTATAAAAAGAGCTGGAATGAAAAAATCGGTCTTTATGATATGGCGGGTATTTCAAGCCCTATTTACCCATTCAAGGCTAACAAAATCAGCGTTTATAAAAATAATTTAAGCTCAGAGGAATATGTAAACCTCTCTTCAAAAACTGTTTCAGTTGGTCTTAATAACCTTGTTTATGTTGGTGTGAACTCCCAATGGGCAGGAACAGTTACATCAATTGAATGGGTTCGTCAGGCGGTCAATATGGGCATTGACAGAAATATAATTGCTTCATCATCTTTCCTGGGACAGGGTACTGCTACTGTAACTCCATACAAGAGCGGTTACTATGAATTAGAGGGAATGGAGCATTTCGACGAAGGCGGCAATCTCGAGAAAGCCATTAACATTCTTGAACGAAACGGCTATGACAAGGTCAATTCCGAGGGAATCCGCTCCAATGGCTCAACCTCTTTAAGAGTTGATATTCTTGTTTGCACCGAAAATCCCTATAAGCTTACTGTTGCCGAGAGCTTTAAGGCACAGCTTGAAAAATTAGGCTTCGGCGTAAAGATAAGAGAATACGAGAAAAGCGAGGATTTTCTTCTCGCACTTGAAGAAGGTCATTACAGCTTCTATATCGGCGAGACAAGGCTTACAAATAACTGCGAGCTTTCAGAGTTCTTCTCAGAGGACGGCAAGCTTAATTACGGAATAAATGAAGATATGTATGAAATTTATTCTATGCTTAAGAGTGGCGAAAGCAATACAAAGGTTTTTGTTGAGAATTTCAGCGCAAATGTGCCGTTCCTTCCTCTTTTTTACAGAAAAGCGGTTGTGTCAATAAATCCTAACATTACAGGTGTTGGCGACGAGAATAACCTTTATTCCTCTGTTTCCGACTGGAAAATGCCAAAAGAACAGTAAAATAGCACTTGTATTTAAGTGTGTAATAATATATAATTATAGATTGTATAAAAGATATTTCTTCTAAAAGGAGTTGTCAGAATGGATCCTATTAAAGTGGATTTTTCCGGTAAGGGCAAGCCTAAAGAGGTTGTCATTCCTCCGGACAAAAAAGTTCTCAAAATTATAATCAGCCTTATTGTAACGATCATCGGTGGTGCAGTTGCTTACTATATGATGCTTCCTGCATTGAACTTCAAATCCCTTGATTTTTACTACTTTATTGCAGTTGTTATTGCAATTTATGTTGGTATGATTTTCCTTACATCAATGGCTTTTGTTAAGCCCGAATACATTACCTATGTTAAAAAACAGAGCATTGTTCCTGTTGCAATAGGTCTTGTGTTTGCTCTTATTCTCGGTATCGGTTATCTTACATCTGCTGCCCTCTTCCGTGCAAGAGATTACAGCGAGATTATCGAGGTTAAAACTGAGGACTTCGGTGAAACAGAAGATAGTATTACAACTATCACAAGCCTTAAGGATTTCAGCAGCGTTCCTATGATTGATAAGAATGTTGCTCTCAACCTTGCTAACAAAAAGCTTGGTGACCTTTCTGAGTGGGTTTCTCAGTTCGTTATAGACGAGGCTTATTCAACTCAGGTAAACTATCAGGGTAATCCTTACAGAATCTTCCCTCTTAAATATGGCGATGTATTCAAATGGTTTAAAAATACCCGTGATGGTCTTCCCGCTTACCTTGCAGTTAATATGTATACTCAGGAAGCAAATGCAGTTGTGCTTCAGGATATGGACCTTCCTAATATCAAGGTCTCAACAAGCGAATATTTCAATGAAAAGCTTGTTCGTGTGCTTCGTTTTGCATACCCCACATATATGTATGGCACACCATCACTTGAAATTGATGAAAACGGACATCCTTGGTGGGTTTGCGAAAGAGTAGATAAAACTGTTGGCCTTATCGGTGGTACAGATGTTGTTGGTGTTGTTCTTGTTGACGCTTGTGATAAGAACAATATTAAATACTATGACATTGAAGAAGTTAAAACAAACGAAGAAATCCAGTGGATTGACCAGATTTATTCTGATGACCTTCTTGTTCAGCAGTATAATTACTATGGTAAATATTCAGGTGGTTTCATCAACGGCTATATCGGTCAGAGCGGCGTTGTTTCAACAACAATGGGCTCCAGCTATATTGCAAGCGGTGATGACGTTTGGCTTTACACAGGTGTTACATCTGTTACAAACGACGACTCTATCGTGGGCTTTGCTATTATCAATCAGCGTACAAAGGAAGCTGTTTTCCAGAGAATTTCAGGTACAACTGAAAAAGGTGCTCAGACATCTGCAGAAGGTATCGTTTCCGATAAGGGCTGGAAGGCAACATTCCCTGTTCTTCTTAACCTTGACGGCGAAGCAACCTACTTTATGGCACTTAAGGACAATGATGTTGTTAAGAGCTATGCAATGGTAAGTGTTGAGCGAGTTCAGGATGCTGTAAGAAGCGAGGACGACGCTAACCCCGACCTTGAGGCTTGTCTTAAATCCTATGTTTCAAAGGTTAAATCAAGCACAAAGAAGGTTCTTGAAATCACTTATGATGCTGTTCTTCCCGATGCATTAAGCGGTGGCGAGGCAAGCAGTGACACAACAGAAAACAAAGAGCCTGCGAAGCTTGAAAGCGTAAGCGGTGTTATTACTGACATCCGTTCCGCAGTTGTGAACGGCAACAGCATTTACTATATTGCTCTTGACGGCAACAAGACCTACTATTCAATTTCTGCTTCTGATGATGATTCAGTTGTAATCCTCAACACAGGCGATAAGGTTAAAATTTCTTACAAATCTGCAGAGGGTAATATTATTACCGCAAAATTTGTTGAGAGATAATTAGGGGCTGTTAAAAAGCGCAGACCGCATAAAACTACAAAAGATAAGGGCTTTGACAGGTGAACCAACCTGTTAAAGCCCTTTAAAATATTCCAAAATCATAAATATCATGAAAAGTAGCGTTTTATGCTACAAACAAACCTCGCCACTCGACGTACCTTTGTACGCCTTCGGGCAAATCCCGATAAGCCTGAAGCCTTATCGGGACTCGGTTTGTTCGTTCTGCATCTTTTTTCCAACCCCCTAATAAAAAGGACTGTAAAAAACTAATCGTTTTTTACAGTCCTATACTTTTCATTTTTCTAATTGTTTCTGGTTCTGAATTGGTATTGGTCTGTGCTTAGCAGTATATTCTGAAACATCAATTTTTATAACTGCAACGGCGCTTACCATTCTTTCGTTAAATTCGAAATCTAATCCTGTCTGGGATTTCATAAATATTGAAAGACCTGTCATTTTATCTTCAGGATTTTCGAGAATTTTTGCATTACCTTTACCCATAATCGAAGAATATGATGTGCCGTATTGACAAGCAATGTTGCCACCCGAAAAGGCGGTTATACCACTTTCAATTGAAAAGAATACCTTTGGGTTAGCTCTCATTAAATCAAGCTTTTTGCCCTCGGTTGCACCGTGCATATAAATGGTGAGCTTGCCCTCTTCCATTGTGAATCCATAGTTCATAGGTACAACATAAGGCTCGTCACCATCAACAAGACCGATATGTATAATGTTTTCTTTTTCAAGAATTTTTATAATTTCTTCTATATCTGTGATTTCACGCTCACGGCGTGTAAGACCTTGTACCATATTAATTTCCTTTCTTGTATAGCAACGCTACACTTTCAACATGTGAAGTTCTTGGGAACATATCAACAGGAGTAACCTCTTGAACAACATAATCTAAATCCAAAAGTCTTGCGCAATCTCGGGCAAGGGTTGCGGGGTCGCAGGAAACATAAACAATTTTCTGCGGATTGATTTCTGCAACAGTTTTCAAAAGCTCTTCTGCACAACCCTTTCTTGGTGGGTCAAGAATAACTGTGTCGGGCTTGATACCCTCGTTTTTAAGTTCCTCTGCCGCAACACTTGCATCACCGCAAATGAAACGGGCATTGTTAATATCGTTAAGTTTTGCATTTACCTTTGCATCTTCAATAGCTTCGGGGATGATTTCAACACCAACTAATTCTTTAACAGAACTAGCCATTGAAAGACCGATTGTACCTGTACCGCAGTAAAGGTCAAGAATTGTCTGGTCGGGTGTAGGTGCAACATATTCGGCAGCCTTTTTGTAAAGCAACTCTGCACCATTTCTGTTAACTTGATAAAATGAAAGGGGAGAGAGCTTGATTTTTACACCGCAGAGAATGTCGGTAATATAGCCGTCGCCATAAAGGTTAAGGCATTTTTCACCTAAAACTACATTGGTTTTTTCTCGGTTAATGTTTACAACTAAAGTTTTAAATTCGTCAATTTTTTTAAGCTTTTCTAAAAGCTCTTCGCTCTTGGGAAGAGAGACTCCGTTGATTACGGTGCAGACCATAATTTCACCTGTTGCAAAGGCTTTTCTCAAATATATATGGCGAAGAAGACCAATGCCGATTTCTTCGTTATAAACAGTAATATTATTTTCGTTAATCCAATTTTTGATGATTTCAATAATCTTTGTGAAATCCTCGGGTTGTAAAAGACAGTCACCGCCATCAATAACGCGGTGGCTTTTTTTAGCATAAAAGCCGATATTTAAAATACCGTTTTCTCGTCTTACAGGGTACTGAGCCTTGTTGCGATAGCGAGCGGTTTCGGGGGAGGAGATAATAGGCTTGAATTCCGGGGAGAGACCGCCGATTCTTTTGAATGCATCCTCAACCTTTTGTGCCTTGTATTTCAATTCCTCTTCATATTTTATATGACCGAAGGAGCAACCGCCACAGCTTCTGAATGCATCACATTCGGGCTCGATTCTGCTTTTTGAGGGCTTTATGATTTTAATGGCTTTGCCAACAGCATAGGTTTTCTTTGCCTTGATAATATGACAAAGAATTTCATCACCAACGGCGGTGTTTTCAACGAATATTGCTTGTCCGTCGAATTTACCAACACCGCCACCCTCGGAGGTGTAGCCGGTTATATTCAATTTGAATTCATCGTTTTTATTAACCATTGTTTTTTATTTCCTCAATAGCAGTTTTGTATTCTTCAAAAGTTAAAAATGTGTTTAATATCTGCACAAGTGCATTTGAAGTAAGCCTTTCAGGTAAATCGAGGTGCTTAAGAAGCTTTTTTCTCATGGCATCGCTGTCGGGCTTGCCTGAAAGTCCGTCTTCATATAAATCAAGCTTTGTAATTTCTCTGCGCTCTGTTTTTTCACTTTCCTCGCAGAGAACGCCCGCTTTTTCTAAAGCATCAATTATAACCTGAACCTTTACGCCCTCAACACCTAATTTGCCTTCCTTTGATGCCTCGGCTTTTCTCTTTTCCTTGCCGAAAATGTCAGGAATATAGGCGTGTTTGATTTGTTCTGCAGGCACAAATCCCTTTATAAATGAGCGGATTTTAAAGCCTGCGGAATCGCTGTCTGTAAGTATTAAAAGACCCTTGGTTTCCGCAAGTCTTCTTATAAGCCTCTGCTTTTCCTTATTATTGAAAATGCCGAAGCCCTCTGTTTCTATAATTACGCCGTCGATAACAGAGGAAAGCTTGATTTTATCATAGCGCCCCTCTACTATAACAGCTCTGTCAATTTTTATCATTAAACTCTCAACAACCTTAAAATAAGCTCTTCAAGCAGGATTCTGCCGTCCTCACCTGTGGATTTTAAACGGCGGTCTGTGTCCGAAAGAATGTTAAGTGCATTTCTCAATTGAGTTATGGAATAGCTTGCGCCGTCTCGGGCAGCATTGTCAAGAATAAAGGTTTTACCCTTGTATGCAGGGGGGAAGGCATCAGCAAGAGCGGTATAGGAAACGCCCTTTTCCTTTGCGGCCTTAACTCTGTACATATCAACAAATGCCTTTGAAAGCACACCTAAAATCATAACCGGCTCCTCGCGGAGCTTGAAAAGATTTGCGAGAGTTTCAAATGCCTGGTCGGCTTCACCCTTGGCAATCATTCTTGAAAGGTTGAAGATTTTTGCTTCAACGCTGACAATAACAGTTTCGTCAATATGCTTTCTTGTGATTTCGCCCGAGCCTGCAAAGGCGCATACCTTGTTAAGTTCATTCTGAAGAGTGCTCATATCCTCGCCTACAAGGTTAATCATATAGCCTGCATCATTTCGGGAAAGAGTGCAATCCTTTTTCGCTGCAGAGGTCACAAGAAGCTTTTCGAGGGCTGAACGGGTACGCTTATCAATTTTTGCGCTTGCACCAAGCTCCTCAAAGGTTTTAACGAGCTTTGCCCATTTGCTGTTTTTTTCGTCAACCTCAATGGTGTCCATCCAGAAAATGAGAATTGAGGTTTCGGGGATGTCCGCAAGGATTGTGTGAAGCTCCTCATCCATTTTCCCACGGTCGCCTACATAGGTATTTAAGGGAAAGTCCTTAACAAGAGTGCAGGTGTAGTTGTCCATCATAGGGAATGAGGTTGTGCAGTCGTAAATTTCGTTAAGATTTGTATATTTGCCGTCTAATTTCTTTAAGTTGAAATCAGCGAAATCCTTACTTACGGATTTCTGACAAATCTGATTTGCATAAAACTGCTTTAAATAACCCTCGTTACCGTAAAGGAGATAAAGGTTACTGAATTCACCGCTTTTTATTTGTTTTTTCAGAGTTTCTTCATTTAAAAGCATTGGTTTAACTCCTTTACAGAATGATTTTTATATCGCCATTTTCAGCAGTTGTGTAAAACTTTTTTGCTTGATTTTTAAGTGAAGGCAGATTTTTATTTCCGATAATATCACTATCGCTACTGATTATTAAAGTTCCAATATCTTCGGGTAGCGCCTTAGGCAAATCTTCGGAAAGAATAAGAATATCGGGTTTGCCATGGGTTTCAAAAAGTGAGGTTAAGTCACTATTATCGCCGTATGAAATATAAACTGTCTTTTCACTACCCTTTATTATAACACAAGAAGCAGGGGCTGTGTCAACAATCTGAACAGTAATTTCCTCATTAAAGTTATAAGTATATGTATTTGCGATTATTGTGTTTTCGGGTAAATTAATAAAGGTATGATTTAACCCGCTTTTTGCATATTCGGAGACAATTGTGATATTGGGACTACATAAGGTCAGATAATTCGTTATATTATCTGTTGGGGTGTTGGAAACGCCGATATACAAAAGCTCAAGGGATTCGCATTTTGCGTTGGGTAATGAAGGGTAACGGATGTCGCTATCGGATGCACCGCAGTTGAAATAGGCATATTTAAGACCTTGACGAAGAGTAACATTAATGCCGTTTTTAACATTAGTCACATAAAGGGTTGCGGGGAGCATTTCGGTGCAGGGCAGAATGATACTCAATGATAAAAGTATACCGCATAAGGAAAAGGTAAGAGCTTTCTTTATTTTACTGTTGATCTCTTTGAAAACAAGGAAATACATAGCTACAACAAAAATTAAAATAACACTCAAAAGAAAATATTCCTTGCGAATGGGAAGAGTGCAGAATTCAAGCTTTTCTAAAGCATCTGCAATGCCTGTTACAAAGCCTGTTAATATTGTTGAGATTTTAAAAATATAAAAAGAAATCAACTGTGTAATATTCAGGGGAATGAAAGAAATTGCGGTTGCAATCACGCCCGAAAGCAGACTCCAGAATGCAGGCTTCATACATAATATATTTGCAATAGGAGAAAGAATACTGAAGGCTCCGAAGAAATAAGCAAAAATCGGAAGAGTGAAAATGCTCGTGAATACCGATATTATAATACCGCTTGAAATGTATTCAAATATTTTAACAGATGCCTTGTGCTTGAGCTTCTTTTCGATTTTAGCAGTATAAGTAGAAAGGCGACCTGAAAGCAATACTCCTAATGTTGAGAAAACCGAAAGAAGAAAACCTACCGAGGTGATTATATAAGGGTTCTGCAGGGTGAGAATTGCAACTGCAAAGCCCAAGGAATTCAAAGCATCCTGCTCCTCCTTGAAAAATGGAGCAAAAAGAACAACCGCCATCATAATTGAGGCTCTCATAACTGATGGGGTAAAGCCTGAAACAATACATAATAAAACAAGAAATACAAGGCAGACAATGCTTCTGATTTTCTCTTTTACCTTGATAAGCTTTAAAAGGGTGATTATGTAAGCGCACCAGGTGCTTGTATGAAGTCCTGAAACTGCAAGCAAATGTGCAATTCCTGTTGCGCGGAAATCATTGGTGATATCGGGGTCAATTTCGGTTTTGTCACCGAAGAGCATACCAAGAAGAAAGCCTGCGTTATAAGAAGAAAGATATGAATTCACCTGCTCGGTTATGATTTCCTTGAATCGTAAGCAGTGATAATAGGGTGTTTTTTCGCTTTCCCAAAGGTAAGTGAATTGAGTTGCCGTGGTTTCAAGAATAATATCATCGCTGACAGAAGACTCGTCGGGCTGATTATATTCGTTGCGGACGATTGTTAATTGGGTGTTTTCGAGAGATATATAATCATAGAGCTTTAAGTCTATGTCATTTTCATTGTTAAGGTGAACCTGAATTTTAGTTCCTTTGTCATCATTGCCGATTTTTTTCGCTTTCAGAATGAATTTTATGCCTGATGAGGTTTGTTGGGGCGTAGTGATAATTTTACCTGAAACAGTTGTAATTGTTTTATCGAGCTTTGTTGCAGTGATTATTTTAGTAAAATGATATGCACCAAAGAAAATACAGCTAAAAAATATTGAAGCACAAATAGTTGGAATGATGATTTTGTCTTTTAATTTAAGGGGCTTTATAAAGTAAATAATAAAGACCAATACTGCGCCAAGGAGCAAAATCGGGAGAAGCTTTATTCCCGAAAAAACGAGAAAAGCAGAGCTTAACCCAATTGCTGTACCTGAAACGAGCATCGGTCTTTTCATAGTTTTACCTCTTTAAAGCTTAGCCAGCCGGCCAAGTGAATTTTCTGCCGGACATAACATGGAAATGAATGTGCTTAACAGTCTGACCTGCCCAATCACCGCAGTTGTTAACAACGCGGAAACCATTTGTCATATCGAGGTCTTTTGAAAGATTTGCAATAACCTCGAAAATATGAGAAATTACTGCGCTGTTTTCTTCGTTTACATCTGCGGCAGAAGAAATATGAGCTTTGGGGATTACGAGAATATGTGTTGGAGCCTGAGGTTCAAGGTCGTTGAAAGCAACTACTGTATCGTCCTCATAAACCTTTGTTGCGGGGATTTCGCCGTTAGCGATTTTACAAAAAATGCAATCCATAAAAACACTTCCTTAAAGTTATTGGTGTAGATATAATATATCTGTTTTCAGTTTTTTTCAATAGTATCTGTAAGACCGAGAATATAATCGGTTGTTGTGTTATAGTATTTGGCTAAAGCAATTAAAATATCTGTAGGAATATCGCGAGTACCTGTTTCGTATCTGTGATATTGGGGTTGTTTCATACCGAGATATTCGGCAAGTTCTAATTGTGTTTTGTCATTGTCTTCTCTTAAATCCCGTATTCTTCGATAATGTGCCATAGGAACACCTCTATAACTGAATGGTTATTTATATCCTATCATTATTATGAGGTGTTCTTTCTGGATATAATCATTTGGTTATAAGTGGTTTGGTTAGAAAAAGAGAATATGGAGTGATAATAAAATAAACCGATTGGTGTACTAATTGTACATCAACCGGTTTGTTTTTTATTCTTAAATATTATTTTACAAATGTTTTTACAATCTCTTCTGCAGCTTTAAGTGCATCGGGGATTTTTGCGATTTCTTTACCGCCTGCCATAGCAGAGTCAGGCTTACCGCCACCTGCACCGCCTGCAACCTTAGCAACCTCTCTTACGATATTACCTGCGTGAGCGCCTTTTGCGATTGCGTCTTTACCGCAGAAGCAACCGAATGAGCAAGTGCCTTTTTCGTTCTGCTCTGCTGCAAGAATAACGATTATATCATCGCCCTTATCCTTTGAAGAGTCAAGCATTGAACGAAGTTCTTTTGCATCTGCTTCGCCGAGAGCTGCTGTAATAAGCTTAACACCGTTGATTTCAACGAAGTTATCGAAAAGCTCGCCTGCTTTAGCCTTTGAAATTTCTGCCTTAAGGTCTGCTAATTCCTTTTCCTTTGCTTTAAGCTCGTTAGAAACTGCTGCAGCCTTGTTGCAAAGGTCGTTTACATTTGCAAGCTTGAGAGCGTTAGCTGTATCGTGAATAAGCTTTTCCTGCTTGTCAAGGTAAGCGAGAACGCCAAGTCCTGTTACACCCTCAATTCTTCTTACACCTGCAGCAACAGATGATTCAGAAATGATGCGGAAAAGACCGATGTTACCAGTATTTCCAACATGAGTACCACCGCAAAGCTCTGTTGAGAAGTCGCCTGCGGAAACAACGCGAACTGTGTCACCGTATTTTTCACCAAAGAGAGCCATTGCGCCCTTTTTCTTTGCATCGTCAATGCTCATTTCCTCTGTAATAACAGGAAGAGCAGAGAGGATGATTTCGTTTACTCTGTTTTCGATTTTTACCATTTCTTCAGCAGTAAGAGCGGAGAAATGAGAGAAGTCAAAACGAACAGCGCTATCGTTGACAAGCTGACCTGCCTGTTCAACATGGGTGCCAAGTGCTTCACGGAGAGCTGCCTGAAGAAGATGAGCAGCGGTGTGGTTTCTCATAATAGCCTGACGGCGAGCCTTGTCTACCTGAGCGCTTACTGTATCGCCGAGATTGATTGCATCGCCCTCTGTAAGAGTACCGTGATGAAGGATTACGCCTTCAGCAGTTTTTGTTGTATTTGTAACTGTGAATACAGAGCCGTTTACAGTAAGTGTACCTGTGTCGCCAACCTGACCGCCACTTTCTGCATAGAATGCGGTTTTGTCAAGAACTATAACTGCATCTGTATCAATGCCGATAAAGTCAACCTTTTCGCCGTTTGCAGCAATTGAAATAACCTTGCCGTCCTGCTCAGTGCCTGCATAGCCTGAGAATTCTGTTGCATCACATTCCTTAAATGAAATGTCAGATGATTTCCAACCCTCTGTACCTGCAACCTTACGGGAGGATTTTGCAAGAGCCTTTGCGTCTGCGAGATATTTTTCGAATTCCTCGTTGTTGACTGTGTAGCCGTTTTCTTCAGCGATTTCTCTTGTTAAGTCAATGGGGAAACCATAAGTGTCCTGAAGCTTGAAAGCGTCTGCACCTGAAAGAACTGTACCTTCAGTTTTCTTAATCATATCGTTAAGAAGCTCAAGACCGCTGTCAATGGTTTTATAGAAGCTGTTTTCTTCCATTGAGATAACCTTGATAATGTAATCCTGTTTCTCACGAAGAACGGGATAAGCATTTTCATTTTCTTTAATAACAGTTTCGCAAACCTCTGCAAGGAAAGGTCTGTCGATACCTAAAAGTCTGCCGTGACGAGCAGCTCTTCTGAGAAGTCGGCGGAGAACGTAACCTCTGCCAACATTGGAGGGAATAACACCGTCGCCAATCATAAAGGATGTTGAACGAATGTGGTCTGTGATAACACGAAGAGAAATATCGCTCTTTTCGTTTTCGTGGTATTTAACACCTGCGATTTCCATTATGTGCTTCATAATGTTCTGAACTGTGTCAACCTCGAAAATATTGTTAACATCCTGAGCGATACAAGCAAGTCTTTCAAGACCCATACCTGTGTCAATATTAGGATTAGCAAGAGGTGTGTAGTTATTCTTGCCGTCGTTTTCAAACTGTGTGAAAACAAGGTTCCAGAATTCAACATAACGGTCACATTCGCAGCCAACCTTACAGTCGGGGCTGCCGCAGCCGTATTTTTCACCGCGGTCATAGTAAAGCTCTGAGCAAGGTCCGCAGGGACCCTGACCATGCTCCCAGAAGTTATCTTCCTTGCCGAAGCGAACCATATGGTCGGGCTTTACGCCAACATCCTTTGTCCAGATATCATAAGCCTCGTCATCTTCAAGATAAACGCTGCAATAGATTTTATCGGGGTCCATTTCCATAACCTGAGTACAGAACTCCCAAGCCCACGGAATAACCTCTTTTTTGAAATAGTCACCGAAGGAGAAGTTACCGAGCATTTCGAAATATGTTCCGTGACGAGCGGTGATACCAACTCTTTCGATATCGGGTGTACGAATACATTTCTGGCAGGTTGTAACTCTCTTTCTTGGGGGAGTTTCCTCGCCTGTGAAATATTTTTTCATAGGTGTCATACCTGCATTGATAAGAAGAATACTCTTATCTCCCTGAGGTACGAGAGGGAAGCTGGGAAGTCTTAAATGGTCTTTTGATTCAAAGAATTTAAGATATTTTTCTCTTAATTCGTTAAGGCCTGTCCATTCCATTGATTTATTCACTCCTAATATAATTAAATCTTTTACCTTAGCTATCCCTCTTTTTTGTGAAACAAAAAGGAGGGGGACCGCGTCAGCGGTGGGTGGTACTTAAAAATGCAAAATTCAAAATGCAAAATGCAAAATTAAAGGGTGCTGCGCACGGCAATTGTATAATTGGCTTGCCCCGACACTTTGCGTTTTGCGCTTTGCACTTTGCATTAAATAAAAAAGCACGTTCACACCAACACGGGACGGAATAACCGCGGTACCACCCGAATTGTGCAAAACGCACCACTCAATTTGACGGTTAACGCCCGTCAACGTACTGTTTTCAGTAAGACTCCGCAAGTAGCAAATTTAAAGGCGGTAGAAAGTTTTCACCAACCACTTTCTCTCTGAATACCGTGTCAGTAAATCATCTTGCATCACAGTCATATAAAATATATACAATGATATTATAATGAAATTGTGAGGATTGTCAAGTGGAAATTTAAATGCAAAATGCAAAGTGCAAAATGCAAAATGTCGGGACCTGCGGTCGGCATTTTAAAGCTTCGCCAAGTTTCACTTGTCTTTCTATGGCGCATATTCGCACCCTGAAACTTTGCGTTTTGCGTTTTACATTCTGCACTTAAAAATAGTTCTTGACTTATTGTGTAAAAGGTGTTATAATCCGTAACTGTTGCGGTATGTCCGCGCATAATATTTCCTTGCTCTCAAATAGATTAGTGAGAGCCGGAGTCCATGAGGAGGTGCAAACGATGTCAAATAGTTACGAGACAATTATCGTCTATTCACTCGCTAAAGGCGAAGAAGCAGCAAAAGAGCTTCATGCAAAATTCGAGGCGATGATCGCAGCGAACGGTACAGTTGACAGCGTTGACGAATGGGGTAAGCGTAAGCTTGCATACCTTATCAACGATGAAGACAACGGTTATTACGTTCTTTACAACTACACTTGTGATGCTGATTTCCCCGCTGAACTCAGCCGTGTTCTCAAAATCACAGATGGTGTTCTTCGTTCTTTGGTTATTAAAAAGTAAGAGGTGTGAAAGATGCTTAATTGTGCAGTTATAATGGGTCGTCTTACAGCTGACCCCGAGCTTCGCCAGACTCCCTCAGGCGTTTCTGTAACAAGATTTACTGTTGCAGTTGACAGAGGCTATGTTAAAGCAGGCGAAGAAAGAAAAGCAGATTTTATTAATGTAGTTGCTTGGAGACAAACAGCAGAATTCGTTTCAAGATATTTCCAGAAGGGCTCAATGATTGCCGTTCAGGGTTCTATTCAGACCGGTTCCTATGAAAAGGATGGCGTTAAACGCTATACTGTAGAAATCAGCGCTGATAATGTAAGCTTCTGCGGTTCAAAGAGCGAATCCGGAACAAGCGGTGCACCCGCTGCAACAGTTCCCACAGCTGCACCGTCTTTCTCCAATGGTGGCATCAATGATTTCGCAGCAATGGCTGACGATGATGACTTACCATTCTAATTCTAATAGGAGGTAAATTTACAATGGCATACGATAAAAACGATCGCCGTCCCAACAAAAGAGGCCGCAAAAAAGTTTGCGCTTTCTGTGTTGAGAAGGTAGAAACAATTGATTACAAAGATACAGCTAAGCTTGGCAGATACACATCTGACAGAGCTAAAATCCTTCCCCGCCGTGTAACCGGTACTTGCGCTTATCATCAGAGAGAGCTTACTACCGCTATCAAGAGAGCAAGACAGATTGCCCTCCTTCCCTACACAGCAGATTAATCTTTTTGCGCATAGCACATCATCTTTGCGATTTATTCACCCGAACTCGCGTACCTTTGTACGCTTCGGGGTTCTTAAATCACAAATCTGACGCACTCTGCACAAAAATACACTTGGGAATCAGGTATCCTCTTTAGAGAGGGTACCTTTTTTATTTGTTAAATAAAAGTTACATTTTGTCGAAGGGGTTGAAAGAAAAGCGGTCTTGTGGTATCATATAAACACATAAATTAGTTTGTTAGGATTTTTATATATGAAAAAAATAAGACACTCATTCTTTGTTGTGTTGTTTTTGTGCGCGGTTCATGCTCTTTTGTGCGTTGCGTATAACTATACATATTTTTCAACAGAGTTTGATTTTAACGAAAAATTCCAAGGCGTTTTATATTGGGTGATGCTTATGGCATCCTTCCTTGCAGGGCCCTTTGTTTACTATGTTGCGGGGCGCTTATGTAAGAAAAAGGGTAGCAAGAAGCTTATTCTTGTTTCCTTGCTTGTAATGAATATTGCGGTTGCTATTTTAGGTATTGTTTCATTCTTCTCTGCGGATTTGCTTGAAACCTACCGCCTTATAAATGCACCGTCATATCTTTATTATTCGCTTTTTTCAGATAGTGTAATCTATTTAGCGGTTCCCGCTATGATAGCTTCTTCTTTATTCCCCGTATTCTTCTTTAAAATCGGTTATGTTAACAAACCGAGAACGAACAATGAAATCAAAATGGAAGATATTGAAATAAAAGAAGAAAAAGAACTATAAAAATTACCGACAGTATTTTTAGATACTGTCGGTTGTTTTTATATTGTTCCGTCATAAAATGCTTTTTTAAACCATACATCCTCAACCTCAAATTCCTTCTGGTCAAGGTAGTTTAAAATTCCTGCATCACTCTGAAAATCGAATTTTAATTTGTAGGAATACAAAAACTGCTTTTTGTAATTGCCGAAGCTTTTATTCTGAGCGTTTGTTCCGTATTTGCCGTCACCTAAAAGGGGGTGCCCGAGATAGGAGAAATGGGCTCTTATCTGATGGGTTCTTCCTGTTAAAAGCTCAACCTCTAAAAGTGAAAGCCCGTCCTTGTAGCCTAAAACCTTATATTTTGTTGAAATATGCTTGGTTTTATCGTTCCCCTTTTCGCTGACATAAACCTTGTTCTGCTTTTCGTTCTTTTCAAGGTAGCCCTCAATAAGACCGCTTTCCTTTTTTAGCTTGCCGATTACAACGCAGAGATAAAGCTTGTGCATTTCGCGGTTTTTAAGCTTTTCATTAAGAATACGAAGGCTTTCCGCATTTTTTGCGCCGATAATAATACCGCTTGTATTACGGTCGATTCTGTTGACAAGAGCAGGGGCGAATGAGTTTTCCTCGTCGGGCTTGTAATCGCCCTTTTCGTAAAGATAGCGCTTGACTCTTGTAATAGCAGTATCAGTATAATTGTCCTCGTCGGGATGAGAAAGAAGTCCTGTGGGCTTATCAATGAGAATGATATTTTCGTCCTCATAAACAATGTTAAGGCTTTTTCCCGCATTGAGAAAATCATATTTAGGCTTTGTAACCTCAAAGAATTCGTCGTTAATATACATTGAAACAAGGTCATTTTCCTTAAGCCTGTAAGAAATTTCTGACCTTTTGTTATTAACCTTGATTCTTTTGCTTCTTATGTATTTATACATAAGCGACTGCGGAAGCAATGGCACGGATTTTGTAATATACTTATCAAGCCTTTGGCCTGCATCATTTTTGTTTATATAAAATTCTTTCACTTTGTTTTCAACTCCGCAGCGATTTTTTCAAGCTTTTTGAAACGCCTGCTGACTGCAGAGCGTGAAAGCTCGGGCTTCATCATTTTTCCAATCTCGTCCAGAGAAATATCAGGATTTTCAAGTCTTAATGAGCAAAGCTCCTCTAAATCCTTTGTCATATCAGAAAGCTTGATTTTTGAAAGGATTTCTTCAATAACGGCAACCTGCTTAAGACCCGCTTCAATTGAACGGCTCAGGTTTGCGGATTCAAAGTTTGAACGGCGGTTAATCTGATTTTTTATATCTTTCATAGCGCGGGTCTGCATAACCTCTAAAAAGGCATTGTTTGCACCCATTGTGCCGATATAATCCTCAACCGAGTCTGCTTCCTTTGAATAGACAACATAGCTGTTGCTTCTTATAATTTTTTTGCATCGAAGCCCCATATCACCGATAATCTGCATTAAATCATCGCAAAGCTTCGCTTTAGTAACGCTGAATTCAATGTGATAATCCTTCTGCGGGTCGGTAACGCTTCCGCAAACAAGAAAAGCACCTCTTAAAAATGCCTTTGAGCAGCAATCCTCATTTGTCTGTTCAAGGTTAGAAAGGTTTACTCTTAATGTAAGCTCCTTGCCTGTGTAGCCGAAAAATTCAAGGATTTTAAGTCTGTCTGCCCTTGTGGGAATGGTTATTTTATAATACCCTGCCTTTGAACAGGTGAATTCGGGTGTTACACCTGTAAGGTCGCGGATGCTTGTGCAATAATGCTCGGCAACTGCCTGAATTTCAGTCATAAGTGAAATTTCAGAAAGAGAAAATGCTCTGCCGAAAATGAGCATACCGAAAGCCTCCGCCTTTGAACAGCAGGCGGAGGGAATAAGCTCGGTTAATTCTGTTTTAAGGTCTGATGAAAAGGACATAATTACCTCAGGATGATAACCTCCGGCTCTAATGTGACGCCGGTTTCTTTTTTTACTGTTTCTTTAGTGAGCTCTATAAGGTCGATAATATCTTTTGCGGTGGCATTATTTTTGTTAATGAGAAAGCCTGCGTGCTTATCGCTGATTTGCGCACCGCCCAAGGATTTACCCTTGAACCCAACCTGTTCAATAAGCGCACCTGCAAAATAACCCTCGGGTCTTTTGAATGTACTACCCGCACTTGGGTATTCGAGAGGCTGCTTATCCTTACGGCGTGAAAGGAAATCATTCATAGCCGCTTTGATTTCTGCTTCAGGTGCTTTTTTCATTTTGAATTTAGCAGAAATAACAATGCATCCGTTTTCCTTGAAAACAGAGTGGCGATAAGAAAGCCTTGCTTCCTCTACGGGCATTGTCTTAAGCTCCAAGTCAGGTGTAAGGTATGTTATTTCGCTGATAACATCCTTAACCTCACCGCCATAAGCACCTGCATTCATAAATACCGCGCCACCACAGGTACCGGGAATGCCAAATGCAAATTCAAGACCTGAAAGAGATTTTTCTAAAGCGAATTTGCAAAGGGTAACAACCTTTGTTCCTGCAGAGCAATTGATAACATCCTCGCCCTCGAGAGAAAGGTCTGTCATTTCATCGCCGATTTTAACAACGATTTTGTCAAGACCCTCGTCAAGCACGAGAACATTAGTGCCGTTGCCAAGAATGGTGTAGGGCGCGTTGCTTTCTTTTATTAATTTAAGAATATCTGCTAACTGCTTTTCATTTTTAGGCTCAATTAAAAGGGGGCAGGGTCCGCCTACCTTAAAGGAAATATGATTGCAAAGCATTTCATTTTTGTATGCCTTGCAACCCATTTCGACAGCCGAATCAAAAAGCAGATTTATTGTTTCGATGTTAATATTAATCACCTAATTAAGTTGGCGAAAATAATCCGAAACAGTTTTTTGAATGCGGATTTTCGCCAATCTATTGTTAAAATACTCGTGAATCCGTGAAGGATTCACTGCGTTTTCTGCCTCAGCTTGACAAAAATCTGCAATTCAAAAAATCTTCGACCTGAAAGTGAAGATTTTTCATTGGATTTTTGGATGCTGAGAACGAAGAAAGGCTGACGCCTTTCAAGGGCGAAGCGCCGAAAAGCCTTGAAAAAGAACACTTACAGGCTATTTCGGATTGTTCTCGCCAACTTAGTCATCAAGTAATGCGGCGCCGATAATACCTGCATCGTTGCCTAAAGCAGCGGGGATGATAGCTGCCTGTTTGTCTGCATAAACGCTGTAACGCTCTGCCTTTACTGTATCACGGATGGGCTTAAGAATCTTTTCGCCCTGACCGCTGATACCGCCACCGATGCAAACTGCTTCAGGCTGAAGAGCATTGATAACATTTGCAAGACCGATTGCAACATAGTAAAGGTATCTGTCAACAACTGCTTTTGCAATTTCGTCACCCATATCGAGAGCATCGAAAATGGATTTACCGTCTACCTTGTTAAGGTCGCCCTCGCAGGTTTTCCAGAGAAGAGAGTCACGGTTGCCCTCCATAGCTTCAACTGCCTGAGAAACAAGTGCAGTTGCGGAAGCATATTTTTCCCAACAGCCCTTTCTGCCACAGTTACAGGGAATACCATCTACATTAATAACCATATGACCCATTTCACCACCGCAGAAGTTGCTGCCGCGATAAATTTTACCGTCAATGATAATACCGCTACCAACGCCTGTACCGAGAGTTACAGCAACAAAGTTCTTAACACCATTACCGCAGCCTGCAACTGCCTCACCGAGAGCAGCAGCGTTAGCATCGTTTTCAAGATAAACAGGCTTTTTGAATCTTTCTTCAAGCATCTGCTTTGCGGGAACATTATGGAATTTAAGGTTGTTTGAAAATTCAATAGCGCCTGTGTCCTTGTTTACTGAACCGGGAGTACCGATACCAACGGAAGCAACATCATCATAGGAAACGCCTGCATCTGCCATAGCAATGTCTGCAGCTTCCTTGATTGAGTCGAAAATTTCTTCTGCGGGACGAGGTGCATTTGTTTTAACCTTACCTCTACCGATTATTTTGTAGTTTTCATCAATAACACCTACGGCAATATTTGTACCGCCAAGGTCAACACCAATTCTGTACATAAGTTACTGTCTCCTTTAACTGTATTTTTCTAAATGTATTTATTTGAATATTTGAATTCGTAATTCATAATGCGTAATTCGTAATTAAAGGGGCGCGAAAATGCGCCGTAGAAGAAATAGTAAAAACAACATATTCTTATAATGCCGCACGCAGTGCCCGAAAATTACGCATTACGAATTAAGCATTACGCATTATAAAATATTATTTAGACTTCTTTGGCAGAAGAGTGATCACTCCTCCATACCAAGCTGCTGCATAAGCTCTCTTGCCGCATTGTAGCCAAGCTTTTTCTGACGGTTGTTCATAGCGGCAATTTCAATAATAATTGCAAGATTTCGTCCGGGCTTAACAGGAACAGTTGTTGTGGGAACCTTAATTCCGAGAATTGAAATATATTCATCGTCAAGACCGAGGCGGTCATAAGCCTTCTGGGAATCCCAATGCTCAAGCTGAATAACCATATCAATTTTTTCAGTAAGCTTAACTGCACCCACACCGAATATATTACGGGCATTTACGATACCGATACCGCGAAGCTCCATAAAGTGACGGATGTTGTCAGGGGAAGAGCCGACGAGAGTTTTTGAAGAAACCTTTTTGATTTCAACTGCATCGTCTGCAATAAGACGGTGACCTCTTTTGATAAGCTCAACTGCGGTTTCACTTTTGCCGACACCGCTGTCGCCTAAAATTAGAATACCTTCACCGTAAACCTCAACCATAACGCCGTGACGGGTTATACGCTCTGCAAGCTCAGTACATAAATAAGAAATAAGAGTTGCAGTAATCTGAGATGTGATTTCAGCAGTTCTTAAAAGCGGAACCTCATATTTCTTCGCAAGCTCCAGCATAACATCGGGATAATCAATGTTACGGGTGATTATAACTGCAGGGGGCTTAAAGGAAAAGAAAAGCTCGAGTCTTTGCTTTTTGGTCTGCTCATCAAGTTCCTCAAGATAGCTCATTTCTGCAAGTCCGATGAATTCAACTCGCAACGGATCGAAGAATTTTTCATAGCCTGCAAAAAGAAGACCGGGTCTGTTAATGTCATGAGAACAGATAACTAGCTCTGAGTCGGGCTTATCAGGTATATAAATTTCTTCAAAGGAATGGGTTTTTATAACCTTTCTGAGAGGGACGGAATATTTACCGCTCAAAACAACTCCTCCTTTTTAATACAATTATAGTTATTATAAAACAAAAATTATAATATGCCAATAGAAAATTGAAAAAAATTAAAGTTTTGCGAAGTTTATCATCCCTGTCCGCTTGCGGATAGGGAGGGGGACCATCGCTTGCGATGGTGGTGGGTTGTCCCGTTGCTGCTTTCCTTTGTAAAAGTGATGCAAGGTTATAAAAAACACTTGAAATATTTGTAAAATCGTGTTATTATACTTTCTGTATGAAAAGGCATTGACGGAGACAGTAGCTCTTTTGCTGAAATAAGCGAGTCGGGGACGGTGGAAGCCCGATAGGATGCAGAGATGTCGAATATCACTCCTGAGCTGAGAGCTGAAGCTTTAGTAGGCTTCTCCGGTAGTTCACCGTTATGGAACAACGTATGATAGTACGGTTAATATAGGTGGTTGCAAAGTATGTCTTTGTCCTGTATTACAGGGCAAGGACTTTTTTAATGCGTAATGCTTAATGCTTAATGCGTAATTCGTAATTAAAGGGGCGCAAAAATGCGCCGTAGAAGAAATAGTAAAAACAACATATTCTTATAATGCCGCACGCAGTGCCCGATAATTACGCATTACGAATTATGAATTACGAATTGTTTGAAAAATATTTATGTATAATATAAATCTATAGTTTTTGGAGGTAAAGTCAATGTATGATCCTATTTCCCCCAACGTGAATTTCGTTGAGCAGGAAAAGAAGATTGAAGAGTTCTGGAGAGAGCATAAAATCTTCGAAAAGAGCATTGAGGACAGAAAAGACGGAACACCCTATGTGTTCTATGATGGTCCTCCTACTGCTAACGGAAAGCCCCATATCGGTCACGTTCTTACCCGAGTTATTAAAGATATGATTCCTCGTTACCGTACAATGAAGGGCTGTATGGTTCCCAGAAAAGCAGGTTGGGATACTCACGGTCTTCCCGTAGAGCTTGAGGTTGAAAAGCTTCTCGGTCTTGACGGTAAGGAGCAGATTGAAGAGTATGGTCTTGAGCCCTTTATCGGTCACTGTAAGGAAAGCGTTTGGAAATACAAGGGTATGTGGGAGGATTTCTCTCGTACTGTTGGTTTCTGGGCAGATATGGATGACCCTTATGTAACATACCACAACGAATTCATTGAATCAGAGTGGTGGGCACTTAAGCAGATTTATGAGAAAAACCTTCTTTATAAAGGCTTCAAAATTGTTCCTTATTGCCCTCGTTGCGGAACTCCTCTCTCATCTCACGAGGTTGCTCAGGGTTATAAAACTGTTAAAGAGCGTTCAGCAGTTGTTCGCTTTAAGGTTGTTGGCGAAGATGCATACTTCCTCGCTTGGACAACAACTCCCTGGACTCTTCCTTCAAACGTTGCTCTTTGCGTAAACCCCAGCGATGTCTATGTTAAAGTTAAAGCAGCAGACGGCTTCACATATTATATGGCAGAAGCTCTTCTTGATAAAGTTCTTGGTAAACTTGCAACAGAAGACGCACCTGCATACGAAATCCTTGAAAGCTACAAGGGTATTGACCTTGAAGGCAAGGAATATGAGCCTCTCTTTGACTATGTTAAACCTATCTGCGATAAGCAGAATAAAAAAGGCTTCTTCATTACTGCAGATAACTATGTTACAATGACAGACGGTACAGGTATCGTTCACATTGCTCCCGCATTCGGTGAGGATGATGCTAAGGTTGGCAGAAGATATGACCTTCCCTTTGTTCAGCTCGTTGATGGTAAGGGTGAAATGGCAGAGCCCACACCTTACGCAGGTACATTCGTTAAGGATGCAGATAAATTAGTTCTTATTGACCTTGAAAAAGCAGGTCTTCTTTTCGATGCTCCTAAATTTGAACACGAATATCCTCATTGCTGGAGATGTAATACTCCTCTTATTTACTATGCAAGAGAGTCATGGTTCATCAAAATGACAGAGGTTAAGGATGACCTTATCAGAAATAACAATACAATCAACTGGATTCCTGAAAGCATTGGTAAGGGACGTTTCGGCGACTGGCTCCAGAATGTACAGGATTGGGGTATTTCCCGTAACAGATATTGGGGTACACCTCTTAACATCTGGGAATGTGAATGCGGATGCCGTCATTCAATCGGTTCAATTGAAGAGCTTAAATCAATGAGCGATAACTGCCCCGATGAAATCGAGCTTCACAGACCCTTCATTGACGCAGTTACAATCAAATGTCCCGATTGTGGTAAGCAGATGAAGCGTGTTCCCGAGGTTATTGACTGCTGGTTTGACTCAGGTGCAATGCCCTTTGCTCAGCATCACTATCCCTTTGAGAACAAAGAGCTTTTCGAGGCTCAGTTCCCCGCAGACTTTATTTCAGAGGCTGTTGACCAGACTCGTGGTTGGTTCTATTCTCTTCTTGCTATTTCAACACTTATTTTCAATAAAGCACCTTATAAGAATGTTATCGTTCTCGGTCACGTTCAGGATGAAAACGGTCAGAAAATGAGTAAATCCAAGGGCAATGCAGTTGACCCCTTTGATGCACTTGAAAGCTACGGTGCAGACGCTATCCGTTGGTATTTCTATACTAACTCTGCTCCCTGGCTTCCCAACCGTTTCCATGGTAAGGCAGTTGTTGAGGGTCAGCGTAAGTTTATGAGCACACTCTGGAATACCTATTCCTTCTATGTGCTTTATGCTAACATTGATAAGTTTGACCCCACTAAATATAATATCGACGATTGCAAGCTTTCCGTAATGGACAAATGGCTTCTTTCAAAGCTCAATTCAATGGTTAAGGCAGTTGACACTAACCTTGCTAACTATCGCATTCCCGAGGCTGCAAAGGCTCTTCAGGAATTTACCGATGAAATGAGTAACTGGTATGTTCGCCGTGGCAGAGAGCGTTATTGGGTACAGGGCATTACAGAGGATAAAACCGCTGCTTATATGACTCTTTACACCGCTCTTGTTACAACTGCTAAGACTGCTGCTCCTATGATTCCTTTCATGGCAGAAGCAATTTACAGAAACCTTGTTTGCAACGTTGACTCTTCCGCTCCTGAAAGTGTACATCTTTGCGAATTCCCTGAAATCCAGGAAAATCTCATAGATGCAGAGTTTGAAAAGAATATGGATGAGGTTGTAAGCATTGTTGTTCTCGGTAGAGCTGCAAGAAATGGTTCAAATATCAAAAACCGTCAGCCTCTTAACACAATGTATGTTCAGAGCGATAAAAAGGTAGAGGGCTACTTTACCGATATTATCCGCGAAGAGCTTAATGTTAAGAATGTTGATTTCGTTGATGATGCTTCAGGCTTTGTTTCATATATCTTCAAGCCTCAGCTTAAAACACTCGGTCCGAAATACGGCAAGCAGTTAGGCGAAATCAGAGCTGCTATGGCAGAGCTTGATTCTTCTGCAAAAGCAACTCTTGATGCAGAAGGTAAGCTTGTTCTCAATCTTGCAAGTGGCGATGTTGAACTTACTCCCGATGACATTCTTCTTGAAACAAAGCAGAAAGAGGGCGTATTCACAGTTTCTGACAGAGGCGTTACAGTTGCTCTTGATACAGAGCTTACTGCTGAACTTATTGAAGAAGGCTTCGTAAAAGAGCTTATCAGTAAGATTCAGACAATGAGAAAGGATTCTGACTTCAATGTTATGGACAGAATCAATGTTACTCTCACAGGTAACGCTAAACTTCTCGAAATTGCTAAAGCTAATGAAGCAACAATTTCAACAGTTGTTCTTTCCGATTCAATTTCTGACGGCGACGGCGCTAACGGAAAAGAATGGGATATCAACGGAGAAAAAGTAACTATTTCAGTTGAAAGAGTATAATCAACTTATTAAAGGCATCGCTTAGGCGATGCCTTTTTAATGCGTAATGCTTAATTCGTAATGCGCAATTATCGGGTGCTGCGCACGGCATTATAAAAATCAACCGGAAATATATCTTTCTGAATATTTTAAGTTTGAAAAAATAAAGTAATCGGAATAAGTTGTGTTTACGAATATCGAATATAATCTTTGGAAGCGAAGCTTCCCCTACAATTACGAATTGCGCATTGCGAATTACGAATTACGAATTATTCTTTGCATATTTCTCCCATTTTTCAACAAAATAAAGATATAAAATTTTGCTTTAAAGGAAGATAAAAAATGTGCGGAATTATTGGTAAGGTTGGAGTGGGGAATGTTTTTCCCGAGCTTTTAAACGGTCTTAAGAATTTAGAGTATCGTGGGTATGATTCTGCAGGTGTGGCAGGGATTATTGATAATAAAATTATTCGCTTCAGGCAAGAGGGGAGAATTTCAAATCTTGAAAATGAAATTCTCAGGAAAAATCCCGAAAGTCCTATCGGAATAGGGCATACCAGATGGGCGACCCATGGCGCTCCCACAAAACAAAATGCTCATCCTCACATAAGCTCGGACGGTAAATTTGCCCTCGTTCATAACGGCATAATTGAAAATTCAGAAGAGTTGAAAAAAAGCTTTTTAGAGGGTAAAATTACTCTTTTTTCTCAAACAGATACAGAAATTGTTGTTCAGTTGATGGGCCTTTTTTATAATGGTGATGTTATATCTGCCATAAGCGAAACCTGTAAAGCTTTAACGGGTAGCTTTGCTCTTGGTATTCTTTGCGAAGATACTCCGAATACACTTTATGCAGTGGGTCAGAGCAGTCCTCTTCTTGTTGTAAAAAGCAAAACGGGATGCTTTATTGCCTCGGATTTTTGCGCAGTAGGTGAAGAAGCCCAACAGGTTTACAGACTTACAGATGGTGAAATCTGCGCTTTGACAGAGAATACGATTAAATTCTTTAATCCATCGGGAACACCAATTGAAAAGTTCCCTGAAAAAGCAGAGTTTTCTTGTTCTGCCTTTGATAAGGGTGGCTACGACCACTTTATGCTTAAAGAAATTTTTGAGCAACCAAAAGCGGTTAAAGATACAATAAACTCTTTCCTAAAAGATAATGAAATAATTTTCCGGAATGTTAAATTATACGATAATTTTATCAAAGAAAAATTAGACAAAATCATTATTGTTGCCTGTGGCTCGGCATATCACACAGGGCTTGTTGGCAAGGGCGTTATAGAAAGACTCTGTAGAATTCCCTGTTCGGTTGAAATTGCTTCGGAGTTCAGGTATTCTGAAGCTTTCGTAAATGAAAATACTCTAGCCGTTTTCATAAGCCAAAGCGGTGAAACCGCAGATACCCTTGCAGCATTACGCCTTGCAAAAAAGAAAGGCGCAAAAATTCTTTCTATTGTGAATGTAGCAGGTAGCGCAATAGGTGAGGAAAGCGAAAATATTATCTATACAAAGGCAGGTCGTGAAATAGCAGTTGCAACAACCAAGGCATACAGCGCTCAGCTTGCTTCTCTTTATGGCTTGGCGATTTATATGGGAAAAATCAAGGAAAGCATCGAGAGTGAAAAATATAAAAGGCTTATTGAAGAATTAAAGGCTTTGCCTGAGAAAATTGAGAGAAGAATTAATTCTCTTGCACCTCAGATGGAAGAGCTTTCAAAGGAAATTTATAAGAAAAATGATATCTTTTTCATCGGTCGGCTTAATGATTTTGCAACTGCCTCAGAGGGCTCGCTCAAAATGAAGGAGATAAGCTATATCAACTCTCAGAGCTACCCTGCAGGAGAGCTGAAGCACGGAACAATTTCGCTGATTGAAAAGGGGAGTATTGTTGTTGCGGTGGCAGGAAAAAGCAGGGTGTTTTCAAAAGCTATGAGCAACATTTCTGAGGTTCAGGCAAGAGGCGCGAGAGTTATTCTGATAACTGATGAAAGCGAAAAGGATACCAAGGTTACGGCAGAATTTACGATTACAGTACCCGAAACAATAAAGGAATTTCAAAGCTCGCTTTTGGTTTTACCCTTACAGCTTTTAAGCTATTATACAGCCAAAAATTTAGGTTGCGATATAGACAGACCCAAAAATCTCGCCAAAAGCGTGACGGTGGAGTAACAGGATTAGTCACATAATACAAATAAACGGCAATTCCTTTGGTGGAGTTGCCGTTTTTGATTTTGGGGTTTGTTTTTAGATGTATCAATAGGTATAATAAAAAGGTAAAAGATTTTATTATACGTGCCTTACGGCACTAGAACCCTCCACCACACCAAAACAAGTTTCGGTGCGGTCCCCCTCCCTTCGCCAGGGAGGTTTAGTAATCGTTCTGTAAAAGGAGTATCAAAGAAATGCTTGAAATGAAAAACGGAAAATTCTATATGGATGGTGAAGAATTCCATATTTATTCAGGTGCTATGCACTATTTCAGAATTCCCGAGGAATATTGGCTTGACCGCCTTATGAAGCTCAAAGCCTCAGGTCTTAATACTGTTGAAACCTATGTTCCCTGGAACTATCACGAGCCTAAGAAAAATCAGTTCAATTTTGAGGGTATGCTCAATATTGAAAAGTTTATCAAAACTGCGCAGGATTTAGGGCTTTATGTTATTGTCCGTCCCGGTCCTTATATTTGTGCAGAATGGGATTTCGGCGGACTTCCTGCTTGGCTCCTCAAGGATAAAAACATAAGAATCCGTTGCTGGGACAAGACCTACATAAAAGCAGTTGAGGATTTCTATAAGGTGATTATTCCTAAGCTTGTGCCTTTCCAGATTACAAAGGGTGGCAGCCTTATTGCAGTGCAGGTTGAGAATGAATACGGCTCCTTCGGCAGAGATAAAAAATATCTTTACTGGCTTCGCGATTTAACAAGGAATCTCGGAATTGATGTTCAGCTCTTTACATCCGACGGCGAGGACAGATATTTCTTCTCAGGTGGCGGTATTCCTGAGGATTGGATGGTTGCAAACTTTGGTGGCTACCACGAAAACCGCTTTAATGACTTAAAGCTTTTACAGCCTGATAAGCCTCTTATGTGCGGTGAGCATTGGTGCGGTTGGTTTGACCAGTATGGCGCAAAGCACCATACAGATAATGCTGAGGAATCTCTCGGCAGAAGCCTTGACGGCTTCTTTAAAGAGGATGCCAATTTTAACCTTTATATGTTCCACGGCGGAACAAACTTCGGCTTCTCTTCAGGCGCGAACTATTATGACCGCTATTGCCCTACAACAACAAGCTATGACTACGGCGCACCTCTTTCAGAAAATGGTGCATATACAGAAAAATATTTCATTCTTCGCGACAGAATGGCGAAGAAGCTTGGCAAGGAGCTTCCTGAGCTTCCCGAAGATTCAAAAACCAAGGCTTACGGCAAGGTTCAATTAACTGAATTTGCAGACCTTAAGGATGTTTATAAAAAGCTTGCAGTACATAAAAAATCTCATATACCTCACTATATGGAGCATTACGGACAGAATAGCGGATTTATTCTTTACAGCACAACCCTTAAGGGCTTCTATGGTGATACAGAGCTTAATGCTTTCGGCGTTCACGATATTGCATATATCTACATAAACGGCGAATTAAAGCATATTTATGACAGAACAAAGCTTAAGGGTAAGGAGCTTTATGAGGAAAGCTTCTCTGTGCCCGTTAAGGCATTCAATGGCGAAATCAAGGTTGATATTCTGGTTCAGGCTCTTGGCAGAATCAATTATGCAAGACGAATTTATGACAGAAAGGGTCTTGATGAAATTTACCTTGGCGGTCAGGCTATTGTTGATTGGGATGTTTACTGTATGGAGCTTGATAAAGCGCCGGATATCAAATACAAAAAATCCCACAAGGATTTCCCTTGCTTTATGAAGGGTACATTTAAAGCAGAGGAAAAGGTTGATACCTTTGTTGATATGCGTGGATTTACCAATGCAGTTATTTATGTTAACGGCTTCAATCTCGGTAGGTTTTTGAAGCGTGGACCTCAGTATACCTTCTATTTACCTGCACCCATACTCAAGGATGAAAATGAAATTGTAATTTTCGAGCTTGAGGGATGCAAGAAAAATGAGGTAAGACTTACAGACAAACCTATTTTTAAATAAAATGAAATAAGGTGATTTTTTGCCCGTCGTAGCAAAAGAGCTTATTACTAAAGTTAAAGAGATGCTTCAGGAAATGAAGCTGTATTGGAAGCAGCCAAGACCCGGTGAATATGTACCATATAAAGAGATTATTATGCTCTCAGTAGGCTGGATGGCTCTTTATATGTCAATAAACTGGACTATCGGCTTCGGTGTCGGAAACCAGTTTACAGGTATGACTCTGGGAATGAACAATAACGAGCTTCTCATAATGGGCTATGTTTGTCAGTTTCTCGGATATGCTCTGACACCGCTTAATGCATGGATTGTTGACAATCTTCGTAGCAAAGATGGTAAGTACAGAGTTTATATAAAGCTTGCAATTCCTGCTATGGTTCTGACACTTCTTTCTCTTTGGCTTCCCTATGAGCAAATCCGTGATGGCTCTCATCCCTTGTCAAGATATTTTATGATAGGCTTGCTATTTATAATGTGTCAGGTTCAAGGCTATGTTCAAAGCTGGGTGCAGACAGGTGTCACCAATATGGTCCATGTTATGACACCCAACACTCAGGAGCGCACCAAGATAATGGCTATAACAAGCATTATTTATTCCTTGGGCTATTCAATAAATAATATTTACTATCCCTTGATGGTTGATATGCTTACTGATAACGGCGAGAAATATACAATGACATATTTCCGCGGTGCATATACGCCTATGGCGCTTCTTATGCCCATTGTTTTAGTTGCATATTTCGGAACAAAGGAAAGGCTTGTCCTTCCCAAGAGCCGTATTACCAAAATGAGCTTTACAAGCTCTATGCGCGCAGTTGCCGGAAACAAGATTTTCTGGATTAAATGCGCTGACGGATGGAATAACTTCCTCGAGGGCGCAAAGGGAAATATCTGGGACTGGATGGTTTACAGAGCCCATATTATGAAGAGTAGCACCTATGGTCTTCTCAATACTATTTCCTATAATGCGAATTTCTGGGGAATGCTGTTCTCTCCGTGGTTTATTAAAAAATTCGGTAAAAAGAAAATCAAAATCGTTAAAAATATTGTTCAGGTATTTCTCGTTGCATCCTATTTCCTTTTCTACAAGAGTCCTCTTGCGGGTGTAGGCTTGTTTATTGTTTACACTCTTGACAGATTTGTTGATACCTATAACGTTATTGACAGCGCTATTGAGTCAGATATGCGAGATAATCAGCAATATCTTATCGGTGAGCGTGTTGACGGCGCATTCGGCTTCGTTTCTACCTATGCAGGCGGAGCGATTACTGCCGTAACAAACCTTTTCATACCTTGGGTTTACAAGAAAAAGGGCTTTGACGGTAACGACTATTCCGTTCTTGATGTATATCTCAACTATGACGAAAGCCTACCTCTTTCAAAGCAGAAGAAAAATCCCAATTGTGTGCTTTATGAATTAATGGACACTCTTCTTGTGATTTCTATTATCGGTGCTGCAGTTGATGTGCTTCCCTGGTTCTTATATGATATTTCTGAAACAGGGCAGAAATCTATGATTCGCGCTATCAGAATAAGAACTATTGTTGAGGATGCAGATACAGGAAACAGAGATGAAGCTTCATATATCGAAGGCTGTGAAGCAATTTTCAAGGCAAAGAAATATTATGGTCTTGAAAAGATTGAGGATTATAAATCAAAGCTTAAGGAAGCGAAGTCTCTTCCCAATAATACCGAAGAAGAAAAGGAAATCAGAAGACAGGCGATTAAAAACGCTAAGGCATATATTGCTGATTCTGAAATTCATAACGAAGAGGTTGAAATTGCAGAGTTCGTTATGCACGAATTAAACCGATTTGAAACCGATTTCGGTAAAAAACAGCTTGAGCTTTGCCGTCTTATTGCTGAGGGTGGACCTCAGGGCTTCTTCAGATGTGCCGAAAAGGCTCAGGAGCTTGCAATAGCATTGCCTGCAAGCACTGACAAAGAGGAGCGCACATGGAGAAAGCAGGAAATAAGAAACGCAAAGGCATTGGTTAAATCTGAAAAGCTTGCTAAAAAGCATTACCCCAATGGTATTGTTGAGTTTGATAATCAGGTTTACGAGGATGCATATAATATGCCTGATGATACAAAAGAGCAGGCAAGGCTCAGAAGAAAGGCTATGAGAAGGGTAAGTAAGGAGCGCAATATTTACAGTATTGTTGCAGACCCGTATCTTACAGCCTTAAGAACTCTTAAGCTTTACGAGGGCTATCAGAAATTAGATACTCTTACTGCTGATTATGAGGATGTTGTGAACGAAAGAAAGCTTCGTCACGAAAACGAAAGAGCAGAGCAGGAACGCCTCGATGCAGAAAGAAGATTCGATAAAGAAAGTAAAAAAGCAAGCAAAAAATTAAGAAAATAATTGGAGGAAAGATATGAAAAAAGTTATTACTTTCGCTCTTGTTTTAGTAATGCTTCTTGTAAGCATTATTCCTGCAAGTGCTGCAGAAAAAGCAAAAAAGCTACAGTTTGACAAAAATGGCGAATTCAAGGTGCTTCATCTTGCAGACTGTCAGGACGGATTTCCTGCACAGGAGAGAATGTTTATCTACATAAACTATATGCTCGAAACCTACAAGCCCGACCTTGTTGTTCTTGGTGGCGATAATTCAGTAGGTGAGGAAGAAACAAAGGCAAAGGCTATTGAAGAGCTTGTTGCACCCTTTGTTGAGCACGAAACCTATTTCACACTTGTTTTTGGTAACCACGACCATCAGCAGAATGTAGACAAGGAAGCACTCCTTGAAATGTATCAGAAATACGGCGGAAAATACTGCCTTGCATATGATGCAGTTCCTGAATTAACAGGCGTTGCAACTCATAATCTCCCCATCTATTCCTCTGACGGAAAAGACCTTAAATTTAACCTCTGGCTTATGGACTCCAACAATTATATTATTAATGAGAATGGCGAAGAGGACGGATATGACTGCGTAAACGAGGACCAGATTGAATGGTATAAGGACACTTACAAAAAGCTTGAAAAGGAAGCAGGCGAAAAGGTTTACTCCTTATGCTTCCAGCATATTGTTCCCGGTGATGTTTACGATGTAATGTTCCCTGAAGTAAAGAAGGAGCTTTCACCCTTTACACAAACATATAATAATGGCAAGCACTATAACATCACTGCACCTGACACAAGTGCTTTCACAGGCTTCTTGTTTGAAGCTCCCTGCCCCAGCGAGCTGAACTTCGGTCAGGTTGAGGCTATGGCTGAAACAGGTGATGTGCTTTCAGTTCTCTTCGGTCACGACCACATCAACTCTTATGAAATTGAATGTAATGGCATCAAGCTTATCAATACGCCAGGTGTAACCTATAATTCCTATGGTAATGAGTTTACCCGCGGTGGCAGACTTATCACTATCAAAGAGAATGCGACAGATACATTTGAGTCTGAGGTTATTACAGTAAATCAGATTGCTTACGAAAACGAAGACTTCGCTGAAGCAATGGGCATCAGCAAGCTTAAAGCAGGCTTCTGGATTGGCTTGGGTAATGTTCTTCTTGGCCTTGCAAAAGCATCAGGCTATGTTGCAAAGATTATTTATAAATAAAAATAAAATGGCTGGCAGATTTCTCTGTCAGCCGTAATTTTTTATGGTTCATATGGGAAAATCGGCATCAATTCAAGCTTGAATTGATTTATTTTATGCATTCGGTCGATTTTTGCTTTGATTTCTTCATCTTCACAGATGCCCTCGCGGATGTATCTGTCAAGAACGGCATAAGTGAAGCCTAAATTATCTTCATCGGTTTTACCGCAAAGTCCGTCTATGGGCACCTTTTCAACAAACATTTCAGGAAGATTTAACGCTCTGCCAATTTCTTTTACCTCTTGAACTGTAAGCTTTGAAAGAGGGGAGAAGTCGCCCACGCTGTCGCCGTATCTTGTTGAATAGCCGACCCAGTCCTCTGAAAGATTGCAGGTGTTAGCAACTCTGCCGTTAACACTTTGGGAAACAGCATAAACAGTTGCCATTCTTAAACGGGGCGGAAGATTTGTTGTTGCCTGAGTGTTGATTTCAACACCACTTTTCTGAAGCTCGTTCATAAGTCCGTTGTAGGCATCGTTGATGTTTACTGTGTAGCTCTGAATACCAAGATGCTCAACGAGAGCCTTTGAAACATCAATGTCAAACTGCTCACCCTTGGGCATTAAAACGCCAACAACATTCTCCTTGCCGAGAGCTTCAACAAGAAGAGCCGCAACAACAGAGCTGTCCTTACCACCTGAAATACCGACAACGCCCTTACAGCCCTTTCCGTTTATTTCAAACCAGTCCTTAATCCACTGGACTATATCGTTTTTTACCTTTAATGCATCAAATGACAAAAAAATCATTCCTTTTAAAATTTTCTGTTTTTTATTTTAGTATTATTTTTTGGTTTTTTCAATATTTTTCTTTAAATAACTTGCAAGAGAGTCTATTTATTTATATAATTAATGTATATGGCTTGTCGGAGGTAGGAAAATGACAGTTAGCAGTGCTATTAAAACACTTGTAAAATATGGCATAAGAGAAGGTCTTCTTGATGCTCTTGATGAAATCTGGGCAATAAACAGAGTGCTTGAGGTTTTAGAGCTTGATGCAATAGACAGCGATGCAGAAATAGTTGAGGATGCATCACTTGAAGAGCTTTTGAAGGCTTTGCTTGATTATGCTTGTGAAAACGGAATTTGCGAAGATTCTGTTGTTTACAGAGATTTGCTTGATACAAAAATTATGGGTGCTATCTGCCCAAGACCCTCTGAGGTTATAAAAAAATTCAACCAGCTTTATAATGAAGCTCCCGAAAAGGCAACTGAATTTTACTACCACATTTCAAGAAAAAGCGACTACATAAGAGAATACAGAATTAAAAACGATATGAAGTGGATTACTCCCACTGAATACGGCGATATTGATATAACAATCAACCTCTCAAAGCCTGAAAAGGACCCCAAGGCAATTGCGGCAGCTCTTAAAATGAAGCAGAGTTCATATCCTCTCTGTATGCTTTGCCCTGAAAACGAGGGCTATGCAGGTCGTGTTAATCATCCTGCAAGACAGAATCACAGAGTTATTCCTCTTGAGCTTGAAAACGAGAATTGGTGCTTGCAATATTCACCCTATGTTTATTATAACGAGCATTGTATTGTTTTCAGTGCAGACCATACACCTATGAAGGTCAGCGAAAAGGGCTTCCGCAGACTCTTTGCTTTTGTGAAAAAATTCCCTCACTATTTCGTTGGTTCAAATGCAGATTTACCCATTGTCGGCGGTTCTGTTCTTACTCACGACCATTTCCAGGGCGGTAATTATGAATTCGCAATGGCTAAAGCTCCCATTGAAACAGAGGTTACCTTCAAGGGCTACGAAGACATCAAAGCAGGTATTGTTAAATGGCCTATGTCTGTTCTTCGTCTTATTGGTGATGATACTGATAGGATTTGCGAATTGAGTGGTAAAATTCTCGAGAAGTGGAGAGCATATACCGATGAGGATGCCTTCATTTTTGCAGAAACAGACGGTACACCCCATAACACAATCACACCAATTGCCCGTTTCAGAAACGGTAAGTTTGAAATTGACCTTGTTTTAAGAAACAACATTACAACAGAAGAGTATCCCGATGGTGTTTATCATCCTCATCCTCAGCATCACCATATCAAAAAAGAAAATATCGGTCTTATTGAGGTTATGGGCCTTGCAGTTCTTCCGTCGCGACTTAAAACAGAAATGGCAACCCTCAGAGATGCTATTGTGAACGGCAAAGACATTCTCGCTGATGAAACAATTGCAAAGCACTATGAATGGGTTGAAGAAATAAAGAAGAATAACACAATAACTGCCGAAAACTGCGAAAAGGTATTGCAGGATGAAATCGGTAAGGTTTTTGCAGATATTCTCGGACAATGTGGAGTTTTCGCTCGTAATGAAGAGGGTAAGGCTCAGTTTATAAAGTTTACAGATGCAGTTAATGAATAATATATCGGAGGAAAGAAATATGTTTGAGAAAATCAAATCACAATTTCAGCTCGGTAAGGTAGATGTTCAGCAGAATGCTTTTGACGGCAGAGGCTTTACCTTTGAGCTTAAGGAAACTAAGGATTCTATCAAGGGTGTTCTTAAAGCAAAGGTTAACCTTACAATGAAATCCTTTGAAATTATCGGTGAAAAGGATTTTGACGATGATGATTTATTCTTTGCAAACGGCTATCAGGCTTGGACAACATCCCGTGAGTTCTGCAAGAATGATACCTTCAAGGGACTTATCAAGGCTGCAAATATCAATAAATTCTTAAAGCATTTTGCAGGTCTTTCAGGTGACTATCATTTTGAAAGCTATGGCGAAGAGGGTAAATTCCACGGCTATACCTACTGCTATTTCCGCGAAAGAGGCGAAAACGAAATCAAGCTTTACGGCTCAAGGAGTGAGCGTCAGGGCTTCACTATTTTCGCTGTTGATATGAAGGATGATAAATTCATCATCAGAAAAGATGTTGAGGGTCTTGCTCTTAAGGCAGGTCAGGAATATGAAATGTTTGATATTGCAATCATCAAGGGCGATATGGACGAGGTGATGGACAAATATTTCTTCGACTTTGTTGGCTGTAAGAAGCCTGCAATTGAGCATCTTTCAGGCTACACATCCTGGTATAACTATTTCCAGAATATCAGCGAGGAAATCATTCTTCGTGATCTTGATGGTCTTGACAGAGCAAGTGAAGAGGTAAATATCTTCCAGGTTGACGACGGCTATCAGCAGGCAGTTGGTGACTGGCTTCTCATTGATGAAAAGAAGTTCCCTAACGGAATGAAATATATCGCAGATAAAATTCATGACAAGGGCTATAAGGCAGGTATCTGGCTTGCCCCCTTCAGCGCACAGGTTTCTTCAAAGCTTGCTAAGGATCACCCCGATTGGCTTCTTACCCACAACCGCAACGGCAAGAAAATGCTCGGTTGTCAGGGTTGGGGCGGTGCTTACACCATTGATATTTACATCCCAGAGGTAAGAGAATACATCAAGCATTTCTTTGATGTTGTTCTTAACGAATGGGGCTTCGATATGGTGAAGTTAGACTTCCTTTACAGCCAGTGTATCGAGCCTAGAAACGGCAAGACCCGTGGTGAAATTATGTGCGACGGTGTTGACCTTCTCCGTGAGGCTTGTGGTGATAAATGGATTCTTGGCTGCGGTGTGCCGATTGGTGCTTGTATGGGTATCTTTGATGCTTGCCGTATCAGCTGCGACGCTAACAAGGACTGGTCCTTCAAGCTTTCAAACGGCTTGAGCCAGACCGCTCTTCTCGGTCTTGTTAAGGTAAATCAGGAGAGTCCCTCTTCTCAGAATGCAATTATCAACACGGTTTTCCGTAATCACCTTGACGGCAGAGCATTCTGTAACGACCCTGATGTATTCTTCCTTCGTGATTTCAACCTTGGCTATACATGGGAGCAGAAGCTTCTTCATGGTAAGGTTAATACAATCTGCGGTAATGTTCTTTTCGTTTCCGATAATGCAGGTGACTTCGACGATGAAAGAATCGGCTACCTTAAAGAATTCTTTAAAGATAAAAACTACAAGGTTAATATGGCAGAGTTCATCGAGGACGATGTTATCCGCCTTGATTTCTCCGAAAACGGCGAAAATAAAATACTTACATTCAACCTTACAACAGGCGACAGTAATGTAAAAGAGGTTCTTTAAAAAATAATGCTCCCATTAACGAATCTGATTTCGTTAATGGGAGCGATTTTTTATGCTTAAATCAAACCTTGATAATTCCGAAGCCTTCAAGAACAGAGAAAATAAGAATTGCAACAATAAACACAGGTGCAATATATTTTATAACAATTGTAAAGAGTGTTTTTCTCTTGAATTTTCCGCCCTGCTCAATTTCTTCAATAAGTGACTGAGGCTTGATAACATAGCCTATAAGAATACAGGTGAGGAGTGCAACTATGGGCATAATCACGCTGTTGCTTATGAAGTCGAAGAAGTCAAGGAACTGGAAGCCGATAATCGTGAAATTGCTCCAAATGCTGTAACCAAAGGTGGAAAGAAGGCCGAGAATTATTGATAAAATAATAACTGTAAGGCAAGCCTTTTTTCTGCCCAAGCCGAACTTGTCCATAACAATTGAAACGATTGTTTCCATAAGAGATATGGAAGAGGTAAGCGCGGCGAAGAGAACCATAATAAAGAAAATTGAACCTATTATATTACCGCCTGTCATACTTTCAAACACTTTGGGGAGAGTGATGAACATAAGGCTTGGTCCTTTTCCTAAGGCACTTTCGTCACCGCCTGAGAAGACGAAAACAGAAGGAATAATCATAAGACCTGCAAAGAATGCGATGCCTGTATCGAAAAGCTCAATCTGCTTAACTGAGCCCTCAAGGCTTACATCCTTTTTCATATATGAGCCGTAGGTAATCATAATACCCATAGCAAGGCTCATTGAATAGAAGAGCTGACCCATAGCAGCAAGAACTGTTGTTACACTGAATTTGCTGAAATCGGGAGTGAGATAATATTTAACACCCTCTAAAGCACCGGGCATAAGCATTGCATAAACTGCGATGAAAATTGTAAGCGCCACAAGGACAGGCATCATAATCTTACTTACCTTTTCAATACCCTTTTCAACACCGAAAAGCACTACAAGAGCAGTAAGACCAAGGAAAATTGCAAACCATACAACAGGCTCAACTGGTGATGAAATGAAGCTTGTGAAAAATCCGTCGCTTGTAGCATCGGTCATACCACCACTTACAAAGGTATAGAAATATTTTGCAATCCAGCCACCGATTACGGAGTAATAGGGGAGAATGATTACAGGAACAAGAGATGCAATTGTACCGATAAAGCCGAAGCGTTTATCGAGCTTTTTATACGCGCCTAAAGCGCTTGTGCCTGTTTTTCTGCCGATAGCAATTTCCGCACACATAAGAGCAAAGCCGAATGTAACTGCCAAAAGGAGATAAACGAGTAAGAAAATACCGCCGCCGTATTTTGCAGCGAGATAGGGAAAGCGCCAGATGTTACCAAGACCGACCGCAGAGCCTGCAGAGGCAAGAACAAATCCAAGCTTTCCTGAAAAGCTACTTCTTTTTTCTGCCATTTTAAAACCTCGATTTCAAATGAAATAACTTGCATATTATTACATATTTTATATAAAAAAACAAGTGTAAAAATCGCTTGTTTTTTTCGCTATGCTTCAGAATTTATAAAAATACATAAAAATTGTATATTTTGGTTGTTTTTTTGATATTTTATGGTATAATTGATAATTATTTGTATTTAGAGTGAGTGTATTCGAACCAGATATGGTTTAATACAGCCACTTTTCCCTGTAACATCGATAAAACTCTTGAAAGGAGAAAGCCTTCCTGCGAGTTTTGCCTTGTTACAGAAAAAATTGCCAAGTATTAAACTTCGCAGAACCTGAAATGCCCGAATTTGCGTGCATTTGGGATTTTCTTTGGCGAAGCAATACTGACGTATTACAAGACAAAAAAATTACAAAGGTGCGTGAATTCGGACATTTAAGGCATATTTGGTTCGGATACACTCACTCTAAGGAGTATGGTTATGGGTACAAGTACAATTTTAATCTTAGTAACCATCGTAGCGTATCTCGGTATGATGATTGCCATCGGAGCAAAGTTCTCCAAGAAAAATAAGGACACATCTGACTTCTATTTAGGCGGCAGAAAGTTAGGACCATTTGTTACTGCTATGAGTGCAGAGGCATCAGATATGAGCAGCTGGCTTCTTATGGGTCTTCCCGGTGTTGCTCTTATTGCAGGTCTTGCCGAGGCTTCATGGACTGCAATCGGTCTTGCAGTTGGTACATATATCAACTGGCTTATTGTTGCAAAAAGAATCCGTTTGTATTCAAGCAAAATTGACGCGGTTACATTACCCGAGTTCTTCTCAAAGAGATTTGGCGACAACGCAGGTCTTCTTAAGGTAATTGCTGCTCTTGTTATTATCGTGTTCTTCATTCCTTACACAGCATCAGGCTTCTCTGCCTGCGGTAAGCTTTTTGAGTCAATCTTCGGTATTCCTTATCTTACCGCAATGATTGTCAGCGGTATTGTTATTGTTTTATATACTGCTCTCGGTGGCTTCCTTGCTGCTTCAACAACTGACTTTATTCAGTCAATTGTTATGACAATTGCTCTTGTAGTTGTTCTCGGCTTCGGTATCAATTATGCAGGCGGTTGGGATCAGGTTTGCGCTAATGCAGAGGGTCTTGCAGGTTATCTTAACTTTACAATTACCCATGGTGCAGGTAGCATCAGTGAGGCAATTGCAGGTACTGCAGGAACAAAGCCCTATGGCGCTCTTACAATTGCTTCAACTCTTGCTTGGGGTCTTGGCTACTTCGGTATGCCCCATATTCTTCTCAGATTTATGGCTATTGAAAAGGTCGAGAAAATCAAGCTTGCAAGAAGAGTTGCTTCTATCTGGGTTGTTATTTCAATGGCAGTTGCTATTGTTATCGGTATCGTTGGCTACGGCGTTATCAAAAGCGGTGTTGTTACAGGTATTGAAGACAGTGAAAGAATTATCATTGAGATTGCAAAGGTTATCAGCGGTGAAGGTTGGATTTTTGCAATTATCGCAGGTGTAATCCTTTCAGGTATTCTCGCTTCTATTATGTCAACTGCTGATTCACAGCTTCTTGCGGCATCCTCAAGTGTTTCTGAAGATATTTTCAAAGCAATAAAGGTTAAAATCTCTGATAAAAAGAAAATGCTCGTTGCAAGAATTTCTGTTGTTATTATTGCAATTGTTGCAATGTTTATTGCAAAGGACCCCAACAGCAAGGTTTTCGAAATTGTTTCATTCGCTTGGGCAGGCTTCGGCGCAACCTTCGGACCCGTTGTTCTTTGTGCATTATTCTTCAAGCGTACAAATAAATGGGGTGCTCTTGCAGGTATGGTAAGCGGTGCGGTTATGGTATTCGTTTGGAAGTTCGTTATCAGTGGATTCGGCGGTGCATTCGCAATTTACGAACTCCTTCCCGCATTTATTATCTCAATTGTTCTTACAATTGTTGTTTCTCTTATCACTCCTGCTCCTGCAAAGGAAATTCAGGAAACCTTCGATGCTGTTAAGGCAGAGAAATAATTTCTATAAAAAAGCGGTCTTTCGTTTGAACGAAAGACCGTTGTTTTTGTTTTGTGTTATTTTATTATGTCCTGCATTTTGTCGGGTCGTCTTGTTGTGATATTATCGGGAGCCATAAAAAGGATTTTAAGCATTTTAGATTTGGTGTTTACAGTCCAGATTGAAACAAGCAAATCATTTTCGTGGAAGGTATCAACAAGCTCCTTTGTTGCGTTGTCCTTGTTGAAATTAATACCGATTGCGCCGCTTTCCTTAACCTCTTTAACAAGCTCTTCGAGGTATTCGGGAGTTTGCTTTTTCGGCTTCTGAACATCAACATTGAGATAATAAGGAACCTGGGGACTGTCTTTCTTTACTGCGTCAACAAATTCAGCATTTACACCTGTATAGAAAATTCTGTTCTCAATGCCATATTTTTTTGCAAGAGGGTAAACCGCCTTAAGATTATCTGTAACCTTAATATCAACATTAACAAGAATATCGTCATATTCGCTGACCTTCTTGAAGGCTTTGTCAAGGGTAACCTCCTTGCCTGTCGGCTTATCGTGGGCGAGAATAGGCGTTCCGTCTTCAAGGAAGCGAAGGTCAAATTCAACTACATCGGCACCGTTTTCAATACCAACCGCAATCGCTTCTAAGGAGTTGTCCTTAGTTTTGATGCAGCCGGTGTGGGCGGTGTAGGTAAAGTTTTCGGGTAAATTTCTTTTCATATCTTTCAGCTCCTTAAGAATGATTATTGAAATAGCAAGAATAGCTACCAAAATAAATGAAAAACTAATTAAAAACTTATTCTTTTTCATATTATCACCAAAAACAATATATCACAAAATTTTTAAAAACACCATAAATTTTTAAGTTTGTTTATGAAAAAAATCATTAGTTTGAATAAGTGAACAAAAAATGGTGTAAATTATTGGTTTATTTTGCTTTCTTTTACATTGTAAAGTGTAGATTTATGGTGTATAATTATGAGGAAATGATGATAAGGGGAAGTTTGGTCAAAATTTGGTATTTGGTCGAATTCTCTCCACAATTCTAAAGGAGATTATGACAGTGATTCAGAAATACGATGGTTGGAAGGGCTTCGAGAGTGGAACCTGGACAAGAGAAATCAATGTAAGAAGCTTTATCAAGCATAATTTCAAGCCTTATGACGGGAATGAGGAGTTTCTTGTTGGCCCAACAAAAGCGACTCTTGACTTATGGGATCAGGTTCTTGACCTTACCAAGCAGGAAAGAGAAGCAGGCGGCGTTCTCGATATGGACACAAAGGTAATTTCAACAATTACTTCTCACGGCCCCGGTTATCTTAATAAGGATTTGGAAAAAATCGTAGGCTTTCAGACAGACAAGCCCTTGAAGCGCGCTCTTATGCCCTATGGCGGTATCCGTATGGCAGAAAAGGCATGCAAGGATAACGGCTATGAGCTTGACCCTGAGGTTAAGGAGTTTTTCGAGACTCACAGAAAAACTCATAACGCAGGTGTTTTCGATGCTTATACTCCCGAAATGAGAGCTTGCCGTTCAAGCCATATTATTACAGGTCTTCCCGATGCTTACGGAAGAGGCAGAATTATCGGTGACTACAGAAGAGTTGCTCTCTATGGCGTTGACAGACTTATTGAGGACAAAATGGAGCAGAAGGAAACAACCCGTTCTGCTATGTATTCTCATATTATTCAGGAACGCGAGGAGCTTTCCGAGCAAATCCGCGCTCTTGAGGATCTGAAGAAAATGGCGTTGAGCTATGGTTTTGATATATCTCAGCCTGCCCGCGATACAAAGGAAGCAATTCAGTGGCTGTACTTTGGTTATCTTGCAGCGGTTAAGGAGCAGAATGGTGCGGCAATGTCCTTGGGCAGAACCTCAACATTCCTTGATATTTATTCAGAAAGAGACATTCAGAACGGTGTTTATACTGAAGAGGAAATTCAGGAAATGGTAGACCATTTCATCATGAAGCTTCGTCTTGTTAAGTTTGCAAGAACCCCTGAATATAACGCACTCTTCTCAGGTGACCCTCAGTGGGTAACTGAAGCAATCGGCGGTGTGGCAATTGACGGTCGACATATGGTAACCAAAATGTCCTATCGTTATCTTCATACTCTTGAAAACTTAGGCGCAGCACCCGAGCCCAACCTTACAGTTCTTTGGTCAACTCGTCTTCCCGAGAATTTCAAGCGCTACTGTGCAAGAGTTTCCATTGAAACCTCCTCTGTTCAGTATGAAAACGATGACCTTATGCGCTTTACTCACGGCGATGACTATGCAATTGCTTGCTGTGTTTCTTCAATGCGCCTTGGTAAGGAAATGCAGTTCTTTGGCGCAAGAGCAAACCTTGCAAAATGTCTTCTTTACGCTATCAACGGCGGTGTGGACGAAATTTCAGGTAAGCAGATTGCTCCCAAATACAGACCCATAACAAGCGAATATCTTGATTACAGCGAGGTTATGGAAAAATATGACGCTATGATGGAATGGCTCGCAGGCGTTTATGTTAATACCCTTAACATTATCCATTATATGCACGATAAATATTGCTACGAAAAAATTCAGATGGCTCTTCACGATAAAAAGGTTACCCGTTGGTTTGCAACAGGTATTGCAGGGCTTTCTGTTGTTGCTGACTCTCTTTCTGCAATCAAATATGCAAAGGTAAAAACAATCCGTAACGAAAGCGGAATTGTGGTTGACTATGAGGTTGAGGGCGATTTCCCCAAATACGGTAACGACGATGACCTTGTTGACGATATTGCTTACGATATTGTTCACCGCTTTATGACTCATATCAAGAAAAACCACACATACCGCGACGGTATTCCCACAACATCAATTCTTACTATTACATCAAATGTTGTTTATGGCAAGAATACAGGTGCTACTCCTGACGGAAGAAAGAAGGGCGAGGCATTCGCTCCTGGTGCAAACCCAATGCACCGCAGAGATACAAAGGGCGCAGTTGCTTCTCTTGCATCTGTTGCAAAGCTTCCCTTCGTTGATGCTCAGGACGGCATTTCTAACACATTCTCTATCATTCCCGGCGCACTTGGTAAGGATGACCAGATTTTCGCAGGGGAAATCGATATCGACCTTGATTGCACAACAGGCGCATGTATGAGTCCGACCTTATTCGAGGGGCTAGATGCTGAATAAATTCGAAATGCGAAATTCGAAATTCGAAATTAGTGTGTGTTAAAAATATGCTATAAAATGGGTGCTGAAATGAAAGATAATTTAGTTGCTGATAAAAGTTTTGATTTTGCAGTTAGAATAGTTAATCTTCATAAATATTTAATTGCGAATGGTGTGGATTATTCACTTGCAAAGCAATTGCTTAGATGTGGTACAAGTATAGGTGCAAATGTAAGTGAAGCAGTGAAAGCACAATCGACAGCAGATTTTTACACCAAATTAACAATAGCATTGAAAGAAGCAAATGAAACACAATATTGGTTGAAGTTGATGTTCGCTACCGAATATTTAACAGAACAACAGTATTCAAGTATCAAAAAAGATATTGATGAAATTATTGCTATATTAGTGGCAATAACAAAAACAACAAAAGAAAAACTAAAAAGTAAATAAAATCGGAATGTGGTTGAATTTGAGAGTTCGTTTATGTTTTTATTCATTTCGAATTTATGACAGGAGGAAAGACAATGAGTGCTACACAGAATCAGATAGATAACCTTGTTTCCCTTCTTGACGGTTATGTTCAGAAGGGCGGACATCACCTTAATGTTAATGTTTTCTCAAAGGAAACATTGCTTGATGCTCAGGAGCATCCTGAAAAGTATCCTCAGCTTACAGTTCGTGTGAGTGGTTATGCAGTAAACTTTATTAAGCTTACTAAGGAACAGCAGGATGAGGTTATTTCAAGAACCTTCCACGATAAGATATAATGACAGGCTTTATTCATTCCAAGGAAAGCTTCGGCACGGTGGACGGCCCCGGTATAAGATATGTTCTTTTTATGCAGGGGTGTCCTATGAGATGCCTTTACTGTCATAATCCTGATACCTGGAAAATCGGTGACGGAATTCAGATAACGGCAGAAGAGGTTGTTGAAGAAATAAAAAGCAATAGGGCATTTTATGCCAAGGGCGGTATAACTGTTTCGGGTGGTGAGCCCCTTCTGCAGATAGAGTTTCTCACGGAGCTTTTCAGAAAATGCAAGGAAGAGAATATTCACACCTGCATTGATACATCGGGAATAACCTTTAGGGAAGAAAAGGAATATCTTGAAAAATTAGATGCTCTTTTAGAGCTTACTGACCTTGTTATGCTTGATATCAAGCATATTGAAACTGAAAGCCATAAGGCTTTGACTGGTCATAAAAATGAAAATATTTTAAGCTTTGCCAAATACCTTGAAGAGAAGAGTATTTCTCTCTGGGTAAGGCATGTTGTGGTAGAGGGCTATACCGATAACAAGTATGATTTGATTAAATTAGGTGAGTTTATCGGAGGACTTAAAAATCTTAAGGGTCTTGATGTTTTACCCTATCACACAATGGGTGTCAATAAATATAAGGAAATGGGTATACCTTATAAATTAGAGGGTGTTCCCGCTCTTTCAAAAAATGAAGCCCAAAAGGCAAAAGAATATATATTATATGGTATAAAGAAAAGTCGTCAGCAAGGCTGACGGCTTTTCTTAATGCGGAATGCGGAATGCGGAATGGGCTTTGCAATACTTTTATTCTTTCTAGGGTACAGGCAAGCCTGTACCCTACGATATATCAAATTAAAGCATGCACCCGTAGGGTATGGGCTTGCCCATACCGCACGACATATTCAAATATAAGGGAGTGGTTCGCAACACTTTTTTATTTATAATCCCTATGTTTACGCACAGGGATGATAGGCTTCGCAATACTGTTGTTTTATTAAAAATCGAAAGGTTTCGGAAAATTCCCGTTTGTATTCCGTTTTTTTATCGTAAAAATTGACAAAAGAGCAAGGGGGAAATTGTGCAAAAGGGCAAAGTTTCCAAATTGTGTTAAAAAATGAAAAAAAGGTATTTACAAATGAGAATTAGGGTGCTATTATTTGCTTGTAAGTTACGGAAGCGGTAACAAAGAGTTACGGTATTTTCCCGAAAGTCTTCTAGCCGGGTCCGCAATATACAAAGAAAATTTTGTATTAAAAGGAGTTGTTCGTAAATGTTTAAATTTATGAAGAGCAAAAAGGGTTTCACCCTTGTTGAATTAATGATCGTTGTTGTTATGATGGCTATCCTCGTTGCAGTTGCAGTTCCGATTTTCTCAGCTGTTACAAAGAACGCAAGAATCAAAACTTGTGAAGCTAACCGTCGTGAAATCATTTCTCAGCTTAATAACTGGGCTATGGGTTCTGTTGATGGTAAACAGCACACATACACTGCTGAAGATGCACTTGAATTCACAATTGCAGCAGATGGCACAGTTACAGGTCTTCCCGAAGCAGCAGGTACTGGTGTTTTCCTTGCTCAGCCCACATTCGAAGGTCTCTTCCAGGCAGTTCCCGCTTGTCCCAAGGAAGAAGCTACACTTAAAGTTACTATCAGTGCAGTAACAGAAGTTACAGGCGTTGACCAGACAGCTAACATCACAGCTGAATGTAACTACCACAGAGGCGGCGACCTTGAAGAAACAGCAGCAGCTAACGATGGCGAATAATTGATTAGTTGAAAACCTCTCGGAGAAATCCGAGAGGTTTTATTTTTGTTTCAGGGCTTGCTCTTTCAAAAAGTTGAAGAAGAGCAACCTCTTGTTTCTTGGTTTATGTATTTAAAATATAAAATATCACTTTTATTTAACTCGATTTTTATTGCTTTAAGAAAAAATATGTGTTAAAATTAATATAACTAATTGCGAGGTGAACGCTATGCTGTATAAATATTTTAATAACAAAAAAGGTTTTTCCATGGTGGAAATTTTAATTGTTGTTGCTATTTTAAGTATACTTGTAGGTATTGCAACTCCGATTATAACTTCGGGCTTAAAAAGGCAGAAGGAGGATGACTGCCGTAACCAGCGCCTTGTTATTGAAACAGCTGTTAAGCAGGCAATGTTCGGTATGATTGATAACGGAGCAAAGCAGGATAAAATCACCTTTAAATGCACAACCCTTGTTCCCGGTGACCTTGATGGTTATTCTGTTGTTCAAAACGAAACTCTGCTTGGTCAGATAATCACTATTGATGGAGAAGAGCACCGTTGCTTTAAATTAACAGAGGATGATAGTTGCTTTACCTTTGCTCAGCTTCGTGGCGGTTATCGTCCCGGAACAGTTGCTGGCTTTTCGGGTGAGGGTCTTGATAAATATAAAGAGGGCTGTGACAATGGTTATTACCTGAAGAAAATCAAATTTCAGATGGATAACGGCGGTTTAGGAACTCCATTCTACAAGTTCCTGGATTCTCAGAAGCTTCCTGTTTGTCCCTTTGCTGATGAGACTAATAGTCAGGGTTATTACTATTACGTTCTCGAAGACGGAACGGTTCGTTGCGGATGCGAATTTGTCGAAAATAAATAATTGGTGAAAATATGAAATTAAATGAAAATTATATTTTAAAAACAATTGCAGGTATGCCCGTTGTTGTTCCCGTTGGCGATGCGGTGAATAATATTCACGGTATGATTACCCTTAACGGCCCTGCGGAAATTATCTGGAAGGCACTTGAAGAGGGTAAGAGCTATGATGAGATTGTTGCTCTTATCAAAAGCGAATATGATGCGCCCGAGGATGTAATCAGAAAAGATGCTGATGCTTTCCTTGAAAAATTAAAAAACTACAAAATTCTGGAGTAATATTTTGAAAATAAAGGTTGCCGATTTGGTTGTTAATTTGGATGTCAGCAGTGATTTTCTTCTTTCTCGCCTTGGTTCCTATCTTTGCAATGAAGAGGAAAAGGCTGACATTTCAATTGATGTTTCAAAACAATTTTATATAGACAGACAAGCGGAAAATCCCCATATGACCTTGGGCGAATGCGAGTGCCTTTGGAGCGGTGGCTATTTTTATGAGCAGCTTACCCGCTTCGGTGGTGTTATGCTTCACGCCTCATGCGTTGAATACGAGGGTAAGGCTTATTTGTTTTCTGCCCGTTCAGGAACAGGAAAGTCCACCCATACTCATTTATGGTTAAAATATTTGCCGGGCTCGAGAATTATCAATGACGATAAGCCTGCTATAAGATGTATTGACGGAGTTTATTATGCATACGGTACTCCTTGGAGCGGTAAAACAGACGAAAGCGTTAATATAGGTGTACCTATAGCAGGTATCGCCTTCCTTTCAAGAGGCGAAAATAGCATAAAAAGAATACCCGGTATCAAGGCTCTGAAGCTTTTTATGGATCAGACTGTCCGTCCCAATGACAAAGCGCTTATGGGGAATGCTCTTGATGTTATAAATGGTATTCTGACTGATATTCCAATTTATGAAATGTCCTGTGATATGAGCGAGGATGCGGTAAGAACCGCATATATGGGAATGAGGAGTGAGGAGTGAGGAATGTTGGGGAAGCTTCGCTTCCGAACAGTATAAGCTTCGCAATGCCTTCACACAATGTTCTCCGATATTTACACTAACACATTTGAAAAAAATGGTTTTTGTTCAAAAGCTATTAATCTGTGTTTTTATTCTTTATGAAGGTGAAATGTAAAAATGGCAAGAAAAAGGAAAGAGACAAATAAAAAGAAAAAAATTCTTGTTTCAGTGCTTTGCATAATTCTTGTGTTATGTATTGGCTTCTTTGCACTCGGATTTAATTATTATGCGAGCTTGAAAAATGCTCCGCCTCCGGTTGAAGATACTCTTGTTTATGACTTTGACGATGAAACTCAACCCGAGGTTCTCGAGGATGACCCTAATTTCGACGATATTTTTGAGGGTGATGCCAAGGAGTTCAAGGCAGCGCTTAAGGAATGGGCAACCAATGGTGGCGATGTTATGTACTCCAAGGATGTTTTGAATGTTCTTTGCGTTGGTGTTGATACCCGTAATAAAAATACAATTTCAGGTCTTTCGGACTCTATGATTATTGTTTCTATCAATCAGAAGCTGGGTACAATTACAATGACCTCAATTATGCGAGACAGCTTCGCTTATCTTGAGTCACCCGATGGTGTGGGAAGCTTTAATAAAATAAACTCTGCTTTCCCGTTCTACGGAATAAATAATCTTATCAATACTATTGAAAGCCATTTCAAAATCCGTATAGATGGCTATGCGATGATTAACTTCTCTTTCTTTAAGGCAGTTATTGATGAATTGGGCGGCGTTACTGTTCCTGTTCAGGAATATGAGGCAGCGTATATCAATAAGAACTATGGCTTTGATGTTGTAGCAGGTGATGCGGTTACATTAAGTGGTGACGAGGCATTGGGCTTCTGCCGAAGCAGAAATTGTGACTCTGACGGTGATGTAAGTCGTACAAGAAGACAGCGACAGACTATGATTGCTCTTCTTAAAAAGGCGGGTAATATTCAGCCCTCCGAGGTTACAGGCTATATCAGAACATTTTTACCCAATGTTAAAACAAGCTACGATGAGCCTCAGGTTATATCTCTTGCTACAAAGGCAGTAGTCGGCGGTTGGGCAGGTTTTACTGTTCAGCAGATTGTTATGCCCGATGAAGCATCAAGAGAGGCTCATTCAGGCTCTGTATGGTATTGGGCGGTTGACTATCCGCTTGCAGCCCAGACTCTTCAGAAAACAATTTACGGCGAAACAAATATTGAATTGGCAGAGGACAGAGTTTCACCTCTCGATATGAACTAAAATAAAAAATGACCGAAACAGAAAATCAATTCTGTTTCGGTCTTGGCTTTTTATAAGGGTGGGATAGGAAAAAAAGATGCAGAACGGACAAACCGAGCAAAAACAAGGCATTAGGCTTGTTTTTGGTTACCCGAAGGCGTACAAAGATACGCCGAGTGGCGAGATTTGTTCGTAGCATAAAACTTAAATTTTAAATTATTGGTTGTTTCGAGATTGGTTAAGGGGTTCTTACCGGTGCATTTCCTGTAAAAACCCCTTACTTTATATTGTTTTATGCGTTCTGCGCTTTTTTAACATCCCCGTAATTAGATTTCAGGGATTTCGATTGTAACCTCTCTGCCGAGATCGGAGGAACGAGCGATACCATCAATAATTGCCTGATTGTAAATAATCTGACTTGAGGGAACGGGTGCGGGAAGATTGAATTCGATTGCATCGATGAAGGAACGGATTTTCTTATCGAAATTGTCTCCGTCGTTGTCGCATTCGGGAATCATTGTTTCAACACATTCGCCTGCGATATTGTGGTAAATTGTCATGGGGCCACCGATTGAACCGTTCCAGCATTCTGTTGAAGGAATACGAAGACCGCCTTCTGTACCCATAATGATTGTATCACCGGGAGTGTCGCAGTGCATAGCCCATGCAATACGGAAGTCAAGAACGATATCGTTTTCAAGACGAACATAAGCAGCTGCAAAGTCGTCAACACCGAAAACCTCTGTGTATTCGGGCTTCTGGAGATATTCGGGTTTTTTACCGAAGATACCAGCCTTGAAGCCTGTTACAGTAAGGGGCTTGGGATAGCCGATTGCATTAAGCACCATATCAAGAGAATAGCAACCGATGTCACCAAGAGCACCAAGGCCTGCTGTGTCCTCCTGAATGAAGGATGTACCGAAGGGCGTAGGAATACCCATTCTTCTACCGCCACCGGTCTGAATGTAATAAATCTTACCAAGAACACCGCTTTCGCAAATCTTCTTAACCATTTTCATATTTGCGTCAAAACGAGGCTGGAAGCCGATAGAGAGGATTTTACCGCTCTTTTTCTCTGCCTTGCAGATTTCAACTGCTTCTTCAAGAGTAACGCACATGGGCTTTTCAAGAAGAACATGAACACCATGCTCGAGAGCATAAATAGCGCAGGGAGCGTGCTCACGGTTATATGTACAGATTGAAACTGCGTCAAGATCTTTTTCGTTATCGATAAGCTCTTTATCGCTTAAATAATAGTTACCTTCAACGCCATTCTGCTTTGCGAAAGCTTCTGCTTTGCCGGGTACGAGGTCTGCGAATGCAACAACCTCAACATCCTCGCACTTTAAGTAGCTCTGAAGATGTGCTTCTGCAATCCAACCGCAGCCGATAATACCGACCTTGATTTTCTTGCCGTCATAAACCTTTTTTTCTGTTTGCTTTTCTTTGAAAGCATCAAGAATGTTTGCCATAATATACCTCCGTTCCGCCTGTGCGGATGCCGTAATTTAATACATACTAAGATTACCATATTTCATATTTTCTTTCAATAATTGTTGCTGATTTTAAAGGGTTTTTGGGCTCGAAAAACTGCACAAAATATACTATTTTTATGTGTTGATGTTGCATAAAAGAACTTGAAGAATGTATATTCATCAAGGAATATGCGATATTGTTCACAATTTGTTCACATTTACACAACATCATAACAACAAGACAGAGGTATTATATATATGCCAATACGATACGCAGGAAATGAAAATTTCTCGTTCAAGAAAAGACCACCGTAATTTCGGTGGTCTTTTCTTGTGCAGAGGTGTAATATAAAAAATATTTTGTTTTATTTGTAATATTTATGAATTGAATTTTGACAGACGGTATTGTATATTATAATTGTATATTATATATGAGGTGTTAGTGTGGTTATATACCCCGAATCTTTCAGCGTTAAGCCTAATACAGAGGCTACAACCGCTTTTAAAAATCTTTTTAATACATCCTCTCAGACTGCAGTTTCTAAAAACCTTACTCTTCCCAAGGGCAAGTATGTTTTTATGAGCAGAAATGCAGAGGGGAGAGAAATTTTTATATCAAATACAGTGGCAGTTGACGAATATAAAGAGGACGAAAAGCCCAATGTGAGAAAAATTGGCTTTGCAATCGAAAATGTCAGAAATATGGAAATCGATTGTAATGATTCTGTTTTTATAATTGACGGCAATATGACAAATATTTTCATAAATAATTGTGAGAATATTGTTCTTAAAAACCTGAGTATTGTTACAGTTAAACCCAATGTTCACAAATTAACGGTTTTAAAAGCTTCACCATTTTATGTAACCTTAAAAATTGACGAGTCAAGTGATTTTAAAGAGGAAAACGGCGAATACTATTGGTACGGAACCGATTATAAAATGAATTTTACAGACTTTAAAAACAGTGCTTGGTGGGTGCCTACCGCAAAGCCTGATAACTTTTTCCATATAAACAGAAACGGTTCCCATCCCTTTCAGGGTGCTTCCAATATTCGTCAGGTTTCTGACAGAATTTTCAATGTAAGATACCTTACACCCAAGGATTTCGTTGAGGGTCAGATTTTTTATGTGTTCCCCATTATTCGTGATCAGGTTGGTATTCTTATTGATAATTCAAGAAAAATCACCTTAAAGAATGTTAAGCAGAATTATAATCCCGCATTCGCTCTTATTGCCCAGAATAGTGAAAATATAACCTTGGAAAAGCTCGATTTTTCACCCTTGAAAAATAGCGAGGTTGATTTCTGCTCCAAGGGAGATTTTATGCAGTTCAGTATGTGTCGCGGAAAAATTGCGGTAAGGGACTGCAATTTCGATGGCTCGGGTGATGATGCTTGTAATGTTCACGGAATATATTTTAAAATAGTTGAAAGCAATAAGGATAAGCTGACGGTGAAATTTCCTCATCCTCAGACCTACGGACTTCAATGCATTAAAGAGGGTGACACAATTGCTTTCGTTGACCCTGAAACTCTTATTGAGATTGGCAGAACCAAGGTTTTAAAGGCGAAACTACGAGATAAATATTATTATGATATTATAACCGCCACCTATGATGCGCCAATAGGCGAGGGTGGAGTGATAGAAAATGTTTCCTCTAATCCTGATTTTGAGTTCAGCGGAAATACAATAAACAGAGTTGTCACAAGAGGTGTTCTTGCAACAACCCGAGGTAAAATAAGAATTGAGAATAATAAATTCTTAAATACGGGTATGAGCGGTATTCTCATTTCAGACGATGCAAGGGAATGGTTTGAAAGCGGATGCGTTAATGATGTCGTAATCCGCGGTAATGCCTTTATGAATTGCGAGGGTGATGCAATTCTCATTAAGCCTGAAAATGAAAAATATGACGGTCCTGTTCACAGAAATATTTTGATTGAAAATAATCTTTTTGTTCTGAATGATACCCATGCGGTTAAAGCTTGCTGTAGCTCTGATGTTGTTCTCAGAGGCAACACCTATGCAGGTAATCCTAAAAATGATAAATATATAGTTGCCGACAAAGTTGAAAATCTTGTGACGGACAAATAAAACAAAAGCCGTCCTTAATGGACGGTTTCGTTTTTTTTAGGTTTATTTTACTTTGAATGACTGGCAGCAAGTTGCATCAACTGATTTTGCTTCGCAATTACAAGCGCCTACTTCAATAGCGTTTTTAGTGCAGTAGTTTGCATTTTGTGCGTGGTAAACGCAGGAATCAACTGTGCAGCCGATACTGTTATTTTTCTGTTCGTTCATATTTCTTAACCTCCTATTAGTATAGGTATGCGGAAAATTTCCGTTACCTATATTATTATGGGTGGATTTTTTAAAAATAGTCAGAGGTATAAAAATGAAAAAAGAAAACGTTATAAAAAGCTGTTATTCAGCTCTGAGAAGCGTTACGCCATTGGAGTTCGATTGCGGTAAGCTTTGCAACGGGAAATGCTGCAAGGGTGATGAGAAAACAGGAATGCTTCTTTTTCCTGGTGAAGAAAAGCTTATTGACCCTGATATAAATGTAATAGAAACAGAGAATGGTGATAAGCTTGCGGTTTGTAACGGCACCTGCGACAGAAGCCGCCGTCCTCTTTCCTGTAGAATTTACCCCTTGTTTCCCTTAGCTTCAGAGGATGGAAGCGTAAACGTTATTTTCGATTTAAGGGCAGATTGTCCTTTGGAAAAGGGCGCGTATAAATTCAGGAGGCGTTTTGTAAAGGCGGTCAGAAGAGTCGGTAAATATCTTTTGCTTAACGAGGAAACTGCTACATATTACAAGGAGCTTTCAGAGGTGCAACAAGAGCAAATTGAATTGCTTAAAAAATTCTTATAAAAAATTTTAAAAAAAGTGTTGACAAAGTTAAATCCGTCTGTTATATTGTAACTGTAAATAGTAATCATTACTGTTTACAGTAACGAAAGGAGATGGTTATATGAGAAGCTCAAAGCAGAGAGATGAGGTTTTAAGAGTTTTGAAATGCTCCTGTGACCATCCCACCGCAGATATGATTTATGAACGAGTCAAGGTGAAAATGCCAAATATCAGTCTTGGTACGGTTTATAGAAATCTTGGTCAGCTTCACGATGAAGGTCTTATAACCATCGTGGAGAGTAGTGATAAAAAAGTTCACTACGAGGGAAACCTTGAAGACCATATCCACTTCTTATGTAAGAAATGTGATGTTATCACAGATATCTTCCATGAAAACGAAGTTCCGAAGGTGTTCGATAATTTAGGGCATCTGGTCGAATCTCAAAAAACTGTTTATTACGGAATCTGCAAAGATTGCCGAAATAATATATAAAATGTGTTTAATTTAAAGTTTATTTAAAGGAGTCAATTATTATGAAAAAATGGAAATGTTTAGTATGCGGTCAGATCGTTGAAGGCGAACATGCACCTGAGGCTTGCCCTCTTTGCAAAGCTCCCGCTGAAAAATTCGTAGAAGTTAAGGATGAAGAAATGACATGGGCAGCAGAGCATGTTCTCGGCGTTGCTAAAGGCGTAAGCGAAGAAATCCTTGAAGGTCTTCGTGCAAACTTCCAGGGCGAATGCACAGAGGTTGGTATGTATCTTGCAATGGCAAGAGTTGCTCATAGAGAAGGCTACCCCGAAATCGGTCTTTACTGGGAAAAAGCAGCTTATGAAGAGGCAGAGCACGCAGCAAAGTTTGCTGAGCTTCTTGGTGAGCTTGTAACAGATTCAACAAAGAAGAACCTTGAAATGAGAGTAGAGGCTGAAAACGGCGCAACACTCGGTAAATTCGAGCTTGCTAAGATGGCTAAGGAGCAGAACCTTGACGCTATCCACGATACAGTTCACGAAATGGCTCGTGATGAAGCAAGACACGGCAAGGCATTCGAAGGTCTTCTTAAGAGATATTTTGGTTAATTAATAAAAATAAATTTAAGCGCAGATAAGCTCGTATGAAAGGGGGCGCTGTTATGAAAAAGAATATATTGATAGTTGCTTTGGCACTTATAATAGTTGGTGGTGGCGGTTTTATCGCAGGTGAAAAGCTTGGAGAGAAAAAAGCAGCCCCTGAAACCACAGTTGAAAGTACAACTACTGCGGTGGTAAATGAAGAAGTAGTTCCCGAAACTACTGAAAAGGTTGTTGAAGAAGCACCTGCTACAGAAGCTCCTGCACCTGTAACTGAAAAGGTTATAGTTACTGAAAAAATCGTTTATGTAACTGAAAAGAAGGAAGAGCCTAAAACTGAGGTAGTTAAACCTACTGAAAAGGTTACTGAAGCTACAACTAAGTTGAATAAAAAGCCCGCAGAAGTAAAAACTACAAGTGAAGCAGTCAAGAAAATCTCTCGTGAAGAAGCTAAGAAAATCGCTTTGAATCACGCAGGTCTTAAAGAAACCGATGTCAGAGGCTTGGAAGTTGAACTTGATCTCGAAAAAGGCGCCTACGAGTATGAGGTAAACTTCGATAGCGGAAAATATGATTATGATTACACTATAGATGCGGTTACCGGCAAAATTAAGTTTTCTGAAAAAGATTTTGATGACTGAGTTAAAAGTTAATTAGGAGAGTCTTTTTATGAAATTTGAATGTCCTTGCGGATATGTTTATGACCCTGAATTAGGTGACCCTGATAGCGGTATCGCACCAGGCACAGCGTGGGAAGATATTCCTGATGATTGGGTTTGTCCCGTATGCAGTCTGGGTAAAGATGTTTTCAGAGAAGTATAAAAAATGAAGTCAGGACCTACGAAATAGTTTTTCGTTGGTCCTGATACATATAGGAGGGTAATGTAATGGATAAAACAGCATTGTTTAATTTATCATATGGAGTTTATGTTGTAACAACCTGGGCTAAAGGCAAAGCAACCGGTTGTACCGCTAATTCTGCTATGCAGATAACTGCAACTCCTGCTACTGTTGCCGTTTCAATAAACCATGATAACTATACAAATGAGTGTATCAAAGATACAGGCGTTTTCGCTCTTAATATATTAGGCGAAAATGTTGACCCTATGGTTATCGGTTCATTTGGTTTCAGAAGCGGTAGAGATGTCGATAAATTTGAGGGCATTGAGCCTATTGTTAAAGGCTATCTGCCTGTTTTACCTGATGCTATGAGCTACATTACCTGTAAGGTGATCGACACAATGGAAACCGCTACTCATACTGTTTTCCTTGGTGAAGTTACAGATGCAGGGAATCTTAAAAAAGACACTCCTATGACATATAAATACTATCACGAGGTTGTTAAGGGCACTTCTCCTAAAAATGCACCGACATATAGTGGTGACTAATATGAAAAATATTGTTTTAATTGGTATGCCCGGTGCAGGTAAAAGTACTATTGGCGTTATACTAGCAAAAAGCTTACTCTTTGATTTCTGTGATACAGATTTGAGTATTCAGAAGGAAACAGGAGAAAGCCTTTGCGATACAATTTCAAGGATTGGTATTGAAGAATTTATACGCCTTGAAGAAAATGTAATATGTAAGCAGGCGTTCAAAAATTCTGTTGTAGCAACAGGCGGCAGTGCGGTATATGGCGAGAAAGCTATGGCAAAGCTTAAAGAAAACGGAATAATCGTTTATCTTAAAGTCAGTCCCGATGAGCTTCAAAGCAGAATTAAAAATATACATACCCGCGGTATTGCTATGAAAGAGGGTACAACCATTAAAGAGCTTTATAATGAAAGAGCTCCGCTTTATGAAAAATATGCAGATATTACAGTTGAATGCGACGGTAAGACTGCAGAAGAATGTGTTGATTTAATAGTTGAAAAGATATGAAAGAAATTAGCCCATCTGAATTTTTGAAATTCAGATGGGCTAATGATTTGTTAAATTACAAACTGCAAAACACAGAATGCAGCATAGATACCAAGGAGGGAAATACCCTGCCAACGGGAAAGCTTTTCTTTAATGAGTGTGGGTACTGTAAGAATAAGCATAACTGCTAACATAACAGGAATATCAATAATCAATGAGGAATTGATTCCGTTGATGAAGCCTGAAGCAGGAACATCGAAGGGATTGATTGTGATAGCTGCACCGCTTACAAGCACAAGGTTGAAGAGGTTTGCACCGATGATGTTACCGAGAGAAAGCGAACCGTGACCCTTAATAAGAGATGTAATTGCTGTTACAAATTCAGGAAGAGAGGTTCCGAGAGCAACAATTGTAAGACCGATAACCTTTTCGGAAACGCCTAACTGAGTTGCGATAAGAGTTGCATTGTCAACAAGCAGGTCAGCACCAACAGCGATAACTGCAGCACCAAGGACTAAAAGGATAATATCCTTGAGAAGAGAGTCCTTTGTTCCTTTTGCCTTGGATTCAACAACGTGGTCTTCACCGCTTGCTGCTTCAAGAGCTTCCTCGCTAACGAGAGGTCCGTGCTCCTCTTCCTGCTGAACTGTGTCTATATCTGCACCGCTCTTCTTCATACGAACAACAGTTAATACCATATAGATTGCGAAGGTTGCAAGAAGAATTATACCGCTGATTCGTGTGAATGTGCCTGCAAAATAGGAGATAAAGCAATAAAATGCGGCTGCAATGAAGAAGAATGCAACGGGGATTTTCAAGCTTTTTCTTGCAGCAGGACCGGGCTTGATTGCAATTGTCAAAGCTGCAATAAGTGATGTGTTACAGATAATTGAGCCGATTGCATTACCATAAGCGATTGAGCCTGAACCCTGCATAGCAGCACCTGCAGAAACCATAACCTCGGGAAGAGTTGTGCCGATTGAAACAACAGTTGCACCGATAAGGATTTCAGGTAAATGGAAACGACGGGCGATACCTGTTGCGCCATCAACGAACCAGTCGCCACCCTTAATTAAAAGAATGAGTCCTAATGCTAATAGAAGGATTGTTTGTAACATTTTAAAATCTCCTTTTCAAATGGGAAATAAAAAAGACGAGGCAGAGAGCCTCGTCTAAATATACAAAGAAAAACGGACTTGCGCCCGAATGAATTTGACAGACTCCACCTCTATTTAATTGTGAGATAATTATACAGTAATTATAAAAAAATGTCAATAAAATAGATGTTTGAACTTGTGGTTTTTATTTATTATTGTATAATAGAAGAGGTGATAATTATATATGAATAACGAAAACTTTGTTCCACGATGGATTTTAGATAGTACATCTGCACCCGATGAGGTTGATAAGGAAGCCGATAAAATTGTCGGCAGCTATGTATCAGCTCTTATGAAGCGCGGTTTTTCACAGAAGGAAATCGGCATACTTATGGTGCAGGCATTTACCATACCCTTGAGCGAGGTTGAGAAGAGGGTTGATTCTGTTCTTTCCTGCGGTGAGGATGGAGAAGAGGAAAGCGCAAGAAGGCTTTGCGCCTTTGTGGTGTCAAAGGGGCATTTGTTCTCTGGGGATGAAAGCGACCCTTGTGAAATTATTGAACTTCTGAAAGGAAAATACGGCAAAAAGGCTGTCTTTGAAACTGTTCTTACATTTCCTGAAGTTCTTTCGGTATGGAAAAATGAGGATGTAAGAGAATCAGAAAAATATAAGGAAGAATTGCAAAAAGCGGAATACATTTTAAACGAGGTTGCAAGTGTGTTTCCGGAATTATAAATAAGAACAACCCCATTGATTTTTAAAATAAAAAATCAATGGGGTTGCATTAGTTCATTAGTTCTTCAGCTAATTTTTCAAGCTGTTTGAGATTTTCTTCGTTCATTGCAGATTTGATTGTTACTGTTGTATCGGTGTAGGTAATGTCCTTGCATTTTTCGAGCATACCTTTAATTACTTTAGCGGCGGTTGGGAACCAACTACCGTTTTCAATTATACCGATTGTTCGGTTCTGATACTGTCTTTCTCTCAAGCCGTCGACAAAGCTTCTCATAAAGGGGAAAATATCAGAATTATAGGTGGTAGTTGCAAGAACAAGCTTGCCATAACGGAAAGCATCTTCAATTGCTTCTGCCAAATCATCTCTTGCAAGGTCTGTTACGGTAACCTTGGGGCACCCTTTTTCTTTTAAGATTTCTGCAAGTTTGAGGGCAGCTTTTTTAGTGTTGCCGTAAACGGATGTGTAAGCGATTACAACACCTTCACTTTCAACAGAATAGGATGACCAGGTGTTATAAAGGTCAAGATAATAGCCGAGATTTTCTGTTAAAATAGGTCCGTGAAGAGGACAGATTTTTTCGATATCAAGGTTTGCAGCTTTTTTAAGAAGGTTCTGAACAGGTGTGCCGTATTTACCAACAATGCCGAAATAATAGCGACGAGCCTCACAAGCCCAATCTTCTTCTACATCCAATGCGCCGAATTTACCGAAACCATCTGCAGAGAAAAGAATTTTATCTTGAGCGTCATATGTTACGATAACCTCGGGCCAATGAACCATTGAAGCGGTGACAAAAGTGAGTGTTCGACCGCCTAAATCAAGAGTATCATTTTCGCCAACAATAATCTGTCTTTCTTTATAATCTGTGCCGAAGAAATTGTTAATCATTGCGAATGCCTGTTTTGATGCAACAATTTTGGCTTCAGGATAAGTATCCATAAAAATATCAATACTTGCAGAATGGTCGGGCTCCATATGCTGAACGATAATGTAATCAGGTGCGTTACCATCAAGAGCGGTTTTGATATTATTCAACCATTCTTCTGTGAAGTTGATATCAACGCTGTCAAGAACTGCAGTTTTTTCGCCTTTTACAATGTATGAGTTATACGCCATACCATTGGGTACAACATATTGACCCTCGAATAAATCTATTTTATGGTCGTTTACACCAACGTAAATTACCGAATCTGTGATTTTCATATTTTTATCTCCGTTGTTAAAATTTATCATCTAATATAATACACTTTTTCGCAAGTTTTTTCAATGGTAAACTGTTGTAAAGATTTTGATTTATGATATAATTTTTTGTAGGAGTTGATTTTATGACCAATAAAGAAAAAATGCACTCGGGAATGATTTATTACCCCAGTGGTGACGATATAATGATTGAGCAGTTGAGTTATGTTAACAAGCTTTACGATTTTAATATGACAAGACCTACAGAGCTTCCCAAGAGGGCAGAAATGCTTAAAGAAATGTTTGCGGAAATAGGCGAGGATTGCTATATTGAGCCACCATTCCACGCTAACTGGGGCGGTCACCATGTGCATTTCGGGAAATCTGTTTATGCCAATTTCGGATTGACAATGGTTGACGATACTCATATTTATGTTGGCGATTATACTATGTTCGGCCCCAATGTTGTTGTTGCAACTGCGGGACATCCTATACTCCCTGAACTTCGCGAGAAAGCGTATCAATACAATATGCCCGTTCACATCGGAAGAAATTGTTGGATTGGCGCAGGTGCGGTTATTCTTCCCGGTGTTACGATAGGCGATAATACTGTTATCGGTGCAGGTAGCGTTGTTACAAAAGATATTCCTGCTAATGTTGTTGCGGTGGGAAATCCCTGTAAGGTGCTTCGTGAAATAAGTGACCATGACAGAGAGTTTTATTTTAAGGACAGAAAGATAGATTATGAAAATTTATAAGTGGCAAGTTGAAAGTGGCAAGTGGCAAGTTTCGGGACAAAGCCCATTATAATTTTTGTTGACGGTTTTTGTAGAATGGTGTATGATTAGTTTGATCCGATAAACAGTTGGAAGGAGAATAAATATGGGATTATTTAAAAACAAAAACACTCAGAATATGACTGAAGAACAGAAGCTCAGAACAAGATATAATACTGCAAGAACTAATATTTTGCTTGTTATTATACTTACTGTTATAAACAGTGCTTTGCTTTTTATGGGAAGCGATACATATTTTGTTTTCTCGGCAGCAATTCCTTATTATATGACATTGATGGGTCTTCTTTATACAGGAAGAATGCCTGCTGAATGGTATGAGGGTGTTGAAGGCTTCATACCCGAGCCTGATATGGTACTTTATATTTATTTAGCAATTGCAATTGCTTTTGTAGTCTTCTATGCTTTGACATTAGCTCTTTCAAAGAAGCACGGCTATGGTTGGGTTCTTGCAGCACTGATAGTGTTTGTTGGTGATACATTTGCAATGTTCTATCTGAACGGCTTCGCTGAAGATATGATTCTTGATATCGTTTTCCATGCTTGGGTTGTTATTTCTCTTGCAAGGGGCGTTATTGCGGCAATTAATCTTAAGAAATTGCCCGAAGAAGAGCCACTTCTGCCTCAGGAAAATCAGATGTACAGCTATATTCCTCAACAGGGTATGCCTGTTGAAAATAATGAGGGTTATACGCCTGTTGAAGCTGCTGTTACAGAAGCGGAAGATAATCAGAATATAAATCAATAAAATAGTTATTGCCCCTGTAACCTTGGTGGTTGCAGGGGCAATTTTTATATCTCTTCTATATCATAAGGGGTTGTCTGGTAAACGAAATAGTTGAGCCAGTTGGAATAGAGAAGATTTGCGTGAGAACGCCAGGTGTTTAAGGGTTGCTTTGTTATATCGTCATTGGGGAAATAATGGGCGGGCATTTTGATATCAAGCCCTGCATCCTTATCACGAAGAAACTCGTTTTTAAGAGTTTCTGTGTCATATTCGGAGTGGCCTGTAACGAAAATCTGCTTGCCGTTTTCGGTTGAAACGATATATATTCCTGCTTCATCAGAGGAAGCGAGGATTTTAAGCTCGGGAACCTTTTCAATCTCTTCTCGTTTTACTGTTGTATATCGGGAGTGAGGGACTTTGAATTCATCGTCAAAGCCTCTTAAGAGAATTGACTGCTTGTAATCAGCAGTATGAGTATAAATACCTGAAAGCTTTTCGGGTAAAGGATATTTCTTAATACCATAATGGTAATAAAGTCCTGCCTGAGCGCCCCAACAGATGTGGAATGTGCTTGTAACATGAGTTTTTGACCATTCCATTATTTCGCAAAGCTCTTCCCAATAGGAAACCTCTTCAAATGGCATTTTTTCAACGGGCGCGCCTGTGATAATAAGGCCGTCAAACTTTCTGTGCTTAACATCCTCAAAGGTTTTGTAGAATGCTAAAAGGTATTCCTTGGGAGTGTGCTTGGGTACATGAGATTTTGTATGAATCAGCTCAAATTCCACCTGCAAGGGAGAGTTTCCCAAAAGGCGGGAGAGCTGAGTTTCTGTTTCTGTTTTCTTGGGCATGAGGTTCAGAACCAGAATTTTCAACGGACGAATATCTTGAGTAATTGCGCGAGTATCAGTCATAACGAATATATTCTCTTTTTCAAGAACTTTGACTGCAGGTAACTCGTCAGGTAATTTAATAGGCATTCCTCATACCTCCTTTTCATAAGTGTAAAGTGCAAAGTGCAAAACGCAAAGTTTTATTCGCCAAGGGCTTGTTTGATATCTTCGATAAGGTCTTCTGCGTTTTCAAGACCGCAGGAAAGACGAACAAGGTTTGCAGTAATTCCACAAGCTTCAAGCTCTGCATCATTCATCTGACGGTGAGTTGCACTTGCAGGATGTAAGCAACAGCTTCTCGCGTCTGCAACATGAGTTTCAATAGCAATAAGTTTAAGCTTTTTCATAAACTCCTCTGCTGCTTTTCTTCCGCCCTTAACACCGAATGAAACAACACCGCAAGAGCCATTGGGAAGATATTTCTGCGCAAGGTTGTAATATTTATTGCTTTCAAGACCGGGATAGGTTACCCAATCAATTTTATCATTTGCTTCAAGGAACTTTGCAACTGCAAGACCGTTTTCACAATGGCGTTTCATTCTTACATGAAGGCTTTCAAGACCTAAGTTAAGATAGAAAGCATTCTGGGGAGACTGAATTGAACCGAAGTCTCTCATAAGCTGAGCAGTAGCCTTTGTGATGAATGCGCCTTCTTTGCCGAAACGCTCTGCATAAGTGATACCATGGTAGCTATCGTCAGGAGTGCAAAGACCGGGGAATTTATCAGCGTGTGCCATCCAGTCAAATTTACCTGAATCAACAATGCAACCGCCAACTGCAGCGCCGTGGCCATCCATATATTTAGTTGTTGAATGAGTAACAATATCTGCACCCCATTCAAAAGGACGGCAACCAACGGGAGTTGCGAAGGTATTATCAATAATAAGCGGAACGCCGTGAGCGTGAGCTGCTTTTGCAAATTTCTCAATATCAAGAACAGTAAGAGCAGGGTTTGCGATTGTTTCGCCGAAAACTGCTTTTGTATTAGGACGGAAGGCTGCGTTAAGCTCTTCCTCTGTGCAGTCAGGTGAAACGAATGTAAAATCAATACCCATTTTCTTCATTGTAACTGCGAAGAGATTATATGTTCCACCGTAAATTGTTGAAGAAGAAACAACATGGTCGCCGCAGGTTGCAATGTTGAAAACTGCATAGAAGGATGCTGCCTGACCTGAAGAGGTGAGCATTGCGGCAGTACCACCTTCAAGCTCGCAGATTTTTGCGGCAACTGAATCGTTGGTGGGGTTCTGAAGACGGGTGTAGAAATAACCACTTGCTTCAAGGTCGAAAAGCTTACCCATATCTTCGCTTGTTGCATATTTGAAAGTTGTGCTCTGAATAATCGGAATCTGACGAGGTTCGCCATTACCGGGGGTATAACCGCCCTGAACACATTTAGTTTCTATTCTGTAATCACTCATTTTAATCATCCTTTCGAGTGGGTTGGTTTTTATAATTAGTCTGTAAGGAATATGCACCAATAGAATGTGTGGCCATCTTTGGTGTATGCGCCTACACCGAATTTTTTGAAATTCTTACTAGAAAGAGCTTTTTTGCTCTGCTGAACTTTTATAAGCTCGTCAAATGTTTCTTTATAGCCGAATGAGGCAGGTATTATTATTTTGTCTGCCATATTATAGCTTATACCATTTTCATCAAGAAGAGTGTAATAATATGAGCCATCTTCACGGGCGAAAGCAGTACCTGTTTTAATAGCGTATTCTTCTGCGGCTTCTCTAGCCACATCGCAAAGCTCCTTTGAAAGCTTTAATGAAGAAGCGCCCTCCTTAACTCTGAGCTCGTTGACTTTCTTCAGGAATAAATCGGGATTTTCGCTGAATTCATAACCTTCCATATGTTTTTTGAATTCCTGACCTGCTGCAGTTTTCAGAATAATACGGGCGTCATTTGTAGTGATTTCATTATCGCCGTCAATATCAGTGGCTTCAAAATCCATACTTGTAAGGTCATCCTGATAAATACCTGTTGCAACAGAAAGAGCTATAATAACATCCTGAGTTGTAACATTGTTATCGTTATTTATGTCGCCGTAATATCTTTTGATTTCTATTGCCTCAAAGGGCATAGCGGTCAGAACTATGATAGCGGTTATAACAACTGCAATAACTGATATTTTTAAAGCTTTTTTCATAGAACTACCTTTCTTTAGAACATAAAATCCTATTTTATAGTATTGATAGTTTATTATACAATATATAAAAAGAAAATGCAACGAATAATTTGTGAATTAATCGTTGCATTTTGAATGCGGAATTCGAAATTCGAAATTCGGAATGTAGGGGCGCGGTAATGCGCCTAAACATAGTTTATTCTCCTATTAAATTACATTCCTTTAAATTGTTATTATTAATTATAAATCCTTTTGCTTCCAATGGTGTGAAAGTGATTTCATAATCTTTTCCGTTTATTGATATTTTTGTTGTTTCTTCAATATCGGATGTGTTAAAAAGGCGGAGAAGATATTCTTCATTATTTATCTGTTTATAAGATGAAAGAAGAATTTTAGAATTGTCTATTTTGCACTCGGTTTCTTTCTTTTCACCGTTTCCTGATGGGAAGAACGAGAGAACAAAAGGCGGTTGGTTGAAAATCTCCGCTTCAATATCAATGTTGTCGAATTCAGGTGTTAATCTGTAAGAAAAATCTCTTTCTCCCATATCAATGTGATTATGGAAGCGGTCATCATCGGTAATTGGTCTTTGGTTGATAGGATGAGCAGAATAAACGGGTGTTCTCATAAGGGTAATGTTGAGAATGTTGTCTTTCGCGCTACCGCCGTATGTACTGCTGTTTATAACCGCAAAGGCTTTGTTATCATCCTTGAAAGCGCACCATTTCTGATATGTAACCTCTTTTTCTTCTTTTAAAAGCGCTTCTCTGCCGTAAGCAGTCTGACCAATGAATTTCGGGTCAGAAAAATCAGTGTCGAAAGAAAGCTTGTAGAGAGTATTTACATCATTTGCAAGGATTTTTACATCAATATCAATGTAGGTGTCGGCTTTAGGGAGAGAGTAGGTGACAATTGCAAAGGAGTTGCGATTTTTGAGGGTCGCCTGAATTTTTGCTCTGACATCGCCATTTTCAATAACGTGAACATTTTCGTAATCTGCATCAGGATATCCTGCGAATACATTTGCTTCTTCTTTTGAAAGAAGAGTGAATTCACCGATTTTGTCATAGAAACCGTCGTTGGTCATACCCCATGGGTCTTCGTTGTCCTTATAAACAAGGATTTTACCGCTGTTCTCTTTGAGAAGATTTGCGCCGTTTGCCTCATATTTGTCAATAAAACCTGTTTCTTTGTTAATAAGAACAGAGCTTTTTTCGTTCTCAAAAACAAAATGAGTATCGGTTTTGCTTAATGGCGCGATAGGTCTTCTGTTGATTTTGTGAACCTTTAATTCGCAATCAAAGCGGTTGATGCTCATAGGCTTCAATTCTGCTCGGAAGCAGATGCGTTTTCTCCAGTCCATGGTCATGCTGCTTGCTTCTTTTTCGTTCTGACAGGGCAGGTAATTACCCTGCTCATCGCGGATTGAAACAAGAGTTGTTTCGTCCTCGTTCCAATTCTGGTCTGCAAGCTGAAATTCAACCTGAATTTCTCTTGTGACAGAATATGGATGAGGGTTGAAAACGATAACGGGAATTTCGCCGTCAATAGCTTTCTTCTGACCTTCGCAAAGCTTGAAGAAAGCTTTAGCAGTAAGGCGGGCTACAATTTCTCTGCCGTAGCCTAAAAGACGGAGAACTTCATTTTCGCCGTCTTTAATCATAGTACCGGGGAGAATGTCGTGGAACTGACTGAAAAGTAAAGCTTTTTCTGCGGATTTAAGCTCGTTTTTATCGTAATCGACACCGCTTAAGGCAAGCATTTTTTCGCAGGTTACAAGCTCGTTTTCAAGAGCTCTGTAGTTCTTTTTGATTTGCGTCATTGTAGTATAGCAGCCTACCATACAATGAACGAGAGATTTTGAATAAGTAGTAAGCTCTTTTGTGTCAACCTCTGAAAAATAGTTTTCGCAATAGGAGTGCTCGACTATTATTTCGGGGTGGTTTTTTATGTACTCTTCAATACTGTCAAGGTCGATTTTAGAGGGTCCGCCGCCGTGGTTTCCTACACCCCAGAGCATAAGGTTTGCACCATCGTGGGCATCTTCAACTATTCTATCAATTTTTTTGGTAACTTCGCCTCTTGCACAGTTGTAGCCACCCCACATTGAATGACCGATTATTTCGCTTCCGTCATAGCCCTTCCAGATGAAATCAGTATCATCGCCCACAATATTGTGAGGGCGCATAAATAAATATGAATGGTAGCCTGTTTTCTTTAAAATCTGAACAAGTCCGCGAGTATGACCGAAGGGGTCGAAGTTTATAGCGGTAGATGGCTTAACTCCGAATTTTTCCTTGAAATAAGCGTTGCCGACCTCAATTTGTCTGAGAAAACCTTCTGCCGATGGCATAGTGCAGTCAGGCTGAAGATACCAGCCACCCATGATGCGCCATTTACCCTCTTTGACAAGCTTTTGAATTCTCTTAAAAAGCTCGGGTTCATTTTCTTCTACCCATTCATAGAGAACGGATTCATTGTGGTTGAAAATGAAATTATCATATTTTTCACAAAAATCTGCGGCAACGCGGAATGTGGAAATTGCTTCTGCGATACCTTCGTTTTTTGCCCAAAGCCATATAGGGTCAAGATGAGCGTTACATAATAAGTGAATTTTTTTCATAGTCAGAATCCTTTACATTGGAAGTCGCTCCAGCTACTATCGGAAGCGAGTGTACCATTATTTTTGAAAGTGTTAAGTGCTTTGTTATCGCCTTTGAGCCAAGTGTCACACCAATCGAGAATATAGGAGGAGTACTTTTCGGGGTTGGTGCAACAGGTGGTGTGAATTGCACCATTAAGAGAAGCGTAAACCGCAGGGCCTTTTGCAACATCGTAGGCAGGTTGAATCCATTTTGATGGTGAAACAATCATATCCTTTTCGCCCGCAATAAAGAGAGAGGGAGCTGAATTGGGTTCTGCTTCTTCAAGGAAATTGCTACCTGCAATAGAAACAACGCACTTGATTCTTGAATCCTTGACCGCTGCGTTGACAGAGCTTCTGCCACCCTGAGAATGACCGATAACGCCAAGTGCTTTTGTATTAACCTTTTTATAAGCAGTGCTTGAAGAATTGCTGTTGAGAGAAATAACGAAATCAAGAGCTTCGATTTGTGCGCTTCCGTCTGCTGCCATTGTTTCACTGCTTGCAATAACAATATAGCCACCATTTGCGAGAGCCTTGAACATATTTGTATACATAGAGGGCTGACAAGCGGTGCCGTTCGCCCATGAAAGAACGGGGTAGGTTTTCTTTGAGGATTTTATATTTTCGGGGTAGTAAACATAATAGGTTCTGCCGTCAGCCTGATGTACCTCTTCGGTTGAGGTGCTACTGGGAGCCTGAGCTGCCGCCTGAGTCTCGGCCGGTGCATTGGTTTCAGGTGTCTGCTGAACAACTTCAGTTTCTGCACTCTGAGTTGCAGGTGCCTGAGTTTCGGCAGGTGCAACAGAAGTTGTAGTATCAACAGTAGTATTAGTTACAACAGATGTATCTGCCACTGTGTCGGAATATGTAGCGTCTGCATTTACTGTGTCATCAGAGGCAATATATTGCTGGGATGTTGTGGTTGTTTCATTGGTAGTATCTTTGCCGCATGATGCTACCGAGAAAAACAATGCACATACTAACAATATTGCTATTATGGATTTGAACTTTTTCATTTTACATCCTCCTCGGAGATTTATAATAGGTATTATATCAAATAAAAGGAGAGGGTTCAATAATAAAATTACACCGAGGGAGTTGGAGTTTCTCTTATAGCTTTCAGCAACAAAAATAAAAAAGATACCCTTTCGGATATCCTTTTTATTTGGCGCAGAAGGAGAGACTCGAACTCTCGCGCCGGTTTCCCGACCTACGCCCTTAGCAGGGGCGCCTCGTCACCAACTTGAGTACTTCTGCATTGGTAACTGAAATCAGTTATTTAATTGTCCCCTAAGGGTGGCGCAGAGAGTGGGATTCGAACCCACGGTACGTTTCCGTACGACGGTTTTCAAGACCGTTCCGTTATAACCACTTCGGTATCTCTGCATATGTTAGCCTTGATATATTATCACACATAATTCAAATTGTCAACACTTTTTTGAAATAAGTTATTAAAAAACTTTTTCCAAAAATTTTTGAATAAACTATTGACATTCGGGAATTGTAATAGTATAATATCTCTCGTCCTAGCGGGATAGTGTAACGGTAGCACGACAGACTCTGACTCTGTTTGTTGGGGTTCGAATCCCTATCCCGCTGCCAAAAAAAGAAAGTATCCATCAGGATGCTTTCTTTTTTTATTTAGATTATATAGGGATTTGAACCAGGAGGGAGCAAACGAAGTTTGCGGAAGAAAACAGTCCGGTGTGACTGTTTTCGCCGACGTGGGCAACGAGCGAAGCGAGGCGAGAGGCGCAGAGCGCCGGAAAAATCCCTATCCCGTTGCCAAAAATCCTCGTACGAAAGTACGGGGATTTTACTTTTTCACTATTAAATCTTCGCTCTTCACTTTTGTTTATTGCTCGGATTTTTGGCAAGTAGTAAGTAATAGTGAATAGTGAAGATGTTTTTTATTTGGTTTAATGAAGTTGCTCATACGGGCAAACGGATTAAAAGGTTAGTTTGTTGTGCGGTACGCTCAAGACCGTACCCTACGGTTTTAGTTTTGCAATAATATTATGTAATTATATAAAACTGCTTTTTGAAGTAGCTTTTCTTTTTTGCATAATTTTAACATCTATTCACAAACTATTTACAAAAATATTTGCAAAAGATATTGACAAATGCTAGTGGCGGGAGTATATTATTAACAGAGTTAGCACTCGGTTGTTGAGAGTGCTAACGGTGATAAAAACCGAAAAAGAGGTGAGGTTGTGGCAGAGCTTTCAGGGCGTAAGCAGCAGATTCTCGGAATTATAATTGAACGCTTTATTGCTACGGGCGAGCCCGTTGGTTCAAAAGCAATCTGCGCCGAAATGGGTAACGCGGTTTCCTCCGCTACAATCCGTAACGATATGGCAGACCTTGTTGAGCTTGGTCTTCTTGAACAGCCTCATACCTCAGCAGGTCGCGTTCCATCTCAGCTTGGTTACAGATATTATGTTGATAATCTGATGTCAGCCTATGAATTAGGAATAGACGAGCAGGAGAGAATCAAAATCTGGCTTCAGTCCTTTTCAGGCGAGCCTGATAAGCTTCTTGAAAAAGCAGGTAGCATTCTTGCAGAGCTGACGGATTGCGTTGCGGTTTCTTCTTCACCTGCGGATGCGGATGCGAAAATCAAAAGAATTGAGCTTGTTCCCTTGAGCGAACATACGGCGATGATTGTTCTTCTTGCTACCTCGGGTATTCTTAAAAGCTCTGTTGTAAGAAGTGACGCGCAAATCAATGTTGATATTGCCGAGGTTTTCTATAACATCTGTCAGAATTACTTTATCGGTAAATCTGTTTCTGACATCAATGTTATGGTTATTCAGACTCTCGTTGCTTCCCTTGGAGACAGAGTTTTCATAATGTCACCTTTCTTGTGTGCCATAGCAGACCTTTGCGAAGCGGTTAAAACAACGGAGCTTCATTTGAAAGGTCAGTCAAACATACTTAACCACGAGGAGCTTTCCGAGGATGCCTTCAGGCTTATGGATTTCCTTCACAGAGGAACACCTCTTGAAAATATGCTTGGCTCACATAAAAAGCAATTGAATGTTGCAATAGGTACTGAAAACCTTTACAGAGAGTTGAAAAATTCTTCAACAATATTTTCGAAATATTCCGTAGGGGATAAGGACAGCGGTTCAATCGGTATAATCGGTCCTACAAGACTTGATTATGCAAGGCTTATTCCCAGTATTAAATATTTAGCATCGGTTATCGGAAATCTTCTTTCCGAAACACTTGATGAGGAGTGAGGTAAAAATGGCAAACGAAGAAAACAAAGCAGTTGAAACTGAAGAGACTGCAGAAGTAAAAAAAGAAACAAAAAAAGAAAAGAAATCAAAGAAGAATGCAGAGGTTGATGCTCTCAAGGCTGAAATTGAAAAGCTTTCTGCTGACCTTGCCGCACTCAAGGACTCTCATCTTCGCACTCTTGCAGAGTATGATAACTACAGAAAACGCTCTCAGAGAGAAAAAGAAGCAACCTATGGTGATGCAAAGGGCAACACTCTTAAAGCTCTTCTTCCCGTAATTGATAATTTTGACAGAGCGTTAGATAACCAAACCGACGATGTTGAGGTTTACAGAAAGGGCGTTGAAATGACCGTTACTCAGCTTAAGGAAATCCTTAAGAATATGGATGTTGAGGCTTACGGCGAGGTTGGCGACGAGTTCGACCCCAACATTCACAGCGCGGTTATGACTGCCCCAAACGATGAGCTTCCCGAAAACTCAATCGCAGCAGTTTTTGAAAAGGGTTATAAAATGGGTGACAGAATATTGCGTTTCGCAACTGTTCAGGTTACCAATTAAATATATTAACAATCATTTATAAATAAATTCGGAGGTAATTAAAATGGCAAAAACAATTGGTCTTGACTTAGGTACAACTAACTCTTGCGTAGCACTTATCGAAGGCGGCGAGCCCGTAGTTATTGCTAACGTTGAAGGTAACAGAACAACTCCCTCTGTTGTAGGCTTCTCAAAGTCCGGCGAAAGACTTGTTGGTCAGGTTGCAAAGCGTCAGGCAGTTCAGAACCCCGACAGAACAATCGCTTCTATCAAAAGACAGATGGGTACAGATTATAAGGTTAATATTGACGACAAATCTTATACACCCCAGCAGATTTCTGCAATGATTCTTTCTAAGCTTAAAGCTGATGCAGAAAGCTACCTCGGTGACAAGGTAACAGAAGCGGTTATCACTGTTCCCGCTTACTTTACAGACTCTCAGCGTCAGGCAACTAAGGACGCAGGTAAGATTGCAGGTCTTGAGGTTAAGAGAATTATCAACGAGCCTACAGCTGCTGCTCTTGCTTACGGTATCGACAAAGAAAACGACCAGAAGGTTATGGTTTATGACCTTGGTGGTGGTACTTTCGACGTTTCTATCATCGAAATGGGCGAAGGTGTTCAGGAGGTTCTTGCAACTGCAGGTAACAACCGCCTCGGTGGTGACGACTTTGACCAGAGAATTATCGACTGGCTCGTAGTTGAATTCAAGAAAGAAACAGGCGCAGACCTTTCAGGCGATAAAATGGCTATGCAGAGACTTAAAGAAGCTGCAGAAAAAGCAAAAATTGAGCTTTCAGGCGTTACATCCTCTGCAATTAACCTTCCCTTCATCACAATGACTGAAGCAGGTCCTCTCCACCTTGACACAACTCTTACAAGAGCTAAATTCAACGAGCTTACAGTTGACCTTGTTGAAGCAACAATGGCTCCCGTTCGTCAGGCAATTTCCGATTCAGGTCTTAAGGTTTCTGAAATTGATAAGGTTCTTATGGTTGGTGGTTCTTCAAGAATTCCCGCTGTTCAGGACGCAGTTAAAAACTACACAGGCAAAGAACCCTACAAGGGCATCAACCCCGATGAATGCGTTGCAATGGGTGCTGCTCTTCAGGCAGGTGTTCTTGGTGGCGATGTAGAAGGTCTTCTTCTCCTTGACGTTACACCTCTTTCACTTGGTATTGAAACTCTTGGTGGCGTTTGCACAAAGATTATCGAAAGAAATACAACTATCCCCACAAAGAAGAGCCAGATTTTCTCAACTGCAGCAGATAACCAGACATCAGTTGAAATCCATGTTCTTCAGGGCGAAAGAGAATTTGCAAGAGATAACAAAACTCTCGGTATGTTCCACCTTGACGGTATTCTTCCTGCTCGTCGCGGTACTCCTCAGATTGAAGTTACTTTCGATATTGACGCTAACGGTATCGTTCATGTTTCTGCAAAAGACCTTGGTACAGGTAAAGAACAGTCAATCTCCATCACAGCTTCTTCCAATATGAGCAAGGATGATATTGATAAGGCTGTTAGAGAAGCAGAACAGTTTGCAGAAGAAGACAAAAAGCGCAAAGAAGCAGTTGACATCCGCAACGGCGCAGACCAGATGGTATTTGAATGCGAAAAGCTTGTTTCCGAAAACGGCGACAAGTTTGACGATGCAGACAAAAACGACATCAACGCAAAGGTTGAAGAACTCAAAGAAGCTCTTAAGGGCGAAGATATTGAGCTTATCAAATCAAAGCAGGAAGCTCTTCAGGCAAAATTCTATGAAATTTCCGAAAAGCTTTACAAAGCAGCAGGCGGTGCTCAGGGCTTTGACCCCAACAATATGGGCGCAGGCTTTGACCCCAACGCAGCAGGCGCTCAGGGTGGCGACGGCTACACAGAAGCACCCTTCACAGATGTTGACTAATTATTGATTAAAAGCCGAAGACGGTTCTCAAAAGGAACCGTCTTCGGTGAGTGAATTCCTAAAGAAAGGAATCAATTATGGCAGATAAAAGAGATTATTATGAGGTGCTTGGCGTTTCTAAAAGTGCCACACCTGATGAAATAAAAAAAGCATATCGCCAGCTTGCGAAGAAATATCATCCCGACCTTAACCCCGATAACAAAGAGGCAGAGGCAAAGTTCAAGGAAGCAAACGAGGCTTATGAAATTCTTTCGGATTCCGATAAGAAGGAGAAATATGACCGCTTCGGTTTCGCAGGCGTTGACCCCAGCTATGGCGCAGGTCAAGGCGGTGGCGGATTCGGTGGATTCGGTGGATTTGACGGCGGAATGGATTTCGATTTGGGTGACCTTTTCGGTTCATTTTTCGGCGGCTTCGGTGGTGGCGGTGGCTCACGCTCCAACCCCAATGCACCCCGTCGAGGAAGCGATATTCAGACTAACATATATATTACCTTTGAGGAAGCCGCAAAGGGTTGCAAGAAAACTGTTGAATTCCAGAAAATTGAAGTCTGCGATGAATGTTCAGGTTCGGGCGCAGCAAAGGGTTCTTCACCCCAGACTTGTCCCGACTGTAACGGCAGAGGTCAGATAAATGTTCAGCAGAGAACACCTTTCGGCACTATCAGTACATCAAAGCCCTGTCAGCGTTGTGGCGGTAAAGGTACATTCAACCCGAATCCTTGCTCAAGATGTAAGGGTGCAGGCAGAATCAGAAGAACTGTTAAGCAGGAAATTACAATTCCCGCAGGTATCGATGACGGACAGATTTTCACAGTTCGTAATCAGGGTAACGCAGGTGCAAATGGTGGCCCTGCAGGTGATTTGAGAGTTGGCGTTATTGTTAAACCCCATCCTTTCTTTGAGCGTGACGGCTACAATGTATGGTACGAGGTTAAAGTCAGCTTCGTTCAGGCGGCTTTGGGTGATAAGCTTCGCGTTCCCACCCTTGACGGAGATGTTGAATATATTCTTCCTGCAGGAACTCAGCCCGGTGACATTTTCAAATTAAAGGGCAGAGGTATTCCCGTTCTTAACTCCACAAGACGAGGCGACCAGCTTATCAGAGTTAATATTGAGGTTCCCAAGAACCTTAACGATAAGCAGAAAGAAGCTCTTATGAATTTCAACACCACAATGGGTGCAAAGGCAGTTGAACCCGAAGAGAAGAAAGGTTTCTTTGGTAAGAAAAAGAAATAAGACAGCTTATTTAACAACACTTTAATAAATATTAACCCTATTAGATTTTGAGAAATTTAATAGGGTTAATTGTTTGTATTTTGCATTGTTTTGTGTTATGATTATGGCAGAAAACAAAAGGAGATATTCTTATGAAAATTATGATTGCTTCTGATATTCACGGTTCTTTGAAATACTGCCGTGAATTAATTGAAAAATACAGAGAAGAAAAATGCGAGAAATTAGTGCTTTTAGGTGATGTTTTATATCACGGACCTCGTAACGATTTACCTGATGAATATAACCCCAAGGGTGTTATTGCGCTTTTAAATGATATGGATGAGGAAATCCTTTGCGTGAGAGGTAACTGTGAAGCAGAGGTTGACGAAATGGTGCTCAGTTTCCCCGTGCTCGCTGAATATGCCTTTTTCTATCACAAGGGAAGAATGTTTTTCCTTACTCACGGACATAAAATGAACCCTCAGAATTTACCCAAGATTAAAAAAGGTGACATTCTTTTCAATGGTCACACCCATGTAAGTAAAATTGAGGAATTAGAGGGTGGCTATATCTATGCAAACCCCGGTTCAGTTTCTATTCCTAAGGAGAATACACCAAGAGGGTATATGATAGTTGATGATGAAGCGATTATTCATAAGACTCTTCAGGGTGAGGTTGTAGGAGAATATATTCTTTAAATGCAAAATGCAGAATGCAAAATTATCGGGTGCTGCGCACGGCGATTTATAAATGTTAAAATGTCGAGGCGCGAAAATGCGCCGAAGAAGAATATAGTAGAGAAAAGCAAAGCTTATCATCCCTGTTTGCTTCAGCAAATAGGGAGGGGGACCGTTCTTCGTTAGGTGAATTAGTTCATTGTGTATATTTCGGGTGATTTGTTTATCTGTGAATATAGTTCGGGCGGAATGGTGGTGGGTTGCCACGAGCCCTCTTTACATCGTTGATGCGGGGAATTGTTGGTTCTGTATGTTTTTTTATTATTGCTCCCATCAACAAAGGAGTGTCTTTACGGGGCAACCCACCACCACCCCGATTTAACTTGTTTCTAAAAATACTGATAGGTACGAAATAAACTGATTCGTAATTTCTAAACATACAAGGGCGGTCCCCCTCCCTATGCTTACGCACAGGGATGATAGGCTTCGCAAAGGATAAAATAAAACCCATTGGTAGTTTTTACTATCAATGGGGTTTTGTTAATTATTATAATTCTATTTTCTCACATTCATAGCCGAGTAATTTGTTACTTACTTTATCGGGCTGATGTCCGCCTACATAGAGAGTGATTTTGCCGTCGGGATTTACTCTCTGACCGTCCTCAAGAACTGCTTTAATCCAATATGTATCAATATCAATTGTTACATTCTTTGCTTCGCCTGCCTGGAGGTTTGTAGATTTAATACCGCAAAGCTGGAAGTGGGGAGTATAGGTTCTTGAATCGGAATACTGAGCGTAAATCTGAGTTTTTTCGATACCTGCTCTGTCGCCGATGTTCTTAACATTTACGCTAACTTTTATAGTATCGTCGTTCTTTTCAAGAATTTTAGCATCTGTGTATTGGAATTTTGTATATGAAAGACCATAACCGAAGGGGTAGAGAGCGTCGCCCTCGATGAAACGATAGGTCTTGCCCTGCATATTGTAATCTGTGAAATCGGGGAGAGGATGCTCACCGTCATAGATTGTAACAGGAAGCTTACCGCAGGGGTTGTTTTCGCCTGCAATTGTTTTTGCGATTGCAAGACCACCCTGAGAACCGGGATACCATGCATGGATAATTGCTTTGGCGTGGTTTCTTACCTTTTCCCCAAGGTCAACGGAGCTACCGCACAAAATAACAACAATAACATTTTCACAAGCATCGCAAACCATTTCTGCAAGCTTCTGCTGAGTTTTGGGAAGATAGATATTTTTCTTATCGCCACAAGCGGTGTAATCGTTATCGTAGCCTGTATCTTCGCCCTCAATTGAACAGTCAAGACCAAGAGCAAGAATTGCAATATCTGCTTCTGCGGCTGCAGCAGCACCATCGCTGAGCATATTACCGAAGCCACTCCATTCATTGATTTTTTCGTGGCAGTAGTTACAGCCTCTTTCAACAGCAATATCTGCATCTGTGAATACTCTTCTCACACCATCTGCAACTGTGATATATTCGGAAGCGTATGCGTTATAGTTACCCTCAAGAGCAGTATAGGAAAGAGCGTTAGGACCGATAACTGCAATTTTCTTGTTTGTGTTTTTATCAAGGGGCAAGTAGCTATCGTTTTTAAGAAGAGTTACGCAGTTTTCAGCTGCTCTTAAGTTAAGCTCTCGGTGTTCCTTGCAGTCAAGCTTTGAATAAGGAATATCAGAGAAAGGTCTTACTTCTTCAAATTCGCCTAAAAGGAAACGAATCATATAAAGTCTTTCAGCAGCCTTTGTAATCTGCTCTTCTGTAATAAGGTCTTCTTCGTAAGCATCAACGAGAGCATCATAAGTCTGACCGCAGTTAAGGTCGCAGGAGTTTTTGAGAGCAACTGCCGCTGCTTCTGCTCTTGTTTCTACGAATTTATGGAATTCGTAAATATCCTGCAATGCGCCACAGTCTGAAACAAAGTAACCGTCAAAGCCCCAGTTTTTACGGAGAACCTCGCCCATAAGATAATCATGAGCGCAACAGGGCTTGCCGTTGGTGCGGTTATATGCACCCATAACACCTGCAACACCTGCTTTTACGGTTTTTTCAAAAGCAGGAAGGTAGGTTTCATACAGGTCATGAGGTGTTGCAATTGCATCAAAGCCGTGGCGGTCTTTTTCGGGACCTGAGTGAACTGCAAAATGCTTTGAACAAGCTGCAGCCTTTAAAAATTCGCCTTTACCCTGAATACCGTCGATAAATGCAGTACCGAGAGTTGCGGTAAGATAAGGGTCTTCACCAAAGGTTTCCTGACCGCGTCCCCAACGAGGGTCACGGAAAATATTGATATTGGGCGCCCAATATGTGATACCCTTGAAAATATCGTGGTCGCCATATTCAACATGCTTGTTATATTTAATTCTGCCCTCTGTTGAAATAACATCGGCAATTTCGTTAATAAGCTCACTGTCGAAGGTTGCTGCCATAGCAATTGTGTGGGGGAAAACTGTTGCAGTTCCGCTTCTTGCAACGCCGTGAGCGCCTTCGTTCCACCAGTTATAAGCCTTGATACCAAGTCTTTCAATAGCGGGAGAGGTATAAAGAAGCTGTGTCATTTTTTCTTCAACTGTCATTTTTGACACAAGCTCTTTTGCTTTGATTTTTGCTTCGTTCTTTGTCATTTGGATTTCTCCTTTTCGGGAAAATATATAATGAAATAAATATAACCTAAACATATATTATAGTCAATGAATGAAAGATACAAAAAAAGAGGGTAAAAGTATGCAAAGTGACAAATAGTTATATGTTTATGCGCCTTTATCGGCTGTGGGAGAGATTGTCTGTTCCTGCTCCTTTATCGGCAATCTATCAAAAATAACAACAGCCGCCATCTATGTGGCGGCTGTTGTTAATAGGCTCTTATGAAACTAATTTAAATGATTACCAGCTTTGAAGTCCGATTCGGCGATGAATATGGGCGAACAGGATGTTCAAGTGATATATCATTCATCAACATTTGCTATTATACGGATTTTTTTCGAAATGTCAAGATAATATGCACAAAATAAGAGAGGCATATTTGTTGAATGTGCACAAGTAAGAACGATGAGTTTTTGTAGTGGTATTGCACAAAAAACAGGTTTTGCGATTATGCATTTTGTCCTTTTTGTCTGTTGGGTGGATTTTTTTGTACACTTTTCGAAAAAATAGTTGAATTTCTTTTTTTGAATATAAAAAAAGTTTGTGAAGGTTTTTCACAAACTTTTTTGGAAATTACAATAATTCTCTGTTGTATAAGCCGTTGGTTTTCTTTCCCTCGGGAGCCTTACCGCTTGAATACGCCTGATAGATTTTCTTGCATTCCTCTTTTGATTCAATTGTGAAATAAAGAGTAACAAAATCAATACCTGAAAGTCCTTTATCACCGATATAAAGGGGTACGCTGTTGTGGAGAACGGAATATTTTTTGTTCTGACACATGAGGTGGAACTCAATGCCCTTTCTGTCTGTAAGAGTGGATTTTCCGTTGCATTTAAGACATCCGTCAATGCTTTTCTGAGGACAATTTCTGAATAGCATAATGGGTAGATAGCCGTAAATATACGCGCCCTTCTGAGTGTCGGTGTTAATATTTTTTATGCCTTTTTCTGAAAGCTCAAAGGAAAGTGTAACATCTTCAAGACCCATTTCCTTGTAGCCTTGTGCAGAAAGGGAATTGGTTATGTTGAGTCCGTGAGAGCCGTAAATTTTAAATCCTGCTTTTTTAAGAAGGGAGATACCACCGATATTTCCTGTTACACCTCTCACAATACCTGTTTTCTTGATTGAAGTGAGTTTTTTGAGAACCTCGCTTTCATCCTTTGGGTATATAAGCTGGGGCAATTCTACTGCAATTTTTACAGGCAAAAGCTCGATTTCTTCAAGGTTATTAAACACCTCGTCAAGAGGAAGAATGACTAAATTCGTTTTTGCGAAGGTGTCGCAATATTGAGAAAGCCTTTCAAGGCGGATTCGTGCCTTTGGTGCTTTGAAATCTGGCTTTATATATGGCGTTTCGGGTAAAACATCATTGATTATATATTCTTTTTTTGAAAGCTCTTCTTCAAGGAGGTTTGCACCATCTCGCCTTAAGGCGTTAATTGCAGAGGCGGGGAGAGTGAGTGCGTCTTCGTTTTCAAAGCCTATGGAGTCGAGATAGAATGAGGTGTCGCCTAATTTTGAAAGATTCCTGAAGGCAATTTCCTCGGAGAGAGGTGCGGTTCTTGGGATTTGAGGGATTTCACCCTTAACCTCAACACAAGCACCCTTTGAGGAAAAGAGTAGCGTTGCAGGCTCGTCCTTTTTGAGAATAAGCTTTGCGATTGCCTTGTTGGGTCGGATTTCATTTTTATAAGAGGCTTCAAGGTCTTTTAAAACATTGGTTGCAGAGGTTACATCCTCTTTTACGCGATAGCCGAACATATCAACATTTCTTTTGCCTTTTAAATAGCCGTCAGTAAAGCCACTTCGAGAGAAAACCGAGCGAAGAGTCAACTTGTCGTAATACTCGTCATTCATAGCCTTTTTCAGACTGCTTACTGCGGCTGCTACATATTCAGGGCGCTTCATTCTGCCCTCAATTTTAAAGGAGTCAATGCCGATTTCCATAAGGTCTTTTATATTGTCAAGATAGGACATATCTTTGAGAGAAAGGGCATATTCTCTGCCGTGGGAATTGACCCAGTTAAGACGACAGCCCTGGGCGCAAAGTCCTCTGTTTCCGCTTCTTTCACCGAGCATAGCGGAAAGATAGCAGTTACCCGATGTGCTCATACAATGAGCGCCGTGAACAAAAACCTCAAGTTCGGTATTAACCGCTTCTCTGATTATTTTCATTTCCTCCAAGGAAAGCTCACGGGCTAAAACGATTCTTGAAAAGCCCATTTCTTCAAGGTGCTTCGCCCCTGCAACATTATGCACTGCCATCTGAGTTGAAGCGTGAAGAGGCATATCAGGGCATATTTCTTTAACTGCTTTCACTGTTGCAAAATCCTGAACAATTACCGCATCTGCGCCACTTTTGGCGATAGCTTTTATGGTTTCATAAAGCTCTTCGATTTCTTTATCAAAAATCAAGGTGTTGAGCGTTACGAAAACCTTAACATCACGAAGACGGCAGTATTTAACCGCATCCTTCAGGTTTTCGGTTGTGAAATTGTCAGCGTTACGCCGAGCGTTGAAATTATCAACACCCAGATATACTGCGTTTGCACCGCTTCTTACGGCGGCATTTAATTGTTCTTGTGCTCCAACGGGAGCGAGGATTTCAAAAGGCATAGTTTAGTTCCTTGATAAGTTTTTATGAATTCGAAATTCGAAATTCGGAATGCGGAATGAAGGGGAAGCTTTGCTTCCGAAAATTGTATTAGGTTATTGGAATTGAAACTTATTATTACTGCTTGTTGTTTTTTAAAAAACAGTCAGAAGAATAGGGCTTTCAGTATTGTTTCAAATTATAATAGCGTCGCAGACCCGATAATTTCGAATTTCGAATTTCGAATTCCGAATTACCGTAGTTGCTACTTCCAACTTGCCACTTATTAAATGTCAGTTACTATCTCTTGTTTTTGTGTGCGTACTCTTAAAATATCACCTTTTTTAACATCTTCGGGGCAGTCGAGGGTGAGGAATTCCTGAGGATGACAAGCACTTTCACATTCTTCGCCTTTTTCGTTGACGATTTTTGTTGCGGTGAATTTCATACCGAAGGTTTCGGGAGAAAGAACTTCAAGTGTGTCACCCAATTTGAAGAAGTTTCGTTGTTGAATTTTTAATTTGCCGTCTTTACAATCTTCAAGAGCAACACCTGCAAAGGTGCAGTCCCAATGGTAAAGACCGTCATTTTTATGGCCGTGAACAAGGTTTCCGAAATAGAAGCCGCTGTCATAGGGACGATGGCTTATAGCATTAAGCTCGTCATCTAAAAGCTCAAGGGGAGCAGATTTATCAATAGCTCTTCTGTAAGCGTTGACAACATGAGAAACATAGTATTCTGTTTTCATTCTGCCCTCAATTTTGAAGGAGTCAACACCTGCTTCAGCTAATTTATCCAAAAAGCCGATTGCTTTCATATCATGGGATGAAAGAAGAGCGGAATGGTCGGGATATTCTTCTAATTTCATATATTCATTGGGGCGATTTCTTTCAACAAGATAATATTCCCAACGGCAAGGCTGAGTGCATTCGCCTCTGTTACCGCTTCTGCCGTTCATATATGAAGAGATAAGGCAACGACCTGAATATGCCATACACATAGCACCATGAACAAAGGCCTCAATTTCAAGCTCTTCAGGGATTTTTGAATGCATTTCTGCAATTTCATTAATAGTCATTTCACGGGCAACAACAATTCTTGATGCGCCCATTTCGTGATAAGCTAAAGCAGCAGAATAATTGCAACAGTTTGCCTGAGTGCTGATATGTACCTCAAGGTTCGGAGCTGCCTGCTTTATTGCTCTGACTGCGCCTAAATCTGCAACGATAACAGCATCAACGCCAAGTCCGTAAAGATTACGGGCATAGTCTTTAAGAGGCTCGATTTCGCTGTTTTTTGTGAAGCTGTTTACAGTAACATAAAGCTTTTTGTTTTTTGAATGCAAAAGCTTTGCTGCGGCATCAATATTCTCTTCTGTAAATGCGGCTTTTTCTGCTCTCAGCTGAAGAAGCGGTCCGCCGATATATACTGCATCTGCACCAAAACGGTCAGCAGCAATAAGGCAATTCATATCTCCCGCAGGAGCGAGAAGTTCGGGTTTGTTTTTAAAATTATTCATATTTATAAAATACCTCGATTTTAGTTAGGAGTTAGGAGTTAGGAGTGAGGAGTGTCGGGTGTTGCGCACAGCAATTATAATATGGCGCATTTTCGCGCCCCGAAACTTTCCACTTTCAATTTTCAACTTTTAATTTTACACTATTTTCTCATAAAAAACAAGGTGCAAAACTATATATAAAACATTATATATGTACTTGATTTTTTGTGGTTTGCTGTGATATAATAATTTTCTATTATAGGCTGTTATGATTTATTCCCGAGGAGATGTTAAAATGAAGTACGATGTTGCTGTCGTTGGTGCAGGTGTTGTTGGTTCTCTTATAACAAGAGAGCTTTCAAAATATAACATCAAGGTTGCCCTTCTTGAAAGATGCAACGACTGCGCTATGGGTGCTACAAAGGCAAATTCTGCAATTGTTCACGCAGGCTTTGATGCTGTACCCGGTACACTTAAAGCAAAGCTCAATGTTCGCGGTGTTGAGCTTATGAAAAAGGTTTGCAAGGAGCTTAATGTTCCTCTTAAAAATAACGAGGCTCTTGTTGTGGCTTTCTCTGAGGAAGAAATGCCCCATCTTGAAATGCTTAAGGACAGAGGCGAGCAGAATGGTGTCCCCGGTCTTCGCATTGTCAGAAGAGATGAGCTTGTTGAATTAGAGCCCAATATCGGTGATACTGCAGTAGGCGCTCTTGTTGCTCCCTCATCATCAATTGTCTGCCCTTATGAGCTTACAATTGCAGGTGTTGAAAATGCAGTTACCAACGGTGCAGAATTCTTGAGAAACTGCGAGGTTACCGATATTGACTATGTTGGCGATGAATTTAAGCTGACAACCTCTCTCGGTGAAATCACTGCAGAATATGTAATCAATGCAGCGGGTGTTCATTCAGGTGAAATTGCTTCACTTATCGGTGATAACTCAATTGAAATTGTTATCCGTCACGGTGATTATTATCTCCTTGATAAATCTCAGGGCTCACTTGTTTCAAGAACAATTTTCCAATGCCCAACAAAAATGGGTAAAGGTGTTCTCGTTTCTCCCACAGTTGACGGCAATCTTATTGTTGGTCCTTCTGCGGAAGATATTGCCAACGGTGATGATGTTGCTACAACGTCAGTTGGTCTTGATAAAATTTATGTTAATGCTATAAAGAGCGTTCCTGCAGTTTCTCTCAGAAATGCAATTACCTCTTTCAGCGGTAACCGCGCTCATCCTACAAGCGATGACTTCATTATCGGTTCATCCGATGTTAATAAGAAATTCATCAATGCGGCGGGTATTGAATCTCCCGGTCTTTCATCAGCTCCTGCAATTGCAGAAATGATTGACGGAATTATCAACGAGCTTTCAGGCGGCTTCGAGAAAAAAGCGGAGTTTGACCCCTGCAGACCTGAGCCTGTTCGCTTCCGTCATATGTCAACAGAAGAAAGAGCAAAGCTCATTGAAAAAAATAAAGCATACGGCAGAATTGTTTGCCGTTGCGAAACAATTACCGAGGGCGAAATTCTTGATGCAATTCATGCTCCTGCAGGCGCTCGCGATGTTGACGGCGTTAAGAGAAGAACGAGAGCAGGTATGGGCAGATGTCAGGGTGGCTTCTGCGGTAGCAAGGTAGTTGAAATCCTTGCAAGAGAATTGAAGGTTCCCATGAATGAAATTACAAAATTCGGCGGCGAGTCGAAAATTATGTATCATAAAACAAAGTAAGGAGGTAGGGCAGAATGTTGAATTATGATTTAGTTGTAGTCGGCGGAGGCCCTGCCGGTATGGCTGCGGCTCTCAAAGCAAAGGAAGAGGGCGTAGAAAAAATAGTTATACTCGAGAGAGCGGAAACTCTCGGCGGTATTCTCGAGCAATGTATTCACACAGGCTTCGGTCTTCACTATTTCGGTGAAGAGCTTTCAGGTCCCGAATATGCAGGCAGATTTATCGAGCAGGTTGAGAAAACTGATATTGATGTTTACACCGATACAATGGTTCTCAATATTTCTGACGATAATGTTGTTACCGCAGTAAATAATAATGAGGGTCTTATGCAGTTTAAGGCAATTGCAGTTGTTCTTGCTATGGGCTGTCGCGAAAGACCTCGCGGTGCTCTTTCGATTGCAGGCTCAAGACCTGCGGGTATTATGACCGCAGGTACCGCACAGAAATATGTTAATATTGACGGCTATATGCCCGGTAAAAAAGTTGTTATTCTCGGTTCAGGTGATATCGGTCTTATTATGGCGAGAAGAATGACTCTTGAGGGCGCAGAGGTTAAGGTTGTTTGCGAGCTTATGCCTTACTCAGGTGGTCTTACAAGAAATATCGTTCAGTGTCTTGACGATTTCGGTATTCCGCTTCGTCTTAGCTGCACAGTTGTTGCAACTCACGGTAAGGACAGACTTGAGGGCGTTACTATCGCACAGGTTGACGAAAAGCTTCAGGCAATTCCCGGTACAGAGGAATATATTGAATGTGATACTCTTCTTCTTTCCGTTGGTCTTATTCCCGAAAATGAGCTTTCAAAGGATGTTGGCGTTGAGCTTGACAGAGTTACAAGCGGTCCCATCGTTGATGAATACAGAGAAACTCTTCACCCCGGTATTTTTGCTTGCGGTAATGTTCTTCAGGTTCATGACCTTGTTGACTATGTTACAGAGGAAAGTCAGATTGCAGGTAAAGGTGCTGCAGACTATATTTTCGGCAAGAAAAAGGGCGGTACATTTATTAACACAAAGGGTATCAACGGCGTTCGCTACATAGTACCCCAGAGAGTTAATATTGAGAGTGAAGAAAACCTTAAGCTTTATTTCCGAGTTGGTCAGGTTTACAAAGGTGCAAAGGTTGTTGTTGAATGCGATGGCAAAATCCTTTCATCAAAGAAAAAGGTTAAGCTTGCTCCCGGTGAAATGGAAAATGTTACAATTACAACAGAAATGTTGAAAGATATGAACAAAGACAGCGAAATCGTTGTCAGAGTTGAAGAATAAGGAGGACAAGCTGAAATGAAAAAAAGTCTTATTTGTGTTTCTTGTCCTTTAGGTTGCCCCATTGAGGTTGAAATTGAAAACGGTGAGGTTATTTCTGTTACAGGTAACACCTGCAAACGCGGTGACTCTTATGCAAGAACAGAAATCACTAACCCTATGAGAAGCCTTACAACATCTGTTAAGGTTGAGGGTGGTGTTCATCCCGTTGTGCCTGTTAAATCTGCGGGTCCCGTTCCAAAGGGCAAAATGTTTGACTGTATGGAAGAAATCAACAAGGCGGTTATCAAGGCGCCCGTTAAAATCGGTGATGTGGTAATTGAAAATATCTGCGGTCTTGGTGTTGACATTGTTGCAACAAACTGCGACCCCGGTAAATAATAAGTTGGCGAGGATAATCCGAAATAGCCTGAAAGCGTTCTTTTTCAAGGCTTTTCGGCGCTTCGCCCTGAAAGGCGCTTGCCTTCCTTTGTTCTCAGCATCCAAAAATCCAATGAAAAATCTTCACTTTCAGGTCGAAGATTTTTTGAATAGCAGATTTTTGTCAGGCTGAGGCACAAAACGCAGTGAATCCTTAACGGATTCACGAGTATTTTAACAATAGATTGGCGAAAATCCGCGTTCAAAAAACTGTTCCGGATTATTCTCGCCAACTTAAAATTTAGAAATTAAAGGATTTTAAAATGAAACCCTATGAAATTGCGGCGGAGGTAAAGCCCTCCGAAAGACAGCTTAACTGGCAGAAAACAGAGTTTTACGGTTTTATAAACTTTGGTCTTGCAACAGTTTTAAACAGAGAATGGACTGACGGCGGAGTTAACCCCGTAAACTTTAATCCCGAGGAATTTGATGCTCAAGAATGGGTGCAGTTCTTTAAGGATGCAGGCTTTAAAGGTATGGTTCTCAATGTTAAGCATCACGACGGCTTCTGCCTCTGGTGCTCAGAGCATACTGCTTATTCTGTTGAAAGTGCAACAGAATGGGATGTAGAAAACAGAGATATCGTTGAGCTTCTAAGTAAGGAATGTAAAGAACAGGGATTGAAATTCGGTATTGCAATTTCACCCCTTGACAGAAACTGTCCTCTTTACGGAAGCGGCGAGCCCTATGACAGATTTTTCAAGAACCTTTTAAGAGAGGTTCTCACCAAATACGGCGATATTTTCTATGTTCGCTTTGATGGTGCGGCTGAGCCTGATAAAAAAGGAAATGTTCAGGAATACGATTGGGAAGGTTATTATGAAATCGTAAGAGAATGCCAGCCCAATGCGGTAATTGCTCTTGTTGGTCCCGATGTTCGTTGGTATGGTAACGAATGGGGCGTAATCCGTGAAAACGAGTGGAGCGTTGTTCCTGAAAAATATAGTATTTATAATGCTATCGAAAAGAGCAAGCAGCCTCAGAAAAAGCGTCAGAAGGAAGAAAAATATGAGCTTGATTTAGGCTCTCGTAAGGCTATCAAGAAGGAAGAGAAATTTATCTGGTATCCCTGCGAGGTGAGTATGTCCATCCGCGACAGATGGTATTACCATAAGGATGATGAATATACCGCTAAGACAAAGGACAGACTTCAGAAGATTTATTTTAATACTGTTGGTGCTAACTGCTGCTGGATGCTTGGTGTTCCACCTATGAAAAACGGTAAATTTGCTGAAATGGACACTCAGATTCTTAAGGCGTTCGGCTATGACCTCAGAAGAATGTTTAATTACAAGGTTTCTCAGATTGGTACTGTTGAGGTTAGCTCCTCTCTTTCTGATGAATTCAAGGGTGCAAATCTTCTCCTTGCAGACGAAAGCAAAACCTGGCGTCCTGCAATCGGCGATAAGGAGCCTGAAATTACAATAACTCTTTCTCAAAAGGATATGTTTGATAAAATTGAAATGATGGAAAACATTATCAATGGTCAGCATATTGAGGAATTTGAGATTTACATAGATAACGGCAACGGAAAGTTCAAGAAAATCGGCAAGGGCGGAGTTGTTGGCTATAAGAGAATTGTAAAAATCACTCCCACAGAGGTTACAAGAGTTAAGGTTAAAATCAAATCTTACAGAGGTAATCTTGAATTGCAGTCCGTAACTTTATATTGATTTATGAAAAAAATTGCAATATACGGCGGTTCATTTGACCCGCCACACAAGGGACATAAGCTTTTAGCGGAAAATCTCGCAGGTGTATGCGGTGCCGAAAGGGTAATAATAATACCCACGGCATTGTCGCCATTTAAAAGCTCAAGCTCTGCAACAGCAGAGGACAGGCTGAATATGTGCAGACTCTTCTTTAAAGAGGCTTTGTTCAGTATAAGTGACATCGAAATCAAAAGAGGCGGAAAGAGCTATACAGTTGATACTCTTACACAGATAAAGGAAGAAAATCCTGATTCGGAATTGTTTCTCTTTATGGGTGACGATATGCTTTTATCATTTGATAAATGGTATAAGCATGAGGAAATTCTTCGCCTTGCGACTATCGTCTGCGCTTGCAGAACTGAAAATTTAGAAGAACTCGACAATATGAAGGACTTCGTCAAAAATGTTCTCAAATCAGAAGACAGAGTTATAATTTGCGAAAGTGTGCCCTTTGAAATCAGTTCAACTGAAATCAGAGCTTCCTTGAAAGATGGAGTAAACAAAGGTCTTTCGGAAGAAATATACAACTATATAGCGGCAAAGGGGTTGTATCGATGAACAGAGATTCGGAATATATTGAAATTTTAAAAGAAAAGCTGACAGAAAAGAGATTTATTCATTCTCTTAATGTGGCGGAGTCTTCAAAAGAGCTTGCAAGGCTTTATGGTTGCGATGAGGAAATCGCTTATACCGCTGGTCTTATTCATGACTGCTGCAAGGACACTCCTGCAGGTCTGCAGCTATCATATATGCTTGAAAACGGCGCTGAGCTTTCTGAAATTGAAATCAGTACCGCAAAGCTCTATCATGCTATGAGCGGAAGCATATATATCAAAAAAGAATTCGGAATTGAAAACGAAGATATAATCAATGCCGTACGCTATCACACAACAGGAAGAAAAAATATGAGTCTTCTTGAAAAAATTGTGTTTATAGCAGATTTTATCAGCGCTGAAAGAGATTATGACGGCGTTGAGATTATGAGAGAAAAAGCAGTAAGGTCACTTGATGAAGCTATTGTTGAGGGACTTGGCTTTACTATAAAGGACCTCATAGACAGAGGCGAAAGATTTGTTCACCCCGATACAATTGACGCCTATAATGATGCTATGATGAATATTTTAAAACATAAACAGGAGAAACAAAATGAGTCTTGACATTGTTAAAAAAATCGTAAAAGCTCTTGATGATAAAAAGGGTAACGATATTCAGGTTATTAAAATTGAAGAGCTTACAATTGTTGCAGATTATTTCGTGATTTGTACTGCAAACTCAAACACTCACGTTCGCGCTCTTGCGGATGAGGTTGAATATCAGCTTGAAGAAGCAGGTATCAAGGCTGACCACATTGAAGGCAGAGCAACAGGCTGGGTGCTTCTTGAGTACCACGGAGTTATTGTTCACATCTTCATCGAGGAGTCAAGAAATTACTATAATCTTGAAAGACTCTGGGAGGATGCGAAGAAAATTGACGCTAGTCAATTTTTGAATTGAAAATGGCAATATGTGAAAGTATTGCGGATATTATCATCCCTGTTTGCTTTAGCAAATAGGGAGGGGGACCATCGCTTGCGATGGTGGTGGGTTGCCCCGTAAAAAGTTTTCCTTTGTAAAAGTATCGCAAAATTAACTATTTAATGTCAGTTAATAATTTACCATTTCACAGAAAGGTATGATAATAATGAAATACGATTTTTCCGCCGTTGAGCAGAAATGGCAGAAAAAGTGGGAGGACGAAGGTGTCTTCCACGCACAGGATAATTCTGACAAGCCTAAATTCTATGGTCTTGTTGAATTTCCTTATCCCAGCGGTGCAGGTATGCACGTTGGTCACATTAAAGCATATTCAGGTCTTGAAGTAATTTCAAGAAAGAGAAGAATGCAGGGCTATAATGTTCTTTTCCCCATTGGCTTTGATGCTTATGGTCTTCCTACTGAAAACTATGCTATTAAAACAGGTATTCATCCCCGTAAGGTTACAGATATGAATATCGAAAAATTCTCTTCACAGCTTAAAAAGGTTGGCTTCTCTTTCGACTGGAACAGAGTTGTTGACACAACTGAAGAGAGCTACTATAAATGGACTCAGTGGATTTTCCTTAAAATGTTTGAAAAGGGTCTTGTTTTCCGTGACAAAACTCTTGTTAACTACTGTCCCTCCTGTAAGGTTGTTCTTTCAAATGAAGACTCTCAGGGAGGTAAATGTGACATCTGCCACAGCGACATTGTTCAGAAATCCAAGGATGTTTGGTATCTTCGTATTACAGAATATGCAGACAAGCTTCTTCAGGGTCTTGAAAAGGTTGATTATCTTCCCAATATCAAGCTCCAGCAGGTTAACTGGATTGGTAAATCAACAGGTGCTTTCGTAAACTTCAAGCTTGACGGCACTGATGAAATGATGAAAATTTACACAACCCGTCCCGACACTCTTTTCGGCGTAACCTTTATGGTTATGGCTCCCGAGCATCCTCTCATTGACAAATATGCAGAGAAAATCGGCAATATGGCTGATATTGAGGCTTACAGAGCAGAATGTGCTAAAAAGACTGAGTTCGAAAGAACACAGCTTGTTAAAGAGAAAACAGGTGTAAGAATTGAAGGTCTTGAAGCAGTTAACCCCGTTAACGGCAAAAACATTCCCATTTACATATCTGACTATGTAATGATGGGTTACGGTACAGGCGCGATTATGGCGGTACCTGCTCATGACCAGCGTGACTACGAATTTGCAAAGAAATTCGGTATTGATATTATTGAAGTTATCAAGGGTGGCGACATTTCAGTTGAAGCTTACACAGGCGACGGCGAAATGGTTAACTCCGATTTCCTTAACGGTATGACAAAGAAAGTGGATTCCATTGAAAAAATGGTAGAATTCCTTGGGGAAAAGGGTATCGGTGAAAAAGGTGTTCAGTACAAAATGAAGGACTGGGCATTCAACCGTCAGAGATATTGGGGCGAACCCATTCCGATTGTTCATTGTGAGAAATGCGGTATTGTTCCCGTTCCCTATGAGGAGCTTCCTCTTCGTCTTCCTGAGGTTGATAACTTCCAGCCTGGCTCAGACGGCGAAAGCCCTCTTGCAAAAATTGATAGCTATGTTAACTGCACCTGTCCCAAATGTGGCGCAGCAGCAAAGCGTGAAACAGACACAATGCCTCAGTGGGCAGGCTCTTCCTGGTATTTCTTAAGATACATTGACCCCCATAACACAGAAGCTTTCGCAGATAAAGAAAAGCTTGCTTATTGGGGACCAATTGACTGGTACAATGGCGGTATGGAGCATGTTACCCGTCACCTTATTTACTCTCGCTTCTGGCATAAATTCCTTTATGATTTAGGCGAGGTTCCCTTTGACGAGCCTTATGCAAAGAGAACTGCTCAGGGTCTTATTCTCGGACCTGACGGCGAAAAAATGAGCAAGTCAAAAGGTAATGTTGTTGACCCTAACGAGGTTGTTGATGCACTCGGTGCTGACGTTCTTCGTACCTATGTTCTCTTTATGGGCGACTATGAAAAGGCAGCTCCCTGGAGCGAAAGCAGTGTTAAGGGTTGTAAGAGATTCGTTGACAGAATCTGGAATCTTCTTGACATTGTTAAAGATAGCGAAGAATATTCAAAAGAGCTTGAGGTTTCCTTCCATAAGACAATCAAGAAGGTTTCCGAAGATATTGAAAATATGAAATTCAATACAGCTATCGCTGCTATGATGGCTCTTCTTAACGAAATCTATGAAGTAGGCTCAATTACAAAGGGCGAGCTTAAAGCATTCGTTAAGCTTGTTGGTCCTTTCGCACCTCATGTTGCAGAAGAGGTTTGGGAGCAGCTCGGCGGTGAAGGCTTGCTTGCAGTAGCAGAATGGCCCTCATTTGACGAAGCAAAAACAGTTGACTCAACAATTGAGGTTCCTGTTCAGATTTGCGGTAAGCTCAGAGCAACAATTACAATTGCAAAAGATTCTTCAGCAGAAGAAGCGATTGCCGCTGCAAAGGCAGACGAAAAGGTTCAGGAATTCCTTGATGGTAAGAATATTATCAAAGAAATCTATGTTCCCGGTAAGATTATTAATATTGTAGCGAAATAAGAGAAATCCTTGCTTTTAGTGCAGAACACCCCCGACTGAAAATAGTCGGGGGTGAATTGTTTTATCGGGCTTTGATTTTAAAGTTTTCGTCAACCTTTTTCAAAAGGTTGTGGGTCAAGGGGCGAAGCCCTTTGTCGCATTCCGCAGAATGCGAAATACCTTTACTCCTAACAGCGCAGGAAGGTAGATAAAACAGTCCAGTGTGACTGTTTTATCGTAGGAAACCCTCGCCGGGGGTTTCCTGTAGTCCGTCAGGACTATTTTTAGCATTACTTTTACAAAGCGAAGAGGGGACGGGGCTACCTACCACCATTCCGTCCGAACAAAAAACAAAGGTAAGTATATTTACCCGAAATATACTTACCTGAAAATAATATACATATTCAAGAATGGTCCCCCTCCCTAAATTCACCTTCGGTGAGATTTAGGGATGATAGGCTTCGCGTTACTTTTACTCTATTGGAAGATTAAAACAATGTGAATGTAATTTATTCTGCAATCGTAGTACTTCGGCGGCTTTGAAATCTGTGCCTTGGGCGAAGTATTGGTCTTGTATGCGAAGAGCGGCATTGAGTGCCAAATCTTTCTGAGATTCGTGGCAATTGATTGCTTCAAATTTCAAATCTTCAAAATCGCTTATATCAACAATGGTGTTTGGTGTGTCAGTATAATAGAAGCCTAAAGTGAATACATTGTGGGTATCCTCGTGGGGCTTTCCGTCAACAAAATCAGGAACAAAGTCAAAGCCTGCATCCATAAATGCGAATTTAACCGCATTACCGACTTTAATGTGGTCCTCGTGACATTCACTTGCAAGGTTGGGGTCAACTGTGAAAACCGCATCGGGCTTGATTTCTCTGATAATGGGTGTGATTTTATCTGCAATCTCTCTTGAGGTTGCTCTTGTTCTGTCGCCGAAGCCTAAAAAGCCTGCGTTTTTCATACCCAGCTTTTCCTGAGCCGCAAGGGCTTCCTTCTGACGAACTGTATAGCCTTCACCTTTATATGTAAGGTCAGTAAATCGGTCATCAAGAACTGTAAGCTCATAAACCTCAACACCTTTATTAACAAGGTATGCAATTGTACCGCCTGCGCCAATCTGATTATCGTCGGGGTGAGGCTGAATGAACAATGCCTTTTTGATATGCTCTAATTTGGGAGGAGCGCAAAGCACTTGAAGGGCAGGCATAGCTGCTTTTGTTGCTGAACGGATTAATTTTGTTCTTACAGAGGTTTTCTTTTTCATAAAATCACCTACTAATTTAATATGCTTTTAATATACCATAATATATATAGGGTTTTCAAGTTTCCAGAATTTAAATATTTTATAAACTTAACAGTAATTCAGTTGACAAAAGGGGAGCACTATGTTAAATTCTATTCTTGGTTTCCCAATAAAAAATTTCAGGAGAAAACTAATGAAAAGAAATAAGAATAAAAAATCATCCAAAAAAGGCTTCAGAAAACTGAAAATCACATTTCTTATAATTGCAATTATTATTGTGTATGTTATTGCAATTCCTGTTTCTGCTTGTAAAAATCTTCCCGGTAAGGAAGCTAAAGTGGAAAATATTACAAACCCTTACATAACAGAGAAAAATGCACTTGTGTCTGCCCACCGTTCAGGTAAAGATATTGCTCCTGAAAATACAATGGCGGCATTTCAATATTGTATTGAAACTGACGACTTTAATGTTGATATATATGAGTTCGATTTGCATATTACCGCAGACGGTAAGCTCATTCTTCTTCACGACAGTACTCTTGACAGAACAACAAACGCTGCAGAGCATTTCGGTGAAGAGGGCGTTAAGCCTTCAGAGAAAACTTATGCTGAACTTCGTGAATTGAATTTTGGCGAGAATTTTGAGAATGCAGATGGCGAATACCCTTACCGAGGTTTAAGAGGGGATGATATTCCTGATGAGCTTCGTGCAGTTCTCCTTGAGGATGTTCTTGATTATCTTGAAAGTAATGGTCATTTCCAATATATAATTGAAATCAAGGATGCAGGTGAAAACGGCAAAAAAGCTTGTGACGAGCTTTACAGAATTCTTAAAGAAAAAGACCTTCTTGAAGATGTTGTTTTCGGTACATTCAATCCTGATGTAACATCTTATGCAGATAAGAATTACCCTGATATGCTCCGCTCTGCAAGTATTCCCGAGGTTTTAGCTTTCTATCTTCTTGCAAGCTATGGTATTGATGTTGATTCTGATTTCTTCAAATACGAGGCTTTGCAGATTCCCACAGAGCGTTTCGGACTTATTTATCTTAATACATACAGAATCATAAATTACGCTCACAGACACAATATTGCAGTTCAGTATTGGACAATTAACGATGCAGAAGAAGTTGAATATCTCAATTCAATCGGTGCAGACTGCATTATGAGCGATTCACCCGATATGGCGTATGATGTTATAAATTAAAATGCAAAATGCAGAATGCAAAATGCAAAATTTCGGGGAAGCGTTGCTTCCAAACATAGATAATGTTTTGCGAAGCAAAATATATCATTCACGAAGTGAATATCATGCCCAAGGTATATCATCCGTCGCAGACGGATATCATTATTAAATGATGTATTGCCTGACGGCAACATGATATAAAACAAGTTTCATGATATATTTTCTGCGAAAATATGATATACACCTGCGGTGTATTAAGATTTGGAGTAGGTATGGCTAAGGTAAAGGATATGACTGTGGGGAGTCCCACGAAAAATATATTGAAATTCTGCTTGCCGTTGATGGTGGGAAATCTTTTTCAGCAGTTCTATAATATGGCAGATACCATAATAGTAGGGCAGTTTGTTGGTAAAGATGCACTTTCTGCGGTAGGCTCCGTAGGTTCTCTTAATTTCCTTATAGTTGGTTCTGTTATCGGTCTTTGCTCGGGTTTTGCAATTCCCGTTGCTCAGAGATTCGGTGCACAAGATATCAAGAGCCTGAAAAAGTATGTTGCAAATATAATTTATACATCAATTGTTGTAGGGATTATTTTTACAACCTTTGCAGTATGTATGGCACATACGTTGTTAAAACTCCTTAACACACCTGAAGAAATTTACACCGATGCATATAATTACATTATAATTATATTTGCGGGTATCGGCGCAACAATGTTTTATAACTTGCTTGCGAGTATAGTCCGCGCATTAGGGGACAGTAAAACACCACTTTATTTCCTTTTGTTCTCTTCTTTCTTGAATGTTGGACTTGACCTTTTACTGATTATTGTTTTCGGTATGGGTGTTCGCGGTGCGGCGGTTGCAACCGTTATTTCTCAATTCGTTTCAGGTGTTCTCTGCCTTATATATGTTAAAAGAAGCTTCCATATTTTACATATAACAAAGGAAACAAGAGCTCTTGATTATACCTATGTTAAAGAGCTTTTGAGAAACGGTTTGCCTCTTGCTTTGCAGTTTTCAATAACCGCCATCGGCTCTGTTATGCTTTCATCCTGCGTTAACAGCCTTGGTGCAGATATTATCGCCGCTATGACAATAGGTACGAAAACTCAGCTTATGATTGTTCTTCCTGCGGAAACAATAGGTATTACAATGGCAACCTACTGCGGACAGAATCTTGGCGCGAGAAAATATGAAAGAATAACCAAGGGTGTTAAAAGAGCAATTATGGTTGCCCTCGTTTATTCTGCAATAGGATTTATTGTTGCAAGATTCTTCGGACCGTATATTTCGCTTATGTTTATTGACAAGGGCGAAACCGAGGTTATCTCTCTTGCTCAGCAGTATATAAATATGGGTAGCTATTTCTATCCCATACTTGCAGTGCTCTTTGTTTTAAGAAATGCAATTCAGGGTGTAGGCTACAGTATGACCGCTATGACAACAGGTGTGTTCGAGCTTGTTGCGAGAGGCGGTATGGGCTTCGGCTTTGTTAACAGGTTAGGCTACGATGCAGCCTGCGTTGCAAACCCTGTTGCCTGGGCAACCGCAGACCTGTTCTTAATTCCTGCGTATATTGTTGTGATGAGAAAAGTTAAAAAGAAACTTAATGAATAAAAATCTCTCAATCTTCCGATTGGGAGATTTTTTTGTTTAATTCGTAATGCGTAATTCGCAATTCGTAATTATCGGGTCTGCGACAGCATTATAAGAATTACTGAAAACTTAACTTTATAGTTCTGAATGTTTTTAATCTGAAAGAAAGTTAATTGATTGAAATAAGTTTTAGTTACGAATACAAGTATAATGTTTGGAAGCAACGCTTCCCCAAAATTACGCATTACGCATTAAGAATTACGCATTTGAAAAATATTTATATTTTTCTTAATTTTCTTCTTGACAATTGAAATGTGTTGAGTTATAATGTAAACTCCTATAAAGTGGAATATTATGAAATGATATGTATGAGAGTATACCCTTTTGTTACAAAATATTCCAGATTACGACAGTTAATTATTTCTTTTTTTAGCCGATTTGCCTCGGTAAAAAGAGAATTTAAAATAGAACGGAGTGATGTGTCTTATGGCGAATGTAAAACCCGTAAAGCTCGGAAAGAACACTCGAATGAGTTTCGCCGGAATCAATGAAGTTATGCAGATGCCCAACCTCATTGAAGTACAGAAAAACTCATACAAGTGGTTTCTCGATGTAGGGCTTAGAGAGGTTTTCCGTGATATCGATGAAATTACGGATTACTCGGGTAACCTTGTCCTTACGTTTATTGACTACCGTATGGACGAGAAGCCTAAATACACTGTTCAGGAGTGCAAGGAAAGAGATGCAACTTATTCTGCGCCCCTTCGTGTATTAGTGCGTCTTTATAACAAGGAAACAGGTGAAATCAAAGAAAACGAAGTTTTCATGGGCGATTTCCCCATTATGACCGACAGCGGTACCTTTGTTATCAATGGTGCTGAGCGTGTTATTATCTCTCAGCTTGTTCGTTCTCCCGGTGTATACTACGGTTTCACCTATGACAAGAACGGTAAAAAGCTTTTTACATCTACTGTTATTCCTAACAGAGGTGCATGGCTTGAATACGAAACTGACCAGAACGATATCTTCAATGTAAGAATTGATAAGAATAGAAAGTTACCCATCACAACTTTCATCCGTGCTCTTGGTCTTTCTTCAAACAATGATATCCGTGAATTCTTCGGCGACGATGACAGAATCGAAGCAACTCTTGAGAAGGATACTACCAAGAATACAGAAGAGGCTTTACTCGAAGTATACAGAAAACTTCGTCCCGGCGAGCCCCCAACACTTGAATCTGCGGAAACACATGTCAATAATCTTTTCTTTGACCCCCACAGATACGATATTTCAAGAGTCGGCAGATACAAATATAATAAGAAACTCGCTCTTACAGACCGTATTGCAGGTAATGTTGCGGCTGAAGATGTTTTCGCTCCCTTTACAGGTGAATTGCTTATAAGTGCAGGTGAAAGAATCACTGCAGAAACAGCAGAAGCAATTAACCGCGCAGGTGTTAAAGAGGTTATTCTTGATGTTGAAGGTAAGCGTATTAAGGTTATCTCCAACAACATGGTAGATCCTCTTGACTTTATCGATTGCCTTACAAGAGATGAGCTTGAAGAAATCGCAATCAATGAATTGGTTCGTTTCTCAGTTCTTAAGGAAATCATTGAGGAATGCGGCGACGACAAGGAAGCTCTTCTTGAAACAATGAAGCTTCGTTGCGATGACCTTATTCCTAAGCATATTATTATTGACGATATCTTTGCATCAATCAACTATCTCAACTGTCTCGGTAACGAGCTCGGTAATGTTGATGATATCGACCACCTCGGTAACAGAAGAATCCGTTCCGTTGGTGAGCTTCTTCAGAACCAGTTCAGAATTGGTTTCACAAGAATGGAAAGAGTTGTTCGTGAGAGAATGAGCCTTCAGGCTCAGGAGCCCGAAAAGGCAACTCCCGCTGCTCTTATCAATATCAGACCTGTTATGGCGGCAATTAAAGAATTCTTCGGTTCTTCGCCCCTTTCACAGTTCATGGACCAGACAAACCCCCTTGCAGAGCTTACTCACAAGAGGCGTCTTTCTGCTCTCGGTCCCGGCGGTCTTTCACGAGACAGAGCAGGCTTCGAAGTTCGTGACGTACACTATAGCCACTATGGTAGAATGTGTCCCATCGAAACTCCTGAAGGACCCAACATCGGTCTTATTTCTTACCTTGCAACATTTGCAAGAATAAACAAATACGGCTTCATCGAAGCACCCTTCCGTAAAATTGATAAAGCAACAGGTAAGGTTCTTGACGAAGTTGAGTATATGACAGCAGACGTAGAGGATAACTACTGCGTTGCTCAGGCTAACGAGCCTCTTGATGAGAACAACTTCTTTATGAATGACCGTGTAACAGTTCGTTACCGTGATGAATTCCGTGAGGTTGCTCCCGCTTACGCTGACTACATGGACGTTTCTCCCAAGATGGTTGTTTCCGTTGCTACATCAATGATTCCCTTCCTTGAGAACGACGACGCGAACCGTGCACTTATGGGTTCTAACATGCAGCGTCAGGCAGTTCCGCTTCTTAAGACAGATTCTCCCATCGTTGGTACAGGTATGGAATACAAGGCAGCTGTAGACAGCGGCGTTGTTGTACTTGCTAAACGCGGTGGTATTGTAAATAAGGTAAGCGCTAAGAAGGTTGAGGTTATTGCTGACAACGGCGAAACTGATACCTACGAGCTTATTAAGTTTATGCGTTCCAACCAGGGCACCTGCATTAACCAGCGTCCTGTTGTTGAGGTTGGCGAAAGAGTTGAAGAGGGTAGCGTTATCGCTGACGGCCCCGCAACATCTCAGGGTGAAATTTCACTCGGTAAGAACGCACTCGTTGGCTTTATGACCTGGGAAGGTTATAACTACGAGGACGCGGTTCTTCTTAATGAAAAAATGGTTCGTGATGATGTTTATACATCTATCCATATCGAAGAACACGAGGTAGAGGCTAGAGATACAAAGCTCGGACCGGAAGAAATTACAAGAGATATTCCCAACGTTGGTGAGGATGCTCTTGCAAACCTCGATGAAAACGGTATTATCCGTATCGGTGCAGAGGTTCACTCAGGCGATATTCTCGTTGGTAAGGTTACACCTAAGGGTGAAACAGAGTGCACTCCCGAGGAAAGACTTCTTCGCGCTATCTTCGGTGAAAAGGCAAGAGAGGTTAGAGACTCATCTCTTCGCGTGCCTCACGGTGAATACGGCGTTGTTGTTCAGGTTGAAGTATTTACAAGACAGAACAGCGATGAGCTTAACCCCGGTGTTAATAAAGTAGTTCGCTGCTACATCGCTCAGAAGCGTAAAATCAGCGTTGGTGACAAGATGGCCGGTCGTCACGGTAACAAGGGTGTTGTTTCAAGAATTCTTCCCCAGGAAGATATGCCCTTCCTTCCCGATGGTACTCCTCTTGACATCGTTCTTAACCCCCTCGGTGTTCCTTCTCGTATGAACATCGGTCAGGTTCTTGAGGTTCACTTAGGTTATGCTGCAAGAGCACTCGGCTACAAGGTTATGACCCCTGTATTCGACGGCGCTCACGAAAGTGACATCCGCGATATGCTCGCTGAAGCAAACCTTTCAACAGACGGTAAAACATGGCTTACAGATGGCCGTACAGGTAGAAAATTCGATAACCCTGTTACAGTCGGCATAATGTATTACCTTAAACTCCATCATCTTGTTGATGATAAGATTCACGCTCGTTCTACAGGTCCCTACTCACTCGTTACTCAGCAGCCCCTTGGTGGTAAAGCTCAGTTCGGTGGTCAGCGTTTCGGTGAAATGGAAGTTTGGGCACTTGAAGCATACGGTGCAGCTTATACTCTTCAAGAGATTCTTACAGTTAAATCAGACGACGTTGTTGGTAGAGTTAAAACCTACGAGTCAATCGTTAAGGGTTATAACATTCCCAAGCCCGGCGTTCCCGAATCATTCAAGGTTCTTATTAAAGAGCTTCAGTCTCTCGGTCTTGATGTTCGCGTTCTTGACAAAGAGAATAATGAAATCGACCTCAGACAGAACTTCGATGATGAAGTTGTTCTTCCTGTTGTTGATAATTCAGATTATGACGAAGCATTCTCCAATGTAAACGACACTGAGGATGCAGAGGGTTGGTCTGTAACAGATGAAGAATCAAAGGACGATTTGTTCTATGAAGACAGCGTCAGCGCAGATTTCGAAGACGATTTCGGCGATGATTTCGGTAGCGATTTCTCTGACGAAGATTTTTAATGAACGACGACTTACATCATTGAATAGGAAGAAGGGTTAATCATATATGGCATACGATTCAGTTAACGTACCTGTTGAAGATAACAACATTGATTTTGAATCGATAAAAATTGGACTCGCTTCTCCGGACCTTGTTAGAGAATGGTCTTATGGTGAGGTTAAAAAGCCTGAAACCATTAACTACCGTACTCTCAAACCCGAGAAAGAAGGTCTTTTCTGCGAGAAAATTTTCGGACCTACAAAGGACTGGGAATGTCATTGCGGAAAATATAAGAAAATTCGTTTTAAAGGCAAAGTCTGCGAACGCTGCGGTGTTGAAATCACCAAGGCTAAAGTAAGACGTGAGCGTATGGGTCACATTGAGCTTGCTGCTCCTGTATCACACATCTGGTACTTCAAGGGCACTCCCTCAAGAATGGGCCTTATGCTCGATATTTCACACCGCGATCTCGAAAAAGTACTTTACTTTGCAAAGTACATCGTTGTAAATCCCGGTGATACTTCTCTTGAGAAAAAGCAGATTCTCAGCGAAAAGGATTATGAGGAAGTAAGAGAAAGATATGACGATGATCCCAAGCTTAAAATTGCTATGGGTGCAGAGGCTATTCAGGAGCTTCTCTCAGAAATCGATGTAGATGAGCTTTGTGCAGAGCTTCACAAGGAGCTCGAAACTGCAGCGGGTCAGAAGAAAATCCGCGTTCTCAAAAGACTTGAGGTTGCAGAAGCATTCAAAAATTCAGGCAATCGCCCTGAATGGATGATTCTTAACGTAATCCCCGTTATTCCTCCGGACATTCGTCCTATGGTTCAGCTTGACGGTGGCCGTTTTGCAACATCAGACCTTAATGACCTTTACAGAAGAGTTATTAACAGAAACAACCGTCTCCAGAAGCTTCTCGAGCTTGGTGCTCCCAACATTATTGTTAACAATGAAAAGAGAATGCTTCAGGAAGCAGTTGATGCTCTTATTGACAATGGTCGTCGCGGCAGACCTGTTACAGGTCCTAACAACCGCGCACTTAAATCACTTTCCGATATGCTTAAAGGTAAGCAGGGTCGTTTCCGTCAGAACCTTCTCGGTAAGCGTGTTGACTATTCAGGTCGTTCCGTTATCGTTGTTGGTCCCGAGCTTAAGCTCTATCAGTGCGGTCTTCCCAAGGAAATGGCAATCGAGCTCTTCAAGCCCTTCGTTATGAAGCGTCTTTGCGAGCTTGGTAAAGCAAATAACATTAAATCTGCAAGAAAAATGGTTGAAAGAGCAAGCGTTGAAGTATGGGATGCTCTCGAGGTTGTTATCAAGGACCACCCCGTAATGCTCAACCGTGCTCCTACTCTTCACAGACTTGGTATTCAGGCCTTCGAGCCCGTACTTGTTGAAGGTAGAGCTATCAAGCTTCATCCTCTCGTATGTACAGCCTTCAACGCTGACTTCGACGGTGACCAGATGGCTGTTCACGTTCCTCTTTCTGCAGAAGCTCAGTCTGAAGCAAGATTCCTTATGCTTGCTGCAAACAACCTTCTTAAACCCTCTGACGGTAAGCCCGTTGTTGTTCCTACACAGGATATGATCCACGGTTCTTACTACCTTACACTTGTTAAGCCCGAGGAAATCGGTAACGGCAAGGTATTCAGAAATGTTGACGAAGCTATGATGGCTTATGACGAGGGCGACCTCGGTCTTCATGCTCCCATCAAGATTCGTATGACTAAAGAGGTTGACGGCAAGGTTTATACAGAGCTCCTTGAAACAACTCTCGGTAAGGTTATCTTCAACGCTCCCGTTCCTCAGGACCTCGGATTCGTTGACAGAAGCAAGCCCGAAAATATGTTCAAGCTTGAAATCAACGAGCTTGTTAATAAGAAGGTTCTTGGTAGAATCATCGAGCGTTGTATCAGAGTTCACGGTACTGCAAAGTCTTCAGTAGTTCTTGATAACATTAAGAAACAGGGCTATAACTACTCAACACGAAGCGGTATCACAGTTGCTGTTTGTGACGCAACTATCCCCGAAAAGAAGAAACAGTTCCTCGCAGAAACCGAAGCTCTTATCGATACTATCGAAGAAGATTATCAGATGGGTCTTCTCAGCGATCAGGATCGCTCAAGAAGCAAAATCAAGGCTTGGGAAATCTGTACCAAGAACGTTTCCGCAGAGCTTCGTAACGCAATGGATCCCTACAACCCCATCTATATGATGCTTGACTCCGGTGCCCGTGGTTCCGACTCTCAGCTTCGTCAGTTGGCAGGTATGCGTGGTCTTATTGCCAATACTGCAGGTAAAACTATCGAAATCCCCATCAGAGCTAACTATCGTGAAGGCTTGAATATCATCGAATACTTCATTTCTTCCCGTGGTGCTCGTAAAGGTCTTGCTGATACAGCGCTTCGTACCGCTGACTCAGGTTACCTTACAAGACGTCTTGTTGATGTTTCTCAGGAGGTTATCATCCGTCAGGAGGATTGCCATTGCAGCGATGGTCTTGAGGTTTACGATATTAAAGACGGTAACGACATTATCGAACCCTTAAGCGAGCGTCTTACAGGCAGATACCTTCTTGAAAACTTCTGCGACGATGCAACAGGTGAAATCATTTGTGACACAGACACAATGATCGACGATGAGCTTGCAAAGAAAATTGCAGCTATGGTTAATGCTCGTCCCAATGAAGCAGACAGAAAAATCAAGATCCGTTCACTCCTTACTTGTGAATGTGACCATGGTGTATGTATCAAGTGTTACGGTTCAAACCTTGCAACAGCAGGACCCGTTACAGTTGGTGAAGCAGTTGGTATTATCGCTGCTCAGTCAATCGGTGAACCCGGTACACAGCTTACAATGAGAACCTTCCACACCGGTGGTGTTGCTTCTCAGGCCGACATCACACAGGGTCTTCCTCGTGTTGAAGAGCTCTTTGAAGGCAGAAAGCCCAAGACACTTGCGATGCTCAGTGAAATTTCAGGTAAGGTTTCATTCGAGGAAATCAAGAAGAGCAACTATGTTGTTATTACTAACGACGAGGATGTTAAGAAATATCTTATTCCCTTCGATGCAAGACTTTGTCAGGAAATTCAGGAGGGCGCATATGTTCAGAAGGGTCAGCATCTTACAGAAGGTGCGGTTAACCCCCATGACGTTCTTGCAGTTCTCGGTGTTGACGCTGTTCACAACTATCTTATCAAGGAAGTTCAGATGACATACCGTATGCAGGGTGTTGATATCAACGACAAGCATATTGAGGTTATCGTTCGTCAGATGATGAGAAAGGTTAGAATTGAAGAGCCCGGATCAACAACTCTTCTTCAGGGTACTTCAGTTGAAAAACGCGAGCTTATTCACGCAAATGCTGAAGCAAAGGCTCGTTGCGAGGCAGAGGGTATGCCCTTCGTTCCTGCAACAGCAGCTCCCGTTCTTCTCGGTATTACAAAGGCATCTCTTGCAACTGAATCATTCCTTTCAGCAGCTTCCTTCCAGGAAACTACAAAGGTTCTTACAGATGCAGCTATCAAGGGTAAGGTTGACCCGCTTCTCGGTCTTAAAGAGAATGTTATTATCGGTAAGCTCCTTCCCTCAGGTACAGGTATGAAATGCTACAGCGATGTTGATGTTGTTTCAACAGCTGCTCCCGAGGAAGTTTTCAATTCAATAGAAATTCCTATGGAATAAAATAAAAAATCCTCTCGCAGAGATGCGAGGGGATTTTTTAGCTACCAGCTGCCAGTATATAAAAGTATTGCGAAGCCCTATTCCTCTTTTTTTACCTTTCGTCAAGGTAAAAAGAGGGGGAGGACTTTGCGTTAGTTTTACTAATCCTTACTTGCTATTTGCTATCGGCTATTAGCTAATTGCTAATCACTGGAGACTGGCGACTGGTGACTGGCGACTTTTTTGTGAAAATCAATGAATTTTTATAAAAAAGTTTGGTAAAACTGTTGACAAAAGGTTTTATAAATGGTAAATTATTATGCGGTGCGTATGGGATAGGTATGCCCTGTTCTGTACAGAGCCCATATAATTATCGGAGGTGAAAATACTTGCCAACATTTAATCAGCTCGTTCGCAGCGGTAGATCAACTCTTGAAAAGAAGTCAAAAGCTCCTGCTCTCGGTAAAGGTCTCAACTCTAAGAAGAATGTTTTAACAAACAACAATTCTCCTCAGAAGCGTGGTGTATGTACAGTTGTTAAGACTGACACACCTAAGAAGCCTAACTCAGCTCTCAGAAAGCTCGCCAGAGTTCGTCTCACAAACGGAATCGAAGTTTCTGCTTACATTCCCGGCGTGGGTCACAATCTTCAGGGGCACAGCGTGGTTCTTATCCGTGGTGGTCGTGTAAAAGACCTTCCCGGTGTGCGTTACCACATCATCCGAGGCACACTTGATGCCCAGGGCGTTGCAAACAGAATGCAGAGCCGTTCAAAATACGGTGCAAAACGTCCCAAAGCCGGTAAAAAATAATTTTACCAAAATTTATTCAAGGACAAATCTTCTTGCAGGCTGAATTTAATTCAACCAATGGTGAGTATTTTTATAACAACTATAGATAGTCGAAACAGTGTAAAGAACACTGTTTCGCTACCAAATTGAAAATTTGGTAGCAAATTTTCAAAGAAAATTTGACGATAGTTCTTGCAATGAGTGTAGTCCAAAATTGTATTTGTAAAATTCAATTTTGTTAAAAGCCGAAAATCGGCTTTTACGAAACGCCTTTAGCGTTTCGGTAACTACAATCATTATAACTATACAGAGTTGTAAATCCCATTGGCGCCACGGGAAGCATAGTCACTCGAGTACCTAAGATATCATTAATATGAAGGAGGGAAGCGAAGTGCCAAGAAGAGGCAAGATTGCAAAACGTGATGTTTTGCCAGATCCGCTTTACAACTCAAAGCTTGTTACAAGGCTTATTAACAACGTAATGTTAGATGGTAAGAAGGGTGTCGCACAGAAAATTGTTTACGACGCTTTCGATATCATCAGAGAACAGACAGGCAAAGAACCCCTTGAAGTTTTCGAAGCTGCAATGGAAAATGTTATGCCCGTTCTCGAGGTAAAGGCTCGTCGTATCGGCGGTGCTACTTACCAGGTTCCGATCGATGTTCGTCCCGAAAGACGCGAAACACTCGGTCTCCGTTGGATCACAGTTTATTCCAGATTGCGTTCAGAAAGAACAGCTAAGGAAAGACTTGCTAACGAAATTTTAGACGCTACAAATTCTGTTGGTGCTGCATTCAAGAAAAAAGAAGACATGCACAAAAACGCAGAAGCAAACAAAGCATTTGCACATTTCAGATGGTAATTTTAACCGTTTGAATATTCTTACTATAATTCGGAGGATATTATGCCAAGACAGGTATCTTTACAGCAGACCAGAAATATCGGTATCATGGCTCACATTGACGCTGGTAAAACCACAACAACTGAGCGTATCCTTTTCTATACCGGTGTTAACCACAAATTAGGTGAAACACATGACGGTGCTGCTACAATGGACTGGATGGCACAGGAACAGGAGAGAGGTATTACAATTACTTCTGCTGCAACAACTTGTTTCTGGAACGGCAACAGAATCAACATCATCGACACTCCCGGTCACGTTGACTTCACAGTTGAAGTTGAGCGTTCACTTCGTGTTCTTGACGGTTCTGTTACAGTTCTTTGTGCTAAAGGTGGCGTTGAGCCCCAGTCAGAAACTGTTTGGAGACAGGCTGATAAATACAGAGTTCCCCGTATGATATACATCAACAAGATGGATATTCTCGGTGCTGACTTCTACAATGTTCTTAACATGGTAAAAGACAGACTTAAATGTAACGCTGTTCCGATTCAGCTTCCCATCGGTGTTGAATCTTCTTTCAAGGGTATTATCGACCTCGTTGAAATGAACGCGGTTGTATACTATGATGATGTTGGTAAAGACATCAGAGTAGAAGAAATTCCCGAAGATATGAAGGAACTTGCAGAAAAATATCGTGCCGAGCTTATCGAAAGTGTTGCAGAACAGGACGATGAGCTTATGATGAAGTATTTCGAAGGTGAAGAGCTCACAATCGATGAAATCAAAACTTGCATCAGAAAAGCAACAACCAACAACGATATGGTTCCGATTGTTTGTGGCACATCATACAAAAACAAAGGTGTTCAGAAGCTTCTTGACGCGGTTGTAGACTATATGCCTGCTCCCACAGATATCGAAGCTATCAAGGGTATCAACCCCGATACTGAAGAGGAAGAAGTACGCGAATCAACCGATAACGGTCCCTTCGCAGCTCTTGCTTTCAAGATCGCAACTGACCCCTTCGTTGGTAAGCTCTGTTACTTCAGAGTTTACTCAGGTAAAATTGAAACAGGTTCAACTGTTTACAACTCAGTAAAAGACGATAACGAAAGAATCGGTAGAATTCTTCAGATGCACGCTAACGACCGTAAAGATATCGACTGCTGCTATGCAGGTGATATTGCTGCTGCTGTTGGTATCAAGAGAACAACAACAGGTGACACTCTTTGCGATAAGAATCACCCCGTTATTCTTGAATCCATGGAATTCCCCGAGCCCGTTATCCGTGTTGCTATTGAGCCCAAGACCAAAGCTGGTCAGGAAAAAATGGGTCTTGCTCTTGCAAAGCTTGCAGAAGAAGATCCCACATTCAAATGCTACACAGATGAAGAAACAGGACAGACTATCATCGCTGGTATGGGTGAGCTTCACCTTGAAATCATCGTTGACAGACTTCTTCGTGAATTCAGAGTTGAAGCTAACGTAGGTAAACCCCAGGTTGCTTACAGAGAAACAATTACTGCAGAAGCTGCAGCAGACACTAAGTTTGCTCGTCAGTCCGGTGGTCACGGTCAGTACGGTCATGTTAAGATTCGTATCGAGCCCAACGAAGGCAAAGGCTACGAATTCGTTAACGCTATCGTCGGCGGTGCTATTCCTAAGGAATTCATCGGTCCTGCTGAAGCAGGTATCAAGGGTGCTATGCTCTCCGGTGTTCTTGCAGGCTACAACGTTGTTGACGTTAAGGTTACTCTTTATGATGGTTCATACCACGAGGTTGACTCATCTGAGCTTGCCTTCAAGACTGCAGGTTCAATGGCTTTCAAGGAAGCTATGAGAAAAGCTGCTCCCGTTCTTATGGAGCCCATCATGAAGGTTACTGTTGTTGTTCCTAACGACTACATCGGTGACGTTCTCGGTGACCTTACTTCTCGTCGCGGACTTCCCCAGGGTCAGGAAGACAGAAACGGTGCTGCTGAAATCATCGCTCACGTTCCTCTTTCAGAGATGTTCGGTTACGCTACAGACCTTCGTTCCAAAACACAGGGCCGTGGTCAGTATGTTATGGAGCCTGCTCATTATCAGGCAGTTCCCAGAAACATTGCTGAAAAGATTATGGACGAAAGAGCAAAGAACTAAAAATATAGCCTAAGGCTTGGTTTTTAGTAAGTTTTTTCAAAAAACTATTGAATTATTACGATATATTTGATAAGATTATATCGTGCAAATTTTGCTAATTTCTATTTTTAAGGAGGAAATTTCCAATGGCTAAACAGAAATTCGAAAGAAATAAACCCCATATTAACATTGGTACTATCGGTCACGTTGACCACGGTAAGACAACTCTTACAGCTGCTATCACAAAGACTCTTTCTCTTAAGGGCTATGCACAGTTCGAAGACTATGCAAACATCGATAAGGCTCCCGAAGAAAGAGAGCGTGGTATCACAATCAACACAGCTCACGTTGAGTACGAGACAGACGCTCGTCACTACGCTCACGTTGACTGCCCCGGCCATGCTGACTACATCAAGAACATGATCACTGGTGCTGCTCAGATGGATGGTGCTATCCTCGTTATCGCTGCTACTGACGGTCCTATGGCTCAGACAAAAGAACACCTTCTTCTTGCTCGTCAGGTTGGCGTTCCATACATCGTTGTTTTCCTTAACAAGTGCGACCTCGTTGATGACGAAGAGCTCGTTGAACTTGTTGAAATGGAAGTTCGTGAAACTCTTTCAGAGTATGACTTCCCAGGTGATGATACACCAATCATCAAGGGTTCTGCATTCCAGGCTCTTGACTCAGCTTCAAACGACATCAACGATGCAGTTTATGCTCCCATCGTAGAGCTCATGAACGCTGTTGATAGCTACATCCCCACTCCCGATCGTAAGGCAGACCTTGACTTCCTTATGCCCGTTGAAGACGTATCCACAACCACTGGTCGTGGTACTGTTGCATCTGGTAGAGTTGAGCGTGGTCAGCTTAAGGTTGGTGACGAACTCGAAATCGTTGGTCTTAAAGAAGAAAGCAGCAAAACTGTTTGTACAGGTGTTGAAATGTTCCACAAGCTCCTCGACTATGCAGAAGCTGGTGACAACATC
>JAZRDP010000063.1:0-32700 GCA_045660345.1 Acutalibacteraceae bacterium
GATTTTGGCAATAGCATCAATAGGCCTTTATTTTCTTAAAGATCTAATTTTAGAAGCATTTATAGAAAAAGTTGATTATTATACAGAGTATAATATCGCTGGTGGATTGATAAATGCTATTAGTATAAAGTCAATAACAGACATTTATAAATTGCCTGTTGCATATTTCTTTGCGACACTTCAGCCGCTTAACATGGGCTTTTTCCATAATAATTATCCGAGTTTGTGGTATGAGATTATAACTTATCTCAATATCAGTATATATCCAATAGCAATCGCGAACTTTTTATATATTTTTCAAAAGAAGCATAATTTAGTCTTTTGGTTATTCAGTTTTATAATGTATTGTTCAGTTATTACGCTTTCATTAGGTATTTTTAGACACTATCTATTCTTGTTGCCTTTGGAGATAATTAACTGTTCGCTTTTCATGAAAAGTGGAATGCAAAAAAAGAAGAAGCTTTTAGTATCCACCGCTACAGTAGGTTTGTTTATGGTTGTCTTGGCGTATTCACTATTGAAGCTTTGAGCAGTGAAATTTATTGGCAATATATTTGGTGAAAAGAGGTTTATGTAATGCCATTGAGTGTTTTTATAGATGCGTTACCGTACAATGAAATAAAAGCTAATTATACAAATTGGTTTGATAATATGCAGGTGGCAGAGTTGGTGCCTAATATTGCTTATAGTTCGAGTTTGCATTGGCAGCTTTATTGTGACAAATATCCTGACGATAGAGGCGTATTAGTGGATTGGGCTAAAGAGCCTGAAAAAAACAAATTGATTAATTTGATTTCAACAATCCTTTCGCCATTAGACAATATGGGTTGCTTAGGCTTTTTGTCGCGCAAGGTTCTCGATAGAATAGTTTTTCGTAGAAATGTGTTTGCTAATGTACCTTATAAGTTTAGAAAGCATTTCACAGAAAAAGGACAATATTTGTTTTGGGATGTGAACACTTATTCACAAGAAGAAGTTTTTGATGGTTATTGTGTAGTATCTCAGGACGAGGGTCATCTTTCGTTTGAGCAAACTATGGAAAAACTTAGAAATTGTGTAGAGAAAAAGCATAAAGATATTTTTGCAGTTTTTGGTTTTGCGGATAGCTTAGGTCATACAGTAAGGCGAGGAGAGTTATACAGTAGTCGCCTTAAGGTGTATATGGATGATTTACAAAAGGTTATTTCAGATTACAAAAGCAATTATCCTGAAGAAGAAGTACTCATAATTTCAGACCATGGTATGAGTACGGTTGAGGATACTGTTGATTTTGAACTTGAAAAAAACTTTGGTAGGCAAAGCACACAAACTTATATTGCATATTGCGATAGTGCTGTAATGTGTATTTGGACGGAGGATAAATCTTTAGAGAAAAAGCTTTGTGAGTATCTTAAAACTCGAGAAGAAGGACATCTCCTTACAGAAAATGAACGAAATATATATGGTGCAACAGACAGAAAGTTTGGCAACATAATATATATTTTAAAAGAAGGAAAAGTATTTCACGAAAACTGGTTTGGAAAAAGTGTTGTAAAATCAGGCTCAGATGGCTACGGTATGCATGGATTTTGGCCGGATAGAGAGGCTCGTGATCAAATGGCTTGTGTTGTTCTTATTGATGGGAAAAGACACTTAAATGATCTTTATGATTATCCTCAGGCTCACGAAGTTATAAAAGCAGTTATGAAAGGCGAGAAATAAAAATGAAATATTTTTATAAAGAAAACAGATATCTTGAAGAACTAATTGATAGATACTTTTCTCGAATTTCAGAATATAATAAAACCAAGTTTAATGGAGAACTGTCGGTTGTTTTGTTGGGCAGTTTGTCGCGAGGGGAAGCCACTTGGATTGAATCCTCAGAGGGTTTTTCAATGATTAGTGATATTGAATTTTTTACAGTTTTTCCAAAGGGCTTTAACGGATTCGCAGAATTTACAAATTTTATTGAAGCTACAGCTGAAGAGATTTTTAAAGATCAAAAATCCACACTGTTTCACATAGATAACACGTTTCTTTGTAGAAATGCTTTGCCGGGAATGGAAAGGAAACTGATCACATACGATGCCAAGTGTATGGGCAAGGTTGTTGTGGGTCCTGATGTTATAAATGAACTCCCTGAAATTTCATTAGAAAATATAAATTTATGGGACATAAAAGATGTACTTACACATAGAGTTTTTTCTGTTCTTTATTATGGTTTTCCCTTAAAGACTGCAGGTAAATTAGAAGAATATCGTTATTCTATTGCTAAAAACTCTCTTGATCTTATGACAGTTTTGCTTGTTTGTCATGGTAAACTTGCTAGCGGTTTTATAAACAGACTTGAAATTGTTAAAACGCTACCAATAAGTGAAGAGATCAAAGATTATTTTAGTTATTGTCTTTCTATAAAATTATCAGAATCATCTGAAAAAACCTTTAGTATAGAAGAAATGGAGAAGTTATTCTTTTCTATTACGGTGGCACTGTCAAAACAAATTAAGGTGCCTTTAAAGAACACTCTTGTTAATTTTAAGCATGTTGTACGAAGAGTATGTGGTATGGCGAAAAGGGCTTTGATATATAGGTATATTCCTCATAAAAATCATTTGCAAGAACTAATTGCTCTTTTAGAGACAAAAAGACCACTTACTGATAGGGAAATAAAAAACAATTTAATTATAAACGGATATCCACTATCTTTTTAATAGGATTATGTTTTCATAGTAAATGCTATTGTTGGAGATGTTTTTGTGCATATTGAAAAAGTTTGGATGATGAGTTTTGAATAAGACAGCTAGAAATACTATTGTATATTTTACAGGTACAGTAATAATGGGTGCGTTAGGATTTCTTAATACAATAATACTTACGCGATTCCTTTCACAGCAAGTATATGCTATGTATGGCTTGCTGAATACTATGATAATAGCAGTGAATATGTTTTTAGCATTCGGATATGATTCCGCATATATGCGTTTTTATTATAATCACGGATATTCAAAGACAAAATTTCTGTTCAAATGTTTAAAATTACCGATAATTCTTTTTGTACTGTTTGGCGTTATGGTTATAGAACCTACGCATGCCTTTGTGCGTTATATTTTTGAAGATAATCTTTCTATGGTTGCAATATTTGCACTTATAGGATATGTATTGTTTTCATCAATGCATCGTTTTAGTCAGCTTACGGCAAGAATGGAGGAGTTTGCCGGGAATTATGTGATTTCTGAGGTTGTTGCTAAATCCGGATTTATTGTGTTGTTGCTTGCGGTTTATTATTTGACTAAAGAAGTTACATTTGAGTGGGTAGTAGTTTCTTTTATGATAGCGGCAGCTATATCGGTTCTCATTAATTTATATATATTTACTAAGATAAAAAACAAACGCAACCTAGCTACCACAGAGATTTCTAATAAGGATTTAATTTCTTATGGTTTTCCATACATGATAAATAACGTGGTGGTAGTGATAGTTCCCGTTGTAGAAAAACTTATCATTCGTGATTTGACAAGCTGGGAGATTTTAAGTGTGTATACAGCAGCTTCCATATTCCAGACAGTTGTTTTGTTGCTCACTAATACGTTGACTAATATTTGGAATCCAATAGTTTTTAAGTTTTGTGATGACGAAAAAACATTCAAGCCTATTTTGCACACGTTTGGTGTCGCAGTAACAATAATGGTAACCTTAGGTACAGCTTTTTGTATTTTGTTGAGACGCTGGTTGGTATTATTGCTTGATGAAAATTATTATTCTGTTTATATTATTGCACCTGCAATTTTACTTTCTTCTTGTTATCATATAGTCGCTATTATTTATTCAGTCGGAATAGACATTAAAAAGAAAACAGGATATCTTGTTGTTTCCCCGTTGATACAGTGTGTGATTTCAATTTTACTGTGTTATATACTTGTGCCGTCAATGGGTCTTGTTGGTGTTGGTATTGCGGTTCTTATAAGTACAGGAGTTAGTCGTTTTTATCGTATTATTGCAGGGTTGAAGTTATATAATAGCGGAGTTTCAGAGGTTAAATCTATTGCTCTGTGTATTTTAAGTACAATAGCGGTAATGCTTGCACTTTTCTTTACGTCTCTTTTGGCGGACGTTGTGATATTTGCGGCTCTTTGTATTTTGACCATTGTGATAATAAACAAAGATATAGTTCCAATGGTAAAAATGATTTTTAATTTAGTAAAGCCTGATAAAAGAAAAAATGCTTAATTACATTAGATATGGCGTGAGATTGTTTGAAGAATATCATATTATTTGATACTTCGTCTGCAACTCTAAATCATGGTGACGAGATAATAATGGAATCTGTGTTGAAAAACACTCAAGATATTTTAAATGGTAATTATGTGGCGCGGTTTCTTACACATACGCCGTGTTTTAGTTTTTATCAACAAACACGTTTTAATGAGCGTTTTAAATTTTTTTGTATTTATTTGCGGAACAAATATAATCAATAATAAAATGCTTTTTCTCTGGCCGTTCTGGAATATAAATATATTTAATTCTAAGTGTTATAAGAATGCTGTATTGGTTGGTGTAGGTTCCACAGGCTTTGATAGCGGGAAAGAGAAAATATCTTTTTATTACAAATTGTTGTTTTCTGGTTTCTTATCAAAGCAGTACAAGCATAGTGTCCGAGATGAAAAAACAAAGCAAATTGTTAAATCTATTTGAGGAAAAGGCATTGCTATAAATACGGGATGTCCAACTATTTGGGGATTAACTAAAATGCATTGTAGTGAAATACCAGTTAATAAAGCTTCTGGAGTAGTATTTACTTTAACAGATTACTCTATGAATAGAGAAGAAGATCAGTATTTAATTGATATATTAACCAGTAGTTATGAAAAAGTTTATTTTGGGCTCCAAGGAACCAGAGACCTTAAGTATTTTGAAACTTTAAGCAATATAGAAAATATAAAGATTGTGACGCCAAGTGTAAAAGCTTATTCGGAGCTTTTATCCAATGGTAATATTGACTATATAGGTACACGACTACATGCAGGTATCTATGCTATGCAACATAAAGTGAGAAGCATTATTGTTGTTGCGGATATTCGTGTAGCAGATATGGCCGAAACATATAATATAATACAATTTTACGCGGTGACAAAAATTTAGAAAATATGATAAATTCTTATTTTGCTACAAATTTCAATATTGATGAGGAAAGTATAAATACCTGGGGAAGCCAGTTCTTAGACAGGTAAACGGAGAATGATTATGGATAAAGCTTTTGTTATTGGTATAGCAGGTGGTAGCGGTTCAGGAAAATCAACCTTTGCTAAAAAGCTAAAAGAGTTTTTTTGCGATGATGTTGTTATGATTAGCTGTGATGATTATTACTTGCCACATGATGATATACCGTTTGAAGAACGTACAAAACTCAATTATGATATGCCAGAAGCTTTAGATTTAAGTTTGTTGGCAACTCACCTCAAAGATTTAAAGGCTGGTAAAATAATAGACTGTCCGATTTATGATTTTTCTCAGCACACTCGCTCAAGTGAGATTCGTATGGTTTCTCCACGAAGAATTGTAATAGTTGATGGAATTCTTACTTTTGCAGATAATGATTTGCGAGAGCAACTTGACATTAAGATTTATGTTGAAGCAGATGCGGACGAAAGAGTTCTCAGAAGACTTAAGAGAGATGTTGTTGAGAGAGGTAGGAGCATTGATAGTATTATTGAACAATATCTATCTACGGTTAAACCAATGCATAATCTTTATGTCGAGCCTACAAAACATTTTGCTGACATTATAATAAACGGCGGAATGAACAAAACGGCTTTTGATATGGTGAAAACAAAAATTGAAACAATTTTACAAATAGGTAATGAGAAATAATAATGGAGGGTTAAATATGTCATTATTTACAGGAAAAACTCTTATGATTACAGGTGGTACCGGTTCATTTGGTAATGCTGTACTTAACAGATTTTTGAAGACGGATATCGGTGAAATCCGTGTGCTTTCCCGTGACGAAAAAAAGCAGGATGATATGCGTCATGAATTTCAGGCAAAGATGCCTGAGGTTGCTGAAAAGATTAAATTCTTTATTGGCGATGTTCGCGATTTGGCTTCTGTTAAAAATGCGATGCATGGAGTGGATTATATTTTCCACGCAGCAGCATTAAAGCAGGTTCCTTCCTGTGAATTCTTCCCTATTGAAGCAGTTAAAACAAATGTTATCGGTACAGAAAATGTTCTTACTGCTGCAATTGATGCAGGGGTTAAAACCTGTATCTGCCTTTCAACAGATAAGGCTGCTTATCCCGTAAATGCTATGGGCACATCAAAGGCTATGATGGAAAAGGTTATTGTTGCAAAGAGCAGAACCGTAAGCGAAGAAAAAACAAAAATCTGTTGCACTCGCTACGGCAATGTTATGTGTTCAAGAGGTTCAGTTATTCCTCTTTGGATTGAACAGATTAAGCAGGGTAAACCTATCACAATCACAGAGCCTTCAATGACAAGATTTATTATGTCACTTGATGAAGCTGTTGACCTTGTTCTTTTCGCTTTCGAAAATGGTGTAACAGGTGATATTCTTGTTCAAAAGGCACCTGCTTGCACAATTGAAACTCTTGCAAAAGCAGTTACAGAGCTTTTCAATCCCGAAACTGAAATCAAGGTTATCGGTATTCGTCATGGCGAAAAAATGTATGAAACTCTTCTTACAAATGAAGAATGTGCAAATGCGATTGATATGGGCGATTTCTATCGTGTTCCCAGCGACAAGCGCGGTCTTAACTACGATAAATATTTCAAAGAGGGCGACACAGAGCGAGTAAAGCTCAGTGAGTTCAATTCAAATAACACAGACCTTCTTAATGTAGAAGAGGTTAAGGAAAAGCTTCTTTCTCTTCAATACATCAGAGATGAGCTTGCAGCTTGGGAGAATAAATAAATGAAAATTCTTGTTACTGGTGCAAAGGGGTTTGTTGGAAAAAATCTTTGTGCCGCACTTAAAAATGTTCAAGAGGGTAAGGACAAAACAAGAGGAATCGACAGTAATATTGAAATTTTTGAGTTCGATATCGATACTGACAAGGCTCTTCTTGATACATATTGCAAGGAAGCAGATTTTGTTTTTAACCTTGCAGGTGTAAACCGTCCTCAGAATCAGGAAGAGTTTATGGAGGGGAACTTCGGCTTTGCTTCAACGCTTCTTGATACCTTAAAAAAATATAATAATACTTGTCCTGTTATGCTTTCAAGCTCACTTCAGGCAACTCTTATAGGCAGATATGCTGAGGGTGACTATGGTAAGAGTAAAAAAGCAGGCGAGGATTTGTTCTTCAGATATTCTGAAGAAACAGGCGCAAGTGTATATGTGTATCGCTTCCCCAATCTTTTCGGCAAATGGTGCAGACCCAATTACAATAGTGCGGTTGCAACCTTCTGTAACAATATTGCAAACGATTTACCTATTCAGGTAAATGACAGAGCAATTGAGCTTACGCTTCTTTATATTGATGACCTTGTTGACGAAATGTTTGCAATCTTAAGAGGTATGCCTCATCGTTGTGAGTTTGACGGACTTAATGAGGTTGCAAAGGCAGATGGCAAATTCTGTTATTGCCCCATAACTTATAAGGTAACCTTAGGTGAAATTGTTGATTTGCTTGATATGTTTAAAAAACAACCCTCAACATTATTGATGCCTGAAATACCATATAATTCATTTGCAAAGAAGCTTTATTCAACATATCTTTCATATCTTCCCAAAGAAAAGGTTTCTTTTCCCTTGAAAATGAATGTTGACCCGAGAGGCAGCTTTACAGAGCTTATCAGATCAGAAAAATGCGGTCAGGTCAGCGTGAATATTTCAAAGCCCGGAATCACAAAGGGTCAGCATTGGCACAATACAAAATGGGAATTCTTTATTGTTGTTTCCGGTAAGGGTCTTATTCAGCAAAGGAAAATCGGAACTGACGAGGTTCTTAATTTTGAGGTAAGCGGAGAAAAAATCGAAGCAATTCATATGCTTCCCGGTTACACACATAACATTATAAATCTTTCTGCTACAGAGGATTTGGTTACTGTGATGTGGGCTAATGAGCAGTTTGACCCCGACCATCCGGATACCTTCTTTGAAATAGTAGAATAAATGAGGTAAAGAAATGGACATTAAATTAGACTATTCAGATATTTCTTTTAAAAATAACGGAAAATTAAAGCTTCTTATAATTGTAGGTACTCGTCCTGAAATTATAAGACTTGCAGCAGTTATCAACAAATGCCGTAAATACTTTGACTGTATACTTGCTCATACGGGTCAGAATTATGACTACAATCTTAATGGAGTTTTCTTCAAGGATTTAAAGCTTGAAAATCCTGAGGTGTATATGGATGCAGTAGGCGATGACCTTGGTGCAACTGTTGGTAATATTATCAACTGTTCATATAAGCTTATGAATCAGATTAAGCCTGATGCACTTCTTATTCTTGGTGATACTAATTCCTGCCTTTCTGCAATTTCTGCAAAAAGACTCCATATTCCCATATTCCATATGGAAGCAGGTAATCGTTGCAAGGACGAGTGCCTTCCCGAAGAAACAAACAGAAGAATTGTTGATATTATTTCTGATGTTAATCTTGCTTACAGTGAGCATGCAAGAAGATATCTTCACGAATGTGGTCTTCCTAAGGAAAGAACCTATGTAACAGGCTCACCTATGGCTGAGGTTTTACACGAAAATCTCAAGGATATTGAAGCATCAGATATTCTTGATAAGTTAGGTCTTAAAAAGAAAAATTACATTCTTCTTTCTGCTCACAGAGAAGAAAATATTGATACAGAAAAGAATTTCTTATCTCTTTTCAATGCTATTAATAAAATTGCAGATAAGTATGATATGCCTATACTTTATTCCTGCCACCCTCGTTCAAGGAAGAGACTTGAAGAAAGTGGCTTCCAGCTTGATAAACGAGTTATCCGTCATGAGCCTTTGGGCTTCCATGATTATAATAATTTGCAGATGAATGCTTTTGCAGTAGTTTCCGATAGTGGAACTCTTCCCGAGGAATCAAGCTTCTTTACTTCTGTTGGCAAGCCATTCCCTGCAGTATGCATCAGAACAAGCACAGAGCGCCCTGAAGCACTTGATAAGGCTTGCTTTGTTCTTGCGGGTATTGATGAAAAGTCACTTGTTCAGGCAGTTGAAACTGCGGTTGATATGAATGAAAATGGTGATTTCGGTATTCCTGTTCCCACATATGTGGAAGAAAATGTTTCAACCAAGGTTGTTAAGCTTATTCAGAGCTATACAGGGGTTGTAAACAAAATGGTTTGGAGAAAATTCTGATTTTTATCAAACCGGAATGATACACGGTTTTCATCTGAAAGGGATATATTTATGAAATGTATAGATAAATTTGAAGCTATTTATAATAAAAGTCCTGAGGGCGTAGCCTTTTGTCCTTATCGTATCTGTCCTTTGGGTGCCCATGTTGATCATAATTTAGGGAAAATTACAGGTCTTGCAATTGATAAGGGTATTCATATTGCATATAAGCCTAAGCAGAATGGTGTTATTGAGCTTAATTCTCTTCAGTTTGAAAAGAGAGCGCAGTTCCACATCAACTCTGTTCCTGAGGTTAAGGAAAACGACTGGGCAGATTATCTCAGAGGTGCAACAATTGAATTAGCAAGAAGGTTTCCTTTGACTGTTGGGCTTTGTGGTGTTATTGAAGGAACATTACCTATTGGTGGTCTTTCCTCCTCTGCAGCAGTTATTATTTCTTTCCTCTCAGCTCTTTGCAAGGTTAATAATATTCATCCCTCACAGGCTGAAATTATTAATATTGCGTTGGCTGCCGAGAATAAATATGTTGGTGTATCTTGCGGTAAGCTTGATCAGTCTTGTGAGGTTTATTCAAAGAAAAACCACCTTCTTTATCTTGATACTTTGGACGATTCTTATGAATTGATACCTACTCATTCTGAAATGAAACCGTATAAAATAGCAATATTCTTCAGTGGTGTTGAAAGAACTCTTGCAGGCTCAAAATTCAATATGCGAGTTGATGAAGCCCGTTCTGCTGCGTATGCTCTTAAGGCTTATGCCGGTATGGAGTATGGTAAATTCAATGAAACAAATCTTCGCGAGGTTCCTTTTGAGGAATTTGTTAAGTATAAGAACAGATTGCCTGAAAACTTTGCGAAAAGAGCAGAGCATTGGTACACAGAATTTCAACGAGTTGAAAAGGGCGCTGAGGCTTGGCGCAGAGGTGATTTGGAGGAGTATGGCAGACTTTCCTTTGAAAGCGGTAATTCTTCTATTTACAACTGGGAAACAGGCTCCCCCGAGCTTAAAACTCTTTATGAAATTATGACTCAGACTGATGGTATATATGGTGGCCGTTTCAGTGGTGCAGGATTCAAGGGCTGCTGTATGGCACTTATTGACCCAAGCTTTGAAGAGAGCATAAAAGAAAAAATGACATCAGGCTATCTTGCAGCTTTCCCTGAGCTTAAGGAAAAGTTCTCAATTTATATATGCGATAGTGCAGACGGAGTAGAATTATGAAATGTTTGATTTTAGCGGCAGGTTATGCCACAAGACTTTACCCTTTAACAGAAAATTTCCCCAAGCCTTTGTTGAAAATTGGAGAAAAGACCATTCTTGATTGGTTGATCGACGATATCGATACCGCAGGCGAGGTGAACGAATATGTGGTTATTTCTAATCATAAATTCGTTTCTCATTTTGAAGAATGGGCAAAAGAAAAAGAACAGAAAATCACTGTTCTTGATGATATGACCGAATCAAACGAAACTCGTCTTGGCGCAGTTAAGGATATTCAGTTTGCAATCGATAGCCTGAGTATTGATGAGGATGTGCTTGTAATTGCAGGCGATAATGTATTGGATTTCAGCCTTACAAAATTTATCAATTACGCAAAAGAGAAAAAAACCTCTTGTATTATGAGATTTTTCCAGCCTGATAAAAGCAAGCTTCTTAAAAGTGGTGTAGTAACTATAGATGATAATGATAAGGTTGTGGAAATGACTGAAAAATCACTTACACCTGCTACAAATTGGTGTTGCCCGCCCTTTTATTATTACACAAAAGAAGATACCGCTCTTGTTGAAAAGGGTATTGAAAGCGGTTGTGGTACAGATGCCCCAGGTAGTTATATAGCATGGCTTTGCAAGGAAACATCAGTTCACGCTATGGAAATGCCCGGAAAAAGATACGATATAGGTAATCTTGAAAGCTATGAGCAGGTAAAAAAGGAGTACAAGGGAATATGCTGACACCAAATGTTTGTTTAGAGAAAAAGACTGTTCTTGTAACAGGTGCTGCCGGTTTTGTCGGCTCTAATCTTGTTATTGAACTTTTTAATACAACCGAAGAAATAACTATTGTAGGTTTGGATAGCGTAAATGACTACTACGATGTTTCAATCAAAGAATACAGACTTAAAGAAATTGAAAAGGTTATTTCAGAGAAATCAAAGTCAAGTTGGATTTTTGTAAAAGGAAATCTTGCTGATAAAGAGCTTATCAATAATTTATTCGAGCAATATAAATTTGATGTTGTAGTCAACCTTGCAGCTCAGGCAGGCGTAAGATATTCTATTACCAATCCTGATGCGTATATCGAAAGCAATCTTATCGGTTTTTATAATATTCTTGAGGCTTGTAGAAATTACCCTGTTGAGCATCTTGTGTATGCTTCATCCTCAAGCGTTTACGGAACAAATAAAAAAGTGCCGTACTCAACAGATGACAAGGTTGATAACCCTGTATCTCTTTATGCGGCAACAAAAAAATCAAATGAGCTTATGGCTCACTCATATTCAAAATTATATAATATTCCCTCAACAGGCTTGAGATTCTTTACAGTTTACGGCCCTGCGGGAAGACCTGATATGGCATATTTCGGTTTTACAAATAAGCTTATCAAGGGTGAAACTATTCAGATTTTCAATTACGGAAACTGTAAAAGAGATTTTACTTATGTTGACGATATTGTTGAGGGCGTAAAAAGGGTAATGACCTGCGCGCCTGAAAAAGCAAATGGTGAGGACGGATTGCCCGTACCACCTTACAGAGTTTATAATATCGGTAACAGTAGTCCTGAAAACTTATTGGATTTTGTTAACATTCTTCAGCAGGAGCTTGTAAGAGCAGGTGTGCTTCCCGAGGATTATGATTTTGAAGCTCATAAGGAGTTAGTTCCTATGCAGCCCGGTGATGTTCCGGTTACATTTGCAGACACATCCGCACTCGAGGAGGATTTAGGCTTTAAACCCTCTACACCTTTGCGTGATGGTTTGAGAAAATTTGCAGAGTGGTATAAAGCTTTTTATATGTAAAATAAAATGGGATGTAAAAACCAAGCGTTTTTACATCCCATTTTGAATTTCAAATAACCTTGAACATTGAAAGCATAATTTCAATTGTTTCCATATAGCTGGTTGCGTTGACGGGTGTTCTGCACTCGATTACTATGCAACCACCTTTTTTATCGTCGACACAATATACTGTTGTGATAATATCACTATCGGTGTCTCCTGTCTGGGAGCGATATACAGAATTTGTGTTTTCGATTTTAAGTGCTGCGGAGCTGCTTAACTTTTTATGATTTTTTGCAGTAGCGGTACAACACTGCTTATAGCTCATTTCTCTTACGGGTGTAATGGTCATTTTAACATTTCCATTATCCTTTGCTGTAAGAGTTGTTATACCATCAGAATCTTCTCTTGACTCGAAGACAGTTTTATCAATAAAAAACGTGTAGTTTTTATTGGGGTTTACTATGGGGTCTGTTGAAGATGGAACCACAAAGGTTGTTTCTGTTGAAGGAACAGTGGTTTCAGTAGTATCAGACAGCTCTGAGGTCGTACTGAATTGAGTTGTTGTCTGTGTGATTTCAGTAATATCAGAAATGTTGGGAGAATCTGAATCTCCGGTAGCCTTTTTACCGAAGGGGGCAAAGGCTATTGCAACTATCGCGATAACTACTGCAAGGACACAGAGAACAATTATTAAGCTCCGCTTTTTTTTATCGCTCATAATTAAGCTTTATCCTTTGAACCGAAGAGCTCGATTTTTTCGCGAACAGTTTCTTTAATAGCTTCGCAGCCAGGAGCAAGAAGCTTTCTGGGGTCGAAGCCCTTACCCTGAAGGTCTTTGCCTGCTTCGATGTATTTTCTTGTTGCATCCTGGAATGCAAGCTGACATTCTGTGTTAACATTGATTTTGGAAACACCGAGAGAAATAGCTTTCTTGATCATATCAGCGGGGATACCTGTACCGCCGTGAAGAACGAGGGGCATTGTACCTGTTTTTTCCTGAATTGCTGCAAGTGTGTCAAATGAAAGACCTGCCCAGTTTTCAGGATATTTACCGTGAATGTTACCGATACCTGCTGCAAGCATTGTTACACCAAGATCTGCAACCATTTTGCATTCGTCGGGATCAGCGCATTCGCCTGCACCAACAACGCCATCCTCTTCACCGCCGATAGAACCAACCTCAGCTTCAAGAGAAAGACCTAACTCTTCGCAGGTTGCAACGAGTTCTTTTGTTTTTGCGATGTTTTCGTCGATGGGGTAGTGAGAACCGTCGAACATGATTGATGAGAAGCCTGCTTCGATACAAGCCTTTGCACCATCGTATGAACCGTGGTCAAGGTGAAGAGCAACAGGAACAGTGATGTTAAGGTCTTCAATCATAGCTTTAACCATATCAGCAACTGTTTTGAAGCCACACATATATTTACCTGCACCCTCAGAAACACCAAGAATAACAGGTGAATTCATTTCCTGAGCGGTAAGAAGAATGGATTTTGTCCATTCAAGGTTGTTGATGTTGAACTGACCAACTGCGTACTGGCCTGCTTTTGCTTTTGTGAGCATGTCTTTTGCGTTTACTAAAGGCATTTTTAACACTCCTATATATTTAAAATTTTTTATAAACTATCTTTTACCGATTAATGCAGAATGCAAAATGCAAAATGCAAAATTATCGGGGCAAAGCCGATTAGATATCTTCTTCTCTTAAGTTGAGAACAAGCTCTTTTTTGGTGGGAACAAGCTTTGTATATTTAACGCCCGCTGCATCAAACATTCTTTTTGATGCTCTTGTTGAAGATGTTTCGGCATATTTGTCAGAAAGATAAACAACTTCCTTGATACCACTCTGGATTATTGCCTTTGCACATTCGTTGCAGGGGAAGAGCGCAACATATATTCTACTTCCAGCGAGGCTTCTGCCTCGGCAGTTGAGAATTGCATTAAGCTCAGCATGGCAAACATAGAGATATTTGGTGTCATAAGGGTCGTCACCGCTTCTGTCCCAAGGAAAAACATTGTCATCGCATCCTGCGGGAAAGCCGTTGTAACCAACAGATAAAATTCTGTTTTCGTCGTTTACGATACAAGCACCAACCTGAGTGTTGGGGTCTTTACTTCTTTCGGCGCAGAGCATTGCAGCACCCATAAAGAATTCGTCCCAGGAAATATAGCTGTCGCGTTTAGCCACACTTGTCACTCCTTATCTCCATTCAAATCCATTTTACATTATACATTCTATTTGTGAAATTTTCAACATAAATTAATAAATTTGATAGGGGGATGTGAAATTTTCGAATATTTAAGTCATTCTTAACCTTTATTTTCCAAAAAAGAAAAATATATCGCCCTTGTTTTGGTATTATTTATTAGATAAATTTTTTTAGGAGAAGAGACATGGGAAAAGGTTATTTTAAAAGAGTTCTCGGTATGTGTAAGCCCTGGGAGCTCGTATATTGGTGGACATTAAGACTTCTGATGATTGGCGGAATTATTCTTCGCCTTGTTGAATCGGATGAATTGGGAATGTATCAGCCAATGCAGATGGCTGCAAATCTTTTGGGTATGTTTGCCTTTGAAATTTGTCAGGCTTTCCCTGCAAAAACATTCCCACGCTATTTTTCAGCATATTTCCAGAATATCACTATTCTCGGATTTTTTCTCGCTTCGTTTGGCGGAGCATTCCTTAATTTCTACTATATAATTCCGGCTTATGATAAAGCACTTCATTTGTTTGGTTGTATGGAAGCGGTGTTTATCAGCTATGAGCTTATCTGTGCTATGCAGTTGAGAGACAAGCTTATAGTTCCCGCTAAATATATCACTCTTGGTGCTTTTGGTCTTGCATTCGTTTTTGCAGCAGGATGGGAATTGTTTGAGTTCTCATTTGACCAGTGGTTCGGCGGAGATGCTCAGCATTGGAGCCTTGAGCTTGCAATCAAAGAAGCAGGTAGCTTAGAAGAGCTCTTTATGCTCATTCCTCTTGAGCCCGAGCGTTTAGAGGCTCGTTTTGCCATTATGGATACTATGGAGGATGCAATTTGTAATGCCCTCGGTGCAGTTATTATGTACCTCATTTTGAGAAAAAAGCCTTACAGACATATGGGTAAGAACAATATTAACAAAATGATAGAAGAAGAATTGGCTAAAAATGCCAAAGAAAAAACAAGTGCGTAAATTAATATTGATTATTTAAGAAAAAAGATATATAATCAATATGTATATAATATAAGGAGGAGTACCTATGTCCAAAAAGGTATTGGCAGTTATCCTGTCACTTATTCTTACTTTCTCGGTAGTTGCAGTTCCCGTTGGTGCAGCAGATATTTCATTTGACAGCATCAGCTTTGAAGATATCAACCTTGATGATATCAATATCGAAAACTTCAACATCGAAAACTTTTTCAATCAGTTTATTGATAAACTTCTTTCTTTTGTTCTTACATATCTGAACCAGTTCTGGCCCGGATATGATGACCAGTGGGTAGGTCAGGAAGAATATGTTCCTGAATACTTCTACACAGGTGAAGAATCTTTTGATACAGAAGTTACTGAAGGTGCTAAATGGGAAATGGGTTATGCAGGCGCATCTCTTCTCGATGGTATCGATGTAACAAGCGGCGACTATTTCCTTGCAGGCTCTCTTGAACCCATCGCAGGTCGTGTTCCCGTAAGAGTTATTGATGACCAGAGAGTTCGCGTTTACGCAGTATCAGACGGCGTTAGTGGTGTTGTTATTCAGGCTGTTATCGATGGCTTCGGTCTTTCTCGTGGCGATATTCAGATCATCCGTGAAAGAATGGAAGAATTTGCAACAAACAACAATGTTGTTGCTATCAATGTTTCAGTTCTTCATCAGCACTCATGTATCGATACACTCGGTATGAACGTTCCTCTTGCTCAGGCACTTCTTATGAACACAGGTAATGCTGCAGTAGGCGGACTTCTTGATGACCTTAAGGTTTCCAAAAATCAGGAATTTATGGAAAACCTTTATGAAAAAACAGTTCTCTCTATGAAGAGAGCAGTTAAGGCTATGAAGCCCGGTGAGCTTTCATACGGTTATGCAGATATAGAAGAGCTCATTCACGATAAACGTGAGCCTATTTCTTACGACCAGAATATTAACAGACTTCGCTTTGTTCCCGATGACGGTACAACAGAAATCTGGGTTCTTGAAGCAGGTATCCACTGTACAATGCTTGGTGCAGGTCCCGATGAACTTACAGCTGACTTCCCCTATTACATCGAAAGAAAAATCAAGATGGAAACAGGCGCAAATGTAGTTTATGTTCAGGGTGCTGAGCTTGCTATTACAACTGACTGCGATCCTCTTGAGTTACCCGAAGAAATTGACGGCGTTGACAGAATGATTGCATACGGCGAAGCAGTAGCAGAAAGAGTTATCGCTATTGATAACGATAAGCCTCTTGCACCTATTCTTAACATTAAAATGTCAGAGGTTCGTCTTGATGTAACAAACGAAATTCTTACACTTGCAGCTCGCGAAGATGTTCTTAATCCTGTTATCGTTAAAACAGCTGATGATTATCAGATGATTACAGAAATCGGTTATATGGAGCTTGGTAACGAAGTTGCTATCTTCCTTTGCCCCGGTGAGTTTGAGCCCGCTCTTATCTATGGCGGTCCCGAATCAGGTGATGCTTCCTGGACAGGTGAAGAATGGACTTATGAGCCTCTCAAGAACTTCACAACCTGCGAAAATATTATGGTATTCGGTCTTTGCAACGACCAGGCAGGTTATGTTCTCAGAGATAATGAGTTCCACTCATTGTTTACAGAAAACGAAGAAATCAATGTTATCAGCGATACTTCTGGTTCAAGATTTACAGAAGCATTTATGGAGCTTATCGCTTCAACAAAGGCTGCTGCTTAATCAAAGCTTATTTGAAATCCACCAACCTCGGTTGGTGGGTTTTTCTTTTGTTAATACTCTTTTAATGCTTTGTCTATTTACAAGAAATAGTATAATATGTTATACTATTATAAATATGATTATGTTTTGTTAGTGGTGGTTTTGATGGAAAGAAAAAGCGGTGTGCTTTTACATATTTCATCCCTTTGGGGTGATTATTCTTGCGGTGGCTTCGGAAAATCCGCAAAGGAATTTATAGATTTTCTTTCCTATTGCGGTTTTACATACTGGCAGGTTCTTCCATTTGGTTTAGTTGATGAATGTAATTCTCCTTATAAATCATATTCTACCTTTGCAGGCAATCCGTATTTTGTGGATTTAGAAAAGCTTTATGAAAAGGGCTTGCTTTCAGATGCAGAATTAAGCGCTTCTCGTCAGAAAACTCCCTACTCCTGCGAGTTTGACAGATTAAGCGAGGAAAGAGTAAATCTTCTTATAACTGCTTCAAAAAGGGTTAATGAAGAACAAAAAGCGCAGATTAATGAATTTATAGAAAAACATGAGCATATTAAAGACTTTTGTGTTTTTATGGCGCTGAAATATACCAATGAAAATAAAGAGTGGACTGTCTGGGGAAATGATTCCTATAGCGAGGATGTTGAGTTCGGTTGGCGCTTTATTCAGTATGAGTTTTTCACACAGTGGGCAGATATTAAAAAACACGCTAATGAAAAGGGTATAAAAATTATTGGCGATGTGCCGATTTATGTTTCCTTCGATTCCTCGGATGTGTATTTCAATAAACAGCTATTCCTTGTTGATGATAACAATAAAATGACCGATGTGGCAGGTGTTCCGCCGGATTATTTTGCAGAAGATGGTCAGCTTTGGGGTAATCCTCTTTATGACTGGGCTGCTATGGAAAAAGAAGATTTCAAATGGTGGAAGGACAGAGTTTCATCCTATCTTGAGCTTTTTGACGGCATAAGAATTGACCATTTCAGAGCATTTGAAAGCTTCTGGTCAGTAAAGGGTGACGCTAAAACTGCTAAAGAGGGTAAATGGGTTAAGGGTCCTGGTATGAAGCTTATAAATGCAATAAAAAGCGTTTCAGGAGATAAGCTTATTATCGCAGAGGACTTGGGCGATATAACAAAAGAGGTTATTGAGCTTGTAGAAGAAAGCGGATTCCCTGGTATGAGGGTTTTCCAGTTTGGCTTCTTAGGGGGAGAAACACCCCATAAGCCCCATAATTACATAAACAACTGTGTTGCATATTCAGGCACTCATGATAACAACACTCTTTTAGGCTATTTATGGGAAACTCCCTATGAGCAGAAAAATGACATTATGCGTTACTGCTCCTGTGATGAAAATCAGTGGAATGAAAAGGGCTGCAGAGCAATAATCAAAACAATTATGGCAAGTAGTGCGGGCCTTGCAATTTTCCCTGTTCAGGATTTGTTGGGTTATGGTAATGATACCCGACTTAATGTTCCCGGCAGGGCAGAGGGTAACTGGCTTTACAGAATCACTAAAGACCAGTTAAACTTAATAAACAAACAAGAATTAAAAGAATTAAATAAACTTTACGGTAGGTAAGATTATGGCAGATTTAAAAGATATTACATTATATTTACTTGATATGGACGGCACAGTAAATCTGGGCTATGACCCTATTGACGGTGCGAAGGAGTTTCTTGAAACTCTTAAAGAGCAGGGAAAGAATTTCATTTTCCTTACAAATAATTCATCAAAAAACGCTATGGATTATGTAGAGAAAATGCGTTCTCTTGATTTCCCTTGTGAGAAAGAAAATGTTTTTACATCGGGTATGGCTGCAGGAATGTTTTTGCAGGAAAATAAAAAGGATTCTTTAGTTTATGTTTGCGGAACAGAATCCCTCAAAACAGAGCTTAAGAAATATGGTGTTAATATAAGCGAGGATGGCGTTGGTGCAGATCTTGTGCTTCTCGGCTACGATACCGAGCTTGATTATAAAAAAATCCGCATAGTTTGTGACCTGCTTGACGGCGGAGCAGAATACTACGCAACAAATATTGATATGGTTTGTCCTATTGAGGGTGGCAGATATCTTCCTGACTGCGGAAGCTTTGCAGATATGTTTGAATGTGCAGTTAAGAGAAGACCCATTTTCCTTGGTAAGCCTGACAGAACAATGATTGATATTCTCGCAAAAAGAGAAAATGTTCCTTATGAGCAGATTGCAATGGTTGGTGACAGAATTTATACTGATGTTAAAACAGGTATAAATGCAGGTGTAACCTCTGTTTTGGTTCTTTCTGGTGAAACAACAATGGAGGACTATGAAAATAGCGATGTAAGACCTGAATATGTTTTAGATTCTGTTAAAGATATTCTTGAGGCTATCAGATAAAGGAGAAAAGCAGATGTTTAAAAAGTTTATTACTGTTTTAACAGTTGTTGCACTTTTGTTTTCTGTAATGTCAGTTGGTTTTACTGCTAATGCGGCATATACAGAAGAAATTCTTTATGGCGATGTCAACGGTGACGGTGTTGTTGATACAAAGGATGCCCGTATTGCCCTCGAAATAGCATCAGGCCTTGCTCTTTTAGAGGATGAAGCTCAGTTAATCCGTTCTGATGTGAATTTTGATGGCTACATAACAATTTTTGATGCCCGTCAGATTCTTCGCGGTGCGGCAGGTCTTGCAACTCTTCAGCCATCAGGTGCGTTCAGTGGATTTGATGGTGGCGGTGTATTCGGAAACGAAGAATCACTTGTTAATTTATTTAACACAGCCTTAAACCGTGTTAAAGATAGCGAAAACAAAACAATTTTAGTTACAAATACAAAAATTGAATCTGATAATCTTACAAACTTTAACATCAAAGAGGTTGAGCTTCCTGTTTTTGGTAATGCAACCGCAGAGGGCATTGCTTCTATGGTTGAAGAAAGTCTTGTTGAAGAAGACGAGGATAACACAGTTACTGTAATTGCTTCCGGTACAAGTAATTATGATGACTTTGCTGTTGAAGGCGAGGATTTTGTTTCCAATCTTTCTGTCACAGATGTTTTTGGTTCAAGAGCATCATATACAAATGAGAATAACCAGGCTTTATTAACAATTGAAATTGCACTTCCTGATGCAGAGATTGAAATGGCAGGTCAGTCTGCTTATGCAAAGGTACTTAATACCTCTCAGATAATTCAGGAGCAGAACACAACATTAATGTCGCTTATGAAGGCAAGCTCAGGCGAAACAGCAATGCTTCGTGAGTTTAAAAACTGTGTGCTCACTTTGGTTGTTGATATAACTGGAAACAATCTAGAAGTGGTATCATACACAATTTCCTATCAGTCAAAGGTTTATGTGGCACAGACAACTGTTGGTCTTAGTAGTGCCAATATCTTAAAAGCAACGCTTAAGGGTATTGAGTATGAAAAGGATCATGTAGTAATGTATGAAGATTTTCAATGGCTTTAATATAATGATGGTAATTTGTCGAAACGCAGTCGCGTTTCGCAAAAGCCGATTTTATCGGCTTTTAGCAAAATTGTTTTTTATAAATACAATTTTGCATTACATTCATTGAAAGGATTATAGTCGAATTTTCAAAGAAAATTCGATACCAAATTATATATTTGGTATCGAAACAGTGTAATTTTACACTGTTTCGACTAACTATAATCGTAATAAATATTGTCAGGGGTTTTTGATATGAAAAAATATGTTGTTGCTCTCGACCAAGGTACAACAAGCTCAAGAGCAATTGTTTTTGATAAAAAGGGTAGAATCGTTTCAAAGGCACAGTATGAGTTTGAACAGATATATCCCAATACAGGTTGGGTTGAGCATAACCCTTATGAAATTCTTGATTCTCAGATGCGTTCACTTTCTGCTGCTATTGATTACGGCAGAATTGATCCCAAGGAGATTGCGGCAATTGGTATTACCAATCAGCGAGAAACAACAATTCTCTGGAATAAGGACACAGGTAAGCCTGTTTATAATGCAATTGTTTGGCAATGCAGAAGAACTGCACCCATTTGCGAAAAGCTTAAAGAAAATGGTCTTGAAGAGTATGTAAAGGAAAAAACAGGTCTTCTTATAGACGCTTATTTCAGCGCAACAAAAATCAAATGGATTCTTGATAATGTTCCGGAAGCAAGAACTCTTGCTATGGACGGGAAGCTTCTTTTCGGTACTGTTGAAACCTGGCTTATCTGGAATATGACAAACAAGCAGGTTCACATTACTGATTATAGTAATGCTGCAAGAACAATGCTTTTTGATATTGAAAAGCTTTGTTGGGATGAAAAGCTTTGTAACGAGCTTGGTATTCCTATGAGTATTCTTCCCGAGGTAAAAGAATGTAGCGATGTTTATGGCTATGTTTCAGAAGATATCGCAGGACTTAAAGCCTTGGCAGGAATACCGATTTCAGGTGCTATCGGTGACCAGCAGGCAGCTCTCTTCGGTCAGGCTTGCTTTAACGCAGGTCAGACAAAGAATACATATGGCACAGGCTGCTTCCTTCTTATGAACACAGGTGAAAAACGAATTCACTCTAAAAACAATCTTATTGAGGGTATTGCATGGGGTATTAATGGTAAGGTTACCTATGACCTTGAGGGTAGCGCATTTAATGCAGGCTCAGTTATAAAATGGCTCCGTGACGAGCTTCGCCTTATTTCCGAGCCCAGTGAATGTGACTTCCTTGCAGAAAGCGTTAAGGATTCCAATGGTGTTTACCTTGTACCCGCATTTACAGGACTTGGCGCACCATATTGGGATATGTATGCAAGAGGCTGTGTTATGGGTCTTACCCGTGGTGCAAACAGAGCTCATTTCGCAAGAGCGGTTCTTGAAAGCATTGCTTTCCAGGTTACTGACCTTGTTGACGCTATGTCAAAGGATAGCGGTATTTTAATGAGCGAAATGCGCGTTGATGGCGGTGCATCTGTAAGTAATATTCTTCTTCAGATTCAGTCCAATCTGACATCCTCGAGAGTAAACAGACCGAAGCTTATTGAAACAACTGCTTTAGGTGCTGCATATATGGCGGGTCTTGCAGTTGGCTTTTGGAAGGATTTTGATGAAATCGAGCATGTGCGCGAGGTTGACAGAATTTTTGTTCCCACAGTTGATGGACAGACTAAGGATGATATGCTCAGCGGATGGCATAAGGCAGTAGAACGAGCAAAAAATTGGGAAGATAAATAATTATGAACACAGAAATTTTAATAATACTATTCGGTGCATTGACTGTTGCACTTACAATTGTTTGCATTGTGTTGCTTCTTTCATTAAAGAAGAATAAAAACAATGATGCAATTTATGAAGAATTCCGCCGTAATCGTGAGGAAATGGCGAGAGCAGGAAAAGAATCCCGTGAAGAAACAACTGCTTCTCTTGGTAAAATTGAAGATAAATTAAGTCAGATGCTTAAAGAAAATTACCAGAGCAGAATTGATTTGACTGAAAAGATTTCCGCATCTTTAAAGTCTATTCAGGAACAGAATATTCAAAGCTCTGAAAGACAGTCAAAGGTAATAGGAGAATCTATTTCCAAAATGCAGGAAAGCAACGAAAAGAAGCTTGAAGAAATGAGAGTAACAGTTGATGAAAAGCTGACCGCTACTCTTTCAACAAGGCTCAATTCGTCCTTTAAAACAGTTTCCGAGCAGCTTGAAAATGTTTATAAATCTCTCGGAGAAATGAAGGAGCTTTCTCAGGGTGTTACAACAAATGTTACTTCTCTTAGCAGAATTCTCACAAATGTTAAGGCGAGAGGTACATGGGCAGAGGTTCAGCTTGAATCAATTCTTGATCAGACAATCCCGGGTCTTTATGTAAAAAACTATTCCCCGAAAAATAATAGCGAGCATGTTGAGTTTGCTATTCGTTTCCCTAATAGTGATAAAAACGGTGAAGATATTTTCTTGCCCATTGACTCAAAATTTCCTTTGGAGGATTATGTCAGAGTTTGTGATGCGGCAGACAGAGCTGACCCCGAGGGCTTGCAGATAGCAAGAAAAGCTCTTGAAGACAGAGTTCTTGCAGAGGCAAAGGATATCAAGAAATATATTGTTGTTCCTCAGACAACACCTTTTGCAGTTCTTTATCTTGCAACCGAAGGTCTTTATGCAGAGATTGCTTCATCAAAAAGCGGTATTGCAGAAAAGCTTCAGGCTCAGAATGTCATGATTGCAGGTCCTTCTACAATAACAGCGCTCCTCAATTCCTTTGCTATGGGCTTCAAGGCTATGGCAATCAACGAGAAAGCAGATGAAGTAAGAAAGCTTTTAGGCGCTGCAAAAACGCAGTACGAAACCTTTGGAAATGTTCTCGAGAAAGCAAGAAAGAAAATTGACGAGGCAGGAAAATCCCTTGATGAAGCCCGTCACAGAAACGATATTATTCAAAAGAAGCTTAAAGGCGTTGAAGCCCTTGATACAGGGGTTGCAGGCGAGGTTCTTGAATTAACTGAATATACTGAATAAACAAAAGAAGTTGGATTCCGAGGAATCCAACTTCTTTTTTATAATTTGTTAGTTAAAAAATTCTTTTTTGAGCAAAGAACAAAATCAAAGGTTTTTTCTTGAAGATAGTTTATTCTTTCTCCATCCTTTTTGATTATATATCCTTCGTAGCGCAAGGTTGTTTTGCCGTTTGCTATTTCTCCTGAAACCTTGATGTTGTAGGCTGAACCGCCATCCTTGCGGTGTTCAGCAAGATCTTTCCCAATAATATCGTTCCATTGCCAAACAGCATCCATTTTTTTACTCTGTAAAGGCGAATCAGGTATTATGTCAGTTCCTACTGTGACAAGGGTAATAGTTTCGCTATGAAATTCATCCTCGAATTTATCGTTGCTGTAACCCACCATTTTAGATACGCCAATAATAGGGTAAGAGGTATAATACAGGGCTCCGAGGGTTGACAGTATAATAGTTAAAGCAAGAATTAATACCAATATTTTTCTTTTCATATTACCACCTCTTATTTCTCATAAGGTATAACATAGAATGAATAAGTGTCATCAGTGAATTTTACAAAAACCATTTTCCCGTTGTTACAGATGTTGTAAGCCATATAACCTTTTTCAATTAAAGATTTTATTTCAAGCTTGTCGGTGATTTCTTTAATAGGTGGTTTTTCAATAAAATCATCAGTATTCATATAACCAAAGGAATACACTGTAGATTGGTTCATTGTTCGCCTGTTTTGAGTGAAGTACGGCTGATGCACAGCAGCATCCGCGTTCTTCTTGCTTAAGCTGACACCACGATTTTCCCAAGAAACATATTCCTTGATATCACCAACATAAACCTGCTCTATCTCTTTTTTACATTCAAAATGCTTGTAGAGATTAAGCGCTTTAAGGACTTTTATAGTGTTTTTCATATAGGGGGTTACATAAACATCAAAGGTTTCGGGGCCTTCTGCAGAGTAACCAAAATATCCTGAATAAGCAAAGGAGATTTTACCTATCTGGGCTTCTTCGGGTGTAAACCATTCTGCAGAGGTTAATGAGCAGATATCTTTGTAGATTGCTTTTTTGATTTCGGTATTTTCCTTTTCGGTGATGTCTTTAAGTACTTCTGCAGTTGCGCCATCCTTTGATGTTATGTTGAGAATTGCTTTCTCTTCCTCATTATCTGCAACAAAGGCGTTGACGGAGGTTAAATAAACCTCATCGAGTATAAATGCACCGTCATTATTAACATCTGCCTTTGGGAACAATGCTTCTTTATAGATCTCTTTTGCTGCTTTTGTATCCCAAAGCTTGATAATTTCCTGTGTGACATCTTCACCAAGATAGTTATAATCCCTTGAGAATGTTGAACCATCCTTTTTGGTGTATGTGATTTTGAAGTCGGATGCCGTTACATTATCGCTTTTCTCAGCTACAAGCTGGTGCAAATAAAGAATTAATTCAATATCCTCTTTATCAGTAGCGATTAATGATGTGCCTGAGGTGTATCGGATTTGTTCTGTAAAGCCTTCGTAATCGTGAACTGCAGGTAAGAATTCAGTAAAGGGTGAAGTGATTTCTACCTTTTCAATTTCTTCTGCTGAGGGTACTTTATTGTATGTTCCAAATACGCCTGTTGCACCAATAATTACACAGAGAGCTACAACCAAGCATAAAGATATACCGCTTATAATAGAAATTTTAAGCTTTTTGTGAGTAAAGTTAATAATCAAATTGCAGATAATACAGCAGATAAAACCGATTACTACTGCAAGGATTATGGCTATCTTCTGATAGATATCAGAAATAGCAGGGTAAAAATAATTATCAATTGCTTCAATGGTGATTGCTGTGATTAAAAGGGGAATGGTGAACGAAGAAAGGAAAACCAAGCCCTTGTTGATACCCTTGAAGCCTGAGTTCTCAGGTTTATAGCTTCTGCTGTAAAAACGAGAGAGGAGAGCTAAAACCACTGAGCATAAAACGAGCCATATTATTGATGCAACAAAATCTGCTATATCGATTCTTGTGAATGGCATGTTCAGTGTGTGTGTTCCGGGTACGGTACTGAAAATCAGAGTTGTAATATAGGTTGGGTCAAGTATTGTGAAAACAGATCTGTCATTAACATTATAGTAGTTTGAAAAGCCATACAGAAATGATTCTAAAACAATGTTTGTTACATAAGTAAGTGAAACCGGTAATGCAACTAATGATATTGAGCCAGCTATTGCTTCAACAGTTCTTCCTGCAAAAAAGCAAGCGGTTACGCTGCAAACAAATCCGACAACCAATACCTGCAAAAGCCTTAAATATTCAAGTGCAAAGTATGATAAAAGCTCTGAGCTTAATCCGTATGCATTTGTGTTAAGCTTTAATGCAATTAAGTTCGGAATTGTCAATGCAATTACCATAGCAATTAATGATATGATTATTCTGTTTAAAAATAATCTTCTTCTGCTTATCCCAAAGCTTAAAAGGGTAGAGTTGTATTTTTTTCTGTGAAGAAATTCAAATTGAGAAATACCTAAAGCCATACCGCCGATAAGTGAGAGTATTAAGCAAGAAGGTGTTTCAAAAGAAAATCTATAAGCCTCTTGATTTATATTAAAAAGACTACCTGCCAGATTAAACATAATGCCACCATTTATATAGTCTTTTTCCGGTGATATCATAAAAAAGGTTAATGCTAAACCGTAAAGAATTATTAAAAGAGCCGATGTAGTTGTTATACTATTTATTAAATCCTTTTTAGCTATAAGCTTATTTGAAAACTGATTTGATTTTTTCATTGTCAGTCACAACCTCCGTTTCCTCTGAAAATACTTCTTCTAATGTGAGAAGGTTTGCTTCTATGCTTTCTGCACCTAAGCTATTGAGCTTTTGCATTTCTGCTTGGATATCACCGCATATAATCATTGATACTGCTCTGCCTGAAAGCTTGATTTTTCGGTAATTAATACCTTTGAAAATGCTTTCATTTACAGGTTGGTTAAATATCATTTTAACTCTTCTGAAATGCTCGCTTACATCTTCAATTGCGCAGTTGAGAATAACATTCTTGCCGTTGATGATTGCAATATGGTCGCAAACTCCAGAAATTTCACCTAAATCGTGAGAGCTGATAATAACGGATGCGCCTGTGTCATTGATGTATTCTAACAAAAGCTTTCTTAAAAGCTCTTTTTTATGAGGGTCAAGTCCGTCAAAGGTTTCGTCAATAAGAAGATATTTGGGCTTTGATGCAAAAGCGATAGCAAGTGATGCTTGCTTTTTCATACCCTTTGAAAGACTGCGGACATTTTTCTTGATATCAAGTCCGAATATCTCCAAAACAGAATTGAGGATTTTAAAATCAAAATTCGGAAAGTAGTTTGCATAAAATTTTGCAGCAGTTTTTATGCTGGCACTTATAGGAAAGTAGAAGCCATCGGAAAGATAGAAAAGATTTGCTCTTTCATTATCGTTATCAAAAGCATCCTTACCGTCTAATAATACACAGCCATTGTCAGGCTTGAATATTCCTGCGCATACATTTAATAGTGTAGTTTTACCGCTACCATTGAAGCCTGCAAGACCTAAAACAGAAGAGTCTTCAACTGTAATGTTAATATCATCAATTGCTATATAATCAACATAGCTTTTGGTTACAGATTTTATTTCAATCATCTTTATCACCCTTTTCGTAAATAGTTTTTGCGAGTTCAATAACTCTGTCAAGCGATACGCCTTTTGCTTTTGATGAAGCTAAAATACGAGTTAATTCCGCTTCTGCGTTTTCTAAAACAATCTGATTGGCAACAGCGTTTTCGCTTACAAAAACGCCTTTTCCTGGAAGAGAATATGTAACACGCTCGCTTTCTAATTCCTGAAAAGCTCGTTTTACAGTATTAACATTTAATTCCAAGTCTGAAGCCAGTTGTCTAATTGAGGGCAATTTGTCGTGGGGTTTAAGCTCACCGATATTGATTAAATTAATAATTTGTTCTTTGATTTGCTCGAAAATCGGTGTTCGGCTGCGTGTATCAATTATAATCACTTCATCACCTCCTAGTAATTGTTGCAACTGTGATAGCACACATATTACAGTTATAAAATAGCACACTATTTTCTTTTTGTCAACTTTTTTAAAAAAATTTTTGAGCGTTGATTAGTTAAATAAAAAATAAAACCGCTATCCCAAAGGATAGCGGTTGATTTATTGAAGAAAAGGAAATTATCTCATTGTACCATTGATAATGCTGAGAAGCATATTGATGTAATCAAGGATTACGCGAATGAAATGGTAATCCGCAAGAGCTGTGTTATAATCTGCGGAGCCGTGTGCATCTCTTACAAGAACTGTACCGCAATCTGCGCAGAGGTTAGATTCTGTACCATTAGCAAGGAAGCTCTGATCACCGTTTGCTGTCCAAGCCTCTTCGTCTTCAACCCAGTGAGGCTGTGCATCATGAGCTTCGCCGCAGCCCTCGCAAACGATAGCGTGGTAACCGGGCTTGTTTTCGGAATATTTATCAGTTGTGATGCTTACATAGCCTGCAGACCACTGATGGTCAACTGTAATCGGAACCTTGCAAACCTGATCACCGAGGATAGCAACAGCAACCTCTGAATCATAGGTTGTTAAGTTTTCATTGCGAGTAGGTGTGCAGATGAACATATGAGCAGTTTCTTCTGAATATGTGAATGTTCCTGTTTCACCATTTGTTAAAGTAATGTCGAAAGAAAGGCCTGTGGGGTCGAATTTTTCAGCATCAGTATAGTCTGTTTTTACGGGTTTGCCTGTGATTTCTTTGGTAGCTATTGTGGGAAATTCCTCGATAGTACCGGGGAAGGAAATGTTGACGGGGATAGCAACGTTTGAAAGAATGTCGTCAACAGGACCAAGGCCAACTGTGTAAGGCTCTGAGAAACCAACAACATCGATGGTGTATTCGAAAACACCAAATGCTTTGGGGTCTCTGATGTGAACCTCTGTTTCAACAGTAAGCTCAACAGGAGATATGTCGGGAAGATCTGCTTCATCTTCTGATTTGTTTGCGTTGAATTCTTTTACGTATGCAAGATCTGCAGCTACTTTATCAAAAAGAGCAAAGAAAGCGTCAGCATCTTCTATATAGTCGGCGGTGTAAACAGTTCCATCGTAGCTTATGTGTTTTGCAGAAACAGAAATAATGGAGCTTTCTATATCAACAGTGCTGCCGTCAAGAGCAGAGATTTTTGAGAAGTTAACATTAAGTGCAGCTGAAAATGTTTCACGATTCAAAGTAGCTATGGGCTTTACATAATAAGTTACGCTGTCGGTATAAACTGCAACATCCTCAGCAAAAACGCTGATACTCATTACGGAAGCAATCATAACAATTGCAAGTAAAACTGAGAGAATTTTTTTAATTTTCATAATTGCATAACCTCCTTAATTAAGAAATGCTAAGGAAAGACTGGATGAGAGAAACAAGAATTGTGTAGATATAACCGATGATTTCTGCTTCAAGTAAAGTAAGATTTTCTGAATCAAAAGCATTTAAGAATTTTTCAGAACCGGGAATTGTCTGAGTAACTTCAGCTTTACAAACGGAGCAGTAGCCTGTTTCGGTCTGTAATGTGAAGAAGCCACCGTCATCGTTGGGGATGAACTCGGGAACATCGTGATCTTCAAATTCATGAAGCTGACCACAGCCTAAGCAATATTTACCGTGGCCATTAGCGATTGAAACAAGCTCGCCGAGAACATGGTCGACTGAAATTTTTACAGTACCAACAACTTCGTTATTATAGAAAACGATAACTTCTGTTGTTTCAACAGTAAGGAGCTCGTCAAGAGCGGGTGTGAAGCGGAATTTGCTGTCACCGGGAACATAGGTAACAGTTTTACCTTCGTAGCTTACTACGATACCAACGGGTGTGAAATATTCGGAATCGTTGTATGCTGTTTTTACAGGGCCTGCTACAATGCCGTTTTCAGATGCAGCAAAAGAAGAAACTGCAAAAGGCATTACAAGCATAACAACTGCCAAAAGGACAGCGAGAGCTTTTTTTGTTTTCATGATAATTTCCTCCAAAATATCTTATATATGTACCGACATTATAACACATTTATTTCCAAATGTAAATACACAAAATACAGTTGAATTATTATATAAATTGTATAAATATTGGGGTTGGGTATGTTGATAGTCGGAATCGGCATATTTTGGCTATCAAAATATGGTTGACGAAACAATTTTCGGAAGCTATAATTTTACTGGTGATAAAAATGTTGATTAAAGGTTTTCAGAAGCTTACTTTATTGGATTTTCCGGGTAGGACAGCGTGTACTGTTTTCACAGGTGGCTGTAATTTGCGTTGCCCTTTTTGTCATAATGCTCTTCTTGTAACCGAAATGGATGATGATTATTTTACCGAGGAAGAGATTTTCGCTCATCTTGAGAAAAGAAAAAATGTTTTAGATGGTATCGCGATTACAGGTGGCGAGCCACTTTTACAAAAAGATATTGAGCGCTTCTTATATGAGCTGAAGGAAACAGGAATTGCCGTGAAGCTTGATACAAACGGCTGTTACCCTGAAAAACTTGAAGGAATACTTGAATTGGGACTTGTAGACTATGTTGCCATGGACATTAAAAATTGTCCTGAAAAATATGGTGCAACTGTGGGATTTGAAAATTTTGATATTACGCCTGTTGAAAAAAGCATAGAGCTTCTCAAAAACAGTGGTATGGAATATGAATTCAGAACCACTGTAACAGAAAATTTCCATACTGTTAAGGATGTTGAAAGACTTGCAGAATGGATTCAGGGAACAGAGAAGTATTTTTTGCAGAATTTTGTTGATTCAGGTCAGCTTATCGATAGCAGTTGCAAAGGCGTCAGCAAGGCGGTTATGTATGAAATGCTTGAAAAAGTTAAAAAATACATCCCCGATGCACAAATCAGAGGACTATGATTTCAATATGTACCACAATATGTTGTTATTGAACACAACATATTGTGGTACATATTATTCTAAAAAGGAATATCGACAAAAAATTACACAAAAAGACAACGGAATTACTGTGAATATTTACTATATTTTCACAAAAGCGCGACCATATCTTGTGTTTTCACGGAAAAGTTACCGAAAATTAACACAATATATTGTGTTTTTTCTGTTGACAAAAAGCGCCGTTTCTGTTATTATCTTTTACGGTCGCTTCGGTACGGATGTGCGTACTGCGAAGCAAACAAAATAATAATGAAAGAGGGAGAATTATGTATCAGGTAATTAAACGTGATGGCAAAATAGCAGATTTTAATATCGAAAAAATTGCAATTGCTATCAAACAGGCTTTTGAAGCATGCAACAAACAGTATAACGATAATATTATCGATTTTCTTGCACTCAAGGTTACAGCAAACTTTGAACCCAAAATCAGCAACAATCTTGTTGCAGTTGAGGATGTTCAGGATAGCGTTGAATCTGTTCTTGTTCAGGCAGGCTATGCAGATGTTGCAAAGGCATACATTCTTTATAGAAAAAACCGTGAAAAAATCCGTAATATGAAATCAACAATCCTTGACTATAAGGATCTTGTTGACAGCTATGTTAAGGTTACTGACTGGCGTGTCAAGGAAAACTCCACAGTTACTTATTCAGTAGGTGGTCTTATACTTTCTAACTCAGGTGCTATTACTGCTAACTACTGGCTCTCTGAGGTTTATGATGAAGAGGTTGCTAATGCTCATCGTAGCGGTGACCTTCACATCCACGACCTTTCAATGCTTACAGGTTACTGTGCAGGTTGGTCTCTTAAACAGCTTATTCAGGAAGGTCTCGGCGGTGTTCCCGGTAAGATTACATCTGCTCCTGCAAGTCACCTTGCAACTCTTTGCAACCAGATGGTAAACTTCCTTGGTATTATGCAGAATGAATGGGCAGGTGCACAGGCTTTCTCATCCTTTGACACATATCTTGCTCCTTTTGTTAAGGTTGATAACCTTGATTACAAGCAGGTTAAAAAATGTCTTGAGTCCTTCATTTTCGGTGTAAATACACCTTCTCGTTGGGGTACTCAGGCTCCCTTCTCAAATATTACTCTTGACTGGACAGTTCCTGCTGACCTTAAGGATATGCCCGCTATTGTTGGCGGTAAGGAAATGGATTTCACTTACGGCGATTGTAAGAAAGAAATGGATATGGTTAATAAGGCCTTTATCGAAATTATGATTGAAGGCGATGCTCACGGCCGTGGCTTCCAGTATCCTATTCCCACATATTCAATTACAAGCGATTTTGACTGGTCTGAAACAGAGAACAATAAGCTTCTCTTTGAAATGACAGCAAAATACGGTACACCTTATTTCTCAAACTACGTAAACTCCGATATGGAGCCCAGCGATGTTCGTTCAATGTGCTGTCGTCTTCGTCTTGACCTTCGTGAGCTCCGCAAAAAAAGCGGTGGCTTCTTCGGTAGCGGTGAAAGCACAGGTTCTATCGGTGTTGTAACAATCAACCTTCCCAGAATTGCATATCTTTCAGAGGATGCAGAGGAATTCTACAGAAGACTTGGTAAGCTTATGGATATTGCTGCTCGTTCACTTAAGGTTAAGCGAGACATTATCACAAAGCTTCTTGAAGAAGGTCTCTATCCCTATACAAAGAGATATCTCGGAACATTCAATAACCACTTCTCAACAATCGGTCTTATCGGTATGAACGAGGTTGGTCTTAACGCAAAATGGCTCCGTAAGGATATGACAAACAAGGAAACTCAGGAATTTGCTAAGGACGTTCTCAACCACATGAGAGAAAGACTTTCTGACTATCAGGAACTTTACGGCGACCTTTACAACCTTGAGGCAACTCCTGCAGAGTCAACAACATACCGCTTCGCAAAACACGATAAAAAGCACTATCCCGCAATTATCCAGGCTAACGAAAACGGCACACCTTACTACACCAACTCATCACACCTTCCCGTTGGTTACACTGCAGACATCTTTGAAGCACTTGATGCACAGGATGAACTTCATACTCTTTACACATCAGGTACAGTGTTCCACGCATTCCT
>JAZRDP010000064.1:0-1169 GCA_045660345.1 Acutalibacteraceae bacterium
AAAGTTGAAGCGAGTGATAAAAAATCACTCGCTTTATTGTTATATTCATTTCAATTCATTCAGATTGTTTACAGGCGGCATACAGCTGTGTTTTTTACAAACATAATAAGTTGTTTTTCCGTTTTTGAGAGGATATTCTTCCGTCGGCTCCGACAAATAAATTATAACAGCTTCCTTCGGCAGTGAGTGTAACAAATCGGTTGAATCCGTATCCCCTGCCCTTACAACGGTAATTTTCATCGGAGGCTCATAATATTCCAACAGAGCAGTTAAATACATCCCGTGTCCGGCAGGATAGCCGGATGCATCGGAAGCGATGTAATTCAGCTGACTTTCTGCAAGCTTCGTGAATTTATCATCAGCCGTAATAAGAGACAGGTGCACGAGGTTATATGCCATTATTGAATTACCGCTTGGAATAGCACCGTCATAGGTTTCTTTAGGACGAAGAATAAGCTTCTCACCGTCTTCGCTGTATAAATAAAAGCCACCGTGCTTATCTGAAAAATCCTTAACGGCTTTATCGCAAAAGAGCCTTGCTGATTCAATATATCCGCAATCTGATGTTGCCTTATAAAGATGAAGCTGAGCGAAAACATAAGCAGCATAATCATCAATAAAGCCCTGCACACCGCGTTTTCCCTCTCTGAAGCTTACAAAAAGAGTGTCCTTTTCACACAGATTTTTTCTTATAAAATCATCTGCTCTTTTAGCCGCATCAAGATACTTTTCATTACGGCTGTACAAATAAAGCTCGCTCAAAGCAGCAATCATCAGACTGTTCCACACCGTTAAAATTTTATCGTCGAGGTGAAGCCGGTATCTGTTCTTTCTGTAATGACGAAGCGTCTCAAGGCAATCTTCAAATGAATGCTCCACAGAACTGCTGTGAAGCAGATTGGGAATATTTTTTCCTTCAAAATTACCGCTGACGCTTATATCAAAATGACGACTCAACAATTCACCTTGGTCTTTACCGAGCAGGTCAATAATCTCGTCGGGGGTAAATAAATAGTATTTACCTTCTTCACCTTCACTGTCGGCATCCTGAGCGCTGTAAAATCCGCCCTCGGGAGAGGTCATTTCACGGGCAACATATCCAGCTGTTTTTTCTGCAATTTCAAGATATATCTGTTTTTCAGTTACCGCATATGCTTTGCAGTATGCCA
>JAZRDP010000065.1:0-103097 GCA_045660345.1 Acutalibacteraceae bacterium
GCAACAATTGGTTCAAGAACATCGAATATGCTCATTTTTTCAGAACTTTTTTTCTTTTTCTTGCCCTTTACATCATCTTCGAAATTGTAGTTAAGTGTTGTTTCTTCTGCTTTACTCATTATTCTGCCACCTTTCATATACAAACTAAACAAATAGTAATTATTAAACAATGAGGGGCAGATTTTCACCTGCCCCACGTTTTGTTTGGCATTAGCCAATTTTTTCTTTAACCTTAGAAGCCTTACCAACTCTGTCACGAAGATAATAAAGCTTTGCTCTACGAACTTTACCGTAACGAACAATCTTTACATCTGCAACATTTGGTGAGTTTACAGGGAATACTCTTTCAACACCAACGCCGTAAGAAACACGACGAACTGTGAAAGTTTCTGTTACACCGCTACCATTGATAGCAATAACAGTACCCTCGAAAGCCTGAATTCTTTCTCTGTCACCTTCACGGATTTTAACGTCTACCCTTACGGTATCACCAACAGAAAAAGCAGGTTTTTCAGCCTTAAGGCTGTCTTGTGCAATAAGTTTTAATGCGTCCATAATAAACCTCCGAATTTTTTCAAGCGTTCATATCTTTAAGATAGCGGACCGCCAGCTTTAATGTTGCCATTAACTGCCGTTGTCTCGAAACAACGCACACATAGACTTGATAATATTATCACAACACATTGAAAAAATCAATACTTTTTTTATATTTTTCAAAAAAATATTACAGAGCAAAGAACCCATCCTTGCTCTGCGATTATACACTATATTTTTGAATATTTCAAGAATTATACTGCAGGAATGAAAACAACCTTCAGATTTTCTGTTGTGTCACCCTCTAAATCGTTTTCCTCTGCAATTGCTTTAACTGTTGTATTGTATCTCCTTGCAATTGACCAGAGGCTCTCACTTTTTTCAGGGAAATAAACTGTAATAGCATTCCCGCTTCTCGCTGGCTTGTTTTCGCTTTCGGTTATATCGGTAACTCCATCAATATATATCTTACCTAAAACGCTTGCAGAAACATTAATCTCCGCTCTTACATCAATGCTGTTATTCCCCTTTTCTGCACAGTCCAGTGAGAATATATTCAATTTAGGCAAACAGAAAATATCATTTTCTTCATAATCTGCTTTTCTTTCGTATTTCAGATCAAGAATCTTATTCACATTGGAAATACTGCCTGATGAATCCTTAATTAGTACTGATAAAGAGAGATTAGCCATAATCAGAAGCTTGTCGTTTTCCTTTTTGGCAACAACATTTGTCATTTCACAGGTTGAGCCCATAACCCTGCTTACGCCCTCACCACTTACCTGAAAATCCTCTCTGAAAATATATGTATCGCGGATTTCATCAAGCGGTGTAAAAAAGAGCATAGATTGCTTCTTTAAATCAATACAGCTACCAACTGCATAAGCATCGTTTATAACAAGAAGCTCCTTTTCCTCCCACATTGAAGCAGATGCATCAATACTCAACCCAATATCAAAGGTACTACCCATTCCATCCTGCTCGTTTTTAAGCATAACATCAACTGCGGTTACATTAAGCGTTACATTTCCTGTAAATCTCTCTTCCATTCCATCAAATTCTAAAATCTGATTAACAGGAAGAGTATGTCTGATATTTTCCGTGCAGGATTTATCGTTTGCATTAACATAGCAAACCTCCACAACTGCATCGCCCTTAACCATTATTTTATTACTGATTTTTTTAATTTCGGTGCAAAAAGCACTTGCCCGTGTACTGATAATAAAAGCACAAGGAACAGCCAGGCTTGCTGTATCACTCATAGAAAATGCTCTCGATTTTTTGCAGCCCGAGGACATTGCTCTTACAGCCTTGCATTTCTTTTCAATCGAACCCTCTTCAATAGAAATAATCTCCTCTGTTTCTTCAATAAAAGCATTGATTTTCATTACAATACCTGCTTTTATTTCTGCTCTTTTGGTATTTGTGGCACGGCAATTAACATATAAAACAGAAGCCTCGCAGTTAATATCGGTTGCATTATTAAAAACATTATTTTCACAATGACGGGTAAAGGGTCTTGATTGAGAGAAGGAATAAATGCATCCATCCTCGGCAGTATAAATCATTCTCAACTCGCACTCACCATCAACAGTTACTCTCTCCCCAACTGCTTTGCAGGAATTAACCTTTGGCTGAGCGGTTGATTTAATGATTCTCAAAATCTCGGGCATATATTCAGGCAAGGAAAAATCCGCCTCAACACATTCCTCGATTGAATTGTCCTTGATTATCTGCAATATTTTATAGTTCTCTTTTTTTAAGGTTATGTCCATAAAAATTAACTCCCTTCATATACCTTCTGTGAAAGTATATGATAGAGAGTGCTTTGGTATGATAGTTTTTTGAAATGTGGCGAAGCCACAGCGATATAAATCCTACGGATTCGCGATATATCTGACGACGCGATATACCTGCGGCGCGATATGTGCCTAACGGCACACGAAACAAGGATTTATATTATATCGCGTTGAGCGTAGCGAAACATATCGCTTTTTATAAAATAAAATATATCGCGCAAGCTTGCTTGCATATCGCAAATGTTGAAATGTAGTAGAAATTCAGCGAAATACCACTGGTAAAAATGGTATAAATACAAATACCAAAAATACCGATAATGATAATGATAATGATAAGGTAAATGATAATGGAAATGATAATGATATATATATATAAACAAAAAGCCAGAACCGCAGTTCTGACTTTTTATTTGTGTTTGTTTTTTATTCTGCTATTTCTTCTGTTGTTTCTTCAACGGGCTCTTCGTAGAGCAGAGTATAAAGCAATTGCTTATTTTCTTCAAGGTCTATTGAAATACTTGAGCCATCCCACTGAGTTGAATACCACCATGTATCATCAAAGGGAATCTGCTGAGAAACAAGGAGAGCTTCCATATCTGCCCCTGACTTTGCAAGGCAACCTGAAAGGCTGAAAATAAGATTCCAGAAATCAGCTGCAGAAAGAGTTGTTTCGATATATGGAGCAACCTCTTTTGCAGTTGAAACAAGACCAAAAATACCGATAGGATTAATCTGTCCTTTAACCTTTGAAGCAATAGCGGAAATAACCTTTCTCTGACGCTGAGTTCTCATAAAGTCAGAGTCCAGCTTACGAATACGGGAATACCAGAGCGCCTGATAGCCGTTGAGATGAACGCTTTCACCACTATCAAATTTATCGGGCTTCTCCTCTTTTCCGTATCTGTGGCGATTATTGATATAATCCGCTTCATCCTCGGTAACCTCAACATCAACACCACCAAGACCATCAACAAGAGCAGTAAACATCTCGAAATTCACAGTTGCATAATCGTCAATTTTAATTCCGAAACTATATTCAATAGTCTGAACAAGAAGATTTGCGCCACCCCATGCATACGCGGCATTAACCTTTGATTCGCGCTTACCGGGAATATATAAATGAGTGTCACGAAGAATTGAGCAAACTGTAATTCTTCCTGTTGTTTTATTAACAGAAGCAATCATAATACTGTCGCTTCGGGATGAACCACCATTTGCTTTATCGCAACCGATAAGAAGAATATTGCGGACATTTTTATCGCTTACAAGCTCTACACCCTCAATATGCTCTATATCCTCGGCTTTAGTAAATTCACCTACGACTCCATTTGCCATTACAAACAGAATTGCACCGAAAGCCAATATAACCGCAAGAATTATTGCGACTATCTTTTTACCCTTTGAGCCTTTCTTTTCAGGAACGCGCTTACCTCTGCGCTCTTCAAAATCAGAGATTTCGTCTGTGTCCTGCAAGCTTTTCTTTCTACTCTGTGTGGGTGTTGCAGGGATTTCAACAGAAAACACATCCTCATACTCATCATTTTCCTGGGTATGATAAGACTTCTTATTTCTGCTTATATAAATACCATCGTCCTCGGCTTGTCTTCTGCGACCTCTACTGATATAAATACCTTCCTTTGAGGAATCGCTGAAAACATCTTCATACTCATCCTCGTCGTGAGAGGAATGACTATAAATGTCCTCGTATTCATCCTTCTTCTTTACATAGCTTAAAAGCTCTATGTAATCATCGTTTATGGACACTTTCTTTTCTTCGTTTGGATTTCTTTTGTCTGCCAAAGCAATACTCCTTTAAATTTGCTGTTTAATTACCGCCTAATTTAATATTTATACCGCCATCGCCACTTGAAGAAGCGGTAGGTTGAGGAAGATAAGGCTCAACTGCATGAGCAAGCTTACTGATAGGCATTGACTGAAGATAAACCTTACCGGGACCTGTAACAACTGTGTGGAACATACCTGAACCACCCAAGAACATATTTTTAAAGCCCTTTACAGTTTCAACGCTCATACTACAGCTTTCGCTCATAGCTGCAAGGTGACCCGTATTAACAACAATGCTTTCACCTGAACCGAGGGTATATTCCTTGCAGTTACCGTCGATTTCTATGAACACCATACCATTACCGGTAATTCTCTGCATAATAAAGCCTTCGCCACCGAAGAAGCCTGCGCCTGCTTTATGCTGAAAGAACACAGAAACATCAAGACCCTTTTCCATAGCAAGAAAGCCCTTTTTCTGAACAACAATACCATTACCGGGAGTTACCTCATAAGGAATAATACCACCGGGGAAGCTTGAGGTAAAGGCAATCATACCTGTACCGCTTACGGAAGTAAATTCATTGAGGAAAAGTGACTCACCTGAAATAAGTCTTCCCAGAGCTTTTTTGATTCCACCACCTGAGCTTGTTTCCATTTTCATATTAGGGCTCATCCACCCCATAGAACCGCCCTCTGTGCAAAGGGTCTGTCCCTCTTCGGGATAGCATATAACAACGGGCAAGCTGCCGCCTTCAATTTCATATTTCAAAATAAAAATACCTCCTTTAGTATTTCTTTATTGAATTATATATTTTTTTCTGCATTTTTTCAAGTATATAGACACAAAAACACCCTCTGCATATTTATGCAAAGGGTGAAATAAGTTAATTAATCAACTTTTACAATCCAACCGAGCTTATCTTCACGCTTGCCCCACTGAATACCTGTGAGTTCATCGTAAAGGAACTGTGCAACAGGACCGATTTTAGAATCATTGATAACAATGTGTTCGTCGCCGTCAATGTATTCACCAACAGGTGAAATAACAGCAGCTGTACCTGTACCGAAGGATTCCTGAAGCTTACCGTTATTGTAAGCCTCTTTAACCTCGTCAACAGAGATTTTTCTTTCTTCAACCTTGTAGCCGTTTGCCTTGAGAACCTCGATACAAGAAGCTCTTGTTACACCGGGAAGAATGTTGCCATCCTCAAGAGAAGGAGTGATAACTGTACCATCGATAACGAAGAATACGTTCATAGCGCCAACCTCGTCGATGTACTTTCTCTCAACACCGTCAAGCCAAAGAACCTGAGCATAGCCCATTTTATCTGCCTTTTCCTGACCGATAAGAGATGCAGCATAGTTACCGCCTGCCTTAGCCATACCTGTACCGCCCTTTACACAACGAACATACTCGCGTTCAATGTAAATCTTAACGGGGTCCATACCATTTGCATAGTAAGAGCCAACAGGTGAAAGAATGATTGCGAAGATGTAGCTATGAGAAGCGTGAACACCAAGGAACGCGTCAGTAGCGATAATGAAAGGACGGATGTAAAGAGATGTTCCATCATTGTGGGGAACCCAATCCTTATCAACATCAACAACAGTCTTGATAGCCTCGAGAACCATATCGGGATCAAGTCTGGGAACGCAAAGACGGTCGCAGGTGTTGTTCATTCTTTCGATATTTTTCTGTGGACGGAAAAGCTGAATGCTTCCGTCTGCAGTTCTGTATGCCTTAAGACCTTCGAAAAGCTCCTGTGCATAGTGGAAAACCATTGAAGATGGATCAAGAGAAAGAGGACCGTAAGGTACAACTCTGCCGTCATGCCAACCCTGACCTTCATCATAGTTCATAATAAACATATGGTCTGTAAAGATTTTACCGAAACCAAGCTTGCTCTCATCCTGAGGCTTTGCCTTTGGAGCGGTTGTTCTTTCAATTTTAAATTCGTAAGCCATTGAAAGTACCTCTTTTCAATTAATAATCGTAACCGAGCTTAAGTGCGGTTTTGTTTACTTCAAGAAGATTCTGACGACGAGCTGAAACAACCTTTGCGAGAGGTGCATCAATACCATCGAAGCCAAGCTCTTCAACTTCTTTAAGAAGCTTACCTGTAATAATCATATTAGCAAGAGTGCTGATACCCTGCTCATTTGCAAGCTGTGTTGCAGGAATATAGAAAACATCTACATCAGTTCTCTCAACTTTTCTTGAAATAAGAGTTGAATCAACGAAGATTTTACCACCTGAAACAACTTCATTTTCATACTTATCAAGTGAGGGAAGGTTCATAGCAACAAGAACATCGGGCTTACCAACGATGGGTGAGCCGATGGGCTCGTCACTTACGATAACGCTACAGTTAGCTGTACCGCCACGCATTTCAGGGCCGTAAGAAGGAAGCCATGAAACCTGCTTGTTTTCAAGAAGACCCTTGTATGCAACGAATTTACCTGCAAAAAGGATACCCTGACCGCCGAAACCGGCAAAAAGAATGTTACACGCTTTACTCATTATTTTGCCTCCTCTGCGTAGATATCTTTATAAACACCTAAGGGGTAATAAGGAAGCATATTTTCCTCAAGCCATGTAAGTGCTTTTTCGGGTGTCATACCCCAGTTTGTAGGACAAGTTGAAACAACCTCAACAAGAGAGAAGCCCTTGCCGTCAAGCTGATTCTGGAATGCTTTTTTGATAGCAGCCTTTGCTTTTCTTACATTTGAGGGGTTATTTACAGAAACTCTTTCAAGGTATGCAGCGCCGTCAACATTCTGAAGAAGCTCGCAAACCTTAACGGGATAACCAACTGTTTCAACATCTCTGCCGTAGGGAGAGGTCTGAGTAACCTGACCGGGAAGAGTTGTGGGAGCCATCTGACCTCCTGTCATACCATAAATAGCGTTGTTTACGAAAATAACTGTGATGTTTTCGCGTCTTGCAGCTGCGTGAACTGTTTCTGCAGTACCGATAGCAGCAAGGTCACCGTCACCCTGATATGTGAAAACAACATTATTTTCGGGGTCTGCTCTCTTAACACCTGTTGCAACTGCGGGAGCTCTACCGTGAGGAGCCTGAATGAAGTCGCAGGTGAAATAATCATAAGCCATAACGGAACAGCCAACGGGTGCAACACCGATTGTTCTGCCGTCAATACCGAGCTCATCAATAACCTCGGCAACAAGTCTGTGAATAATACCATGAGTACAACCGGGACAATAGTGAAGCGGTGCATCAGTTAATGTTTTCGGTTTTTCGAATACTACCATTATTTGTTACCTCCTTCATTGATTTCTTCAATACATGCCAGTACCTCTTCAGGAGCGGGAATCATACCGCCGGTACGGTTGCAAAGATATACGGGTTTCTTGCATTCTGTTGCAAGCTTAACATCTTCAATCATCTGACCCATATTCATTTCAACGCAAAGGAATGCTTTGCATTTATCTGCCGCAGCTCTGAGAACTTTCTCAGGGAATGGCCAGAGAGTAATGGGACGAATCATACCAACCTTGATACCCTTTGCACGAGCTTCAACAATAGCGTTTTTAGCAACACGAGCTGTAATACCAAAGGAAACAACGCAGATTTCTGCATCATCCATAAGATATTCTTCAAAGAGAACTTCGTTTTCTTCTACTGTTTTATATCTTGCATAACGCTCGAAGTTTGTTTTTTCAAGCTCTTCGGGTTTAAGGTAAAGAGAGTTAACAATATTGTGTTTTCTCTCCCCTTTTGTACCTGTAAGCGCCCAGGGCTTATCAAAGCTGTTGGGAGCAGTATCAGGAAGCTCAACGGGCTCCATCATCTGACCGAGAGTACCGTCTGCAAGAATCATTGCAGGCATTCTGTACTTATCAGCAAGGTCAAATGCAGTGCTTGTAAGGTCTGCCATTTCCTGAACTGATGCAGGTGCAAGAACGATTTTCTTAAAGTCACCATGGCTACCGCCTTTGACTGCCTGGAAATAGTCGGACTGTGAGGGCTGAATACCGCCAAGACCGGGACCACCACGCTGAACGTTAACAATAAGTGCAGGAACATCAGAACCTGCTATGTAGGAAATGCCCTCGCTCTTAAGAGAAACTCCGGGGCTTGATGATGATGTCATAACGCGTTTACCTGTTGCAGCAACGCCAAGAACCATATTAATAGCAGCAATTTCACTTTCTGCCTGAAGGAATACGCCACCTACTTTGGGCATTCTTTTTGCCATATATGCGGCAATTTCTGTCTGAGGAGTAATGGGGTAACCGAAATAATGCATGCAACCAGCTCTGATTGCAGCTTCAGCAATAGCCTCATTACCTTTCATTAAAACTTTTTCACCCATTTATTTCACCTTACCTTTCAACAGTTATAGCACAGTCAGGGCACATTGTTGCACAGAACGCGCAACCGATACACTTGCTTTCATCAATACAATGTGCAGGATGATGTCCTTTTGCGTTAAGCTTTGCAGAATCAAGTTCTACAATTTTCTTGGGACAAGCAGTTACGCACAAACCGCAGCCCTTGCAAACATTTTCTGCGAATGTTACTTTTGCCATTTTTCTGCCTCCTAAATTATCTTTTTTTGTAAAGTCAGCGGAAACAGATTTTCAACCTTTCCGTTGAGATTATTTACTAAATTTTCTGTGACAGTTGTCATCTTAACAGGTAATCCCGTTAATTTTGATAGCTCTTCGGCACTGTCAACCGAATTTATAACATCCTCTTCTGTGGTAAGCTCACCAAGATTGGAGTTATTAACAATTGCTGTAAATTTAACCTTACACGCCGCTTCAATTTCCTGCATAATTTCGAATGCAGACTCTGCATCAGGTGTCAAGGGACGATATTTATTGAAAACAAAAAGCATTTCGTAATCATTTTCTTCATTAATAGCGTCAGCATATCTTCCAAGAGCGTAAGCGCCGCGGTCATCACCGCCGATATCCATTATAGCCTTTTCCTCGCGTTTATCAAGAAGAGAATAAATATCCTGAGGTAAAGCAGGTAAATCTACATTTGAATTTGCAAACGCAGAGGAAATGAGCTTGATTCCTGCGTTGTTTAAATCTTCAAGACTGTCACGGGTTCTGAAATATGGATTAACGATATCAAGGTCGGCAATAACAACATTTTCACCAAGGCTTTTAAGATACAAAGCATAGTTTACGGCAATATTTGTTTTACCACTACCATAGTGCCCTGCAAAAAGGGTCATTCGTTTACTGTTCAATATATCACTTCGCTTAAAGTGTGTTTTTTAGTTGCAAGTGGCAAATGGCAAATTCAGGGGCTGCGTCGCAATTTAAAACGCTGACCGCAGGTCCCGATACTGGCATCTGGCATCTTTTAAAATGCTGTCCGCAGGACCCGAAATTTTGCACTTTGCGTTTTGCATTTTGCATTTTAATTATAATTTATTTCTCTGGATTTTTCCGCTTGTAGTTTTTGGTAACTCATCACGGAAAACAACAATTCTTGGGTATTTATAAGGAGCTGTTTTCTCCTTAACATACTGCTGAATTTCTTTCTTGAGCTCTTCTGTACCCTCTGTTCCGGGAACGAGAACGATACTTGCTTTAACAACCTGTCCTCTTACCTCGTCGGGAGCGGCAGAAACGCCGCATTCAAGAACATAGGGAAGCTCCATAATAACGCTTTCAATTTCGAAGGGTCCTATACGATAGCCTGATGACTTAATAACATCATCAACACGACCAACATACCAATAGAAGCCATCTTCGTCCATCCAGGCAACGTCACCTGTATGATAATAGCCATCGTGCCAAACCTCTTTGGTCTTTTCTTCGTCGTTGTAATAACCTTTGAAGAGACCGCAAGGAGCACCATCTTTAACATTAACAACGATTTCGCCGTTTTCACCAACGTTTACCTTGTTGCCGTCTGCATCAATAAGACAAACATCATAAATGGGAGCAGGCTTACCCATTGAACCGATTTTATGAGGTGCACCTGTCATATTACCGATAATCATTGTGCTTTCGGTCTGACCAAAGCCTTCAAGAATCTGAAGACCTGTTGCCTTTTCAAATTGGCGATAAACCTCGGGGTTAAGAGCCTCACCTGCTGTTGTCATATGCTTAACAGAGGAGAAATCGTATTTAGAAATATCTTGTTTAATCATCATTCTGAGCATTGTGGGAGGTGCGCAGAAGGTTGTAATATTATGTTTTGCAAACATTGGCAAAATATCCGCTGCATCAAAGCGGTCAAAGTCATAAACGAAAAGCGCTGCTTCGCAGAGCCACTGTCCGTAGAATTTACCCCACATAGACTTTGCCCAGCCTGTATCGGAAATTGTGAAATGAAGACCATCAGGGTCAACATTGTGCCAGAATTTTGCAGTATGGAAATGACCGAGTGCATAAGTATAGCTGTGAGCGGCAATTTTCGGGTAGCCTGTTGTTCCTGATGTAAAGAACATAAGCATTAAATCATCGCCACCGGGAGCGTTCTCACCTCTCTCGTAATGAGAGCTGAAGAGCTTGCACTCTTCATCGTAATTTCTCCAGCCGTCACGCTCTTCGCCAACTGCGATTTTGATTTTAAGGTCGGGACATTTTTCTGCCGCCATATCAACCTGATTTGCAACATCCCCATCGGTTGTACAAATAATTGCTTTAATTCCTGCAGCCTGGAAACGATATTCCAAATCATGCTCCTGCAACTGATTAGGAGCAGGAATACCGATAGCACCCAATTTATTAAGACCAAGCATTGCGAACCAATACTGATAATGGCGCTTGAGAATAAGCATAACTCTGTCGCCTTTTTTGATACCCAAGGATTTGAAATAGTTGGCTGCCTGAGCAGAGCCCTTTTTCATATCCTTAAAAGTAAATCTTCTTTCAGTCTTATCTCTTGCAATATGAAGCATTGCCATTTTATCAGGCTCTCTGTCTGCAAGAGTATCAATAAGGTCGAAAGCAAAGTTAAAGTTTTCTGTATTTTTGAATTTGATTGATGTAGGTGTACCCTTTTCGTTACGCTCAACATCAATGAATTTATGATAAATTCTTTCTTTTTTATCTTCCTTAACCTTTTCGGGTGCTTTATATTCCTCAGTCTTCACATGCTGAAGCTCAGGAATAGGCTCACCTGAGGGATTAAGAACAATTGCATAGAAAGTACAGTCCTTACCATCAACGGCAATCATACCATGAGGAGTGAGAGAATCATAATAGATACTGTCACCGGGTCCGAGAATTTCGGAGTGTTCGCCAACCTGAACCTTTAATTTACCTTCGACAACAATGTCAAGCTCCTGACCATCGTGAGAGGTAAGCTCAATATCCTTGTTCTGATTTTCTTCGCTATATGTAGCCTCAACAAAAAGAGGCTCAGCAATTTTATTTCTGAATTTTGATGCAAGGTTGAAATAAGTCATTCCATGAGCTTTTTCAATCTTCTGTCCTTTACCTGCTTTTGTGAAAACATAGTTTGTAAGCTTGGGTGTGCTACCCTCAATGATGCTTGAAACATCAACATTAAAAGCAAGAGCGCAACGGTAAATAAAAGCAAAGTTAAGGTCGCTTTCGCCGTTTTCACAAGCAAGATATTCACTTTCGCTTACACCTGTTTTTTCTGCCATTTCAGCAGCGGTGTAACCTTCAATTTCGCGTAACTCTCGAATACGCGCGGCCATTTCCTTGATTTTAAAATCAAGTCCGGTCATTTTGTCCATAAATTCTTTCCTCCTGAATTTCGATAGGGACATAACAATAAAAAACTCGTCCCAAAGATATTCTTTGAGACGAGTAAAATCTAAAATTTATACCCGCGGTACCACTCAAATTGCAGTTAAAAACTGCCTCTCTCGAAGTCCATCAACTTCTATGCCTTTACGCAGCAATCACGGAGAGGTTCTACTAAGCAAAAGCCTTTCTTCCTCCCGGCTCGGAAACTACAAACATCAATCTCTCAACCTATGGCTTGCACCAACCGCCACTTCTCTGTAAGGTGAAATAATCGCGCCCTTTTCTTCAACGCCTTTTATTCAATTTCCTCAAAGATACCATAATATATAGTAAATGTCAAGTTTTTTATTAAATTTAGCTGTTAGCAGTTAGCGTTTAGCAATTAGCGGTCAGCTATTTGCTATTTGCTATTCGCAATTTATCAAAGCTTATTTCTTATAATCTTTCCGCTGATTGTCTTGGGAAGTTCATCGCGGAAAACAACAATTCGGGGATATTTATAAGGAGCTGTGTTCTCCTTAACATATTTCTGGATTTCCTTTTTAAGCTCTTCTGTTCCCTCTGTACCGGGTGTGAGAACAATACTTGCCTTAACAACCTGACCTCTTACCTCATCGGGTGCAGCAGAAACACCACATTCAAGAACATAAGGAAGCTCCATAATAACATTTTCGATTTCGAATGGTCCTATGCGGTAACCTGATGATTTGATAACATCATCAACGCGACCAACATACCACAAGTAGCCATCCTCATCGCGCCAAGCGGTATCACCTGTATGGTAAAGACCATCGTACCAAACCTCGTCTGTTTTCTCCTGGTCGTTGTAATAACCAAGGAAAAGACCACAAGGCACTTTGCCATCTGTATGAACAACGATTTCACCGGTTTCACCGTCTGCAACGGGTTTACCATCGGGATCAACAATATCAATATCATAAAGAGGTGTGGGCTGACCCATAGCACCGATTTTGATTTGGTTACCTTTAAAGTTTGCAATTGAAAGAGTTGTTTCAGTCTGACCGAAGCCTTCGTGGATTCGAAGACCTGTTGCTTTCTCAAACTGCTTGAAAACTTCAGGATTAAGAGCTTCACCTGCTGTTGTTGCATGGTGGATTGAAGAAAGGTCGTACTGAGAAATATCTTGTTTTATAAGCATTCTGTACATTGTGGGAGGTGCACAGAATGTAGTGATATTGTACTTTGCAAACATAGGAAGAATCTTTGAAGCATCAAAGCGTTCAAAGTCATATACGAAAACTGCACCCTCGCAAAGCCATTGACCGTAAAGCTTACCCCAAAGAGCTTTACCCCAGCCTGTTTCGGAAATTGTAAAGTGAATTCCGTCACGCTCAACACAATGCCAATATTTAGCAGTATGGAAATGACCTAAGGGATATTTATGAGAATGGGTTGCAATTTTAGGATAGCCTGTTGTACCTGATGTAAAGAACATAATCATAGGGTCATCGCCACAGGGAGCATCTTCATCACGAACAAAACGACGGCTGAAAAGACCATATTCTTCATCAAAATTGTGCCAACCATCTTTTGTGCCGTTAGCAACGATTTTTGTTTTAAGAGAGGGGCAATTTTTCTGTGCTTCGTCAATATAATCTGTTGCGATACCATCGGCACTGACAACAACTGCAGAAACACCTGCGGCATTGAAGCGATATTCATAATCGTGAACAACAAGCTGATTTGTTGCAGGAATTGCAACTGCACCAAGCTTATGAAGACCGAGAATTGCTAACCAGAACTGATAGTTTCTCTTAAGAACAAGGAGAACTCTGTCGCCTTTCTTGATACCGAGAGATTTGAAATAGTTAGCAGCCTGAGAAGAGCCCTCTTTAATATCTTTGAATGTGAAACGGCGTTCAGTCATATCGTCTGCAATATGAAGCATTGCAAGTTTTTCGGGATACTGTCTACCGATTTCATCAACAACATCAAAAGCAAAGTTGAATTTATCCTCATTTTCAAAGGATATACCTGTGCAAACTCCGTTTTCATCCTCTGTTGTTTTAATAAATTTATCGCAGATAAGGGGGAAATTTTTTGGAGCTCTGCCCACATTAACTGTGCTCATATGATTATCAGCCAAATCCTCATCCTCTGCCATAACCATAGCTAAGAAAAGGCAATCCTCGCCATTAACGGCAATCATACCATGAGGAATTGAACTCTTATAATAGATGCTGTCGCCTTCGTGAAGAACTTCTGTATGGTCGCCAACCTGAACCTTAAGAGAACCCTTGATAACAAGGTCAAATTCCTGACCTGAATGGGTTGTAACTTCAATAGGCTTGGACTGAAGCTCACTTCTGTATTCATATTTAACCCAATAGGGATTTGCCAGCTTATTCTTAAACATAGGCGCAAGGTTCTGAATCAAAATACCTTCTTCGTTAGCGGTTGTCTGACCTTTGCCTCTGCGAGTTACATTATAAGTTGTGAGTTTTGCACTCTGACCTTCAAGAAGGTCGGTGATTTCAACTTCGAAAGCAAGTGCACATTTATGAATAAATGTGAAAGGCAAATCTTCTTTTGCATTTTCAAAAGCAAGATACTCTTCCAATGTGAGTTCGGTTTTTTCAGCCATTTCCTCGGCAGAAAAGCCGTAAATATCACGGAGCTCACCGATACGCTTTGCAACCTCTGCAAGCTTGTTTGTAACTGAATTGTTCTGCATAATAACTTCCCTCTTTCAAAAGAATTATGAAATGCCACAAATAAAAAACGCCCCAAAAAACCTTTTTGGTTCTTTGAGACGAAAATAAATTCCGCGGTACCACTCAAATTGCAGTTAAAACTGCCACTCAGGAGTCCATCAACCCCGTTGCACTAACGCAGCATACTCGGAAGGCGCCTACTCGAAAAAACTTTCGGACCTTCAGCTCGGAAGGGATAGGTTCTGAAAAAACAAACTATCGGCTCGCAGCAAATACCGACTCTCTGGAAGCTGTTAATTTCAACCGTCTTCGTCACAGCTTTTATTTGTGATATTTTCAATTGCAAGAATTTTAGCACTTTATACTATATATGTCAAGAGTTTTTTGTAAAAAATACTTGACATACAAAAAATAAAATGTTATCATTCTTTCAATATTTTTCAAATGCGATGAAGGAATTACGAAATTTTGGTTTGATGCTTCAGAGAGCTGACGTTTGGTGCAAGTCAGTGCGTTGCAAAAATTCGGTCTCGTTCCGGAGCAGAGCTCCCCAACCGAATATTCGTGTAAGGAGTTACGGCGGCCCCGTTACCATGGCTACAGGCTTTAATAAGAGTCCTAATGAGTGACTGACTTTAGTCAGTAACCGGGGTGGTACCGCGGATTTTATGTAAATTCGTCCCTGAGATAATTATCTCAGGGACTTTATTTTTGCTATTTTATATTACATTATTATAGATTCAACTGCTGAAAGGATGAGTAAAATGAAAAAAATCATTATTTCCGACATCACACTTAAAAAGATTTCAGAGGACAGAGCTGTTTCCTTGCTATTCAGAGAAAAATCAGCAATTGCAAGCTGTGCTGATAAAATCGGTGTAGATGTAATTGAAATTCCTGCAGTAAAATCTCCTGCCGAGGACAAAATCATTTATAAAACAATCGCACAGAATATTCAGAACGCTGTTTTTGCAATTCCCGTAGGCTTCAACTCAGATGATGTTGCTGTTGCCTGGGAATGCATCAAGGATGCTCAGAACCCTCGTCTTCAGGTTGAGCTTCCCGTTTCAACAATTCAGATGGAATACACATATCATGTAAAGCAGGCAAAAATGCTCGAAAAACTCACTGCTCTTATCAAGGAAGCAAAGGCTATCTGCGATGATGTTGAATTTTCAGCACTTGATGCAACAAGAGCAGACGAGGATTTCCTTATTACTGCAGTAAAGGAAGCTGAGGCTTCAGGTGCCGGTCTTATTACAATCTGCGACGATGCAGGCGCTTCTACTCCCGACGACATTGCAGAATTAGTTGCTAAAGTTAAAGCAGCAGTAAGCATTCCCGTTTATGTTCAGGTTTCTGACAGCATCAGCATGGCAGTTGCTTCTGCATTTGCTTCAATTAAAAATGGTGCTGATGGTCTTAAATGCGCAATGGCAGGCAAGAATGCTCTTCTCACTGGTGAGATTTCTGATGCTATCAACGCTTGCGGTAAGCAGCTTGATGCTGAAATCAAATTAAACAATACAAAAATTCACGCAAGCATTGGCGATATGTTATCAAGCATCAGCCACGATGCATACGAAGCAAACAAATCCATTAGCGAGGGCAAAAAGATTCTTATTGACTCTGACGCTACAATTGACCAGATTTCTCAGGCTGCCGATGTTTTAGGCTACGAGCTTTCAGATTCTGATATCGGAAACGTTCACAAGGCCGTTAAAAAGGTTTGCGAAAAGAAGGGTGCAGTTGGCTACAAGGAATTTGAAGCAATAATTGCAAGTACTGCTATGCAGGCTCCTTCCACCTATCATTTTGAAGCATATACAACAACAAGCAGCAATATGTCTGCTTCAATGTCACAGGTTACATTGAAATGCAACGATGAAATCATTTGCGGTGTAAGCAACGGCGATGGTCCTATCGACTCTGTTTTCCGTGCAATCGAGCAGTGCATCGGTCACCACTATGAGCTTGATGATTTCCAGGTTCAGTCTGTAACAGAGGGTAAAGAGGCTCTCGGCTCTGCACTTGTAAGACTTCGCAACAACGGTAAGCTTTATTCAGGTAACGGAACATCTACTGACATTGTTGCCGCAAGTATCAGAGCATACATCAATGCTTTAAACAAAATCGTATTCGAGGAGGCATAAAATGAAAATTGTATTTTCGACTAAAAATGTAAGTCGAGCTTCATTCCTTGATATGTGTCGCTATGCCTTCGACTACGGCTTTGAGGGCTTCGAAATTTACGATGCCATTAAGGAAAGAAGCAGTCATCACGACAGTATTTTAAGACGCGAGCGTATTGCTGACGCCAAGAGAAAGCTCGTCAACAGAAATCTTGCTGTTTCAGCTCTTCGTATACCCTGCCCTATCGAAAGCGAGGAAGCAACTGCTGAGCTTATCGAAAAATATGTCAGTATGGCAGCGACCTCAGGCATTGAAAATGTTATCGTTCACACTCAGGGCGAGGTTGATTTTGACCTTCTCGATGAAAAAATGTCTGTAGCTATTAAGCGCGCTCAGTCAAGTGATGTGAGCATCTTATTTGAAACAATCGGTCATCTTGCAAGAACTGAAAATGTAATTGGTATTATCAATCATTTCGCTTCGGCAGCAATCGGTGTTTCATGGAATGTAAGAGGAACATATTTCGATGCAGGCGAAACCGCAGAAACCACAATCAAAAATCTTGGTGCATACATTAAATATGTACGCCTTGGTGATATGAAGGACGGTAAAACCGTTTTAATCGGTGAGGGCGATTTAGATGTTGAGAAATTATTGAATTCTCTTTCCTCCCTTAACTACGAGGGCTTCATCTGTGCTGCATGGAACGAAGAAATCAGCGATGCTGACATCGTTCTCACTCATTTCACAAACTATATCGCATCCTTAGGTCGCGAAAAAAAGGTTTATGACCGCGCACATTACAACCGCGATAAATCAGGTACATTCCCATGGAAAAAGTATGATGTTATTGACGCTACCTTCTCCGATGTGCTTGATAAAATGGCAGAAAAATACCCTGACCAATATGCATTTAAATATCCCACACTTGACTACACAAGAACCTACGAGCAATTCCGTCGCGATGTTGACGAATGTGCCGCAGCGTTGATTTCTCTTGGCGTTAAGGCAGGCGACCACGTTGCTATCTGGGCAACCAACGTTCCTCAGTGGTTCCTCACCTTCTGGGCAACAACTAAAATCGGTGCAGTTCTTGTCACTGTTAACACCGCTTATAAAATTCACGAAATTGAATACTTGCTCAAGCAGTCTGACACTCATACTCTTGTTATGATTGAGTATTGCAAGGACATTAACTACAAGGAAATTATTGAGGAGCTTTGCCCCGAGCTTAAAAGCCTTGAGCCCGGCTCACCATTGTATTCAAAGAAGCTTCCATTCCTTCGTAATGTTGTTACTGCAGGCTTTGAGATGGATGGCTGTCTTACCTGGGAGCAGATGTTATCACGCTCTTCCCTTATTCCGAGAGAAGAGGTTCGCAGACGCGCTTCTCTTGTTAAGCCTGATGATGTTTGTAATATGCAGTACACCTCAGGTACAACGGGCTTCCCCAAGGGCGTTATGCTTACACACCGAAACATTATAAACAATGGTAAAACAATCGGTGACAGAATGGATTTATCAACTGCTGACCGTATGATGATTCAGGTGCCTATGTTCCACTGCTTCGGTATGGTGCTTTCAATGACATCTATGATGACTCACGGCGGTACGCTTTACCCAATCCCCTATTTCTCACCCAAGTCCTCACTTGCTTGTGTAAATGATGAACGAATCACCTGCTTCAATGGTGTTCCCACGATGTTTATTGCTATGTTCAGCCACCCTGATTTCGCAAAAACCGACTTCTCATATATGAGAACAGGTATTATGGCAGGTGCTAACTGTCCTGCAGACCTTATGCGCCGTGCATCCGTGGAAATGAATATGAGAGAAATCATTTCGGTTTACGGTCAGACAGAGGCTTCTCCCGGCTGTACTATGGGTGAGGTTAACGAGGATCTTGACCACCGCGTTGAAACTGTTGGTAGCGCGTTCCCCGGTGTTGAATGTAAAATCATTGACCCCGAAACAGGACTTGAACTTCCCGACGGACAGAGTGGCGAATTCGTTGCCCGTGGCTTCAACATTATGAAGGGATACTACAAAATGCCCGAGGCAACTGCTCAGGCAATTGACAGCGAGGGCTGGCTCCATTCAGGCGACATCTGTATGAGAACTCCTGACGGCTACTACAAGGTTACAGGTCGTCTTAAGGATATGATTATCCGTGGCGGTGAAAACCTCTATCCTCGTGAAATTGAGGAATTCTACCTTACTAACCCCAAGGTTCGTGATGTTCAGGTTGTTGGCGTTCCCGATGAACAGTATGGCGAGGAATGCTGCGCTTGGATTATTCTCCACAAGGGCGAAACTGCTGACGAAAAAGAAATGAAGGAATACGGCTATGCTTCTATTGCAAAGCACAAGGTTCCCAAATATTTCTTGTTCGTAAATGAGTTCCCTATGAACGCTGCAGGTAAGATTCTCAAATATAAAATGAGAGAAGAATCACTTGACAGATATAATAGTCAAAAATAAATAGTAAAAAGTCGGGTTAGATACCCGACTTTTTAAATTAGGAGTGAAGAATTTATGTATAACAACTTCAAAATAATAGATTCTCATTGTCATATTTTCCCTGACAAGATTGCTCAGAAGGCAACAGACAGTATTGATAAATTTTATAACATCAGCGATACAGGTGTTATTGACGGCTGTGGCTTTGTAGGTACTGCCAAGGCACTTCTCAACCAATGCGATTCAGTTGGTGTTGATAAATGTCTTGTAACCTCTGTTGCTACAACGCCTCATCACGCGCAGAGTATAAACAGCTTTATTGCAGAAGAGGTAAAGCTCTACCCTGACAGATTCATAGGCTTCGGCTCCTTGCATCCCGAAAGCGAAGCTCTTGAAGAGGATGTGGAGCATCTTATTGAGCTAGGCTTAAAGGGTGTAAAGCTTCATCCCGATATACAGAATTTCAAGGTGGATGACCCAAGAGTTATAAGAATTTTTGAAATCTGCAATCAAAAGAATTTGCCCCTGCTTATACACACAGGCGACTCGCGATTTGACAATTCAAACCCAAACAGAGTTGAGAAAATATTAAAAATATTTCCTGATTTAACTATCATAGGCGCTCATTTCGGCGGTTGGTCTGTCTGGGACACCGCACCGCAGATTTTAAGCAAATACGAAAACTTTTATATTGATACCTGCTCAAGCTTCTACGCCCTTTCAAAAGAAAGAGCAAGAGAAATCATTGACATATACGGAACAGATAAGGTCATCTTCGGAACAGATTTCCCCATGTGGAAGCAGAAAGAAGAATTGGAGTTTTTATTTGATTTAGGGTTATCAGAAAGTCAAATGCAAAACATATTACACGATAATTTATTAAAAATTGTTGAAAAGTAAAGCATTATATGTTAAACTTTGTAACTGTATATTTTTAAATTACATAATATAGTAATATATTTATTTTTTGAGGTGCAATTGATGATTTGCAACAATATTTTAGAAGCTATGGGTAACACCCCTGTTATTCGTCTTAACAAAATTGTTGACGAAGACAGTGCTGAAATCCTTGTTAAGTTTGAGGGGCTTAATGTTGGCGGTTCAATCAAAACAAGAACTGCTTACAATATGATTTTAAAAGCAGAGGAACAAGGAAAAATCAATAAGGACACAATAATCGTTGAGCCTACAAGCGGCAACCAAGGTATCGGACTTGCTCTTGTTGGTGCGGTTAAGGGCTATAAGACAATAATTATTATGCCTGACTCTGTTAGCGAAGAAAGAAGAAAGCTCGTTAAGCACTACGGAGCAGAAGTTATCCTTGTTCACGATGCAGGAAATATCGGCAAATGTATTGACGAATGCCTCCAGCTTGCTCTGACAATGCAGAAGGAGAATAAAAATGTTTTCGTTCCCCAACAGTTTGAAAACCCTGCAAACCCTGAAATCCAGCGCAAAAAAACTGCTATGGAAATCATTGAACAGGTTGGCAAGCCCATTGACGGCTTCTGCGCAGGTATCGGCACAGGCGGTACATTAACAGGTATCGGCGAAGCTCTTAAGGAAGCAAACCCCGATATTGAAATATGGGCAGTTGAGCCTGAGGATGCTGCTATTCTTTCAGGCGGTCTTATCGGAACTCATATTCAGATGGGTATAGGCGATGGTCTTATTCCCCCTATTCTTAATACAGAAATTTACAGCGACATCTGCATCGTTACTGACGAGGAAGCTCTTAACACTGCAAAGGAGCTTGCAGCAAAGGAAGGTATTCTTTGCGGTATTTCAAGCGGTACAAATGTTGCGGCAGCAAAGAAGCTTGCAAAAAAATTAGGCAAGGGAAAAACTGTTATTGCCGTTCTTCCCGATACTGCTGAAAGATACTTCTCAACTCCCCTTTTTGATGAATAAAAAAATCACCCTGATTCACCTTTTCGTGAATCAGGGTTTCTTCTATGTTAATTAAAGAAATAAATTGTCGTAAATAATTTCACCAATAAGAGTTCTTCTAAGGAAAGAAAGAAGCTCTTTGAAGAAATCTGCAATAATGTTTGAAGAACCATATGAATCATTAGGAACCTTAGCTGCATCATCTGTCATATCGCCGTCATCACAAACGAATGGCTGTGAGCAAACGATACCGCCTTCGTTCTTGATCTGGAAACGAACATAGCAACCGATTTCATCGCTGTGCTCTTTGAGGTCTAATGTATCGCCAGTTGCGATAATTTTGCCGTCAGCAATCCATTCGATTACATCGTAGTTTGTTGCATCAACTGCGATAATATCTGCCTCATCATCTACGATAACCTGGCTGATTTTTGCATAATCGCCTGTACCAACGAAATCCTCACCCATTTCATAACGAGCGTATTTTGAGCAAGAGAAGAATGTTCCTTTTTCCATAGCTGTACGAAGAGCCTCGTTTGAAAGCTCGGGCATAAGCATAATTTCACGGGTAACATCGATATCGTCAAGTGCATGAGAGTCGTCATTAGCGAAGCCCCATACATTTTTGCCCTGAGGAATTGTATACTGAAGAATAGTATCCCACAAAATACGGTCTGCACGGTCAGTTGTATCTCTGAGGTTGAAAATTTCAATACCTACACAGCTATCATATTTCAAAAGAGGATCAATGAAAACCTTAAGCTGGTTATAATCCTCTGCTCTTCCGTTTTCTTTATTAGCTGCAATAAAGTCACCGGGATGGTTAATAAATGTGATACCGCCTGCAGCGCTATTACCTGCAATAACAGTCTCGTAATCCTCTTCAGCACCTAAAATGCCATTACCATAGTCAACGAAGAAGCCGTTTACATGATTCTTTCTTACAACAAGAGCGTTCAACTCGATACCATAAGGAACGTCAAGCATAGGTCTGCCGTCACGTCCTGCGCCTTCAACTGTGATTTCTTTATATCTTTCGTTGCTCATTGGCTTGAAATTGTTAATATACTGGTTGTAACCAACAAGATCAAGAACATCAGGAACTCTGTTCCAGCCCTTGTTTACAACGCCATGGTCTGTAACAGCAAGGATATCGTAACCAAGCTCATAGTATCTTTCAACTACATCCTTAACATCAACTGTACCGTCGCTGTAAAGAGTGTGAGTATGAAGCTGAGCCTGATACTGGTTTATGCTTTCCCAATCAAGATCTTCATAAGGGCTTGTTATTTCGTAAGACACCTGACCTGCGAATGCGCCAACAGGTAAAAACAATGCGCTTACAAGTGCAACAATAAGAGAAATAGCGATAAGTTTTTTTGACAATTTCATAATAATTCTCCTTATTTATTATAAATTAACTGTATTATATCACACTTAATCTAAAAAGTCACGAAGTTTCTTTGAGCGAGATGGATGACGAAGCTTGCGAAGTGCCTTTGCTTCAATCTGACGGATACGCTCACGAGTAACATTGAACTCCTTACCAACCTCTTCAAGAGTTTTGGGGTTACCGTCCTCAAGACCGTAACGAAGGCTTAAAACTCTTGCTTCTCTGGGAGTAAGGGTTTTGAGAACCTCTGCAAGCTGTTCTCTCATAAGAGCCATTGATGCAGCATCAACAGGTGCCTGAGCATCATCATCAGGAATGAAGTCACCAAGGTGGCTGTCCTCCTCTTCACCAATAGGAGTTTCAAGAGAAACAGGCTCCTGAGCAACTCTTAAGATTTCGCGAACCTTTTCAACAGGCATATCAAGCTTTTCTGCAATTTCCTCTGCAGTCGGGTCTCTGCCGTTTTCATGGAGAAGCTGACTGTTGGTTTTCTTAACCTTATTGATTGTTTCAACCATATGAACGGGAATACGGATTGTTCTTGCCTGATCTGCAATAGCACGAGTAATTGCCTGACGAATCCACCAAGTTGCATAAGTAGAGAACTTGAAGCCCTTGGTATAGTCGAATTTATCAACCGCTTTAATAAGACCGAGGTTACCCTCCTGAATCAAATCAAGGAACTGCATTCCTCTACCAACATATCTTTTTGCAATACTTACAACAAGACGAAGGTTTGCTTCAGAAAGACGCTTCTTTGCTTCCTGATCGTTTTCGGAAATTCTGATAGCAAGCTCGATTTCTTCTTCAGATGTAAGAAGCGGAACGCGACCGATTTCCTTAAGATACACTTTAACGGGGTCATCAATTGCCATTGCCTTCGCATCAGCAGGACTTTCCTCGTCAGGTGTTTTTGTTGACTCAATGTCCATTGAAAGAGCATCAAGCATTTCGTCACCGATATCATCAATGATTTCGATGCTGTTGCTTTCAATAAGCTCATAGAGTTTTTCGATATCGTCAACATCAAATCCTTCAATTTCAAGAATAACATTGTCGATGTCGTGAGTTGCAAGCTTACCGCTTACCTTACCCTTATCGATAAGGGCTTTAATTTGCGGTTTTTTCTCCCAACCTTCCATTTAAACATCACCTTTCTTTTTTCACACTAACTGTAAAATTATTACCACTTAATTTTCCTCTTTGTTAAGAGAATTAAAAAACTGAAGAAAGCTATCGTCACTCATATTTGCAGGTGTCGGTGTTTCTCGTTTTTTCTTTTCCTCTTCAAGAACCTGAAGGCAATCCTCACATTCCTTCAATGTATTTGAAACCATCGCCTGATTTGCAAGAAGCCTTGCAACTACGCTTACTTCTTCCGATGTTAAATACTGAGAAAGATGTGAAATATCTATACTTTCCGATTCTTCAAGACGAGTTGTTATTATTTCTAAAAGATGTTTATTAACAGGTGTTACAAAAACATCCTTTGAAAGCCTATCTTTAAAATTCTTATAAAAAGAAGCATTATTGAGAAGAGTTACAAGAATTGTGTCCTCTGCCTTCGCCGCTCTGACATTTTTTAATCTCTGCGGGTCTGCGGCAACATCAAGAGTCTGAACTCTCTTCTGCGCAGTTGAAAGCTCTTCTCTTGTTCTACGATAATTTTCTTTTCTTCTTAATTCATTTATCTGCTGAAGAATTGCATCCTTACCTACGCCAAGCTCGTCCGAAAGACGCATTGCATAAACATCTCTTTCGATCGAGTCGCAAAACGCGAGAATTTTTACTGCCTCGCGGAGGAAATTCAGCTTTCCGTCATCAGTTTCGACAATATATTTTTCACGGAGCTTTGACAATTTATACTCTGTATCGTTGTCAGCCTTATTGAGAAGCTTTTCAAAGCGCTCTCTTCCGTGAGTCTTTATGATTTCATCAGGGTCCTTACCGCCTTCAAGACGAATAACCTTTACCTTTACGCCTGTTTTCGAGAAGAGAGCCATAGCTGCTCTTACCGCCTTCTGCCCTGCTTCATCCGAGTCATAGCAAAGAGCTACCTCATCAGCATATCTTGAAATAAGGCTTACCTGCTCAGGTGTCAACGCTGTTCCGAGACCTGCAACGGCATTTTCATAGCCCGCCTGATGAAGAGCGATAACATCCATATAGCCTTCGCAAAGAATAAGCTTTCTATCATTACCGTTTTTAGCAAAATTCAAAGCAAAAAGCTCGTTGCTCTTTTTGTAAACAAGTGTATCAGATGTATTGATGTATTTAGGCTTACTATTGTCAAGAACTCGTCCGCCAAAGGCAACCACATTTCCTCTGACATCTATTACGGGGTACATAACCTTATTTCTGAAAGCGTCGAAATAATAACGCTTTCCGTTTTTATCACTGCTTCTCAAAAGGTTTGCCGCAACAAGCTCGTCACGATGAAAGCCCTTTTCTTTAAGGTGGTTTTCCAATGCGTGCCAATCGTCAGGAGCAGCACCGAGACCGAAATGCTTAATCATTTTCGGAGTAATTCTACGATTCTGAAGATATGCAAGCTGTGCTTTACCCTGCTCTGTAAAAAGCGTTTCATGGAAAAACCTTGCCGCCTCTCGGTTTGCCTCATAAATTCTTCTGCGAAGCTTTGCGGCAGAATCATCATAATTATCCTGAGGAAGCTGAAGCCCTGCTCTGTCTGCAAGAAGCTTAACCGCTTCCGTAAAATCGAGATTTTCAATATTTCTTATAAAGTTTATTACCTCGCCACCTGCACCACAGCCGAAGCAATAATAAGAGGCTGTTTCGGGATACACAGTAAAGGACGGAGTTTTCTCATTATGGAACGGGCAAAGACCAACAAGGTTTTTACCTCTTCTTTTTAAATCAATATAGCTGCCGATAACAGATTCAATATCGTTTCTGTCACGAAGCTGTTGAATAAAATCATCAGAAAAACGAGCCACTATGTATCACCACCTTTTTAAATGCAAAATTCAAAATGCAGAATGCAAAATTATGGGGAAGCTTCGCTTCCAAACATTAATATTAACAATTTTTGATAGAAATTGGATGATAGAGGGTATTTTGCAAACCGAAGCTGTATGAGATACTGCGAGGGTGAGCAAAATGCACTATATCGCAAATTTATCAAAAATCCCAAGTCTTAGGAACAAATAAATCGTTGTAAACTTTCAATGAGTAACTGTCAGACATACCTGAAATATAGTCGCAGGCGGCACGCTGAGCGCCTTCCTTTTTGGCTATTTCCTGATACAAATCAGGCATTTTTTCAGGCTCATTTGAATAGTAACGGAAAAGCTCTTTTATCATACTCTCCGCCTTACCCTCTTCGCTTTTGCATTTAGGGTTAGTATAAACATACTTGAACATAAAGGAATGAAGCTGGTCAAATGCAGCCTGAACATCATCTGCCATTTTCAATTCATCCCTTGTATTATTAATAGCGGACATAACCATTGTATTGATTCTCTGAGCCTTGGAGAATCCTATAACAAGGCGGATTTCCAAGGGTATGTCATCCTCGCTTATAATGTTACCGCGAATGGCATCGTCAATATCATGGTTCATATAAGCGATTTTATCGCTCAATTTAACAATTCTGCCCTCAAGAGTATCTGCTTCCTTGCCTCTTGTATGGCAACGGATGCCATCTCTTACCTCGTATGTAAGGTTAAGACCGTTTCCGCCTCTTTCAAGCATATCAACAACGCGAAGGCTCTGTTCAAAATGAGTAAAGCCCTTTTCATAAACCTGATTAAGCGCGCGCTCACCTGCGTGGCCGAAGGGTGTATGACCTAAATCGTGACCCAAGGCAATTGCTTCTGTTAAATCCTCGTTGAGAGCGAGAGAACGAGCAATTGTTCGAGCTATCTGAGAAACCTCAAGTGTATGAGTAAGACGGGTTCTGTAATGAACATTACCGGGTGCTAAGAAAACCTGTGTTTTATCTTTTAATCTTCTGAATGCAGAGCAATGAATGATTCTGTCCCTATCGCGCTGATATGCAGTTCTTACGGGACATTCCTCCTCAGGAACAAGCCTACCCTTGCTGTTATCGCAGAGCATTGCATACTTTGAAAAAGAAATTCTTTCTCTTGCGAGAGTTCTTTTTCTGATTTCACCATTCATAGAAAACACCGCCTTTTCGCGTTATTTTACCCTTTATATTATATAATACTATAAAAACAAAAAAATCCCTCTTTTTTTGACGGATTTTTTTGAAAAATTTTTTGTTTATTTTTTCAGCGACTATTCCCCTGCAATTACCTCGCCTATCTGAGAAAAGCCGACCTTACCATTGCTTAAATCCTGAAGCTTTTTATCAAAGGTGTTCTCAAGGCCTTTTTTTATACGGAACTTAAGAGTTACATTTTCGCCGAAGTCGCTGTCCTCTATAACTCCGCCGAAATCTCTTATAAAGGTTTCAAGCTTTCCATAAAAGGTATATTCACATTGTATTTCGCAAACAGTCCATTTAGAAAGAGTTATAATTTCAGCCGCATCAATACCGATTTTTGCAGAATGAGTATAGGCACGGACAAGACCGCCACCACCTAAAAGAATACCGCCGAAATATCGGGTTACAACAACTACACAATCCGTAACATCTTCCTGAAGAATAACATTGAGAACAGGCATACCCGCAGTACCCTGAGGCTCGCCATCGTCAGAATAACGCTTCACGCCATTTTCTCTTATAGAATAAGCGTAAACATTATGCTTTGCATCCCAATGCTTTTTAGAAATTTCGTTTATGTAGTCAACAGCTTCCTTTTCGGTTTTAACAGGCTTTGCGTACCCTATAAAACGAGAATGTTTAACTATATACTCATCGCAGGCTTCCCTTGCAAGAGTTTTATAAGAATCACTCATAAAATCACCTTAAAAACGCAAAAAGTCGGTGATAACTCACCGACTTATCAAGCAGATATAACTTACTTAGAGAGGTTATATTTTCTATTGAATCTTTCAACACGTCCGCCTGTATCAACGAGCTTCTGCTTGCCGGTAAAGAAGGGGTGACATTTTGAGCAGATATCAACACGCATACCGTCTTTTGTGGATGCTGTTTCGAGAACTGCGCCGCATGCACACTTTACCTGTGTTGCGCCGTATTTGGGATGAAGTCCTTCTTTCATTTAATTTCACCTCTTTGTTTTTGATAACACATTAGCAGTAGAATACTACCACAAAGAAAGTCAAAAAGCAAGTCTTTTTTTCAAAAAAATAAAATTATTTTTAACAAACTCAAATATTGCTTATAATATTAACCAAACAGCATAAAATAACACCTGAAATTGTAGGCATTACGAAGGCGAGAACACTCCATTTAAGGCTTTTGGTTTCCTTATAAATAGTCAGCAGTGCAGTAGCGCAGGGAAAATGCACAACAGAAAAAATAATATAGCAGATTGCACTCACCTGAGTCCAACCGTTGCTTTTCAAAATTTCTCCGATAATCGATGTGTTCTCAATGCTAATCATTTCCTCTGCTCCGAGATAGGACATCAGAGTAATAGGCAAAACGATTTCATTTGCAGGTATTCCCAGGAAAAAGGCTGAAAGAGTTTCGCCGTCCATACCCATAATTTTTCCAAGTGGCTCAAAAACATTTGTTATATAGCTTAATACACTGATTTCACCGATATTTATATTGGCAACAAGCCATATTACAACACCTGCTGGAAAGGCTACCGCAACTGCCCTGAACAAAACAAGAACAGTTCTGTTCAGAACAGAATTCACTATAACCCTTGATATTTGCGGTTTTCTGTATGGGGGTATTTCGAGAATATAATGTGAGCTTTCTCCCTTAAGTATAGTCTTGGAAAGAACATTTGAAACTAAAAGAGTAAATCCAAGGCTTAAAACAATTATAGAAGCGAGTATCAATGCACTGAATACACCACCTGCAAAACCGCCTCCTGTTACCAAAAACACAGAAATCAAGGTAATTATTGCAGGAAATCTGCCATTGCAAACAGTTAAGCTATTGGTAAGGATTGCTACCAATCGTTCTCTTTTGGAATCAATAATCCGTGCACCCGAAATACCCACACAATTACAGCCATAGCCCATACAGGTAGTAAGTGCTTGCTTTCCGCAGGTATTGGCTTTCCTGAAGCCGTTATCAAGAACATAGGCAATTCGGGGCAACACACCTAAATCCTCAAGAAGAGTAAAGCATGGAAAGAAAATAGCCATAGGAGGCAGCATAACAGAAACCACCCAACCGAGAACGCGAAAGCCACCCGAAATAAGCATCCCCTTAAAAAACACAGGAACACCCGCAGAAGAAGCCAAGCCCATAAGTCTGGTTTCACACCAACTGAAAAAAGCTGACAGCCATTGAGACGGAATATTAGCACCTACGATAGTTATATAAAGGATTATGCTTAAAATAAGAAGCATGACAAAGTAGGCAGAAAAGCCATTGGTAAAAATTCTTTCACCTTTTGACAGCTTATAATTCTTACCACTATTCAGAGTAACCGAATTACTTATTCGGGTTGCGGTTTCATATAAGGTTACAGCAATTTCTTCAGAAAGGTTTTCATTCTCAGCTTCTTTTATTAAAAGCGCTCTCCCATTTTCAACCGCAACAAAAATTTCATTTTTCTGACTATCACTTAAAGCGTCACTATTTTCAATGAAGTCACGGACATTTTTATCACCCTCTAAAAGTCGCAGGGAAAGCCACCGCTGATTAAGCTGGGTTACATCATGTTTTTTCAAGACAGGAATAATATATTCTATAGCACTTTCTATTGTTTGGGTATATTTAATTTTCAAGGGCTTATTAGTTGCTTTTTTTGATAATTGAGCAAGTAAATCTTCTATACCCTCTCCGCTTCTTGCAGTCATACCAACAACAGAAACCCCCAATTCCTTTTCCAACAAAGCGGTATTGATTGATATACCCTTTTTCTTTGCTTCATCAAGAAGATTTATGCAAACAACCACATCTGCTCCTGTTTCGAGTATCTGCAGGGTTAAGTACAAATTTCTTTCAAGACTAGTTGCATCGCAAACAACCACGACCCTTTCAGCCTCTCCAAAGCAAATAAAATCTCCTGCAACCCTTTCTTCTTTTGAACGAGGCTTTAAAGAATATGTTCCGGGTATATCAACAAAAGTATAAATAACACCATCACGCTCCGCTTTGCCCTTGGCAAGCTCCACTGTTTTTCCCGTCCAATTCCCTGTATGCTGTTTAAGTCCTGTGAGAGCATTAAACACTGTGCTTTTACCTACATTGGGATTCCCTGCCAATGCAATTGTCATTTCTCTTTCACTCATAGTTATCAGCACGCACAAATATTTTTTCAGCATCGCAATTCCTCAAGGCAATAACCGCACCGCGCACAAGGTACGCTCGAGGATTTCCTGCAGGGCTTTGATGAACAACCTTTATTTTAGTTCCGGGCACAAGACCTATATCATATAATCTTTGCTTCAAGGAATTCCCCGTTGCTACCGCTGTAACAACTGCAAATTCACCTGTTGAAATCATATTAAGAGTAGTCATATTGCTCTACCTCCCATATCAGCATATGAAAAATATGCTACTATGTGAAAAGAGGTATTGCATTTATTTATATAAGTGGTAAAATATAGGTTAATGAAAACAAAAGGAGATTTACATTTATGGAAAAGAAAATTGTTGCCGGTATAATCGGTCTTGAATTCGGCAGAGCGCATCTCGAAGGTGCTTTAGCCTATGGTGCAGAAATCGGTCTTATTTGCGACTGCGATGAAAAGGCTCTTAAATTCGCAGCTGATAAATATAATATTCCCGAAGAGAAATGCACTCTCGATTATCACGATATTATAAACAACCCTGAAATCAACGCGGTTTCAATCGGTATTCCCGACCAGCTTCATAAGCAGGTTGCTCTTGAAATGCTCGAAGCAGGCAAGCATGTTTTATGCGAAAAGCCTCTCGCGCTCACAAAGGAAGACATCACTGAAATGGTAAGAGCAGCGAGAAAATCAAATTGCATTTTTATGGTTGGTCAGATTTGCCGTTTCACACCCTCTTTTGCAAAAACAAAGGAGCTTATCGACAACGGCACTCTCGGTGAACTTTATTTCGTTGAAAGCGAATATGCTCACGACTATATGAATATCGTTTCTAACAAACAGAACTGGAGAGCAGACAATGCTCGTCACGGCGTTATCGGTGGCGGATGCCACGCGGTTGACCTTCTCCGTTGGCTTGCAGGCGATCCTGAAGAGGTTTTTGCTTACGGTACACACAAGCTTCTCCCCACTGTTACATACGATGACTCAACCATCGCTATTATGAAATTCCCCAACAATGTTGCAGGTAAGGTTTATGTTTCAACAGGCTGCAAGCGTGACTATACAATGAGAACCGTTATTTACGGCACAAAGGGCACAATCATCTGCGATAACACCTCACCTACAATGCAGTTATTCGTTGCAGACGAAAACGGCGTAGCTCCCGAAGAACCCCAGATTATTGAGCTTGAGGTTAACAACCATAACTTCATCAAGGAATTCGAGGTATTCGGCGACGCAATCGTTAACGGCACAGAGGTTCCCACACCCGTTGAAGAGGGCGCAAAAACTGTTGCTGCTTGTCTTGCAATTGTTGAATCTGCAAACACCGGAAAAATTGTTAAACCCGATTACAATTTCTGATAAAATTATTGGCACAATATATGTGAAGAGGTGAAGAATTTGAAATCCAAAAAGAATATGTTTTATATTACTTGCAGTGCATATCTTCTTACAATTATTCTCGACCTTCTTTTCACATATATTGCAACACCTAATTTGCTTTTAGAGGGCAATCCCTTATATGATTCCCTGAATTTCGGTTGGACAGGCTTAATTATTGTTAATGTAGTTACATTTATCGGTTATGTATTAATGTCTTATTACGCATTTATCAGATACAAGCCACCAATTTCAGACGAAACCGATATGAAGCGTTATCTTTCTCACATTAACTATGGTGACCCTGACAAATATGTTCCCATGATGTGGAAGCTTCCGAAAAACTGGGGACCGCAGACTGCCTGCTTATGTTGGTCTGTTGTATGCGTTCTCCCGTTTTGCAGAATGGTTATTGTTCTTGAATGGTTTCTGATGATTCTGAAAATACAAAATATAGGAACAGTAATCTTCTTTACAATTGTTTCAATGTTCCCAATGGGAAGAATCGATATCTTCCTTGCAATTATCGGAGCATGGATTTTATCCTTCGTATGGATCAAAAAGGAATTCAAAGCAAATTTAAGGGAAATCGAAAAGAGACAGCAAGTATAAAAAAATGTGGTTGTTCCGAAAAACAACCACATTTTATTTTATTCAAAAGCAAAGGAAATCGGGAAGGTAAATGCATCAATTTTTTCTGCTTCACCTGTATAATAAATCTCAACATAGGTTCTTTGATTTCCTACAATATATGTCTGATAAACCAAGGCGTGCGATGCCGCTGTGATTTCCTCAGTGCTTGAGCTTTCAGACTTTTTTTCTTTATCAACATAAATTTTCAGGTTTCTGAAATCCTCGTCATATTCAATTTTATCGATATACGAGGCTTCATTTTGTTCTAAACCCTTGAAAGCAAAAACAGTTTCGTTTTTCTTGTCCTTCAAAAGAGCCTTATGCTCGGATTCAGTAAAAGTAAACTGAAAAGCATCCTTATCGCCTAACTCCACAACATCTGCTCCGTACTCCGTCATAGAAGCTTTGAAGCCTTCAGGGTCTGCAAGAGTGCTTTTGGTAATCTCAAGAACCACATCCTGAGCCTGAGATTCAGTTTCAGTGGCGGTTGAAGCTTCGGTGGTAGCATCATTATTATCAGCACCACAGGATGCAAAGCAACTCAACACCAAAACAGCCACAAGCAACAACAAAATCTTTTTCATTCTGCTCACCATAAATTTTCAGGGTATTTACCCTCTTCAACAAGAGCAGAAATTGATGCAACAACATCGGGCTTATCTTCCTTATATGTAACACCGAACCATTTGTCAGCAGTTTCGATAACATCAACAGTGCATTTTCCTTCATTCAACATATCGCGAACAAGGAAAGGAAGGAAAAATTCAGATTTAAGAGGATTTTCGGGAACTTCGTTTTTAAGGAAGTCGATGAAATATTTTTCAATTTCTTCAAGAATTTCTGCAGGGAAGCACCAGCAGTTCATTGAAGCTACACTATCCTCGGGAAGCTCTGTCCAGTTTTCACCATCCTCGGTAAATGAAATTTTACCGTCAACGCGCATAATCTTTGTTCTTTCAATAACATCATTAAGCTGACCGTTCTCATCAACATCGCAAACGCCACGGGAAACTGTACCATTATCAGTAAGAGTGTTTTTAAGATAATAACCTGCCATTGCAAATTTATATTTATCACCCGAGAAATCAGTATTTTCAATCCAATTTGCAAGATTACTATATGCACCGCTACCATAGAAGTCATCAGAGTTGATAACAACAAAGGGTTCATTTATAACGCCTTTACAGCAAAGAACCGCATGAGCAGTACCCCAGGGTTTTACACGCTCTTCAGGACAAGCGAAGCCCTCAGGCAAGCAATCCAAGCCTTGAAAAACATATTCTACTTTAATATGCTTTGAAACCTTATCGCCTATAACCTCTTTGAAAAGAGCTTCATTTTCCTTTTTGATAATGAATACAACTTTAGTAAAGCCTGCTTTAACAGCATCATAAATTGAATAGTCAATAATAATTGAATTATTGGGACCTACGGGGTCAATCTGCTTCAATCCACCGTAACGGCTACCCATACCTGCTGCTAAAATTACAAGTGTTTTATCCATTTTTTATACCAACCTTTCGGCTTTTTATTTTTATTTTTAATACATAATACCACACAAAACTCTTTTTGTCTACCACATTGACTTTTTATAAAATAACCTTATAATTAAATTTGCATTTTATTTCCAAATTTCAACAGGTGAAGAATATGACAAATTTACTTATAAAGCTTTTTTTAAAAGACAAGGATGCGTCCACGCCTCACGGAAGAGAGGCTTACGGCAGAGTGGCAGGTATCGTTGGTATAATCTGCAATCTCTTGTTGAGTGCTATGAAATTTGTAATCGGTTCAATAACAAACAGCGTTTCTATTACTGCAGATGCTACTAACAATATGACCGACGCAGGCTCATCAATTGTTACTCTTATAGGCTTCAGACTTTCTGAAAAGCCCGCAGACGAGGATCATCCCTATGGTCACGCCAGAATCGAATATATAACAGGTCTTATTATTTCATTCTTGACCTTAATAATCGGTTACGACATTTTAAAAACCTCTGTTACAAAAATATTCAATCCCGAAGAAATCGTTTTCAACTGGGTTTCAGTTATCATTCTCGGCATTTCAATATTCTTTAAATTATGGCTTTCTCTTTTCAACAAGACCTTGGGAAGAAAAATCAAATCAAAGGCATTAGAAGCAACTGCCGCTGATAGCAGAAACGATGTAATATCAACTGCTGCAGTTCTTGTTGCAACTGTTATTTCCCATTTCACAGGCTTCAACCTTGACGGCTATATGGGATTCTGCGTTGCAGTATTCATTATCATTTCAGGTATTGGTCTTGTTAAGGAAACAGTTGGTCCGCTTTTAGGTCAGGCACCTTCAAAGGAAATGTTTGAAATGATTGAAAGTAAAATCCTTTCCTATGAGAATGTTTTAGGTGTTCACGACCTTATGGTTCATTCCTATGGTCCCGGTAGTTACTTTGCATCCGCACATATTGAAATGGATGCTAAAATGGATGTTCTCATTTGCCACGATGTTATGGACACCATCGAAAGAGATTTTGCAAACCAATACAATATTCACATTGTTGTTCACCTTGACCCGACGGTTTTAGACTGCGAGGAAACAAATGAATTAAAAGAGGTTGTCAGAAAAATCCTCAATGACATTGACCCCATAATCACCTTCCACGATTTCCGCGTGGTTTACGGCGACAAGGCAAAGAATGTTCTTTTTGATATAGTTGTTCCCCCGAGATATAAATATTCTGATGATGAATTGGTTTCTATAATCAAAAACCGCGTAAAGGTCGCCGGTAACGGCAACCTTTACGCAGTTGTGGTAGTTGACAGAAGCTATGGCATATTGAAAAGCGAAGAGGACTGATTTAGGGTGAAAGGAATTATCCGAACCTGTTTTATACAGGCGGATTTCCGTTCATCCGTTGTTAAAATACTCGCCAATCCGAAACCTTTCAAGACCGAAACGCTGAAAAGACTTAAAAAGATTCGCTTTTAGGCTGGTTCGAATAACTCATTTCACCCTATAGAATAATGCAGATTAATCCGCTGCATCCATCGTTGATTATTCGTTCAAGGGTTTCCTGAATTTTGCCTCTTGCATCAACAGGCATATGGCAAAGCTTATTGCGAAGCCCCTCATTCACAAGCTCATTAAGAGATTTACCGAAGATATCAGACTCCCATATTTTATGGGGGTCTTCTTCAAACCCTGTAAGCAGATATTTGAGTAACTCTTCCGATTGACTTTCTGTTCCCACAACGGGTGCAACCTCGGTTTCAATGCAGGTTTTAAGCATATGAATAGACGGTGCAGAAGCAGAAAGACGGACTCCGTATCTTCCACCCTGCTTCACGATTTCAGGTTCTTTAAGAGTCAGCTCATCAATATCGGGCATAACAATTCCATAGCCCGTTGCTTCAACCTCTTCCAAAGCATTTTTTATTTTATCATATTTCTTTTTAATCATAGTAAGCTCTTCAAATTGTTCAACGAGAGCTTGCTCATTTTCTATTTTAATAGCAGTTTTTTCTTCGATAATCTTATAAATTAGCTCACCTGAAAGCACCCCTTCAATTTCTGCACAGCCCTTTCCTAAATCAAGACGGGAAATACTCGCAGCGGTTACATATTCATTATTGCAGATATCTTTTACAACAAGCCCTACATCTCCCACACAGCTGATACCACAGGAGCATTCCTTGACACAATTGCAGATGGATTTTCTGAGCCAATGCTCTCTTCCGAGACCCATAACCCAACCTGGAAGAGAGATTCCGATTTCACGAACAGGAAAGCGGAACAATACTGCCCCTAAAACTTCGCGGATTAAGTCCTCATCAATTTCAAGACAGTTTACAGGTATTACAGGAACGCCATATTTTTCGGTTAATTGGCTTGAAAGTGAAATCGCTTCCGGAGAGTCAGGATAAGTACAGTTCAAAAGAGTTACAAAGGGCTTATTTATTGCTTTAAGCTCTGCTACAACTCTTTCCTCTGCCTCTTCGTACTCTTCTCTCGGAATATCACTTATACTGCCATCGGTCGTTATAAGAAGACCGATTGTTGAATGCTCGGTAATTACCTTTTGAGTTCCCAATTCTGCAGCCATATTAAATGGTATTTCATGGTCATACCAAGGAGTCTTCACCATTCTCGGCTTATCTTCTTCGATATACCCCAAGGAGCTTGGTACAATATAGCCGACGCAGTCAATAAGACGAACATTCAGACAAGCGTTATCGGGCAAATCTACCTTAACCGCCTCTTCGGGAATGAATTTCGGCTCTGTGGTCATAATCGTTCTTCCTGTAGCAGACTGCGGCAATTCATCCTGCGCTCTTTCTCTTTTATAGTCGCTATTGATATTGGGTAAAACAAGAGTGTCCATAAAACGCTTTATAAATGTTGATTTACCCGTTCTTACGGGCCCTACCACCCCGATATAAATATCACCGCCTGTTCGCGCTTCAATATCCTTATATATGCTTGTATCTGTCATAAATCTACCTCCATAGACCTTTTAAAATCTTCAATAAAGGGTATGTTTTCAAAGAAAAATTTATGACAAAAAAAGAAAAACAATAATAAGCAGTATTATTTGACACAAATGGAAATATGTATTATAATATTAAGATATATTTGATGTACTTAGGAGATTTATTATGCTACTTAATGCTACACCCAGCTATGATTTAATGGACGTTCTCAACACTTTCATTTCCACCTTTAAGCTTGAAAGCTTCTTCCCCTATCTTTTAGGACTTGTTACCGCGGTTATATGCGGTGCGGTAATCGGTGTTGAAAGAACACTTCGCCAGAAGGAAGCAGGAATCAGAACCCATATCATCGTTGCTTTGGGCTCTGCGCTTATTATGATTGTAAGTAAATACGGCTTCTTTGATATTGTGGGTCTTGCAGACCACGTTAACCTTGACGGCTCCCGTCTTGCAGCGCAGGTTGTTACAGGTATCTCCTTCCTTGGTGCAGGTATTATCGTTTATAAAGGTACTGTTAAGGGTCTTACCACTGCAGCAGGTGTATGGACAACAGCAGGTATCGGTCTTGCAGCAGGTGCAGGAATGTATGGTATCGCAGTTTATGCAACCCTTATTCTTCTTATTGTTCAGGTTGTTATTCACAAAATTCTTCCCGTTGAAAACACAAGCACAACCGCAGTAAGTATGAAATTAAAGGATGACCCCGAGGCAATTGAAAGCGTCACAAATCTTTTCAAGGAAAACGATTATGTACTCATTTCAAGCTCCGTTGAAAAGAAAAACGAAAAGTATGTCTGCCTTTTCACAATCCGCGCAAAATCCCATATCAATCCTGATGATATCAGCAAGCTCTTCACAGGAAATGATTATGTTCTTTCATTATCAGTTTGATTTTCACATTAACTTTTCAACTGCCCTGTTTTAGGGCAGTTTTTCTATTGCCAAATTCTAATTAATATTGTATTATGTTTATTATAAAAATTCAAAAGCGAGGTTTTTGTTTTGAAAAACACCATCACCTTTGACAAAGGGAAGAAGGCTCTTCCTATTATTACTGCAATAATCGGTATAGGACTTGCAATTGCACTTTTAGTTCTCCGCCTTAATATTGTTGCGGTTGTTAATGTAGGCTTTATGTGTATAATGTCCGCTCTTATTTTCATCGGCATTATTGCAAAGAAAAATGTTTATCTTTTTAATATTATCGGTTACTGCTCAAGTGCAATCGGCATTTTCCTCTACTTTTTAATCTGGGGTGCTGACGCAGGCTTCGGCGCTTTTTCAAGCGGTAAAACAGGCTGGGCAAGTGCAGACAACCCCTTATTCAGCGGAGAGGGCTCATTCCTTACAAGGCTTGGCGGTAACATTCTTCTGCTTCTCCCCTGTGCTCTTGCAGTTATAGCTCTCGTTCTCGTTGCAAAGAAAAGCTTCAGAAAGGCTTGCGTACACAAGCTTTTAACCTCTGCCTTAAGCATCGTCCTTGCAGGTACAAGCGTTATTTATGTTCTTACAATGAACCTTCGTGCAGAGCCTAATGTTGACAGACTCTGGGATGGTCACGACGATTATCTCGACGGCGTTGACAAGGCAAGCTCAAAGAGTCCTAATGTGCTTTTCATTCTTATGGATGATATGGGCTACGGTGACACCTCTCTCAATGGTGCTATTTACGAAACACCTAATATGGACAGAATCGGTGAAGAGGGTCTTAATTTTGACAACTTCTATTCAAGCTATTCTGTTTGCTCTCCTGCAAGATTTGCTCTTATGACAGGCAGATACCCATTCAGAGGCTATGCCGATAATGTTATTTACCCCACCTATGATACACTTTCACCCTTTGCTCAGACCCGAATTTTCAACTCCATTGAAATGGGTAACAACTGCGACGGTATGCTGGGTGACGAAATTACCCTTGCAGAAACCTTCCAGGCTGCAGGCTATAACACAGGTGCTTTCGGCAAATGGCATTTAGGTGACTATGGCGAATATCTCCCCACAAATCAGGGCTTTGACTATTTCTACGGAAGCCATCATGTTAATGATATGGCGCCCTTCTACCATGTAGCAGAAGAAAATGGCGAATTTGAAATCGTTCACGGCGTTGAAGAGCTTCGTGACGAAAACGGCAAGAAGGACCAAAGACAGTTAACTGAATGGATTCACGAGGAAATCACCGACTGGATTACTGATAAGGTTGAGAATTCCGATGAGCCCTTCTTCGCTTATTATGCTACACCCTGGCCTCATGCCCCCATCTTTGTTGGTGACAAATTCAATGGCGAAACAGGTATGGGTACTTATGCAGACTGCGTAACAGAATTTGACTACTACCTTGGTGAGCTTTTCACAACCCTCGAGGATTTAGGGGTTATGGACGATACCATTATCGTTTTCACAAGCGATAACGGCCCTGCTCTTGAAGGTTCTGTAGGAGGACTTCGTGGCGGTAAATATCTTGCATACGAAGGCGGACAGAAGGTCCCATTTATGATTCGTTGGGGTAACAATGGCGGTCTTTGGAATGAGGGCGAAACAAGAAGCAACAGCGCAACCTTCGTTGATATGATGCCCACTCTCTTTGAGCTTTGCGGTATAACAGGCAACGGCGGTGAAAAGAATTATCTTCCCTTTGACAGAGATATTGACGGCGTTTCAATTGTTCCTCTTCTTAAGAATGACAAGGTTATTCACACCAAGGAACATCCAATTCTTCATATGAAGCGTGAAAGCCTTAAGGCAATTCAATATACCGTACCTACAAAAGAAATTCTTTCAAGAGAAGAATATAAGGATTACAAATATGATGTTCTTACAGATAATGAATATATCACATTCAAATATTTCAAGAGCATTCAGAATGACAACTCTGCTTTCTTTGACAAATATAGAAAGAATTGGTTACATATTTTAAGCGATGACACAGGCGAAAACCTCAACCGCTCATCAGTTTATCCCACAGTTGCAGAAGAAATGAAGGCTAAAATGGATGAAATTATGAAGAGCTTCAAATCCGATCGCAGAGGTATGAACGAAAGTTATTATAAATAAAACAAGTGACATTCAGCCTCGGAAATATCCGAGGCTGAATATCACAAAAAGAAGGTAAGCTATGCCACCCTTATCTATTATGATTAAGCCTGCATCTGCTCTTTGCAATATGCGGTGCAAATATTGTTTCTATCATGATGTTACAGACCACAGAAATATAAAAAGCTTCGGAATGATATCTGAAGAAACAACTAATAATTTAATAGCAAAGGCTCTGGATTTTGCCAATGGTGAAAGCGTTGCTTTCGCTTTTCAGGGCGGTGAACCTACTTTAAGAGGTATTGAATATTTCAAGTATTTCTGCAACAAGGTTGATGAGCTGAACATAAAGAAGAGTAAAATCTATTATGGTTTGCAGACCAACGGCACTCTTATTGATGAAAAATGGGCAAAATTCTTCAAGGAAAAGGATTTCCTTATCGGTTTAAGCCTTGATGGTGATTTTGATAACAATTCATTCCGAATTGACAACAACAATCAGAACGCATTTTATAAGATAATCAAGGCCTCTGACATTTTCAACAAGTACGGCGTACAGTTCAACATTCTTACTGTTCTTACGGGAAGATGCGCAGAGAATATTGATGATATTCTTCGATATTTCAAGAAGCGTGGTTTCAGATATCTGCAGTTCATCCCCTGCTTGCGCCCCTTTGGTAATAAGACCGAAAGCGAGCTGTATATGACGCCCGAACAGTACAAGCATTTTCTCATTCACGGCTTCAACGCTTATGTCAAGGACTATGTTCAGGGCAATTATACAAGCATAAGATATTTTGACAACCTTGTGCATTTATACTTAGGCAACCCAACAGAACAATGCGGTATGTGCGGTCATTGTATGCACCAGTTCGTTGTTGAAGGTAACGGCAACATTTACCCCTGCGACTTTTACTGCACGGATGAATGGCTTTTGGGAAACATCAACACACCGACAGAGAATTTTGACACCCTCGCCCATTCAGAAAAGGCAACAGAGTTTTTAAGAGAAAGCCTCTATGTTCCCGAAGAATGTAAGAAATGTAAATTCTACCCTATCTGCCGTGCAGGCGGATGCAAGCGCTCAAAGGAAGACCGAAACTATTGCGAAAGCTACAAAGCCTTTTTCAACGCCTGCTTGCCACTATTCAGAGCATTTATTGTGGAGAAGAAATAATATACCACCGATTAAACTTTACTTAATCGGTGGTTTGTTTATTTCTCTGATGCTAATTCTTTTCGCTTATTTCTTCTGATACGATTGATATGCCTTTCAAAATCACCGTTGTTAATAAGCTCGGTGAGAACATACTGCATAAATGTGGGAACAGTGCAGGAATAAAAACCGAGCCTACTGTTAAACTCTGCCACAAGATGCTTCGGAAGCACCATATAGCCGATACGAAGGGATGGCGATATAGTTTGAGAAAAGGTATTCAGATATATAACATTATCATTTCCAGAAAGAGCAAACAATGTTTCGGTAGGTTTGGTTGAAACTGCAAATTCAGACTCAAAATCATCTTCTATAATATAGCGGTTATTCTGCTCAGACCAACGGATATATTCGTGTCGTTTGGATGCATCAGCGGTAACGCCACTAGGGTAGCTTCTATATGGTGTTGTATGCAATACATCAGCTTTCGTTTCAGAAAGAGCTTTACTGTCAATGCCTGAGCTTGTTAATGGTAGAGAGTCATAGGTAATCTCCGTTGCTTTATAAACCTGCTCAATCTTTTTATATGAGGGCAATTCGATAGCATAAACACGGTGTCTTCCAAGCAATTCAACAATAAGTCCATAGAGATATTCCGAGCCTGAGCCGATAACTATCTGCTCCATATCAACCTGTATTCCGCGGTTTCGTGCAAGATAGTGGCATATCGCCTCCCTCAGTTCGTCACAACCGCAGTTAGGTGATTTCAGAAGGAACAATTCACCCTGCTCGCTTAACACTCTTCGCATAGTCTTACTAAGCACAGATATAGGGAAAGACGGGGTATTATTTTCGCTATAATGCACCTCTCGTTCAGTACGCTGTTCGCTTGAAACAGCAAAGCCGTCTGACTTACGAAATATAACAACATACCCGCTTCGTTCTCTTGCTTCAACATAGCCCTCATCGCAAAGAAGAGCATAGGCGTGTTCAATGGTTATAGTGCTGACGCCTGTTTCTTCCGCAAGACTACGCTTAGATGGTAGCTTTGTATTATAGGGATAATTTTCCAAAATAATGTCATCTCGTATCTGCTTATAAATCTGAAGATATACAGGGCGGTTTTCTTTATCTATTATGTATTTCATCTGGTTATATAATCTTCTCCCGATTTGATAATTGTTATATAGTCAGACTTAATATACACTATTTCCATCAACTTGTAAAGGAGTATAATGGTGATGAAAACCAAAACAAAGAAAATAGTTATTGCTGCGCTGATTGCGGCTCTCGCCTGCATAGCAACAATGATAATTAAAATTCCTACTCCCCTTAAAGGCTACATAAATTTAGGTGACTGCATCGTATTAGTGGCTGGATGGATGCTTTCTCCCGTATATGCTTTTCTTGCCGCAGGTCTTGGCTCTGCCTTTGCCGACATCTTTTCAGGCTACGCAACCTATGCCCCTGCAACATTTGTTATAAAAGGGCTTATGGCTCTGATTGCCTTCTACGGCTTCAAGCTTCTTAACAAAAGGCTTGGAAATGCGCCGTCAAGAATTATCAGCGGTTTTATAGCAGAGGCTTTTATGGTGCTTGGCTATTTCATATTTGAAGGCTTTTTATACGGTTTCGCACCATCTGTTGTAAACATCCCTGCAAATGCTATTCAGGGAATCGGAAATCTGATTCTTGGTGTTATACTGATAATTGCATTAGAAAAAAGAAAAGTAAAATTAAATTAATTTTAAAAATTACAACCGATTAAGAAAATCTGATTTTTCTTAATCGGTTGTTTTATTACATATCTCTGTTGATTATATCTTCAAGGGTTTCGCCTTTTACTGCAACATAGCTTTCATCGCCATTTACCATAATAACAGGAAGACGAGGAATTCTGTTGTAGTTTGATGCCATTGAGAAATTATATGCACCTGTTGTAAGAACTGCAACAAGGTCGCCTCTTCCGATGCTTTCGGGAAGCATTACCTTAGGCTGAATAATATCTCCGCTTTCGCAGCATTTACCAACAAGGTCGCAAAGGAAATTACATTTCTCTTCAGCCTTATCTGCGGCAATAACTGTGTATTCAGACTCGTAAAGAGCGTATCTCGGGTTATCGGTCATACCGCCATCAATAGCAACATAATTCTTATAGCCCTCAATTCTCTTAACATTACCTACTCTGTAAAGAGTGATGCCTGCATCTGCAACAATGCTTCTGCCGGGCTCCATACTAACAAATGGCTCGTTAATATTAAGCTCCTTGCATTTCTTTTTGAAATACTCTGCAACCTGACGGATGTTGTCCTCAATATCAATTGTGGGGTCATTTTCAGTATATCTGACGCCATAGCCACCGCCAAGGTCAAGCTCTCTTGCTTCAAAGCCGAGAGTATTTTTAACCTCTGCAATAAAGGTGAGCATAATCTCTGCGGAGCGAATGAAAACAGAGGACTCAAAAAGTTGAGACCCAACGTGACAATGAAAGCCTGCAAGGTCAATATTCTCTTTAGTAAGAGCATATTCTGTTATCTCCATAGCGGCTCCTGTTTCAATAGGAAAGCCGAATTTGGAGTCAACCTTACCTGTGTTGACTGCTTCATAAGTATGGGTATCAATACCCGGTGTAACGCGGAAAAGAATTTTTTGTTTAATGCCTCTTTCCCCTGCAAAGCAGTCAATGGCGTCAAGCTCTTCAATATTATCAACAACAAAGCATCCAACGCCACATTCCAAAGCAAATTTAATATCAGAATCGCTTTTGTTGTTGGAATGGAAGCATGCGGTTTTCATATCAATGCCTGATTTAAGAGCGGTATAGATTTCACCAACGGAAACCACATCAACGCCCATACCCTCAGAGCCAACGATATTATAAATCTTCTTGAAGCTACAAGCCTTACTTGCATAAAAGGGCTTTGCATTATCGCCAAAATATTTTTTCATCCCGTTTACATATTTACGGCAATTTTCTCTGATTTTTATTTCATCCATTACATAAATGGATGAACCATATTTTTCGGCAAGGTCAACTGTACTGTGACCTGCGAAGTATAAAGTATCATTCTCTATATATAAATTGTTTGCTATCATATAATCACCTTTGGGGGTTCTTTCATTACTTAAGTTTTTCAATTATACGCGTCTTACGCCGCTAGAACCCTCCACCGAGTTCGCAAGCATGCTCCTCGGTCCCCCTCCCTTCGCCAGGGAGGCTTAGTTATCGCTCTCTTATAGTCAATTAAACATCAAGACCCTGCTCTCTCATAAGTCCGAGCATTTTTGCTTCGTTTTCGGGTTCCATTGTTGTAAGAGGAAGTCTTACATAGTTTTCACCGAAGCCGATTGCTGCAACTGCTGCCTTAGCAGGAATGGGATTAACCTCGCAGAAGAGAGAGTTGATAAGAGGAAGCATTTCAAGCTGAAGCGCACGGCTTCCCTCTAAATCACCTGCAAAGAATTTATCGCAAAGCTCAACTGTTTTCTTAGGAAGAATATTTGAAAGAACGGAGATAACGCCCTTTCCACCCAAGGACATAAGAGGAACAATCTGATCATCGTTACCTGAATAGATATCAAACTCACCCTTTGTAAGAGCAGCGATTTCTGCAATCTGAGAAATGTTACCTGATGCTTCCTTGATACCAACGATATTGGGATGCTTTGCAAGAACTGCGCAGGAAGCAGGAGTAAGATTACAGCCTGTTCTTGAAGGAACATTATAAAGAATACAGGGCTTTGTTGAAGCGTCTGCAATTGCTTCAAAAGATGCAATAAGGCCCTTCTGAGTTGCTTTATTGTAATAAGGTGTTACGAGAAGCATTGCGTCGCAACCGATTTCGCAAGCGAATTTAGTAAGGTCGATAGCATAAGCTGTATCGTTTGAGCCTGTACCTGCAATAATCGGAACTCTGCCGGCTACCTTTTCAACGGAGAAACGGAGAACCTCTCTGTGCTCCTCGTCAGTAAGAGTTGAGCCCTCACCTGTTGTGCCTGCGATTACAAGAGCATTGATACCCTCTTCAATCTGCCAATCAAGAAGTCTGCCAAATGCTTCGTAATCAACGCCGTTTGCGTTCATGGGAGTTACAATAGCTGTTGCAACACCTGTAAAAACTGTGTTTTTCATAATTTTTTACCTCACAAAAAAATAATAGTTGCCGAAAAGCAACTACCCACACAAAAATAGATACTCCAATACAATGAGTATAATATTATGTAAGATAGCTCTCCACCAGAATGGTGACAACAGTAAAGATATTATTCCGTACTGCCAGACCGATTTTTTGCCATAAATCGTCTTCGGCACCTGCTCCTTTCACCTTGGCAGTTTTGGCAAACTCTTGCGCCACGGCTACTCTTAACAAAATGCACCTCTATCGGTTGGTATTAATATATCACAGTAAAAATATAAAGTCAATGAATATTTACAACAAATAACAGTATTTTATTACATATTTAGTTATATAAAGTAGCAAAAACAAAAGCACCTTCAAAATTAATTGAAAGTGCTTTAATATTATTCTGCTTCAATTGTTTTAATCCACTCTGAAATATATGGTGCATACCTGTCAGTATATTCCTTTTCGGTTATAAAATGAACCAACCAGAATGAATCAGCACCTTTATAGCAAAGAACCTTATACATTCTGAACACACCGCTATCTTCGCCTATAAAAGCATATTCTGCACAAGGTATACCATCAACCTCACTCAATCTTATAGAGTTATCCTGCTCTGCAAGACTCTGCAAATATTCCTCTGCAGTCATTCTGAGTTCTTTTGCGTTGGCATCAAACTTATCCTCAAAAACGAAAACCTCAATCCCCTCAGAAACACACTTCAAGGTAATTTCACTATCCTCTTCTGCTTCAAAATCCTCAGGCAATGTAATACTGAAGCCCTTGCAGGAGAACTCCTTTGTTTTTTCACTGAGCTCAAGCTTTTCTGTTGTTTCGTTATTAAGATATTTATCCACTTTTCTTTTATGCTCGATTGTGTCCTTGAGACTGATAACCGTACCATAAATACCAATACCAATTACAACAACAAGAAGAAACGCTAATATAATTTTCTTTATTGGCTTTTTGTTCTCTTTCATATAAGCACCTCGCTTCCATTGATTTTATCATAACTCACAAAATACTTCAATACTAAAATGCCATTAATACCGATGCACCGAATGAAATTGCAGCTGCTATGTAATCGGTTTTAGTGAGCTTTTCTTTTCTTAAAGTGCTTATAATAGTTGAGAAAACCATAACACCGCCCGTTACCAAGGGGTACTGAACGGATGCAGGTAAATTCACAAGGGAAATAAGCAAAAACCAGTTTCCGAAGCCGTTGAATATTCCGTAGCCACCTGCAAAGGCAAGGGCTTTGCCCTTAACAATGGGAATTTTCTTATATTTAAGGAGAAGCCATACTGCGCTTATTATGATACTTGCCATCGAGGAAAGGAACATAAAGCCTGTACTGTCTGTGTGAGCGATTTCAGAGGACTGATGAATCTTTGAAATCACACCAACACTACCGTTAAGCATAAACACCGCCATATAATAAAGAATGGCTTTTTTGTTACCGTTACCGCTCTTAATATTAAGAAGAACGGAAACAACAATTAAAATGCAACAAACAATCTTAAATGGTGTAATGCTTTCGTCATAAAAGCCTACGCCTAAAAGGAACGGCAGAAGCATTCCGCCAAGCATTGAAAACACTGAATAAACTGAAAGATTTGCTATTGCAAATGCCTTCAGACTGAAATATGTCATCAATATACATGCCACTGCATAAACCGTTGCCAAAGCCACACTAAAGGGCGTTACGATTATATTGAATTTACTTATAAAAAGCATCATAACAACAATTACAATGCTTTTATAAAGAGTAAATTCAAGGGCGGATTTTAAATCGCTTCCCCTACTCTGTTCAAATCTCTGATTAAAGAAAAACTGCAGGGCAAACAAAATTGTTGCGCTAAAAACAAGTATGTAATTTACCATTTTTATTTTACATTTCCTTTGTAATATTTTTCTAAAAGTTTTTTTGTTCTTCTGCTTCTGCAAATTTCACCATTCAGAAAGATAACCTCTTTTTCGTGGCGGTAATAGATTTTATAATGTGGCAGACCAAAAAGCGACCTGCGAAACCAGCTACCAAATCTATTTACACCTGTGACATCCACCCATAAAATTGTTTCTCTTCGTCTGAATGGATGGCAAATAACAAGCTTTTCATTTGTGAAAATATAATGGGTTGGTGATATAAGCAGAAGAAAAACAAATATCAGAGCAATCACTATACCACCAACAACAAAAATTGCTTCCTCTATTTCAAAACCAAAAGAAGAGAACAAAAGCCCAACAAAAACAGCAAACAAGAACGCGAATGTATGATAATTAAAAGCAATATATTTTTCTGCTTTAACAGGTGCTTTTGTTTTCATTTTTTGCTCACTCCTTTAATTTAATTATGAATTCAGAATTTCGTTGTATTTTTTTAGTTGCTCGTCAGTTGGCCTATAATCCGTTATAGAGCAACAGGGCATATTAGGCTTTCTGCCGTCTGAATAATAAAATGGTGTAAGTCTGTCGTTTTCATATTCCTTGCGACATTCTTCCTTTGTAAAATCGGGAATAGTATAGGTTTTACCGTTTTCCAGCATTGAACGATGACCTAAAATTGCAACAGAAGACATTGTCACTGCAGAATTAATATCATAAGGATGCTCAGGCTCCTTACCCTCTTTAATGCAGTCAAGGAACATTCTTGCAACGATGTAATCACCACCGCCGTGACCTGCATTATTTATTAAATCTTCGTCTTTATCGTTCCACGATGGTTCATAAAGGTTAACCTCTTCCATACCTTCGGGAATTTCCCAATGGTTGTAGCGGAGCATAATTTTATTATCCATACCGCGAAGGTTTTCAATCTGCCCTTTTTTTCCGCAGATACGGTAGGCATTATGATGACCTCCAAATGCAGAACAGCCTGTAAATCTGAAAACAGAACCATCGTCATTCTGAGTTATCATAATTGCGGCACTGTCACCAACATAGCGGTTGGTTCCCTCTTCTTCCATAGGAGAGAAAACACCGTGAGCAGAAACCTTTTTGGGTGTTGCACCCGTTGACCACATAAGAGGAGCCAAAGAATGAGTTACATAATATGTACGAGGAAGAAAATTTCTCCAATGCTCAGGGAAATATATATACCCTTTGTAAAACTCATAATCGGTAGAATTAAGAGGATGGTTATATTCGCCCTCGGCATAAAGAACTTTGCCTAAAGTACCGCCATCGCAGATTTTTTTCATTTCACGATTGAAAATCATCTGCGGGTAATTTTCCGCCAACATAAAAATTGAATCGGATTTTTCATAGGCTCTTATAAGCTCAACGCCCTCTGCCATTGTACCATTTGTAATACATTCGCAGAAAACGTGAATACCCTTTTCAAAGCATTTTATTGCAAAGGGAGCGTGCTCATGGAAATAGTTTGCGATAATAACTGCATCCATTTCGGTTTTCAAAAACTCATCAAAATCTTTAAAAACAGGAACTTCCATACCTAGATTTTTAAGACCATCTTCTGCTCTTTTCCTGTTAAATTCGCAAAGGGCAACAATTTCGCAGTCCTGAAGCATAAAATTTTTTGCTATATCAATACCGCGACCCGCACCAAGCACACCTATTTTTATCATTTTAAAAGCCTCCTTAGGAGATATTAATTTTAGTTTAGCAAAAGAATTTATATTAAACAATAGAAATTTTCCATATTTTTATTTAATTTAGTTGTTTTTCCTTGATTTAAAATAAGAACTGTAGTAATGTGTAGTAAATATATCAAGAGGACAAAAAAATGCCAAGAAAAAATATCTGCAAAACATCAACATCATTAATTTCCAGTTCATTTTTCGCTACCCGTTTCATTTTGGAAACAGATGAAACCACAATGAAAAATCCATACACATTAACAGAAAACAGACTTTGCCTTATTGCTAAAGGTAAGGTTAACCTTAATCTTTCTTCCACAGATTTTGATTTACATACAGGTGATATTATTTTCTGTTTTAAAGGTGAAGAATTTTTCGCTACACAAACACAAAATTGCGAATATATGTATATAGATTTTGACGGAACACGGGCGACCGAACTTTTCAAACGTTTCGGTATAATTAATTCAAGCAGAGTTTTTTCAGGGTTTGATGGTTTAATACCCTTCTGGCACGAAAGCCTTTCAAGAGCATCTGCTGAAAACATAGACCTTTCAGCCGAAAGCATACTTCTCTATACTTTTTCGAGATTATCGGCAAACAAACCTATGGGAAATCCCATTGTTAATAAGATAATGGAACTTTCAGAAGAATATTTCAAGCAGTCAGATTTTTCAATTAACACAATTGCTTATGAATTAGGTTATAATGCAAAATATCTTTCTCACATTTTCAAAGAAAAAACCGGGGTAACCTATTCAGAATATTTAAGAGATTTGAGAATCAAATATGCTGTTTCTCTTTTCAATCACGGCTTGGAATCCGTAAAAAATGTTGCCGCTTTATCAGGATTTTCGGATCCATTATATTTTTCAACAGTATTCAAAAAATGTATCGGAGTTACACCAAAAGAATATAAAAAAGGAAGAGAGAGTTAAGCTCTTTCTTCCTTTTGTTAATTTATTTTGCCGCCTCTTTGATTTTTTCTGCAAGGGCATTTATATTTTCCTGAGTCCAGTCAGGGTCCATAAACATATGAGCGCAACGCTTCATAATCTCAAGGCTCTTCTGACACATATCTTCGGAATATTCAACATGCTTGTTGCATTCCATTTTAAACGGGTCCATAAGCGGATGTGCTGCACCGCGCTTTTCGAGAATGGGCTTCCAGTCGTTATAAACGTGTTTACCTGTGAAGCCGGGTATGGTTGCACCAACCTTTTCCGCAAAGCTGAGACATTTTTCAACTGTATCAAAGCGGAAAGTAATTGCAATTGCACTATCACCATCATCATCGTTACAGGGCGGATAATCAAACCCTTCACCAAGAGCTTCTTTGAGAAGGGCTTTGTTTTTTCTCAAATCTGAAACAATGCCGTCAAGCTTTCTGAACTGCTGGCGAAGAATTGCAGATGTAACCTCACCAACACGAAATTCAGTTCCGCAGAAAGGTTCTGTTGAAAAATCCTTCATCTGATCTCCAAAATATGCAACGGCACTGCTATCATGATAAATGAGAGCTTTTTCGAAAATTTCTTTATTATCCGTGAGAAGTGCGCCACCCTCACCGCCTGCACTGATTATTTTGAAATAGTTAAAACTGAGAGCAGCGGCATCACCTATTGTGCCTAACCTCTTCCCATCGAATTTTGCACCGTTTGCCTGACAAGCATCTTCAAGAACAAAGAGATTATGCTTCTTTGCAATTTCCATAATCGCTTTCATATTACAAGGATAACCCATCATATGAACAGGAATAATTGCTTTTGTTCTTTCTGTTATTTTCTTTTCTATATCTTCAGGGTCAATCATAAGGGTTTCATCAACCTCAGCAATAACCGGCATAGCACCTGCGCCAACAACTGACATCGCAGTTGCAATATATGTATAAGCAGGAATGATAACCTCATCTCCGGGTCCGATACCCATACCAACCAAAGCAGAAACAAGAGCTGCATAACCTGATGTCATAAGAACTGCGTGATCTATACCGAAAAGCTCTCTCATATCCTTTTCGCAATTTTCGGTTTCCTTTAAACCATCGTTACATTTAAAAAGCTGTTTTGATTCTATAACCCTTGCAACTGCATCAATTTCTTCTTTGCCTATTCTGAACATAAACCCAACCTCATCTTTCTAATTTTCCGATATTTTCAAGTGTGCCTTTAAGCAAATGATAATCCGCATCATCTACCGGGCATTGAACACCGTTATATTTAAACATTGTTACCTCGTAACCGCCTCTGCAAAGCTGGTCTTGTGTGGGGAAATAGCCCTTTGAGCCGTTTGCATTTGAAAGAGAAAGAACATTCAGATCCTTCACTGCTTCATTTATTCTCATACCTATCACAGAGAAAAGCTCATATGGAAAGCTGACAAAAGCTACATCACCGATTCTTATAATGCTCTGCTCTATTTCATCAAACTCTTCTTCAATGAAATCTTTTTCATAAGAAGCTTTAACATTATTAAAATAAACCGACATTTGTTTTTCAAAATTTATAGCTTCAGAACTGTATTTTTTACACCCCTCAACCGCCTCTTCATAAGAAATTCTTTTATCATAAGGCAATTTGACTTTATTACTTACAGAAGATACCGAAAAATCATTATATTCTTTGATGGACCTAAAAATATTTACGGCATCCTTTGCACCGATACCGCCAACCTCATATATGTAGGGAAGCTCTGCAGTGGTCTGTCCGTTTGAAAGACGGGGGCCAACATCCCCCTCTGGTCCGTTAAAAAATGCAGTTATTGCACCCGTTTCTTTTTCAAGCGCATCTGTCATAACCCCTGACCAATCCCGACTTACCTCTTCATTCAGTCCTGCGCAGGTACCGTGACAACCATAATGAATTATATTGCCTATAATCTCCTCGTTTTCATTTTTAAAGGAAACAACCGTCATCTGAGGGTTATATGGTGCCCAATCGCACTGACCAAGCCCAACAGAATTATCAATATTGAGCTGACGGCGGTTAATACCTAATTCACTTTTACCGACACCAACCCCCATTGTAACAGGCTGAGCATCCGAAAAAGCCTCATCAACCGCTTTTAAAATAACCGGCTTCATTATGCCTTCATAGTACGGCATATCAATTCCGCCCCAACCCGGCATATCAATAGTTGCGGGGCCTGAATGAGTGTGAGTTGCGCAGATTATAATATTTTCTTTTTCTACATTATGTTTTTCGCTTATAAGATTTCTTAATTCGTCGGTTATTTTTGTATCAAGAATGCAGACGCAAACTGTTATTAAAACAAATTTTTCTTTGCCCTGCGTAAAAGCAAAAACCGTTGCGGTAAGATTATCGTTAACGCTTTCAGAATACAAATCAGGTCTGTAACCAAAAAGATTACAACCAACCTCCGGTGTTATATCTCCCCTTGCAACACCTAATAAAAGTTCTTTTCCCATAATATCACCTTTTGCAATAACTTATACTTTGATTTTACCTGTTAGCCATATTAATAACAATACCGCAAATTCTCGGTTTATTCCCAAAAATTCACTTTTTATTGACTTCACCGTGAATTCTATGCTACTATTGGGTTTGCGAGGTGTATAATATGCTTTTTCAACCGATTTTAAGCCACGAAAATTCACTTATTGTTATATTGGACAACATGAGCGACTTCACTTTACATAAGCATTATGAAAATGAGATTTTATATTGCACAAAGGGCTCATATAAGGTTATTATAAATAACGAACCCTATATTTTAAATGAGGGTTCACTTGCTTTTATACAAAGCTTTATCCCTCACGAAACCAAAGAAACCGAAAAGGACAGTATCACGCTGCTTATCGAGGCAGGTCCTTTATTTCTCGGTGATTACTTTGATTCTGTTTCCACTCTTTCATTTGATTCTCCCGTATTCAAGCTTGGCGAAAATGATTTTGGAAACAAAATAAAGATTTTATTAGAAGATATAATAGAAGAAAAACAAAAACTCTTACCTAATGAGCTTGTTATACGAGGCAACGCAACAAAATTCTTCGGACTTTTCCTCAATGAATTTTCCGCAATTGAACCTCCTAAAGAGAAAAAAGATACAATTAAAATTAAAAATATCGAAAAGGTGCTTGATTTAATTTACCATAGTTATCCCGAAAAAATCACAGTTGAGCTTGCGGCTGAAATAGCCGGCTACGGTAAAAGCAATTTCTGTAAAATCTTTAAAAACACAATGGGAATATCTTTTCACCAATACCTGAACAGATACAGAATTGAGCGTTCAAAATTCTTTCTGAAGCACACTGACATGTCGGTTTCTGAAATAGCTGAAACAATCGGATTTAATGATTCAAAAACCTATTGTCGCGTTTTTAAAGAAATAACCGGTGCAACACCTAAAGAATATTCAAAATCATAAAAAAGAGATATGAGCCATTATCAGACTCATATCTCTTTTTGGTTAAAAACATTTTCCGCTTTTGCAATCGCGCGTATCTCCCCCACGATAGCAAAGCTCGTTTTCACATTTCCCTGTTTCAAAAAGACTAACAAGGTTATTAACTGTTGTTTCCGCAATATTTTCAAGAGCTTCTTCGGTTAAGAATGCCTGATGAGAGGTAACAATAACATTGGGCATTGAAATAAGTCTTGCCAAAGTATCATCCTCCATAATATGACCCGAATTATCTTCAAAGAAAATATCTGATTCTTCTTCGTAAACATCAAGACAAGCAGCACCAACCTTACGGGATTTAACACCCATAAGAAGAGCCTCAGCATCCACAAGACCGCCTCTTGAGGTATTGAGAATAACAACGCCCTTTTTGCATTTTTCAAGGGCCTTTTCATCTATTAAATGATTAGTTTCCTCGGTTAAAGGACAATGAAGAGAAATAATATCACTATTTCTGAAAAACTCATCAAGTTCAACATATCTGATTGTATCACCGTTGTCGAGTCCTTCTGCTCTGAATTTATCGAAAGCTAAAACTTTCATTCCAAATCCACGGCAAATATCAATAAAAACTCTGCCTATGCGTCCTGTTCCGATAACACCAACTGTTTTGCCGTGCAAGTCAAAGCCTGTAAGATTTGCAAGGCTGAAATTATAATCTCTTGAACGGATATATGCTTTATGAATTCTGCGGATTGAGGTTAAAAGGAGCGCCATTGTATGCTCTGCAACTGCATAGGGTGAATATGCAGGAACTCTCAGAACATGGAGTTTTCCATAGGCGTATTTCATATCTACATTATTAAAGCCTGCGCAACGAAGGGCAAGAACACTAATACTCATTTCGTTAAGCTTATCAATTACAACATCATTTATTGTATCATTAACAAAAGCGCAGACACCATCAAAGCCTTTTGCCAAATCAACGGTATCTTCATTAAGCTTTGTTTCAAAATATTTGAATTTAATCCCCTTTTCACCGCCGTACTTTTCAAAGGACGGTTTATCATAGGGTTTCGCATCGAAAAAAGCAATTTTCAAAATTTCCACTCCTTGAAATTACTTTTATTAATATGCTCAAAAAATCTTTAAAACCAACATAAATGCGGTTAATGCTATAAGGAAGAATAGATTCAAAAGAGTAAAATACTTCATATAATGCCCTGTCATCATAGGGTTTCGCTTTGTATATTCTCTGAATGTTATAAGACTTGCAAGCGAGGAAACCAGGGTTCCTACACCACCGATATTAACACCTACAAGTAAATCCTTATAATTTTCAGTAAACTGAGAAAGAAGAATTGCAGAGGGAACATTACTTATAAACTGACAGGAAAGAATACTGAACAAAAGTGTATTCTTTTCAAGAAGGAATGAGAAAAAGCTTCTGACAACCTCAATTCTCGCCATATTCCCTGCGAAAATGAAGAAGAACACAAATGTAAAAAGTAACGGGTAATCAACCTTTTTCAAAGCATCCCTGTCGGCAAAAATGAGAACCAAGGGTATTACAATAAGACCCACAGCATAGGGAATCCCTCTGAAAACAATTGCAATTGCCAATGCAAAAAGAGTTAAATATAATGCTACTCTTTTAGGCGGAAGCTTTGATTTCTCGTCCTTGATTTCGAGAGGCTCGGGCTTGACACCCACAATACAGCAAATGGTAATCAATGTAATTGCAAAAATGAATGGCGGTGCCATTATTTTCATAAATTCAAGGTTATCAATATTGAATTTGGAATAAAGATAAAGATTCTGAGGGTTTCCGAAGGGCGTCAGCATACCACCTAAGTTAGCGGCAATATTTTGCATAACAAAGGTGAATGCCATATATTTTTCTTTTCTCGTTTTTCGAAGAACATAGTAACCCAACGGCAAGAATGTTAAAAGTGCCATATCGTTTGCAATAAGCATTGAGCCGATAAAGGTTATATAAACAAGGGCAATAACACTGAGCCTTGCATTTTTGAAAACCTGAACTATCGCTTTTGCCAGAGTATAAAAGAAGCGGATGTTTCTCAATGCACAAACCACAGCTAAAACGCAGAAAAGACAAGTGAGAGTTTTGAAATCAAAATAACCTATATATTCCTTATCAAAAGGCACGAAAAAACAGGTAATGACCGCAGCCGCAAAAGCAACTACGGTCACAGTATTCTTTTTCAAAAATCTGATTATTTTTTGAGAAAAGGCAGACAAAGACATTTTGTGACTTCTTTCTGAAAGGAAAATTATTTGTACTTTATACCCGTATTGATAAACGGAACATTTTTAAAATCGTCGGGATTTTTACGGATTATATAATCAATGTAGCTATCAACTATATTAGCAGTAAAGATATAGCCCATCGGATTCATATGACCATAAAGGAAGAATTCCTCTCTGAATTCCTCGTCATAGATAGGACCATATTTATTAAGGTCAATAACATAGGAATTACTGAAAACCTCGGTTAAATCATAAAGAGCTTTTATAGTCTTTTCCTTTTGCACCTGAGTTCCCCTTACATCGTCATTGGGAAATGTAACAAAGAAGAACTTTGCATCAGGACTGATTTCCTTATAACGGCTTACAATCTGAGCGTAATTACCGATAAAGGTAGGCTTATTGTTTCTGTAATCCTCGAGGTCGATATCTTCAACTCCGCCTACCTCCAAGCCACCGTTATAAACATCATTAACACCAAGAGCGATAACATAAGCCTGACATTTTTTCTCTTCATCCCAGAAGCCGTTTGCCTCTGCAAAGGAATCGAGATATTCTCTTGCAGTCATACCGCCACGGGAGAAATTATATGCCTTAAGTCCGTTTTTTCTTGCGATATATTGTCCCCAGGAATAGTCGAACATATCGTGATAGCCCTTATTTTCCTGCTCATCACGGGTTTCAAACTCACCCGAGGAAAGACTATCGCCAATAAAGGCGATAGTTCTGAAAATTGATGTATAGCTATAACCCTCAACCAATCTGTCAAGTGGCTTTTCGTCAGGGTTATATAATAAATCATCCCAATTCATATCAGTCCTCGTCGGGATGCTCTGCTCTGTATGCAGCAACAGCATTATCATAAGCCTTCATAGTTTCCTCATTGGGAACATATTCAGCCTTTTCTGTATTAGCAATTGTGGGAGCATTGCCCTCTGAATCATAGCAGGGAGTAAGGAAATCGTTTTCCCAGAGCTTTCTGTCCTCTTCCTTACGGAAATCGGGAATATCATAGGGCTTGCCGTATTCCATAGCACTTCTGTGTCCAAGAATTGCAACTGAAGCCATTGTTGTTGCGAAATATTCGTCAAACATAGGCTTTCTGTTTTCTCTGATAGCATTGAAAAATTCTCTTACGATGAAGAAGTCGCCACCGCCGTGACCTGCTTTTTCTGCTGCTTCCTTTGCATCGGGCTCAAAGTCAGCCTCGTAGGCAGTAACTCTTTCCATACCCTCGGGAGTATGCTCCTGATTAAAGGAAAGAAGAACCTTACCGTCTTCTGCACGAAGATTTTCAATCTGACCTAATTCACCGCAAACACGATAAGTATTAGCATGACCGCCGAAATGAGACCAACCTGTTACACGGAAAACAGAGTCATCGTCATTAAGACAGGTAACGACTGCGCTTCTGTCGGGTAATCTCCAATAAAGGTCGCCACCGCCATTTTCTTCATTAAAGGGAGCAAAAACGGGCATAGCAGTAACTCTCTTGGGGAATGCGCCTGTGATATACATAAGCGGTCCGAGAGAATGAGTGATATAATAAATTCTGGGAATGTGATATCTCCAATGCTTTGATGTAGGGCAATAGTGAGCAATTTCCTTTTGAGAAAGAATAGGATGGTTATATTCACCCTCGCAGAATAAAGCCTTACCCAAAACGCCAGACTGATAAACCTTGCGCATTTCCTGATTGAATTTCATAAATGGATAATTTTCAGCAATCATATAGAAAGCGTCGCTTTTTTCAACTGCTCTTACAAGCTGAACGCCCTCTCCCATTGAAATATTTGAGGTGCATTCACTTAAAACGTGAATGTTTTTCTCAAGTGCTTTGATAGCATAGGGAGTATGCTCGTGGAAATAGTTGCAAAGGAAAACTGCCTCTAATCCCTCGTGATTTATAAACTCATCAAAGCTTGTGTATGTAGTAACCTCAGGATGCTCTTCCTTCGCTTTCTGAAGTCTTTTTTCGTTGAAATCGCAAACAGCAACAACCTCGCCGTTATTAGCAGAAACACCGTCATAGAATCCGCTTCCACGACCCAAACCGAATATACCGAATTTAATCTTTTCCATAGTATAACCTCCATAGGTGTTTAATTCCAATCCATATATTAACACACTAATATAAATAGGTAAATAGAAAAAGTAAATAAAAATATATAATTTTGTTTGGCAAAATAACGACATAACAATTGCAACACACTTTATTGCTTTTTCTTCTTTGAATATGATATAATATTTCACAAAAGTTAAGTAGCTTTGAGGTTGATATTATGAAAAAGAAGTTAAAAATCTTAATTCCATTTCTGTTGATATTCGCTATAATTGCGGGGTTTTTATCGCTATCAATAAGACCTGAATACAGTGGTGTTGATTATATGCCTTCCGATAATCATAATAAAACCGATAAAAAAATCAGATTTGATTCAGATTGTAAGCTGAAAATTTTACATATTACTGACACACATCTTAAATATAACCACAACTTTGACCCTACTATATGGTTAGTTGAGAAGGCTTGCGACACAGAAAAACCTGACATCGTTATGATAACAGGCGATAATGTTTTTAACTACGACAACGCAGAAGATACAAAGAAAATGATTAATGCATTGATGAATATTTTCGATTCAAGAAATATTCCTGTGGCAGTAACCTTCGGTAATCACGATTCGGAACAGGGCGCAATGACGCGAGAAGATTTGATGGCATATTACAACACATTCTCCTGCTCTGTTTCTGTTGATGACGGAGAGGCTCTTTCAGGCTGTGGTACATACAATATCCCTGTTCTTTCATCAGACGGCAAAAAGGTTAAATTCAATCTTTGGGTATTCGATTCAGGGGATTATGACGAAGAAGGAAGATACAGCTGTGTTAAACCTGACCAGATTGAATGGTACAAACAGACCTCTGACAAACTCAAGGCAGAGAATAAGGGTGAACCTGTGAATTCTCTGGTTTTTCAACATATAATCGTGGGAGAAATCTATGATGTGCTTGAAAAATCAGATTCAAAGAAGCCTTACGCATACAAGCATTTGTATAATGAAAACGAATATTACAGATTCGACTCAAGCCAAGTAAACTATGGAACAATAAGGGAAACACCCTGCCCCGGTTATGAAAACTACGGACAGTTTGAAGCTATGGTTGAAAAGGGCGATGTTCTCGCTATGTTCACAGGTCACGACCACACAAACGCCTTTGCGGTTGAGCATAAAGGAATTGATATCGTAAATTCTCTCAGCACACGCTATATAGGACTTTTCCACGCCACCCAATGTGGCTACCGCGTAATTGAAATTGACGAAAATAACACCTCAACCTACGAAACACGAGTTGAGCGCATTTATAATATTTTCGATTTCGAAGCAGTAAAGGAAGAAAAGCAGAGGGTCGACGAATTCACCTACAAAATGGCGCGTGAATTTGCAGTAAAAGGCAAAATCCAGAAAATCGCAACCGACCTTTGCAGAGAAATTACAGAAGCTCTTACAGGAAGACAGGTCAGCTATGCTGATTAAGTGATAATATATGCAAAAACTAATAAAAAACATAAAAATATTAGTTTTTGCATAAAAAACACTTGACAACATATAATTATAGTGTTATAATACTCAAGCACTCAAGAGAGGGCGCAAGTAAATATCGCGGAGTAGAGCAGCCTGGTAGCTCGTCGGGCTCATAACCCGGAGGCCGTGAGGTTCAAATCCCACCTCCGCAACCAGAAAAGAAAGACATCCAACAGGATGTCTTTTCTTTTTTTATGATGTGATTGAACCACACGGGCGACGGGTTCCCGGGGCAACACACGCGACCGCGTCCGGCGGACGATGCAGGGAGCGTTTGTTGGCGCAGCGGTCAAAATTCTGCAAAGCGAAAAGCGAGCGAAGAATTTTGGGCACCGCAAGAGGGCCGCGTGTTGTGGTTCAAATCCCACCTCCGCAACCAGTAGGAGAAAAGATACCCAACAGGGTGTCTTTTCTTTTTTATACTTCCCCACTTTTATTCTAAAGTTTATAAATTCTTAATAAGTTAAAAATTAAAAAACATTGATATTTATTCGTTTTTTTGGTATATTATTTTAAGTAGATTAACAAATTATGGGAAACATACATTTTATGAAAAAGGTTTTTATTATAGGTGCAGGGCCTGCGGGGCTTACTGCGGCTTATGAATTAGCTGACAAGTCAAGAGATTTTGAAATCATCGTTTTCGAAGAAAGCGGTGCTTTTGGTGGTATTTCAAAAACTGTTAATTACAAGGGTAACCGAATGGATATGGGTGGTCACCGCTTTTTCTCAAAGGTTCCTGAGGTAAACGAATGGTGGGAGAAAATGCTTCCCACTCAGGGTGCAAAGCCCTTTGACGATATTGCATTAGGACGAGAGTCAACTGTTGTTGAGGGCGGTCCCGACCCCGAAAAGACTGACAGAGTAATGCTCCGAAGAAACCGACTTTCAAGAATATTCTTTAAAAATAACTTTTTCGACTACCCCATCAGCTTGAAATTTGACACCATAAAAAATATGGGGCTTATAACAACAATTATTGTCGGCTTCAGTTATCTTAAAACTCTTGTTTATAAAAGAGAAGAAAAATCTCTTGAGGATTTTTATATCAACCGCTTTGGTAAAAAGCTTTATTCAATGTTCTTTGAAAACTATACCGAAAATCTTTGGGGCAGACACCCCTCGGAGATTTCTCCCGAATGGGGCGCACAAAGAGTTAAGGGTCTTTCCATTATAGCGGTTATCAAGGACATCTTCGGCAAAATTTTTAACAAGAAAAACAGAGCCGTTGAAACCTCGCTTATTGAGGAGTTTGCTTACCCCAAACTTGGTCCCGGTCAGCTTTGGGAGCTCACGGCTTCTGAATTCGAGAAAACGGGCGGTAAGATTATTACAAATGCCAAGGTTGTTGAAATAATCAAGGATGCTGACAATAAAATCACAGGTCTTGTTTATGAAAAAGACGGTGAGAAGATTGCAGTTGACGGTGACTATATAATTTCCTCAATGCCTGTTAAGGATTTGGTTCAAGGTATGAACGATGTTCCCGAGAGCTTCAGAGAAATTGCAAATGGTCTTCCCTACCGCGATTATATGACTGTTGGCGTTCTTATTAAGAAGCTCAATCTCAGGAACGAAACAAAAATCAAGACTATGGGCAACATTGTGCCTGATAACTGGGTTTATGTTCACGATAAAAATGTGAAAATGGGGCGCTTTCAGATTTACAACAACTGGTCGCCTTATATGGTAAAGGACCTTAAAAGCACAGTATGGATGGGCTTGGAATATTTCTGTAACGAGGGCGATGAGATGTGGTCGCAAACTGACGAAGAATTCGCCAAATCCGCCGTTGAAGAAATGATTAAAATGGGCTTGATTGACAGCGAAGATGATGTTCTTGACACCCATGTTGAGAGAGTCAAAAAGGCTTACCCCGCTTATTTTGACACCTATGAAAAGATGGATGAATTAAGAGAGTATCTCAACACTATTCCTAATCTTTTCTGTGTTGGAAGAAACGGACAGCACCGCTACAACAATATTGACCACAGTATGTGCACATCCTTTGAGGCGGTTAAAAACATTCTTTCAGGAGAAACCAAGAAGGACAACATTTGGAATGTTAATACCGAAAAGGAATATCACGAAGAAAAATAATTACGAAAGACATCACGAAAGTGGTGTCTTTTTTGTTTTACCTTCGGTAAAATGTTGCTACGCAACAAGAACCTTCCGTCACGAAAAATCAAGATTTTTCGCGCCACCTTCCTTTGAAGGAAGGCAGATAAACGCATCTACATATTCCTTGACACATTTTTATTGTAATAGCAGATTTATTGTGATATATTTAAATTACAAACATCGAAAGGGGTTTATCAAACAATGAATATGGAATATTTTTTTAAAAATGCCAAATGGGTTGGTTCAAAGGAGCGCATACCCAAAACATTCTCTGTTTTAAGAGGTAAATTTGAGCTTAACGGCATAAAGAAAGCAAGCCTTAATGTTTTAGGTCTTGGCTTTTTTAAATGCTACATAAACGGAGCTTGCATCAATCCCGATACATTTTTGCCTCTTTCCTCTGACTTTGAGGCTGGCTGTGACCCTATTGACGAGGTTATCTCCGCTCACAGAATTTATGTTCCACAGTTTGATATTACACCCTATATTAAAGAAGGTAAAAACACTATTGCCATCCACTATGGCGGTGGCTGGTACACCTTTAAAAACCGCACCTTTGGTCTTCCCAAGGCTATTTACTGTATTACCGCAGAGAGCGAAAATGGTACTATTGATTTTGTATCGGACGAGACCTGCAAAATCGGTAAAAGCTATGTTGTTGACTATCTTTTCAATATGGGGGAGCATCAGGATTACAATGGCTTTGAGGAGTGCTTCAGCGAGGATTTCGATGACTCACATTGGGACAATGCAAGCTTAACAGAAGCTCTTGTAACCGAATACTGTACTACTGACTGTCCCATTGACAAGCTTATCGAAGAAAAGACTGTTAAAGAAATTAAGCGAACAGAAAATTCTGTTGTATATGACTGCGGGGAAAACACAACCGGCTACCCTGTTTTAGAAATCAATGCTCCCAAGGGTGAACAGATTATAGTTAATTTTTCCGAGGAATGCTTAGAGGACGGAAGCATCGACCCCGAGCACATTCAGGACCAACAGTTCACAGTTGTTTCTGACGGCAAGGTGACCTTGGCGCAGACAGATTTTACCTGGTACGGCTTCAGATATTTTGAGGTTATCGGTAATGCTACACCCAAATGCGTTAAGGTAATTTATGCAGATGTGCCTGTTTCCTCAACCTTTGAGTGCGATAACGAAACCCTTAATTGGATTTACAAAACCTTTATTCACACAATGCTTTGCAATATGCATACAGGTCACCCTTCTGACTGCCCTCACCTTGAAAGACGAGGCTACACAGGTGACGGTCAGCTTACCTGCCATGCAGTTTTAACAACCCTTGATGCCCGCAAGCTCTATGAAAAATGGATGCAGGACATTGGCGACTGTCAGGACAAATTAAGCGGTCATATTCAATACACCGCTCCATATATTCATAGTGGCGGTGGTCCCGGTGGTTGGGGCTCAGCTATTGTTGAAGTACCTTTACAGTTATATAAGCACTATGGTGACAAGGAAATCCTTTCAAAATATTACCATAATATGAGAAGATACATTGACTACCTTGAGGCTCACTCCGATTATGGTCTTGTTACAAGCGATAAAGAGGGTAACTGGTGTCTTGGTGACTGGTGCGGACCTAACATTCTCTACCCTGACAGAGATATAACATCTCATAATCAGCAGGTTGTTCTCCCTGCTTCTATGGTAAACACATATTTTATGGTTAAGTCCTTGGAGAAGATGTGTTATATTGCGAAGATTATCGGCAAGGAAGAAGACATTCCTGAATACGAAGAAAAAATAAAGTATCGCAAGGGTGCAATTACTGCTGCATATTTCAACGCCTTTGACGATAACTTTATTATGAATGTTCAGGGTGCAAACTCCTTTGCGGTTGACATTGACCTTGGCAACGAAAACACCTATAAAAATATGGTCAGCTATTATAAAAAGCTTGGCTACTACGATACAGGTATTTTTGCAACTGATATTGTTACCCGTCTTCTTTTCCAGAAGGGCGATACAGACCTTGCAATTGACCTTTTAACCCACGATGGTGATCAGGGCTTTGAGCATTGGCGCAAAAACGGTGCAACCACATTCCACGAATATTGGGATTCCAACCGCAGCCGTTCTCACTCTCACCCAATGTTCGGCGCACCTGTTGCATATCTTTTTGAATATCTTTTAGGTATCAGGCAAGAGGATGGCACAGCAGGCTACAAATCACTTGTTATTGAGCCTCAGGGTATCAACCGCTTCGGCAGAATGAGTGGTAGCATCGAAACAGTTCAGGGTGTTGTGGCAGTAAGCTACAAAAACAATGACGGAAAAGCAAGCTTTGAAATCACAATCCCCGAAAACATAAAGGCAATATTCAGATACAAAAATAAAGAAACTGTCCTCACTCAAGGTAAGAACAATTTCGAAATAGAGATATAAAGATAAAATTAAGACCTTCGGCTTCAGAACCGAAGGTCTTTGATTTTATGCATCTAACAATACATTAACAACATTCTGATATGAATTAACATCGATACCATCGGCAGCATAGCCGTTTGCAGCGTAAACCTCATATATCGAGGGGGCATCCTCATCTGAAGAGTATCTCTGAACCATAACTGCGTCAAGAACGTCACAGACTGCATCGCCATTAAGGTCACCCTCAACAACAAGAACATAATCACCCAAGTAATTATCGCCGTCAAAAATCGTCACTATTGAGCCTGTACCAAGACATTCACCAAATTCGTTTTTAAAGCTTGGTGTAGTTAAAACTGTCATAGTCGGTGATGTACCTATAATATCCAGAATATCATCAGCGCTTTTGATTGATGTGGCAATAATCTGATTTTCAAAATCAATTATTGTATCACTGTCTGCACCCTCTACGCTGGGAACGATATAGCTGATATTGTTTTCAATAGCATAGCTGTGGGCAAAGCTATCCTTTTGGCAATATATTGTACCGGTAAAGCCGTAAAAGGCTTGAGTCCCGATACTTGTTACACTTTCAGGAATAACAACACTTTTAAGATTGCTACAATTCATAAATGCAAGATAGCCGATTTCAGTTACAGTTGAAGGAATAACAATGCTAGTCACAGTTATATTATCCTTAAAGCAACTATTACCAACCATAGTTACCGAACTATCATTATGTGTATCAGGAATCTTAACATTCCCCTTAACACCCTCGTATGATGATAACTGATAAGTTCCATCTGCATTCAGAATAAAGTTGAAGCCATCTAAAACAGGTATCTTTTCTTCACCCTGAACATAATCGCAGACGATACATTTATACTGACGAAGACCCTCAACCGTAGTTGTTGGTTGTTGAACATCAAACCATTTGAATATATGCTCTGTTGTACCGATATGAACAGGCTTTCCGTTAAAGGCAGGATTGCTTCCTGCGGTTTCAACAAGTGCCCAATCAGCTTCTGTACCATTATAGAAAATGTAATCTACTGTATAATTTACAAAGCCATAATCGCCTATATAAGCGAGAGTCTGAGGAAGCATTAAGGACTCAACCTGAGAATCATTGAAAATATCACCGCTTATTGAGGCTACGCCCTCTGAAACAGTCAAAGTTTTGATATTAGCACCTGCGAACGCACCGCTTGCGATACCCTTTGTTCCGTCCTTAACTGTATAGTCACTACCCTCTTCAGAATTATCTGCTTTAATCAAGTAGCTATTGATATAAAGCTCATCACCATCCCAATTAGTCGAGTCATCATAATAAACTGTTTTATCGAACGCCTCATAACCAATCTCTTTAATTGAATCAGGCAAAGTTATTTCATAAAGGTTATAACAATAATAGAATGCTCTGTAACCGATTTCCTCTACGCCCTCGGGAATAATGATTGAATAGAGAAGACCATTCATTTCAAAGAGATTATCGCCTATTGCTTTAATTGGGTAACCATTAACCTCTGCAGGCATTTCATAATATGTAGGAATATCGTAGTCGCCGTTCATATCAAGCGTTTCGAGAACAACAGTTTTATCATTTCTTACTCTGTACTGAATGAAGGGACCTACATTCTGAGGTAAGATATATAACTCACCAATATCAAATGCCTCAAAATAAATATCATCAGGAGAAAGCTCTGCTTCAAATTCAATTTCGTTCCATTGAGCCTGAGTTCCCTCATAGCAGATAATTACATCGCAGGAATCCTGAGCATCAATTTTTGTAACACTCAAAGGAATATAAAGCTTATTGATTTCTAAAGCTAAATTATTTTTATGAATTCTCTTTACTGTTTCGGGTACGCCAAGTCTGTCTGCAACCTTATTAAGAGGAATTTTGATTAGCTCGGTTTTATCTTTATTATATAAAACGCCATCCTCGGAAGAATACTCAGCATTATTTTCGTCAACTGAAATTTTTTCAAGAGCATAAAAGCTATCAAATCCACTATCGCCAACGCTCAACAAGCTTTCGGGAAGAGCGATTGATTTTACCACATCACTTGTAATATAGTTTGCGATATTGATTGCTCCGTCCTTGATAACGAGCTCTTCAGAAGCTTCGTTTACATCTACAAGGTGGTTACCTACATAAAGTGCGCCGTTTTCCCAATTTTCTGAATTGTTATAATAAGCGCTTCCGAAGAATGCAAAGCCCTCAATATCGACCACCTTATCGGGTATTTCTATTGATGTAAGCTTTTCACATCCGCTGAATGCACTCCAGCCTATAAGCTCAATATTTTCGCCCATTGTAACCTTTTCAAGATTCTTTGCATTGTAAAATGCATCGCTTGCTATCTGAGTTACAGTTTCAGGAACTACATATTCCTTGTCCTGCTTTGCTGCAGGGTAAGCAATAAGAATTGTTTTGTCCTTATTGAATAAAACTCCGTTTACAGATACATATTCTGTGTTTTCAGAGCTTACATTTATGCTTTTAAGACCTGTGCAATCAAAGAAAGCGTAATCGCCTATTGATGCTACATTTTTGGGAATATCTATTGTCTGAAGTGAATCACAGGAACCAAATGCATAAGAGCCGATTGCTGTAACGCTGTCAGGAATATTTATATTTTTAAGATTTGAACACATAACAAAAGCTTCTGAAGAAATTTCTGTTAAGGTATCGGGTAACACTACTGTTTCAAGACCTGTGCACTCAACAAAAGCGCCGTAAGGAATTGATGTCATAGTTTCACGAACAACAATTGTTTTAAGCTGAGTACAGCCCGCAAAAGCGCCCATATCAATCTGTGTTACTGTTTCAGGAATTGTATAAGTATCACTTGTTAATCCTGCAGGGTAAAGAATCAATCTTGTTTTACTGTCGCCTAAAAGCACGCCATCAACAACCTTGAAGGTAGTATTCAACAATGATACGCTGATTTCATTTAAGCTCTTACAACCATAGAACATATCGGCTGTTACAGTAGAAACCTCAGCAGGAATTTCAATAGCTTCAAGGCTTTCGCAGCCTGCAAAGGCAGAAGAGCCGATTTCCTTAACGCCTGTCAAATCTATGCTTTTAAGCTTTTTACAATTATAAAATGCGCCATAACCGATTTCAGTAACAGGGAACATTCTTACACTTTCAAGAGACTCGCAGTCTGCAAAAAGACCGTCTGAAATTTTGGTTAAGCTTAAGGGAAGATTTATTGACTTTAAGGAAGTACATCCTGAAAAAGCGTATTCGCCAACCTCATCCAACTGCTCGGGTAAAATAACTACTTCAAGAGCAGTACATTCGCTAAAGGCATAAGCACCGATTGATTTGAGGTCAGAGCCTGATTCTACTCTTCTGAGATTTTTGCATTTATAGAAAGCCCAATCTCCAATAGCCTTAACGGTATCGGGAATGGTTAGCTCTTCAACCTTTGAATAGGAATATTTGCCGTCTTCATTCAAAGAGCCTAAATCCTGAATTTCAACAACCTTATGACCATCCAACTCCTCGGGAATTGTGAGGATGGTTTTGTCACCGTAATATCCAGAGATTACAGCCTCATTATCTTCATTCAAATGGTAGGAAAATTCTGCAGTACCGCAAAGCTCACAAACGCCGTCAATAAAGTCATGACCGCCTGAAACCTCTTTTTCTACGCAGACTGCATCGCAGTATTTACACATCTGGAATGCAATACCTGCTTCACCACTAAAACATACCGAGCCATTGGTAAGCCATTTACCGCTGGGAATATGAGCGGTTGCTTCATAATGAATATTAGCCTTAGTCAAGCTATCATTGGAGCTATAAATATCTACCTCTGCCCACTGCTCAGTAGTGCCCTGATAGAATACATTCTCAACATCAGAATCCTCAAATGCTGAATAGCCGATTTTTTCTACTCCCGAATGAATTACAACAGAGGTTATACTGCAATTTGTAAAGGCGCGGTCTTTAATAACAGTAACCGCCTCAGGTACAACCAATTCTTCAATTTTTTCACCATTGAGGAAAAGGTTTCTTGCATAGAACAATGGATTCGGGAAGAAGCCACTATTAAAATCAATACCGAACCAAGCAGCTAAATCGGTAATGCAAACTCTCTTAAGCCCTGTGCATTTGTAGAATGCCCATGAGCCAACAGAGGTAAGGGTTGAGGGAATATAGACAGACACAAGGTCAGAGCAATTCTCAAAAGCACCTGAACCGATAACAGTAACGCCCTCGGGAATAGTAACGCTTGTCATATCAGAGCAATTCAGGAAAGCAGACGCACCGATTCCGGTAACCGCAGCACCGTTATATGTATCAGGTATTGTAACAGCACCCTTTACGGCATTGTCACAATCTGTAACCCAATATGCCTGCTCATTCTCATTAAAGGTAAAGCTCAGGACCTCAGCACTATTTGCCGAAGCCTTAACAATAATTGATGTATCAAGCTCGGGTACAGAGCAGATAACACCGAACAATATGGTAAAAACGAGAATCAGGCTAAGAAGCTTTTTCATGTCAAACCCTCTCTTTTTTTAAATTCAATGTCTCTAATATAATAATATACTACTTATATTGCAATTTTTCAATAAAATTTATTAAAAAACTCCGTGTAAGATATAACAAAACCCTTTAAAAGATTAGTTTTTATTTTTTATCAAGCTCATCAATAACCTTATTATAGGGCATCAGCATACCCTCATTCATTTTGTTACCCATTTTTGATTTGATTTTAGGTGATGAAAGAGCCGCACCTGCAAGGTACATCAGAAGCATTGTTCCCCTTTTCTTCTGTGGGAAATCATATTGATTATTGGCTTTATAGAACCTATGGTCCTCTTTCATAAAGCCCTGCATAATCCAGATAAGGTCGCGGAAGATTTTCATACCGCCCACGCCATAGAAATCCTGTGGTACTGTGTGACTATTTTCGAGGGAATATTCTAAGGTCTTTGCAAGATTATCAATTTCTTTATCAGGATTGAATTCATCTGTTGCAACGCCACAAAGAAAATTCTCACCAACGCTTGCTCTTGCTTCTAAAACAGTCTGCAGATTTTTCTCCTCGCTATAATTACCGCTGACAACATAACCAACAGGCTTGCCCATATTAACAGATCGATGACCGTTACAAAATGAGCGGTCATCATAGAGCTTAAACTGAGTTCCCATAGAATGATCCTTTATAGTGAACGCAAAAACTCTCGCTTCGGCAGAATTAAGCTCTTTTCTCAGATATTCTGCGAAGCCATCCTTATAGACACATTCGCCACTTGTTGCGCAATTAAGACAACCAAGGCAGCCGCCCTTAAACTGATAATCTCTTATATTAACAACTCTCGTTTTGCGGTTAAAAACCTTCTGGAAACGAGAAATCATAGCCTTTAACTGAGCATCATTTTCTCCGTAATCTGCAACAATAACAACATCGCCGATTTTATTTTCATTTTCTTCCTCGGGTATGTCGACCCTAACATTTTTATGAGATGTATAGGACTCAAGGCGAGGCTCTGTAACATCATTTTCAACCGACCAGATAAGAAAATCAAAGAATTTTTTTGCTTCCTCCTGACCTTTTTTCAGTAGTAAATCCTCCATATCAGCAGAAAGACCCTTTACGAATTCAAGACCCATTTCCTGACAATTTTCCTGAATATATTTATGGGCGGTTACATCATAAAAATGCTTTGAGGTTGAAATCTGAGTTGCATATTTTCCCTTTAAATCAATACCACTTTCTTTAAGAAGTGAAATAAATTTCTGAAGCTGAAAGGGTGCAAGAAATGTATAAACAGGGTAAGAGAAAATCAACAAATCCGCATTATTTATTTTCTCTTCTGCCTCAGAAAAATCCTTTTCAAGAGCCTTTATTCTCTGCCCTACATTGAGAAAATCGAACTCGTGTTCAGGATGCAATTTTGAAAGATATATTGAGGTCTGCAAAGTTATGCTGTAATCTCCCTTGGGACTACCGTTGAGAACTAAAATTTTCATAACCTTCTCCTTTTGTTTTATCACTTCAATTATACATCATATTTTTATAAAAACAAGAAAATAAACTGAGAAAAACTATTAAATTGCTATTTACAATATTTTTCTTTTTTGATATCATAAAAATAGATAAATTTGTCTTCGAGGTGAAACAGTTTGAACAAAATTTCATTCGGTACAGGCGGTTGGCGAGCAGTAATCGGCGAGGATTTCATTTGCAAAAATATTCGTCGCGTGGCTAAAGGCATTACGCTTCTTATGAAAGAGGACAACAAAACGGACAAGCCTGTTATCATAGGTTTTGACAGACGCTTTCTTTCCGAAAATGCAGCAAAATGGGTTGCTGAGGTGCTTACAAATGACGGCATAAGGGTTCTTTTTATGGAACGCTCTGCACCTACACCACTTGTTATGCACACCGTTAAGGACAGAGAGCTTGATTTTGGTATTGAAATCACCGCAAGTCACAACCCTTCAAACTACAATGGCATTAAGCTTATTGTTGAAGAAGGTCGCGATGCGCCTGTTGAAATAACTGCGCGTCTTGAAAAGCTCATTGAGAATATTGATGAAGTTGATTTCACTGATTTTGATACTGCAGTTGAAAACGGGCTTATTGAATACATCAGTAATCCATTCAATAAATTCCTTGACGATATTATCAATGTTATTGATATGGATGCTCTCCGCAACAGAGGTCTTCGCGTTCTTTTCGATACCATGCACGGCTCAGGTACATATCCCTTGCTTGTTATCTTCTATACAGCAAGATGTACCATTGACACAATGAATGTAAACAAGGACGCTTATTTTGGCGGTGTAATGCCTGCCCCATCTGAAAAAAGTCTTTCAAGCCTTAAAGACTCTGTTATAAAGGGTGGCTACGATTTCGGTATTGCTATGGACGGCGACGGCGACAGATTGGGTATCATTGATGCTAATGGCAAATATATCAACGCCAATGAAATTCTTTGTCTTTTATACTACTACCTTGTTAAATATAAAGGCTGGCGCGGTCCTGTTGTAAGAAACCTTGCAACAACTCATATGCTTGATAAGATTGCTGAATCCTTTGGCGAAAAATGCTATGAAGTTCCTGTTGGATTCAAATATATCTCTTCAAAAATTGACGAGGTAGATGCAGTTTTAGGTGGCGAATCCTCAGGCGGTCTTACAGTAAGAGGTCATATTCATGGTAAGGACTCTGTTTACGCTGCATCTCTTTTCGCAGAAATGGTTAGCGTTATCGGCGAATGCCCCTCCAAAACTCTAAAAAAACTCCGCAAGGAATTCGGTGATTTCATAATGATTGAAGACGATATGCGCTTTGACCCTGCAATCAAGCCCATCGTTGAAAAAACGCTTATGATTGAAAAACGCCTTCCTGTTTTCAAGGATGAAATAATCAAAGTCAACTATGAAGACGGCTGCAAGGTTTATTTCGAGGATGGCTTTGTTATCTGCCGTTTTTCAGGTACAGAACCGCTTCTCAGAATTTTTGCTGAAAGCACTAATCCCGTAAGAGCAAAAGAATATATAAACACTTTTAAAGAATTTTTATTCAATTAATAATTTGAGGTGAAACTATGAACATCTGGCATGACATTAATCCCGAAAGAATTTCACGCTCTTCCTACTCTGCTGTTATTGAAATTACAAAGGGCAGTAAAATGAAATATGAGCTTGATAAGGAAACTGGTCTTTTAAGACTTGACCGAGTTCTTTATACTTCAACTCATTACCCTGCAAACTATGGCTTTATTCCGAGAACCTACGCGAAAGACAACGACCCTCTTGATGTTCTTGTGCTTTGCTCAGGTGACATTCTTCCCATGTCAATCGTTGACTGCTACCCTATCGGCGTTATTACAATGCTTGACAACGGCGCACCCGATGACAAGATTATTTCAATTCCCTTTAATGACCCGACTTATAGTGCCTATAAGGATATCAGCCAGCTTCCCAAGCACGTTTTTGACGAGATGAAGCACTTTTTCTCAGTATATAAAACCCTTGAAAGCAAGGAAACTGCTATTGACGAGGTTAAGGGTGTTCTTGATGCAGTTGCGATTATCGAGGACGCTATAAAAGCATACAAAGAAAAATTCGGAAAATAATCCAAATTTGTTAAAAAATCTCTTGCATTTAAAAAGAGTTTATGTTATTATGTATGACTGTATGATACGAAAATATGTAATAAGGAGGTGCCCCGATGCCCAATATCAAATCTGCAAAGAAGAGAGTTATTGTTAATGCAACAAAGGCTGCAAGAAACAAAGCTACAAACTCTGCTCTTAAAACTGCTATCAAAAAAGCTAATGCAGCTATCGACGCTAACGATGCAGCAAAGGCTGAAGCTGTTAAGGTTGCTGTTAAGAAACTTGACCAGGCTGCTGCTAAAGGTCTTCTTCACAAGAACAACGCTGCTCACAAGAAATCACAGCTCGTTAACAAGCTCAACAAATCCAACTAATTATTGGATTAAAGAAAAACCCCCGCAACTTAGAGTTGCGGGGTTTTCTTTTTAGTTAGGAGTGAGGAATGAGGAGTGAGGAATGTCGGGACCTGCGGTCGGCAATTATAAAGATACCGAATCCCAGATCCCAGATGCCAGAGTTGGGTCTGCGACGCTGTTATATAAAAGAAAAGATTCAAGACTTTTCGTCCTGAATCTTTTTTGGTATTTTGGTAAATAACTTTTAGTTGAGATGAAGATGGCGGAATTGCGAGGCGACGGTGTATGAAGATACTCCGAGCCGAACAAAACGCCATATTCGCTCAAATAAAGGTTATTTTGTTTGATAGAAGCCGACTTTCTTCATTACTTTGTCTAATGTACGCTGTGAAATTCTTGTTGCAAGGTCTGCGCCCTTTTTCATACATTCCTCAAGGTATTTCTTATCGTTGATAAGCTCCTTATAGCGAGCCTGAACGGGTGCTAACTCGTCAATTACTGCCTGACCTACTGCGGTCTTGAAGTCACCGTAGCCCTTGCCCTCAAATTCCTTTTCGATTTCCTCAAAGGATTTGCCTGTGCAGCAGGAGTAAATTGTCATAAGGTTATTGATACCATCCTTACCCTCTGCATATTTAACGCAAGCCTCGCTGTCTGTTACAGCACTCTTGATTTTCTTCATAATCACATTGGGCTCGTCAAGCATTGAAATATATGATTTGGGGTTATCGTCAGACTTGCTCATTTTATGAGTGGGATCCTGAAGAGAGCAGATTTTTGCACCTGCCTTGCCGATAAAGGGTTCAGGTGTTTTGAAAACATTACCATAGATAGCATTGAAGCGGTCAACAATGTTTCTTGCAAGCTCAAGGTGCTGCTTCTGGTCTGCACCAATTGGCACAAAATCTGCACCGTAAACAAGAATATCTGCCGCCATAAGCACGGGGTAATCAAAAAGACCTACTGAAATATTATTTTCAAGCTTTTGACTTTTCTCCTTGAACTGAGTCATTCTTGCAGCCTCGCCAAACTGAGTATAACAGTTGAGAATCCAACCTAACTGAGCGTGGGTAGGAACCTGACTCTGAACGAAAACAACATTCTTTTCAGGGTCAATGCCTAAAGCTAAAAGAAGCGCATAAAGCTCAAGTGTATTCTTTTTAAGCTGAGCGGGATTTTCGCGGAAGGTTGGCACAGTTATTGAATGCAAATCCGCAACGCCATAAAGGCAGTCATAATCCTCACACATATTTTTCCAGTTCTTGAGCGCGCCAAGGTAGTTACCGAGAGTGGGTGTACCTGTGGGCTGAATACAACTCAGAACTATTTTCTTTCTTTCGGGTGTCTGATTTTCCATTTAAATTTACTCCGTTGATTATTTGAAATTTATTTTTATTAGAAGAGACCTGTGATTTTGCCGTTTTCGTCAACATCAATTCTCTCTGCTGCAGGGCTCTTGGGAAGACCGGGCATTGTCATAATGTCGCCTGTGAGAACAACAATGAAGCCTGCACCTGCAGAAACCTTGAGGTTTCTTACTGTAACCTTGAAGCCGTCTGGTGCACCAAGCTTTGTGGGGTCATCAGAGAAGCTGTACTGAGTTTTAGCAATACATACAGGAAGATTGCCGAAGCCGTCCTCTTTAAGAGAATCAAGCTGCTTCTTTGCATTGGTTGTAAACTCGATTCCGTCACCACCGTAAACCTTTGTTACAACTGCTTCGATTTTTTCTTCGATTGAAGAATCATCCTCATAAGAATATGTAAAGCCTGAATTATCTTCCTCTTCGCAAAGGCGAACAACCTCTTTTGCAAGCTCTACGCCACCTTTACCGCCCTCTGCCCATACATTTGAAAGAACTGTATTAACACCAAGCTCTTTACATTTTGCGATAATGAAATCGATTTCGTTATCTGTATCTGTGGGGAAGCGGTTAACAGCAACAACGCAAGGAAGCTTATAAACATTTTTGATATTTGAAACATGACGAAGAAGGTTGGGAATACCCTTCTCGAGTGCTTCAAGATTCTCTTCACCAAGCTGTTCCTTCTTAAGACCACCATGCATTTTGAGAGCTCTTACAGTAGCAACAACTACAACTGCATTGGGCTTAAGGCCTGCTGCACGGCACTTGATGTCGAGGAATTTCTCTGCACCAAGGTCTGCGCCAAAGCCTGCTTCGGTAATAGCATAATCAGCTGTGCTCATTGCCATTTTTGTTGCGAGAACTGTATTACAGCCGTGAGCGATATTTGCGAAGGGGCCACCATGAACGAAAGCGGGTGTACCTTCAAGAGTCTGAACGAGGTTTGGCTTAACTGCATCAACAAGAAGAGCAGTCATTGCACCCTGAGCCTTGATATCACCGCAGGTAACGGGCTTACCTGAGTAGTCATAAGCAACAACGATTCTTGCAAGTCTTTCCTTAAGGTCAGTTACAGATGTTGCAAGGCAGAAAACAGCCATAATTTCACTTGCAACTGTAATATCGAATCCATCCTCACGGGGAACGCCCTGCATTCTTCCGCCAAGACCGTCAACGATGTTACGAAGCTGTCTGTCGTTCATATCAACGCAACGCTTCCATGTGATGCGCTTAACATCAATACCGAGAGAGTTACCCTGCTGAATATGGTTATCAAGCATTGCAGCGAGAAGGTTATTTGCTGCGCCGATAGCGTGGAAGTCACCTGTAAAGTGAAGGTTGATGTCCTCCATGGGAACAACCTGAGCATAGCCACCACCTGCAGCACCACCCTTAACACCGAAAACAGGTCCAAGAGAGGGCTCACGAAGAGCAACACAGGTATTGTAGCCACAAAGATTCATTGCATCTGCAAGACCGATTGTAGTAGTTGTTTTACCCTCACCTGCAGGAGTAGGAGTAATAGCGGTAACAAGAATAAGCTTGCCCTGCTTTTCGCTCCTTTTAAGATATGATAAATCAATTTTTGCCTTATACCAGCCATAAGGCTCAAGATATTCCTTGCCTACGCCTGCTTTTTCAGCAATTTCGGTAATAGGCTTCATTTTACAGCTCTGTGCAATTTCAATATCGGTAAGATATGCCATTTTTCTTTCTCCCCTATATCAATTATTCTTGTATATTTAATTTCTCACGGCAAAGATTTTTGAAGAACTCAAAATTCTCTTCACCGCAAATGTCAATGTTATTAATCAACGAGTTCTGATAATCGTCAAAAAGCTTCTGCTTTTTTGCAGGACTTCGTTGAAGCTCGATTTGCTTTACCAAATCATTAAATGATTCATTTATAAAGCCACAGATAATTTTATCTCTTCGGGCATTTATATCATTCATCTGGTCTGTTGGACCATTACCCTCGAATCGCCAATAAGGCTCGATTTTCATAAGATTTTCTGTACTGTCAATCAAATCCTTAAAGGAGCTGAAAAACACCTGAGGGTATTTTGTTGTATTGACATTTCTTGCGGCAGTTGCACCGATTTTAATGTTTTTCACAACATAATTATTGATTGCAGTTATCAGCAAATCCTGAGAAAGCAGTTTTCTCGTTACGGGAATTGAAGAAACAATTTTCTGAATCTCTATTCTTTCATCCCTGTCAAAATCTCGGGGCTTATGAACATAGCCCTGAGGTTGTTTTTTCTTTTTCAAAAAATCAAACATTTCAAAACTTATCCTTTATTTTGTAGCCTGTTGTATCATATGCGCTTTTATAAGAAGAGCTGAAGGCTCTTACTGTGTAATAATAGGTTACACCCTTTTTAGCGGTTTTGTCCTTATATGAAAGATTTGATGCACCCTTTACAGTTGCAATTCTTGTCCATTCATCCTCACCGCTAACTCTTCTGTAAATGCGATATTTATCTGCGCCTGCGGATTTTGAATAATTGATTGTTACGCCTGACTTGGTGCTTTTCGCACTTGTCACTACGCTCTTTTTCAGATATTCGGTTATTTTAGTAGAGTAACCGCTTAACACACCTGAGCTTACCGCTTTAACGGCGTAGCTGTATTTCACACCGCTTTTTACATCCTTATCTGTAAAAGTGAAGGTTTCGTTATTAAGCTTCTTAATAAGCTTCCAGCTACCGTTTCCTGTTTTTCTGTAAACCCTATAGGAAGATGCCTCTGAAACCTTTTTCCATTTAATATAAACGCCGTTTGAGGTATTCTTAAAGGATGAAATAGTCGGGGCTTTTACATATTTTGTACCGACACCCGATGCGTTATATTCACTTACACTATTGTTATCATAGGCGCGGACTGTATACTGATACTCATTAAGACTCTCAACATCCTTATCAATAAAATAAAGCTGTGACTTCTTAACATTACCTATATGCTCCCAATAGCTTTCGCCCTTTTGCCTTCTGTATATAGTATAGTTAGTTGCGGTTGAAACCTTTTCCCAGGAAACCTTTATTCCGCTTGAATGATTCTTTGCAGAAGTGAGCTTTGGTGTGGGAATATAATATGAAGAAATGCCCTTTGTATAATATCTGCTTACGCCTTTAGAATTAAACGCCTTAACTGTATATGTATTTTCATAAGATGAATAGGCTTTTTTGTCGGTATATTCCGTTTTATTTTTATCGCTTACAGTTGCGATTTTTTTATATTCGCCTGACTTGTCTTTCTTGTAAATATAATAGCCATCTGCATCAGAGGAATATGACCATTCTATTTCAACGCCCGAGGTAGTCTGTTTTGCAGAAATAAGCTTTGGAGTTATAGCCTGAGATGAACGATATTCAACACCAAACATCTTGCAATAATTATGCCCTGCTGAATTCTTAGGGGCATAAATTTTAGCATCCTTATTAACAATGCACATTACAAAGCTTTCCAAATCGAAGCCTGTTAAAGAAGCGTAATAAGAAGCATTATCTTCATTAACTTCATTATGGTCAATGCCCTGCTGATCAAGCATAAATGCCAATCCGTCAAAATCGAAAGCATACATAAATCCGAATGTACAATAACCGATGTACTTAACTGATGTGGGCAAATGAATGGCTGTCAGCTTGTTACAAGCAAGAAAAGCGTTATCATATATTTTTTCAACGCCATTTTCAATAATTAACGATGACAATTGCATATTCCCTGCAAAAGCCTGATACTGAATATCTTTTACTGTTCCCGGAATAGTGAAAGATGTATGTTGACAATTGAGAAAAGCATAACTACTGATTTCAGTTACAGTTTCGGGGATTTTAAAATTATTCTCTCCGCCATCAGCAAATCTGCCCACAGGGTACGCCACAAGCTTTGTCATATCCTTGGAATAGACAACGCCGTCAACCTCTTTGTAATAAGGATTCTGGGGACTTACGCTATATTGTGTAAAGCTTTGACTATTAAAAATTGTTCCGTTAAAATCCCTGAGATTTTTAGGAATAGTAACAAAAGATATGCCCGTATTTGCAAAGGCTGATTCACCAATAAATTCGAGGGATGCAGGTAATGTTACATATTTCAGCTGCTCTTCACCTGCGAAAGCACCTTCCATAATACTCTTAACGCCCTCTTCAATAACAAGCTCAGTTATAGAGCATTGCTTCAGATAAAGAGTAGTTAGCCAGCTATCGTCTGTTCCGTTGGGCATATAGCCGTCACCGCTTAATCTCAAAGAGGCGGTTCCCTTTAAAGTGTTATAGTTAAGCTCCCAATAAACAGTACCGTTATCATCGGAAGAGGTATCCTGCATCTCGCCGGTTTCAACACCATCAAGAAGAGCCGCAGAAGCAGTTGTTGTCAAGGAAGTGAGCATACTTATACACACAAGGAGAGTGAGCAATAGTGTAATTAATCTTTTCACAAACATCTCTCCTTTTAGAAATTATAATTCAATTATATATTATATTATCATACATTAAAAATGTCAATAAAAGGAAAAGAAAACAACGGCTTTCACCGCTGTTTTCTCGTTGCTTTCTCGTATTTTCAACTTATACTTACTTTTTCTCCGTCCCAGCTACAAATCAGGGGCGTGTTATTTTTAAATTCACCTGTCAGATATTTTTCAGCAAGAGCATCCTCAACCATTGATGTAACCGCTCTTCTTAAGGGTCTTGCACCATAAATTGCATCAAAGCCTTTTTGGGAAACCGCTTCAACCACGCTTTCATCAAAGCTTATTTCAATACCGCCGTTATTGCACCTTTTCTGAAGCTCTGAAAGCATCCGCCTTGCAATTTCCTTTATTTCGCTCTCATTGAGAGAGTCAAAAATAATAATCTCATCAATTCGGTTTATAAATTCAGGCTTGAAGAATTTCTTGATTTCCTCATTAACAAGGCTTTTGATTCGTTCCTTCCGCCCCTTTTCTGCGCTTACTCCCGCAAAGCCCATTGTACTTTTATTATTGGAAATCAGCTCCGCGCCGATATTGGATGTCATTATAACAACGCAGTTTTTGAAATCTGCCTTTTTGCCGTTAGAGTCTGTTAAAACGCCGTCCTCCATTATCTGCAAAAGAATATTGAAAACATCGTTGTCGGCTTTTTCAATTTCATCAAAAAGGACTATTGAATAAGGGCTTCTTCTTACCTTTTCCGTCAGCTGACCGCCCTCCTCAAAACCTACATAGCCCGGTGGCGAGCCAACAAGTCGGGACACCGAATGCTTCTCCATATACTCGGACATATCAATTCTTATAATCTGCTGCTCTGACCCGAAAAGGCTTTCCGCAAGAGCTTTTGTAAGCTCGGTTTTGCCTACACCTGTGGGTCCTAAAAACAAGAACGAGCCTATTGGTCTTTTGGGATTTTTAAAGGATGAACGACCTCTTCTAACCGCTTTTGAAACAGCTTTCACAGCCTCCTCCTGCCCCACAATTCTTTTATGCAAAAACTCCTCTAATCTTAAGAGCTTCTGACTTTCCTCCTCGGTTAATTGAGAAACGGGAACTCCCGTCCACGAAGAAACAACATCTGCAATATTTTCTGCCGTGATTGTTTTTATTTCTGTTTTTGCAAGATCCTTCCACTGCTGCGTTTTCACTCTTAATATACTCGTTGCTTCCTTTTCCTTATCGCGAAGAGTTGCCGCCTTTTCAAAGTCCTGCTTTTCGATTGCATTATGCTTTTCGGTGCAGATTTCCTTCAATCTGTTTTCAAGCTCTCTTATATGTGCGGGTGGTGTATAGCTTTTCAGACGGATTTTCGAGGATGCTTCATCAATTAAATCAATTGCCTTATCGGGTAAAAATCGGTCGGTAATATAGCGCTCGCTTAAATCTACTGATGCATTTATTGCTTCATCGCTGATTTTTACTCCGTGATGCTTTTCATAGCGCTCCCGAAGTCCCTGAAGCATTAAAATCGTGTTTTTTCTGTTGGGCTCATCAACGCTGACAGTCTGAAAGCGTCTTTCAAGAGCCGCGTCCTTTTCGATATATTTTCTATATTCATCGACAGTTGTTGCGCCAACAACCTGCAATTCACCTCTTGCAAGAGACGGCTTCAAGATATTTGCCGCATCAACTGCACCCTCGGCAGAGCCTGCACCTACAATATTATGAAGCTCGTCTATAAACAGAATTATATTACCATCCTCGCAGACCTCGTCGATTATACTTTTTATGCGCTCTTCAAAATCTCCTCGGTATTTCGTTCCTGCTACCATACAGGTTAAATCAACGCTTATAAGCCTTTTATTTTTCAGAAGCTCGGGAACATTTCCGTTAGCAATCTGCAGAGCAAGACCCTCTACAACTGCAGTTTTGCCCACACCCGGCTCACCAATAAGGCAAGGATTATTTTTCGTTCTTCGGCAAAGTATTTCAATCACTCGACTTATCTCCTTATTTCTGCCGATTACGGGGTCAATACCACCATTTTCTGCAAGCTCTGTTAAATCCTTGCCGTATTTACTTATCATAGTCTTTTTATGGTCTAAATTTTTACTGCTTTTATTAGTAATATCATCAGATTTCAAAGCATCCGAGCTTATGTCATAGGGTGCAACACCTAGAGAATTTAAAATCTTACAAGCGGCGCATTGAGGCTCTCGCAAAAGTGAAATCAAAAGCTGTTGAGTTCCCGACTCGCCCAAGGGTGCATTTCTCCCTAAGGCAAGAGCATTTTCGATTATTTTTCTGCATCGTGGCGTTATATCGTCGGGTGTAAGGGTTGTCGGCAAGCCTACCCCGACAACATTTCGGATTTGCTCCTCCGCCTTTTTCAGCGTTACCTTTTTACTCCCTAAAATCGAAGATGAAACCATTCTTGAATCCGACAGAAGACCTAATAAAATATGCTCACTGCCGATATATGTGTGCCCGAAATTCTCTGCGGCTTCAATGGAAAAATTGAGCGCATTATTGGCACTCTGGGTAAAGCCTGTAAACTTATACATCAGTTAAAAACTCCTATTCATTTCGTGTTACTGCTAATGTAAGGATTGTTAAATCATCCTGCTTGGGTGGTTGAAGACGGCGTATGCTTTCGCAAAGCTCGGTTGTAAAGCATCGTACATTACCGCCTGAAAATCTTTTTATTTCCTTTTGAAGCAATGGAAAATCCTCTTCTCTTACGCCATCCGAGGACATAACAAGAACATCACCATAGGAAAGCGTTCCCGTGCCACAGCTAATTTCAATATCATTTAAAATACCCAATGGCAAGGATGAAAAGCCCACCTCAATAATTTTGCCGTTCTTCCTTACAACTGTATTTGAAGCACCGCATTTATAGAACTCAACATGGCCTGTAAAAAGGTCCACCGCAGTTAAATCAAGACTCACCGAGCATTCCTCTCCTGACCTTGAAATCAAGGATGTATTAACTGTATTTATTGAGGCTTTAACGCCAAAGCCTGCCTTAATAAGCTTTTCTAAAAGAGTTACCGCAAGACCCGATGAAAGAGCCGCCTTTGCTCCCGTTCCCATTCCGTCGCAGATTACGGCATAGAAAATACCGTCGCTGTCTTCAAAGGTTGTAAAGGTATCACCCGAATATCTTTCACCACTGGCACAAAGCTGAACACCCGAGCTTATAACCTTATAATCAGCCTTTTCCTTATAGGTGATTTTTGTAAAATCCTCATTCCGTTCAATCAAGGGAAGTTCGAATTTTCTGTCGGCAATTATACTGATTTGTGTGCTTAAGGAGCTTAAATCCAGCTTATTTTTCACAGGCTTTACCTTAAGTTCAACAATCATTTTCTCCATTGAATTGATATATGCACAGCAATCAACATTTTCTAAACCGCAAGTAACTGCCGCTGCCTTTACTCTGTTGGCACAATCCATATCAAAGCGGATTTCTTCATCCAACCTGCCACACAGAGAATCAAGAAGCGAGGAAACATTTACAAACTGCTCCGAAGCCAGCTTATGCATTTCATTAAAGCGACTCTGAAAGCGCTCTCGGGTTTTAAACTCACTATACAATTTATTAAAGCAGCTACTTACATTTTCCGTTCTGATACATTTTGCGGCAAACTGCTGAGGCACAGTTCTGTATTCGAGGTATATTCCCTCTTTTTTCATTGTTAAAAGAGTATTGAATACATCCTGAGTTTCAGTGCCTTTTTCCTTCCAACAAACATCATAAAGACCGCAAGAGCCACATACCCGCTCTCTCGTTTTTTTGCTTACATTTCCAATATCGGATTTTTCGGATTTACTTAAAGCATCGCTGACGCTTGTGAGAGAAGCACAGATTTCTGCAGAAGCCTTTGAAGCAAGCTTCAATTTATTGAACATATCGTTTTTAACGGTGTCAATTATGGGTGAGGTTACATTAGGCTTTAAAACCACTCGAATTTTTTCGTCAAAAAGATATGTTATAACAAAGAATAATGCACCTGCAATTGCAGTTTCAATGAGCATTGTGGGTAATTGAGTACTTTCATCAGAAACCACTGTTATTGCAACACCTGAAAATACAAAGGCTAAAAATGATGCAATTCTTCCATAGGCTGAAAAGACCCCTGACAAAAGTCCGCCGAAGGAATAAAAGCTTAAAAGAAGAATATCTGAGCTACCTAAAGCAGAGGTCAAGCCACCGCAGATGCCAACAATTGCGCCACCTGCCTCCTTGCAATAGAAGGCACAGACAAGGATTAAAAGCGTGGTGATAATATTCGCAGGATGTATGCCGAACAAATCAATTTTTCTTATGGAAAGAAGCAATAGCATAACGCTTATTATTACTGCTGTTGCTTCCTTTGAGGTAAGCATTGTAAGACCGCCCTTTAATGAGAGAACTGTCTGACTTTTAAATAGTAAATGTGCAGTTGCAGCACCTATTGCCCCCTCTGCAAAGGAAAGAAGCAAGGAAAGAATTGTTACATCTTCTGCAAAAACAATGGCAAGTCCCGTAACAAAAAGACAGATGAAGACAGTTATCAATGGAGTTACTGCATTATCACGAATTTGCCTGAAAGGTTTCAAAGCGCTCATTATAACGCAAAGCGCAAGAACTGCTGAAGTATAACGCAAGGCGGAAACAGAATCGAGGCTGAAAAACCAACCCACAGTTGCACCTAAAGCGGCGGTTATTGTTAAATCCTTCGGAACACTACCGCAGAAAGCAACACCAAAGGGCGAAAACTCGTTATTAAACCCTGCAAGGCTGAAGAGAACACCCAAAACAAAGGTTACAGAATGCCTAACAAGAAAGCCTTTGAATTCTATATTTTTTGTTTTCTCCCATCTGCTTTTCCCCACACGCTCTGCAACTTTTACGCTCATAAAAAATCTCCCTAAAAATAGTTACCTTTATTTTACGGACAAGCATCAGAAAAAACAGTCGTTTCCCGTTGTACTTTTATATTGCTTTCTGTTATAATTAAAATGTATTTGAAGAAAAAAGACGAAAAAAGATTTTTTCTTTTATTTCTTAAGAAATTTGTAATAATTTTATTTATTATTTTGTAATATACCCACCTTAAAATTAAGGTGCAATAGGTAATCAGGGGGTAAAATGATGTATAACGTTCTTATTTGCGATGATGATATAGCTATTCTTAACTCCATTGAAATTTATCTTAATATGGAGGGCTACAAGCCATTTCTTGCCACCAACGGCAAAGAGGCTTTGAAAATCATCGAGGAAAACGAAATTCATTGTATTGTTCTTGATATTATGATGCCTGAGCTTGACGGTCTGCAAACAACTCTGGAAATCAGAAAATCAAAGAACATTCCGATAATTCTCCTCTCCGCAAAAAGCGAAGACACCGATAAAATCACAGGTCTTGGCTTCGGGGCAGATGATTATGTTACAAAACCCTTTAACCCCCTTGAACTTACTGCAAGAGTAAAAAGCCAGATAAGGCGATACTGCTCTTTGGGTAGTCTTGAAAAGAAGCAAGGCGTTATTGTGAACGGTGGTCTCTCAGTTGACACAATTGCCCACGAGGTAACTGTTGACGGCGAACCTGTCAAGCTTACTGCAACGGAATACGGCATTGTGGAGCATCTTATGAAAAATCTTGGTTGCATTCTTTCCACAACTCAGATTTACGAGGCAGTATGGGGTGAGCCCTGTATGGTGGGCGACAAAACCGTTACTGTTCACATCAGGCGCATACGCGAAAAAATCGAGATTAACCCGAAGGAGCCAAAATATTTAAAGGTGGTGTGGGGCATTGGATACAAAATTGAAAAACTCTAAATATCATCCGCTCATAAAATTGGTGGCGGTGCTTCTGACAATTACATTTGCATTTTTTACAGGTATAAATGCATTGAGCTTTATAAGAAAAGGTATTTTCTATGCGAGTGAAGACGGCGAATTCAAAAACACGCCTGTTTTCACAACTGAAATGAGGCGTACTCTTTGGGACAATATGTGTAATTTCAAAGAAGTAGCCGACTTTTACGAGGTATATATAAGCTATGGCGATTATTTAAAAACAGATAATGCAAAGAAAATAGTCAAGGAATACAAGGAAAAAGAAGAAAGAGCCATAAAGCTTTTCAATACCATTCAGGAGCTTAAAAAGCTTCGTCCCGATACCATTGAAACCAATAACGGGACTTATGATATTGACGACAATGGCATTGTTTATTTCCCTGAAAATGATGAATATATCGACTGCCACGAGTTTTACGAATATTACAATAACTATTACTATGACGGAGAATATTCCGAACAAGCTACATCTGTTGTAATCCACAATTATGACATTGACAATATTGACTACCCTTCTGATGATAAAGTTCTGTTTTCTATAAAAGACGAATACACATCATTCGCAGATTGGAATAATAAATATCTGCAATTAAGAGGTGCTATTTTCGATATCGTTGAGAATGCTACAAGCATAGAAAGCATAAAAAGCGAGCTTGAGGACAAAAAAGAATACGATTTAGACATAAGCTATTACGAAAATGTTGAGTTGACTACTGCACGACTAAACAGATTAATAAACATCAAATTCATTTTAACAAACAACAAAAGCGGTCAGACAATTTCAAATGTGCCCGTTGATGAAAGAACTGAATTTATTAACAATTTAACTCAAGAGCAGTTGTATTACATTGAGTTTGACGGAGAAAAGCTCCTTTCTCCTGAAAACAAAATAAACTACTCAACAAACCTTTTGAAATTCCTGACTGATTCATATTTACTTCCTGATGAAGCAATAAGTGAAAAGTTTATGACTGATCACTTCAAAGGCTTTTCTCTTTATCTAAAACTAAACGAAACTCTGATTCCGGGTGACAATTACTACACCATGTATGGTGCTTTCTCTCAGGTGAACGATACAAACGAAAGTACTTACCTTACATTAACTCTTTTGAGTGCTTTACTTTCTGTTATCTGTTTTATAGGTTGCTGTAAAATCAGCGGAAAGCAAAAGGATGGTAGCATCAGGCTTTCAAAAACAGATAAAATCCCCTTTGTTGTTTACCTTGCCTTTACTGTTGCTCTTGTTGGACTTATCGGCTTTGGTGCAGGTTGCTTGGCTTTTATTGACTTTAGTTTTGAAGATTTAGATTTTCTGGCAACCGATTCAGCCTTAAGATGGGTTTTCACAAGTGAATTTATTCGTTCAACTATCGGTATCGGCTTTGCACTTATTTCTCTTTTCCTTTTAAGCTTTGTGCTTTACCTTGTAAGAAATGTTAAGTCAGGTACTTTTGGAAACAGATTTATTTTGATTTTCCTTACCCGAAAAATTAAAAGCGGTGTAAGAAAAGCAAAGGAAAAAGCAAGGCTTAAGGCAGAAGAAAAGGAATTGACTCCTGAGCAGATTAAGAGAAGAATTCAAACTCAAACTATTCTTTTCTTTGTAGGGTATGTTGTAATAAATATTATCTTTTATATTTTTGCAATGGCTGAGTGGTATCCTATATCAATTATCGGTCTTGTAATCTTTAATGGCTTGGCGCTTGTTTACGCTATGCTTTATATAAGCGATGTTGTGCGCCTTGCAAAGATTGCCGAGGAAATAAGAAAAGGTAATTACAAAACAACCATTAACATTAAAAACTATGTTAAGCCTTTAAGATTATTTGCATCGGATCTGAGTGCTTGTCGTGATGGTATTGAAAACGCCATTAACGAAGCTATTAAGGGTGAGCACCTTAAAACCGAGCTTATAACAAATGTTTCTCATGATTTAAAGACTCCCCTGACCTCTATTATTAACTATGTTTCTCTTCTTAAAATGGACAACATAGCAGAGGAAGAGAAACAACAATACATCGACATTCTTGACGAGAAATCCAAGAAGCTCAAGCGCCTTATTGAAGATTTGACTGAGGCAAGCAAAGCAAATTCAGGCAACATCAAAATGAATGTGGCTCAGGTTAATCTCAATGAAATGGCTCTTCAGGCAGTTGGTGAAAACAGCGATGTGCTTGAAAACGCAGGACTTGATGTTATTCTTACTGAAAGAGATAAGGAAATAATCGTAAGTGCCGATAGTCAGCACACCTTCAGAATTATTGACAACCTTTTCTCTAACGCAAAAAAATATTCCCTTACGGGAACAAGAGTTTATGTTGATGTTTATAAGGAAAACGGCTTCGGTGTTTTCGAAATTAAGAACATAAGCCGTGAAAAGCTTAACATTGACCCCGATGAGCTGACAGAAAGATTTGTCCGCGGTGACAACTCCCGAACAACCGACGGTAGCGGTCTCGGTCTTTCCATAGCCCGAAGCTTTGCAGAGCTTCAAAACGGTGTTTTCAACATCGAAATCGACGGAGATATGTTTAAGGCGGTTGTGAAGCTACCCTTAATTTAAATCATAAAGCCATCGTATTTAACAGATACGATGGTTTTATTTTTATATTGACAAAGCTATATAAACAGATATACAATATTAATCGGATAGAAAGCCAAATTCAATACATTAACCGAGGGGTTTTTATGAGTAATAAAATCTTCGAAAAAATAAGTCGCATTTTCAAAAAAAGCAAAATTGATGTAAGTATAATAGTACCCGTTTACAATGTCGAAGAATATCTTATCGAATGTCTTGATTCTCTCGAAAATCAGACATTACAAAACGTACAGATAATCATTATAGATGACGGTTCTACTGACAATAGCTCTGAATTGGCTGAAAATTATGCAAAAGCTCATAGTAAATTTGAATATTATAAAATCGAAAACCAAGGCTTAGGTCATGCAAGAAATTATGCAATGCAATTTGTAAAGGGTCAATATTTTGCTTTCGTTGACTCTGATGATATTGTTGCGCCCGATGCCTACGAAAATATGCTTAATGCGTTAAAGAAGCAAAACGCACAATTTGCAATATGCAATGTTGCAAGATTCGATTCCCAAAGCACCAGAATTTCTACACTTCACGAAAAGGTTTTCAACAGGCTTGACGAAACTGCAAACATTCACTCTGACCACTCGCTGATTTATGACACAACCTCCTGGAACAAGCTTATTTCAAAGGAGTTCTGGGACAAGCATCAATTCAGCTTTCCTGAAGGAATCCTCTACGAAGACATTCCCGTTACTATTCCTATGCACTGCCTTGCAGAAAAGGTTGCCGTTATTAACAAGGTTGGTTATTTTTGGCGTGTGAGAGATGGTGTCAGCACCTCAATTACCCAAAATACTCAGAATATGCAAAACCTTTACGACAGAGTCGCTGTTATAAAAATGGTTGACGAATTCTTCAAAGCAAACATCAACAACCCCGAGCTTGATTTAAGAAGACAAATCAAGCATCTTGAAATTGATTTAAGCATTTTCATAAATATCTGCAATAATATTCCCGAAGAACAAGCATATGAAATCTTTGAGATAATCAATGCTTATATTGATTCGAATATTTCTGCAGAAGCTTTATCACAGCTCTCACTCATCAACAAGCAAAAATATCAATTCGTTATTGAAAAGAATCTTGTTGGCTTAATTAATGTTCTTGAAAAACAGAACGCCGATTATACAAATGCTCCTATTGAAGAAAAGGACGGACGATTCTATATACAATGCTCCGACAGCGTTTTCCCGATTAAAGACAGAGACGTAACAAACGAGCTTCGTGAGATTGCACCAAGAAAGAATATAAATGATATTGTTGTTAATAACTCCTCATTTGATGTTTTAGCTCAATTATATATCCCGCGAGTTAATATTTCTGATCCTTCACAGCAACAGATTGAAGCCTGTCTTATAAATGACAAAACCGGTTTTATTACACCCTTAAAAACAACGCCCTTTGAAAACAATCTTCTCACATCCACAAAGGGCTTTGCTTACAATCCTGTAACAGACCATACTACTCAATACAACTACAACGGAACTGGCTTCAGTATTTCTTTGAATTTAGAAGAAATTGATATCAATGAAAACAATGCAGGCACAAACCACATTGTTATTAAATACAAAAACAGAGTTTCAAGTGGCAAGCTTTACCTTAGTGGTGCTACAAAAGGTATAAGCACGAAAATAAATGATAACACAATTATTTTCAACGATAAAATTTTAAGACTTGGTATGTCCATATTTGACGAAATTATCGTTGAGCTCTCAAAAGAAACTAGCTTGGTTGAAAAAACAACATTTAAAAATAATGAATTGCAAATTCATCTTAATGCCAGCACAAAAAGAATCCTTGCAGAAGATGAAGAAGGAAATGTTATCAACTTTAAAACCAAAAATAACCTTACCTTCTCCTGCCCTCTCAAAGCTTTTAAGTGTAATTCAAGCTATAAATTCTTTATTATAAAGCCGAACAATGAAAAAGGCTTTTTAACAAGAAAAGCCAAAAATGTTACCATTAAAGATTGTGTTGACGATGTTCTTATTCTTGTTTCAAACAAAACTCTGAGACTTGAAGCAAAGGTTTTACCGTCTTGCTCCAAAATAACAGAAATCACAAACGAGGATGCTGTTATCAACATTACAACTCAGACCTTCGGTTCGAAAATCCACCGTACAGATGCAGCTTATGCAGATATTGTGGTGGACGACGAGATGTCAAAAACAGTAGTATCTCTTGCAAGAGCAAAATGCGAAGAAGCAAACGGACAGCTTATCTGTAATTTTAAAATCAACTTTGCAGATGAAGAAATTACCAAAAATCTTTTTAATAGCTTCAGGCTTGTGAATATTGAATACACCTTAAAAAACGGAGATGTGTTCAGAGAGCCATTGTGCACCCCCAGATACTTCAAGCACAGCATCGCTTTTGAAACACTCGCCCTTGAGCTTTATCGAGTTGAAGGCTTCCTTGTAAGGCTTCGCGCAAAGCTTCTCTGGAAGCCCGAAGAAAACACGAAGCAAAAAAGACTAGCTTTAGTTGCAGCTAATTATGAGGAATACAGAAATCTTCCGATAAACCCCAAAAGAATTATTTTTGAATCAATGTGGGGAACCAAGTATAGCTGTAGCCCTCAGCACCTTTATGAATTTATTGACAAAAACTATCCGGAATACGAGTGTATATGGTCTTTTGAAGACCCCAGAACCCCAATAAACGGCAACGGCAAAAGAGTAAGAAGAGGAACCCTTGAATATTTCAAATGCTTAGCAACTGCAAAATATTTTGTTAATAATGTCAATTTTGAAGATGCTTATGAAAAGCGTGACGGGCAAATTGAAATTCAGACAATGCACGGAACACCATTAAAAACCATGGGATTTGATGTGGAAAACGACTTTGTTACCGATGCACAAAAAGAAAACTATATCAAAAGAAACTCCCGTTGGAATTATCTTGTTGTTCAGGGTAATTTTATGGCAGAAAAGGCATTGACCTGCTTTGGCTGTGAAACACCTTTATTAAAAACAGGCTATCCACGTACTGACACCCTGTTTGAAAACAACACTGAAGAAAAAATCAAGGCATTGAAAGAAAAGCTTAATTTACCTTCAGACAAAAAGATTATTCTTTATGTTCCGACATGGCGTGTTAAGAATAAATTTGATATGCAGCTTGATATTGAAGAAATGAGGAAACAATTATCTGATGATTATATTCTTCTCATAAGATTACACCACTTCAGTGCATCAGGCTACAAAATCCCAGCTGATAATATGTTTGTTTTCGATTTCAATCATTATCACACAGTTGAAGATTTATATTTGCTTTGCGATATTCTTATAACTGACTATTCTTCAGTTATGTTTGATTACGGCGTTCTCAAAAAACCAATGATATTCTTCACTTATGATTTACGGGAATATGCTGATAATCTTCGTGGAATGTATTTTGATATTGAAAAAGAAGCCCCAGGTCCTATGGTTTATACCTCAGACGAGCTTATTGAAGCAATATCAAATATTGATGAAGAAATGGAAAAATGCAAAAACAGAATTGATATTTTCAACAACAAATATATTAATTTTGAAGGCCCTGAATCCTGCAACAAGATTTTCGAAATCGTTTTTGATCCCGAAAACGACCTGAAATAATCAACGGCTTGCCGTTGTATATCATCAATGCGAGGCATTGTATATCACCAAAACGAAGTGTTGTATCTCATCAAGCCGCAGGAGGATACACGCTAAAGCGTGATGAGATACAGCCCGCAGGGCTGATGATATACACCACGCTTCGCGCGGTGATGATATACCAAGCCTGCGGCTTGGATAAAAAAAGAAGTAACTTTTGGTAGACAAAAGTTACTTCTTTTTTGGCACCCGCAATAGGAATCGAACCTATATCTAATCCTTAGGAGTGACCTCGAAACTCGGTCGTAGAGTCACTTCTTGTACCCGATAATCCCGTATTTTCAAGGCTTTTTCGCACATTGAGTGTTAAGCTGTGTTACGGAATTACTGCTAATTTTACCCCGTTTTCGACCGTCTAATTAGATGGGAATTAGCAAGGGGTTCGGATTTGGGGAAATGGTTATATTCCCACAAGAGAACGCCAAATGACGGCTAATCCCTCGGTTTGTTACCGAGTACCGTCTAACATACTGTATAATATTATAATCATTAAATGTGAATTATTCAAGACAATAGAGCGAAAAGAAAACGGCAAGACCATTTTGTGATCTTGCCGTTCTGCTTTGTATTTAGTTTCCTACACCGAGTAGGACTTTGAACTTCTGTAAGAAGTCGGGGTTTTGAACCATATAGTTTAGCATCGCTTCTTCGGTTATGCCTTGCGGCTCTTTCTTCGGCTCTGCGGTCGCTCCGTTGACCTCTGACGGTTTTTTCTTTTGGTAGAAGGTTTCTTCAAACCTTTGTGCATTGAGCCGTCTGTCCTCGTCTATGATGTGAGAATACACATCAGTAACCATCTTTACTTGTGCGTGACCGGAGTCGCCCTGAACAGACTTAATATCGCCGCCGTTGAGTTTCAGCTTGTAGGTGATGCTTGAATGTCGCAAGCTATGGAAAACTACGGGCGGTAGGTCGTTGTCCTTAATGAGTTTCTGCAAGGCACGGGTGATGATTTGGCTTTCCATCGGTCTGCCGTTTGCATTACAAAATACGAGGTTGAAATCTTGGAACTCATCACCGAACAATTCCTTGTACTCCTGAATTTCCTGATAACGTTCTTTGAGCATTTCTGCCACCGTCTTAGGTAGGAATACCTTTCGGGTACTCGTCTTAGTCTTAGGCTCTTTGAGAACTAAGGCTGTGTTTGTCCTTGCAAAGAAAGCAGGAAATTTGAGTATGATGCCTTTCTCGTTCAATTTCTCAAGTGCATCACGATTTACTCTTTGCAGTTCCTTATTGACGAATATAAAAGCCGTGCCGTTTGCTATGCTTGCATCGGAGATCTCAACACAGTCCCAAGTCAGTCCAAGCATTTCACCAACTCGCAAGGAACAAGAGAAAGCAAGGTTGATAGCAAGTTTCAATATATCGTCATCGCAAAGTTCAAGAGCCTTAAAGAGAGTGGGAGCATCCCATATATCACGAGCCTTGTGTTCCTCGTGCGGTAAAGTTGCGTTGACACAAGGGTTCTTTGTCATCAGCTCCCATTTAACCGCCTGATTAAAGGCACTACGGAGCAGTTTGTGAACCTCTCGAACTGTGTGGCAAGACAGATACTCTGTATTCGGCTTACGATTGTTTACCACCCTTGATTTGACCTTGAGCAAGTTTTGATAATACTTCTCCATCATTCGGGTGTTGAGGTCGGAGAGCTTCACATCTCCAATAATCGGGTTAATGTAATTGAATATCAGGCTTCGTCTTGCTTCATAGGTAGACATCGCCCAAGTGTTCACTCCGTAAATCGAAGTGTAATCTTCAAGCAATTCCTTTACGGTCTTTGCTTCGGGAATGACAAGAGTACCTGACTCTTGTTGGAACTCGACTTCCGCTTTACGCCTTTTGGCTTCAGCATTGGTCGCAAAAGTTTCCCATTTTTGTCGCTTATCGCCTTTATCATCCGTGTAGGTATAAACGACTGAGTATTTGTTTTTTCTTTTTACTATGGATGCCATACTGCACTTCCTCCTTACTTCGTATTACTGTCAAGCCAAGCATCAAAGTCCGACTTGAGAACTCTAACCTCTCTACCGATACGGACACTACGAAACTGATTTGTCCTGATTAGTTTTGTAGCAGAAGAACGACAGATACCGAGAATTGCCATTATCTCCGAGAGGTTATAACTCTTTTTGCCTTTGGGAACGCCGTTCTTCTCATTGAGCTTCTGACAATTCTTCTCTATCATAGAAGTCCTCCTTTCCCTCGACTAACTTGTAGTGAGTTTGGTTTTTGAGCCATTCATAGAAAGTGGCTTTGTCGATCAGCAACCTTTGGCTGCTGTATTCGGTCTTTACCGACCTGAAATGTAATCTGTGTATCAGTTCATAAGCGGTCGCTTCTCTGATACCCAAGAGCGAAGCCATTGTCGGAACGGTCATAGTCCTTTTGAGTAGTTCCGTACCGGGCATTTCGCCGTTGACCTTCTTATAATGAAGTTGGTTTGCATACCATTTCTCGAAGCTCTCTATCATTACTCGCATTTTGCCTGCGACAAGCCGTGTTTCAAACTGTTCCTTATGAACAAGCCAATACGACTCTGTTTTGCATAAGCCGAGAGATCTGCCCATCTCCATTACAGACATACTTGTTTTGCTCATCTCGTAACCTCCTTTTTCTGAGCCATATAGCCAAGCTGCTTTGCTTGGCTATATGGTACTCAAAATCGGAAGTTTTGTTAATGATGCGATTAGGTGTCATCGCATACTTGACAAGATTTGCTCTTTTCATCAAGCCAAGCATCGAAACTCCTTTTTGAAATACGGATAATGCCACCGATACGAACCGTACTGAAATAGCCTTTTTTCACGATAGCGTATGCGGCGTTTCTTCCTATACCGAGAATATCCTGAATTTCCGAAACGGTGTAGGTTCGCTTCTCATAGGAAGGGGGACTTGTCGAAGTCTGTCGATTTAAGTCGGCAACTTTATCTTCAAACATCTAAACCACCTCCGCCGTTGGTAGATCGTTTGGTACGCTTCGTGATTAAGTAATCGTATCCGTAGCCAACCTGACACTTATCGCAAGGCTCTTTTTCGACCTGCAAAGGATCTACTCGTCTAAGAATATTCTCCGGTACGCTGAAGAACTCGGCACGGCACTTCGGGCAAAGACTGAGAATATGTCCCGTGCGGATAGGTTTTCTCTTTCTCATCAGTTGGAACTGATAACGGATACCATCTTTAATTTTTGCAATTGTTTCACCGTCTTCAATTCTGCCAACGTAGGAAATAAGTTCTTCGGCTTTGTCGATAGTTCTTATCTGCTCAAGCATTACCATAGACGGCTCGTTGAGTCCACAATCCGTTTCTAACGGAATATGAGAAGCAATATCTTCTCTTTTACGAACCGATGTAATTACTGCCACTACGACCGTAGGACTACTGCCATTCAGTTTGTTTGTCTGCACGACCAATATGGGGCGTACACCGCATTGAACTGAACCCTTCATTTTGCCGAGATCACAAGTATAAATCTCGCCCCATTTGATTTTAGATAAGTCTTTCTTTTCCATTTGTAATACCTCTCAATGTTTATTTGAAGGGATTACAAAAACAAGTCCCTTCACTAATTCGCACTGAGAGAGGTCAATCGTTCACCCTAATCAGAAAACTTTTTACATTTTCGATGGCAGATGAAACAGATTTGAAGGCAGCACTCTTAGCAATTCCTTCTTCCTCCGCAATCTTCGCATAGCTCATATTCTCAAAGAAGAACATCTGAAGCCTTCTTTTTTGTATAGGGTTAAGTGTAGCAATAGCTTGTTGGAGTTTTTCGTATTCAAACTGACGCATTAACTCATCTTCAAGGCTGTCCTGAAGAATCTCAGGGTGATGAGCCGCTATTAATTCATCGTCATAGTCGAATGGTTCTATTGTCCTCACGGCTCTCATTCTGTGCTTTTGTTCATTCCTAATGTAATTGTCCCGAATTTCTCCAAAAGAACGAGAGAGAACGATAAACGGTTTTAGCGGAGCAATTTGCTCTGCATATTTGTTACTCAATTCTTCTTCGGTAAGGTCGGTAATAATAATCCATTTCTCAATACCCGTATAGCTCGGATATTCTCTTTTTGTGCTGACCACCTTGCAGTCAATGTAAAATTGCTCGCTTTGAGCAGAAATAATAGTCTTATTCATTCCGTAATCTCCTTGAATTTTGAATTTTGGGTTGAACTCAAAATTCGGAGATCACGGATACTTGGCTACGTAACACAGCCACTCATTGCAAATATTGGTGAAAACGCAAAAAGCCGCAAAGGTACGCAGACCTTTACGGCAATAAGCATAGTTATATCTATGATATAGATAAGAAATCTCTACTTGCAAATTATAAGAGTGCCACAAGCAGGCGAGAATTTTTTTAACAGAAAATCCTCATTCCCGTGTGACACTCTATATGTAACCGCTGCTTCTAATAAGCAGCGTGGTGGTCGAGTTAGACCAACACATAAAAAATCCCTCCAAACCTTAAAACGAGTTTGGAGGGCAGTTGAAATATTGTCAGGGCGTGACAAATCCGCCCACCAAAGCACCGTTTTTTTTTTGGTGGGCTGTGCGACCAATTCATTATAAACAAAGAGCCGATGAATCGTGAGGACTCTCACAAATCCATCGGCTCTGCAACTATGCGTCTGGCTCTTGATGAATGACAATCTCTTGATTTTTAATACTGATTAGCGTTTCCTTTTTGCACTTCGGGCAAAACAAAGGAAAGTTAATCAATATTGTATCCGGACGTATTTGGGTTCTTGTTTTTTGTTTGCAAATCGGGCAAATCACCCATTCTTTTTCTTGCATTTGGATCAACTCTCACATAATGAATTAGTCTAAAAGAATATTGTTTTTCCGCTTATACAGTATGACTAAACTTGGAATAAACGAAACAATCATAAGCACAAACACGCTTAGTACAACAAACAGATAATCGCTTTGCGTAAAGTAATGCGTTATTGCGCCTAAAATATTGAAGCTCTTTTTAATTATCAACCATGTCATTGGCACTGATAATATAGCTCCGATGGAGAAGGCCGCTACTAACTGTAGGAGCAAGGATGCTATCAGTTTTCGGAAACTCAAGCCGTTGATCCGATAAAGCGTATATGTCGAAAGGCTCAATCTTGTCTTTATAACAAGCTGAATTAGAAGCATCGTAAAGGTTACTACTGTTAGTATGACCATAAATGTTACGGCGAAAATAGCCACAAGCAGATTGTAGATTTTATACGTCCTAACATCACTTGACCAATTTTCAAATGTCATATTGGGGTAATCAAGACCCAATACTTGCAGTTCTTTCGCAATTAGTGTGTTGTTTGCATCAATATCGGTATAAATGCTAACTACGCTGTAAGTGGCGGGGATTCCCAACTCGTCCAATGCTTCATTTGCAGTCAGAACCGAACAAGCTGCTCCGGCTCTGCTTGAAATGAGTTTACCATCGGTACTGCGGATAATAGCGCCGATTTTTACCGTAACATCCTTTCGGTAAAACAAAGATATATCCGATTCTGCGACGCCACCGTTTAACGGCTCGTCCGTAAGCAATCCCGAAAGTGTGATTTCATCACCGACCTTAAACTGTGTCATATTGATTGCATCCGGATCGTCATACTCTGCAGGGATAATTCCTCTTAGTATCGTTCCACCAAAATCCTGCTCCGTTATTTTGTATGCGGGAACACGGAGAATGACTTCTTCTCCCGACATTAACTTGTCTATGTTGATTTCGCCCTCAATAACAGATGCCTTTAACTCTTCCAAACTTTGACGGCTGTATCCGACGATCTCGCTGCATATCAACACATCGTCATCTGCATATTGGAATGTATCCCAAATGAGATTATAATTATTGATTTGCATAAATGTTTCCATACTATATCTGCCATCAGGCATCGAGTCGGAACCATCAAAATACGTGTCAATGCTGTCGGCTTTTACAAGGAGATTCATTTTTTGATTCTCTCTGTATGATAAAATCTTCGACACTCCCGGAATGGATGCAACGGAATCAATAAAGTCTTGATTAGCCCCGTTCTTTTCATAATTGTTTGTAAAAAGCAAGGGGGTTATCTGTGCCCCCGTGACTTTATCCGTAAGAGGGGGTGCGTTGATCAGTTTTGAGGCAAACTGAAAGTCATAATCATTTTCTACATAGTTTGAATTTGTTTCTGTTACATCCTCGGTGAAATAATTTTTATATGCGATTCCGTAGGACAATAACGTACACGACAATGAAATCAGCAGTACAATCGCTATGATGGCTTTGCGATTTTTGAACATATCCAATTTGAATATGCTGATTCTTGCCTTCGTGTTTTTATAATGTTTTCCGCTTATTTCACTGTCAAGTGCAGTCTGCTTTACGATGTATACTGCATAGATTGTAAAAGCGATAATAAACCCTACGCAAAGGGAAAGTATCAATGTCGTGTTCAACTGCATATCGAAATCAAATACCGGAGAGCTGTATTCATTATTCAGAAGAAGATGCAAACAAGCCTTTGATGCAAAGAAACTGAGTACACTTCCCACCGCAGCGCCAATGATTAAAATACAGATCATTTCGAACATAAGAATAAAGAAAATACTTCCTTTGTTCATACCGAGCAAGAGGTAGTTGCGGATTCTTGCAAGAAGCTTCGTCTTGTTCATAATCAAAATCGTTGTTACGATCAATAACGATATTACATACATCAAGACCATAAAGCTCTGAGGAATGGAGAAATTCTCACTTACATCAAAAGTTTTGTTGCTTGAAAACAGCCTTGTTGTATCATCGTTGGAATTAACGATTTCCGCTTCTTTAATGATAACAATTTGTTGTGTGATGCTGTGGGTTTCTTCAAAAACTTGTTTAAGACGGTTTTGGGTGATAAACGCATTGACAGGAGTAATGTTGTCCTTTATCTGCAACTCGCCACGGGGCCATAATCTTCCGAAGTCATTTACGATTCCGCACAGAGAATACGTTTGATTTTCAATGGTAATTTCCTGCCCGACACTATAATTTCCTAATTCTTGTGCGATACCTTCAGTCAACGCAATTTCATTGTCGGTTTCCGGCAGGCGACCTTCTTTTATGCTTATACAACCGATCCGTATTGCTTCGGAGTCTGCAAAGCCTAAGTTGAGACTTTTGTTTCCCTCCAAGGGTAAGGTTTTAGCCGTATAGAATACACCATAACTTTCGTATCTGTAATTGGGCAGTAGTCCCTCAAATGTTTCATCGGTGAATGCTGATAATTCCGACACTTGCTCCCGATAATAAATTTCATCAAAGATTCCGTAAACGGCCGTTCTTTGGTCTTTAACGGTCGCAATAATACTGTTTGTTGTGTTATACAGAAACATAGGAACAAGCGTCAGAATACATATTGCTATGAGCAATAGCTTGTTTCCGCTGTTTTTTCTGAGCAAACTTTTGGCAGATATTTTAACCAAACCTAATGTATGTTTCATTTCTGCACCTCACGCTCTAACCTTCCGTCACTCATTCTGTAAACTGTATGAGCAATTTTCAGCCATTCAAGATCGTGAGTTACAATGACATAGGTTTGCCCTTGTTCTCTATTGGTACGCTTCACAAATGCCATCAGTTTGTTTCCTGATTCAAGATCAAGATTACCGGTCGGCTCGTCTGCAAGAATAATGGAAGGTTCCATTAACAAAGCACGTGCAACGGCGGTACGCTGTCTTTCACCGCCGGATAACTGTGTCGGGTAAAAATTGCGTCTTTTACCCAAATCCAAAATGTCAAGCAGTTCCTTTTCTCTTTTGGTATTATACGGTTTGCCTGCAATATCAAAAGGTAGTCTAATATTGTTTATGACGGACAACTCGTTGATCAGATTAAAATTCTGATAAATAAAACCGCACTTTTGATTTCGGATTCTTGCTCGTTCCTTTTCGCTCAGAACATAAAGATTTTTGCCGTCTAACAGCACCTCGCCCGAATCCGGAACAATAAGACCGCCGAGAACATTCAAAAGGGTGCTTTTGCCCGAACCGCTTTTTCCGATAACAACGACAATTTCGCCCTTCTTGATTTCCAAAGTCGTGCTTTTAAGAGCGTGAACTTGTGCGTTTCCGATTTTGTAGCTTTTGGATATGTTTTTTACAGTCAGTATACTATCCATAATTATCACTCCTTGAATTAGAAAAAATGACCCTGCTATCTATAATAGCAAGGTCATTTTAACATTCAAATATCAAGAAAATATCATAAATCGAAAACTATTTGCAGAAAAATGAGGCAATTACACACGCTCCGGTAGTGGAATTGTTTGTAAGTCTCAATGCGCCGTTATGCTTTTCGCATAGTATTTTGCATAAGTACAAACCAAGTCCAAAATGATGTTCACTATCATTTGGGTTTCCCGTATAGTAAGGTGCGGTCGCTGTTTTCAGTTCTTCTTCCGAAAAACCTGCCCCATCGTCCGATACAGATATAACAAAGTGATCTGCGGATATGTGACAAGATACATCTATTGTCTTTACGGCGTAACGAACAGCATTTGAAACGATATTTTCAAATACCTGCATAACTACATTCCCATCGACATTTATATCCCTGGATTCAGTTTCTGCTTCAAAGGATGATACAAGTCCGTTCCCTTGACAGAGTATTTCCAATGATTTTTTTAGTTGGGCAGATAGTTTATTTGAACAGGTCTGCATTGGTTGTATCGGCTGATCTTCCAATTTGCTCATCGTACCCATACTGTAAACATAGCTTTCAATGCGTTCTATGTTCTTTGATACTGTTTTTAGCAGAGCTGCCTTTTTATCCTCCGAAACATCCGACCTCATATAGACCTTTTCAAGAAGCTCGACATTTCCCCTCATAACGGTAAGCGGTGTTCTGAGTTCGTGGGAAAAAGCCTTGTTGAGTTTTCGTTTTTCTTCGACCATTCGCCACATAGTTCGATTATTATCCATTAGCGATAACCGCATTTTTTCAAATGAAGAACAGAGCTTTCCAAGCTCGTCTTTAGATCTGTAATCTATCACAAAGTCGAGATTATCATCGGAAATGTTTTCTGAAGCATTTATTAGGAGTTTTATCGGCTTTTGCAGCTTGCCGAAATAAAAGATAACTGCACCGATCGTAATACTGATAATACACCAGAAAAAAGAGGAATACTCATAGATCAATGTGTAGAACTTATACGCTTGTTTATCTTCCTCAGAAAACGGAAGACGACCTATATAATGCGTGACACTATATTCCTCTTTGCCAACTTCTTCGATTTCTTGTTCAACTGAAATATATTTTGCCTCAATGAGTTGTATTTTTTCGCTTGCGACGCTCATTGTTGTTTTTGAAAGGAATACCGCTAATATGATAAAAAATGACATAACGATTATCAGTGAGGGCATTAGCGGTATTCTTGCAATAGCTTTTCTTAATTTTCCCATTTATACCCACACCCCCATACTGTTGTTATGTATGATTTACAGCCTGCTTCTGTAAATTTTGCCCGTATCTTTCGGATATGTTCAACTACCGTCATAGAGTAGCCTTCGCTGTCAAATCCCCATAAGCGATCATATATACGCTCTTTATCAAAAACGATACCGGCATTGGTGGAAAGCAGTTCAATAATGTCAAATTCCGTTTTGGAAAATGAAATTGGTGTATCCTTGAAATAGACGGCTTTCGAGGAATAGTCTATAACCAAATCGTCACTAAATTTCAAATCAGATTTTTTCTGCAATCTCATATCACGGCGCAAGTGAGCCGAGACACGGGCACCCAATTCATCAAGTGAGAAGGGCTTCGTGATATAATCATCCCCGCCTGCAGAAAACCCGTTTATTTTATCGACATCATCTACATTAGCTGTTAAAAACAGGATCGGGCAGGAAACAAATTCCCGAATCTTTTTGCACACCTCAAGCCCGTTTAGTTTTGGCATATTGACATCGAGAAGTATTACATCGGGTTTTTGACTCATTTTTTCAAGCGCCTTTTCACCATCGTATGCAAACAACACGTCGTAACCACTAAGCTCAAAATAATTGCGAAGAAGCTCTACAACATCTCGCTCATCGTCAACTATCAGAATTTTAGGCATAACTGAACACCTCCTGTTCAATCATATAATCATAAACCATAAATATCAAAATTCTATCAAACCTTGTTTTTTAGATCGAGCAAATATAACTATTTATATTATATCTGTTTGACCGAATAACATCAAGTGTGCGATTGTGAACTTTAGTCGCTTGTATATAGAACTAAAATCTCTTACAATAAGAGATTTCAAACCGTTCAATAAGAACTCTCATTTCTGTAAAATATAATAGAAGCATTATATAGATACAAGGTGGTGAGTTTATGGACGCAAGAAACAATGATTTTGACTTCAATTTTATGCCGATAGGAGAAGCAATAAAGAAAGCAAGGACAGCTAAGGGTATGACAAGAGATGAGCTTTCCCGTATTGTTGACTATGATCCAAGGCATCTGCAAGCGATTGAAAATGAAGGGCAAAAGCCAAGTCTGGAGCTATTCATTCAGCTTGTAACAATATTTGGGGTATCGGTTGACGAATACATATTCCCCAATAACGAAGTCAAGAAAAGTTCCGTCCGCAGACGCTTAGACGCAGAACTCGACAAACTAAATGATAAAGAGCTATCCGTAGTTGAAGCAACTGTCAGCGGACTATGCAAAGCAAAAGAATAGGTAGCATTTACGGCACGGTTTTCCGTGCCGTTTGCTTTATATGACTTTTATTTTCTTTAGATATGCTATTGCATCTGTATGTCCGCAAAAATAAATATGCAGGCGTTCCATATCCCTTAACTTACGACTTAACTTGAAATATTGAATAAGAATTTGGTGTTCGTCATCAGACAAATGAATTTCGCCTTCACCCTCAATAATGTTTTCTATAAAGGAATGTTTCTTCTGCAAATTTGAAAGCTGTTGTTGTAATTCAGCATATCCCTTATTTGTATCGTACAGATTCATTACAATTTTGCTGTCGATTTCTGCAAAATCTCTTTCTAATCGGGATGGTAAATCAAAATATGTTTTACTCATTTCAGTCACCTCGTGTCTTTTTTCTTATATGATAACCACGATTACAGATAATATCAAATGTGCGATTTTATAATTGAGAAAAAACGGCAGGCAAACAGTTTTATCTGTTACGCTCTGCCGCATTTGCATCTATCATTATCTTGATTTATTCCAAAATTTCATTTAATAATTTTTGATACAGTTCAGATAATGATATTATCATCAACTTATACCAAGTCTCTCGTGTAAACTCTCCATTTTCAATACACCAAATTTTATAATGCAGATCTCGTGTTTCTGTGTATTGATCAATAGGCATACCATTCTGACTATCCGCATATTTCTGTGAATACACGTCGCCACTATATTGATTCTTTGTGTAATCGATATGTGTGAATATATCCTTATGAGGATAATACATTCCGTGAAGAAAGGTCGTTATGATATTACCCTCTGTCGAGTTTCTGTACGGTAATGTTTCAATCTCTATATGCCAAAATTCTTCTCCCGTGTTTTGATCAATTCCTTGCTTAACCACCATTAGCAGTTTGTCCATTGTGTATTCATCTATATGAACAACAATAGTTTTCTTGCCTTCGAGATTGCTTCTGTCAAAATTAAATTGAGGACCACGGAATTTTGCAAATGGTACACCAGTGTAATCGTAGTATTCATCTGCCGGCATAGCAAGTCGCTCATCCAAGCGGTACAATATATCGAAGTCACCGATTTCTTCACTAATTATTTTTGCAAATCCAACCATTCGATCATACGGATCGAGCATAGTCTTGTTAGTAAAATAATTATAAAAATATCCTTTGCCATCAAAGATAAGTCCATCTTTTTTGAAAACCGCACCATTTACCTTTGTTAATTTGTACTGATTGGTTGGATAAGCAAATTCCTCTTTGCCAACAATCTCTCCTATATCAACCTTGCGAGGATACAGATTGTCAAACACAAATGATACAACAATTAGAGCGATAACATCCATATCTACAACATCAACAAATGGCGTTATTACTTTATATCTTGCTATTGCATCGTAGTAGGCATATTCGGATAAATCCTTTTTACGCTTAAACATAGTTGTTGCTGAGAACAATGCACAATTTGATTCGTCATTTTCAATCATATATTTCAGTAACTCATCAACATCAACTCCTTTGGCTTCGATTTGACTTTTTACATAATCTCTGAATGGAATCATAAAAGGATCAATAACTCCACGTTCAGGTTTCATTGCATAATACAAGCCAATAAACATTTGAATTGCCAAACGTTTATACATTATTTTTTGGCATTCTTCTGATTCGTACATTTCTAAAAGAAAGAGTTCCGGTTCCATAATACCTCTCCTACAGTATCAACTCGTTTATTTATTATAGCATCAATTTATGACTTTTTCTATAATTTGATTCAAAACAAAAAAACACGGCAGAGCCAAACTGTTCACAACAAACAGTTCAACTCTGCCGCTTCTACTTTTAATACTGTGGAACTCCGTAACCGAGAATTTCATAATAGCCAACAGAGTATTGTTTCTGCCTTACGCTATCACCGGAGTTGCCTTCAACGGTGTAAACAATTCCGTTCTCGACTTTCTGAACGATACCCGTATGGTCGGATAGACCGTCTTGCGGTCCTGACTCTCCATCGGGGGAATCCCAATCAAAGAAGATAATCATTCCTGCAACGGGTTCGGCAGAGCCATCTACCCATTGACCTCTATCTTTGAACCATTGCACACCGTTTACACAGCCTGCATATTTCGGGATAACGCCCGTGTCAATATATCCGCACTCGTTAGCACACCAAGACACGAAGCAGGCACACCATTCTACTCTTGAGCCGAAGCCGTACCAACTCCAATAAGGATCTCCGCCAACGTTACCAATCTGCGTGAGAGCAACCGTTACGATTTGGTCATCGGAATAATTGATACCGTACAGAGCCGCCGCCCAAAGCGAATTGTTTTCGGGTTTTAGCAGTTCTGTCAGGTAGTCTTTCTGCTCCTGATTAAAGCCATATTGCGAAGCCATTTCATCAACAGTCTTATGAGCAACTGTGATATACAGATAGGTTCTCGTTACAGTCGTTTCCGTCTGCACTATATTTCCGTTTCCGTCATCGGTTTCGGTTATCACGGTTTCCGACACACTCTCTGTTCGGGAACTGACTTCATTCATTTCCCAAAACAAATCTTTGAGCAGTTGCTTCTTGTTATCGTCCATTGTGGCAACCTCTTGGGGGTTATCAGGATCGGTGTTGGTTTTAACTGCATACACGGCAAGAACATCTTTCCAAACTGCACGACTGCCACTCATTTCAAGCACATCGTAAGTTGTTCCGTTTCTGATCTCCAAGAGCTTATTGTCGTACTCGGTATTGATTTCCTGAACGGCAGTCTGCATAGTCTGTCCCGTTCCTGAGTCCTCTCCTGAGAAGAAGATACCAAACACAGAGCAAAGAATTAGAGCCACAAGGCAAATCACAATAATAATAACAACGGCAACCCAACCGCCTGCAGCAATAGCGGCTACAAGTCCTTTAACTGCGGCTATGATTGCCTTAACTGCGGCAACCGTTGCTTTTACAAGCCACTTCGCTGCCACAACTGCGGCTTTAGCGGCCGCCCGTGCTGCTTGAGCCGCCGCTTTTGCGGCTTTCGCACTTGCTTGGGCAGCTTTCTGTGCCGCCTTTGCCGCTTCTTGCGAAGTCTTAATAGCCGTCTTTGCGGTACGCTCTGCGGTCTTTACGGTTTTGCCCGTAGTCTTGACCGTGCCTTTTCCGACTGTCTTAACCGTTTTCTTTCCCGCCGAAGTTGCAGACTGCTTCACAGTCTTTGTAGCAGACTTCTCAGCCGTTTTCACGGCTTTAGAACCCGTTTGCTTTACCGTTTGCTCTGTGGTTCTCTCGGCAGTC
>JAZRDP010000066.1:0-26616 GCA_045660345.1 Acutalibacteraceae bacterium
GACCCCGAACTCCTTGAGCTCGTTGAAATGGAAGTTCGTGAAACTCTTGATGAGTACGAATTCCCCGGCGATGATACACCCATCATCAAGGGTTCTGCTTTCCAGGCTCTTGATTGCGCATCTAACGACCTTAGCGAAGCAGTATATGCTCCCATCCTTGAACTCATGGATGCAGTAGATAGCTATATCCCCACTCCCGACCGTATGCAGGACCTTCCCTTCCTTATGCCTGTTGAAGACGTTTTCACAATCACAGGTCGTGGTACTGTTGCAACTGGTAGAGTTGAGCGTGGTACTGTTAAGATCGGTGACGAGCTTGAAATCGTTGGTCTTAAAGAAGAAAGCAGCAAGACTGTTTGTACAGGTGTTGAAATGTTCCACAAGATCGTTGACGAAGCTATCGCTGGTGACAACATCGGTGCTCTTCTTCGTGGTGTTGACAGAAAAGGTATTGAACGTGGTCAGGTTCTTTGCAAACCCGGTTCAATCAAACCCCACACAAAGTTCAAAGGTCAGGTTTACGTTCTTTCTAAAGATGAAGGCGGCCGTCACACACCTTTCTTCAACAACTACAGACCTCAGTTCTTCTTCAGAACAACTGACGTTACAGGTACAATCTTCCTTCCCGAAGGCACAGAAATGTGTATGCCTGGCGACAACGTTGAAATGAGCGTTGAACTTATCACTCCTATCGCTATCGAAACAGGTCTTCGTTTCGCTATCCGTGAAGGTGGTAGAACAGTTGGTTCAGGTGCAGTTACAGAAATTATTGAATAATTAATAATTGATATAACTCGGAGAGAGTGGCTTTTGCCACTCTCTTTTTTTAGTTAGGAGTGAGTAGTGAGTAGTGGTGGGACCTGCGGTCGGCATTATAAGCCGCTAGTCGCCAGCCGCCAGCCGCCAGCGTTAGGTGCTGCGCACGGCATATAAATAAGATACAGAAAAAGCAACTTTATGGTTCTCAATATTTTTTATAAAAACTAAAGTTAATTAAATAGTATTAGTTTTTGTTACGAATTAAGAATATAATGTTTGAAAGCGAAGCTTCCCCGACATTCCTCACTGAAATATGCGATATACAAGCAAGCTTGCGCGATTTATTTTATTTCATAAAAAGCGATATGTTTCGCTACGCTCAACGCGATATGATATTAATCCTTGTTTCGCGTGCCGTCAGGCACATATCGCGTCGCTAGATATATCGCAAATCCGTCAGGATTTATATCGCGGTGGCGAAGCCACACTATTCCTCACTTATAAACTATTGACTTTTCCTCTTCTAAAGTGTAAAATAAACCCATATTATTTAATATTAAGGAGGCAGTTATGGCAGAATTCTTTTTGAATGAATTCATAGTTAATGTTGATGTTGCTATTTATCAGTTCGTTGACAGCATTATGAATCCTGTTTTGAACGAAATTATGACATTTATTACACACCTTGGTGATACTCCCGGTATCATTTGGTGGGTACTTGCAGCGATTTTGGTAATCCCCAGAAAAACAAGAAAGCTTGGTATTCTTCTTATCGGCGGTCTTGCAATTGCTTCTCTTATCAACAACGTTGCTCTTAAAAACCTTATTGAAAGACCCCGTCCTTATCTTATTGATCCTGAGGTTTGGAAAAATGCAGGTTATGAGTACATCTGGCCCGACCTCATCAAGAAGAGCGAAAGCTGGTCATTCCCCTCAGGTCACACCTCAACATCAATCGGTGCAGCATTTGCAATGTTCCTCGGTTGCTTTAAGAACAAGAAATTCCTTGCAATCGGTATTCCTACATTAATTCTTTCATTCCTTATCGGTTTCTCAAGAATTTATGTTCATGTTCATTATCCCACAGACGTTATCGCGGGTGCGGTAGTAGGTCTTATTGGTGGCTTCCTTGCATACCTTCTCATTGCAAAGGTTCTTTTCCCAAAGGTAGTTCCTGTTATCGAGAAAAAACTCAATAAAAAAATTATCGAAGACTAATTTTGTGGATGTAAAAAAAGCGCAGACCACATAAAACCATATAAAGCAAGGGGTTCCTGCAGGACAAAAACCTGTAAGAACCCCTTAAGTTATCCCAAATAACAGATACAACAAATTTTTATGTTTTATGTTACGAACAAACCTCGCCACTCGACGTACCTTTGTACGCCTTCGGGCAAACAAAAACAAGTCTGAAGCCTTGTTTTTGCTCGGTTTGTCCGTTCTGCATCTTTTTTTCCTATCCCCAAAAATATACAGTAAAATTTAGGTGAAATATTTATGGATTTTAATATTTATATGCCTGCAAGGATTATCGGCGGGGAGAATTGCGTAATCAGAAACAGCGCAGAGCTGAAAAAATTGGGCGAAAAATGCCTTATTGTTACAAGCAGAACAAGTGCTAAAAAAAGCGGTGCATTGGATGATGTTGTTTTTGCCCTGAACAATGAAAATATTGCTTATTCAATATTTGATGGAATAACAGAAAACCCTCTTGTTTCCACTGTAATAAAAGCAGGGGAGAAGGCAAGAAAATTCGGTGCTGAATTTATTATAGGAATTGGTGGCGGTTCACCTCTTGACGCTTCAAAGGCTGTTGCTATTTGTGCAGAAAATCCCGATTATGATATTAAGGGACTTTACGCAAGAACAATACCATCTAAGGCTTTGCCCGTTGTACTTGTGGGAACAACAAGCGGTACAGGTAGCGAGGTTACAGGTGTCAGCGTTCTTACTAATGACGAGGACGGAATGAAAAAGAGTATTTCAGGTGCAGACTGCTACTCGACAGTTTCCTTTCTTGACCCGAAATACACTTACTCTATGAATTATGATATAACAGTTTCAACTGCTCTTGATGCCTTTGCTCATGCAGTTGAAGGATGGTTTGCCCCTGCTTGCAGCGACTTGCCCACTCAATACGCTAAAATGGCTCTACCTCTTATTTATAACGGACTTAAATACCTTGAGCGAGAAAAGACCTCGCCCGACAAAAAACTCCGAGATGACCTGTATTATGGCTCTATTTACGCTGGCCTCGAGCTTAATGTCTGTGGTGCTGCATTCCCCCATACTGTTGGTTATGTTCTGACAGAAAATTTTGGTATTCCTCACGGAAAGGCTTGCACAGCATTTATGCCATATCTTTTGGAAAAGGCAAAGCAATACAAGAATGAAAGATACTGCGAATTATTTGGGGTTTTAGGAGATACCGAAGAGAATTTAATCAATACTATAAATAGCCTTACAAATATAAAAAATCTTCCTATGACTGACGAACAAATCACAGAATGGTGCTCACGCTGGAATAATGGGAACAAGAACTTTGACAAAACCCCCGGTGGATTTACAAAGGATGAGGCGGAAGAACTTTTTAAAGCGCTAAGTGCTGAATGCTAAGTGCTAAATGTTGGGGTGCAAAAATGCGCCAAAGAAGAATAAACGAAAATGGAGCGAATCCTATCCCTCTTTTTTACCTTGGTAAAAAAGGCGGGGGATTGTTCTTGAAAATAACGGTTGTTTTTCTTTATATATTACGAACAATATAACAGTTTATAAAATAATGTTTGAGCGGAACGGTGGGTGGTATCAAAAAATAAATCAACCGCAAGAGTACCACCCACCACCCCGGTCGAAATTGCTTTTCAAACCATAAATTTACACGAAATACATATATTGGTAAACGAATTTAATTCAAGGGGGTCCCCCTCCTTTTTGCTAAAACAAAAAAGAGGGATAGGCTTCGCAACAAACAACTTATTCGTAATATTGGGAGGGCAACACCCTCTTAATTTTTTTCTGTAAATTTATGTCAACTTTTCCTTTTTTTGACACATAGTAGTAGAAAAGCTTTTCAAAGGATGATTAAATTGCAAAATAAAAAACGGGCAGATGAACTGCTCCGCCAATCCTACGATACATACTATGAAAAAATCGCGCGTTTTTGCAATATTAAGCTAAAAAACAGAAATGAAGCAGAGGACTGCGTTCAGGAATGTTTTATGGTTTATTATAAACGGATTTTGAATGGTGAGGAAATCGGGAATACAAGTGCATTTTTATATAAAATTGCAGATAATCTCATAAAAACTCAATGGAAGCAGGACATGAGAGCCAAAAATATTATTCCTTTGGAGGATGTGGCAGAAAGTCTTGCTACGGATGAGGTTTTCGATTACTCGAATATTGATTATGATTACTGCGCTGAAAGGATAATTAAGATTCTTGATGAAAAGGAACAATTACTGTATCAATTAAAATACACCGAGAAAAAATCTATTGCAGAAATTGCGGCGGAATTAAATATTTCTTTCGATGCTACGGCAAAACGCTTGTCACGATTAAGAGCAAAGGTGAAGGCTATGGTTGAGGAAGAAATGAAAGGAGAAGATTTGATATGAAAATTGCAATTGAACAGTTTCTTACAAAACACAATATCAATGACGATTTGTTTTATTCTTCTCTTATTTCCGAGCTTGAAGAAATTATAGAAGAAGAGCTTTCTAAAGAAATTGAAGAAATGAATGCAGAATTGATTGACGATTGCTGTGTTGCAATTGAAAATATTCAGAATATACTTAACGGCGAAAAATCCGAAGAGTATAAAGCTTTTTTAGGTGTTGAAAGAATTATAAAGCAACATAACAAGAAACTCAAAAGCGTTTATGTTGCATCTGCTGCTTGTGCTGCGGTGGCGATTTTATGTGCTATAACATCAGTTAAATTAACAAACCAAAATGCACAAAGCTCATTGAAACCCAATAGTTTTTTAGACGATATTTTCAATATCTATGAGCATTCTGTTACAAATCCTGAAACTACCGAGAAAGAGCAGACAACAAAAGCTCAGAACGATGTGCCTACAACTTTCATTAATGATGAAATAACAACTTCTGTTCCTCTTACAACAGAAAATCAGGTAACAGAGGTAATTACACCACCCGGCGTTACTAAGCCTATACCCGATGTCTGTAAAATAAGAGCAATATTGCCACCCGGATTCAGAACAGAATATACCGATGTATCACAAATTAATCTCAGTCAGGTAAAGGTGAAAGTCAGTTATTCCGATAGTAATGAAAAGGTTGTTTCCATTGATGAATGTGATGTTGAAATCAGTAAGCCAGATAAAAACGGCAGAACAAAAATCACCATAACTTATAACTTTATGTACACGAGTATTTATGTTAATGTCCGTTCAGAAAAAGATAGAAATCCCGTAACTCTTAATTCAATTTACGGTAATTTCAATGGTGGATATAATACACACACTATGAGAGTTTACGCTGTTTATAGTGACGGAACCGAAAAGGAAATTCCCGAAGGAGAATATACCGTAAGCGTGGTGTATTCGGAGGATTTTGAGACAGATGTTGCGATAGTTGAATATGGTGGTTGCAGTTTTCAATTCATTCCACAGGCTTAAGGAGGCGTGATTATGAAAAACAATAAATTTATAAAATTTCTTTCAACTGTTTTAGTGTCAATTCTTGTAGTTTCAATTGCGCCAATGAATGATGCAGTTGTAAGCGAAATGAAAAGCTCTGCCAATAGGGTTATAAAAAACATTGGCGAAGCAGTTGAAAATATTGATTTTACTTTGCCTGAATTTGAGGTTAAGGCTGAGGCGGCACAGGATTATAACTACGATTTCAGAGTTGATGAGAAAACCGCTACTCTTTATTTGGATGGTGATGGCTATATGCCGTCCTATGCCAATGGTGATGCACCTTGGCGAGATTATAAAGATATAGAAAATCTTGTAATTGAAGGCGATTTTACAATATTGGGTACCAGTGCATTTGAAGGCTTTACAAAGCTCAAGAATGTGAAAATGACGGGAGATGTTCTGGTAATTAATGCTTCTGTTTTTAAAGGTTGCAGTAGTCTTGAAAACGTTGAGTTATCTGATTTTTTAGCAGGTATTTTTGGAGGTGCATTTGCTAACTGTACCTCATTGAAACGTATTGTTGTACCAGCAAATGTAACCTGCATATATCCCAATGCTTTTAAAAATTGTCCTTTAGAAGAAATAACATTACCATTTACAGGTGGTGGACCTCAGAATGAGGCTTCAAATTTAACTGACCAGCTTGGTTACATTTTCAGTACAGAGGAATTTCCTGGTAGTTATCCTGTTAAATGCTATACCGATAAAAGATATACATATTATTTGCCCGAAACCTTGAAAAAAGTTACGCTCACTAAATATGCAGGTGAGTACGCATTTGCAGATTGCGTTTCCCTTGAAGAAATTGTTTTCGCTGAATCTTTTAAAGATAAAAATATAGAAAAATATTTTGCATATAACTGTAAAAATCTTAAAAACATTTCTTTACCAAACAATATTGAATTTATCGGTGATATGGCTTTTAACGGGTGCTCGTTAATCCAATATTTTGACATTCCTGAAAGTGTTAATCGAGTTTATTATGGTGCATTTTATAATACGGCGTGGTTTGAAAGCCTGAAAGAAAAATTCGAAATTGTTGGTAATGGTGTTCTTTTAAAATATAACGGCACAGATACTGAAGTTACAATTCCCGAAAATGTAAAATGTATTTCTTCAGCCTTTGAGGGCAGAAATGATATTACTTCTGTTAAGATAGGTTCAAATGTCAAAACAATAGGTCCGAGAAGCTTTTTAGGTTGCACGGGTGTTGAGGCTCTTTATTTGCCTGAAACTCTTGAACTTATTGAAAAGGGTGCTTTAACAGGCATGTGCAACCTGAAAAAAATAACTGTTCCGTTTATGGGATACTACAAAAAAGAAAAGCCTGATTATAATTACTCGAAGCTTGATTCGATTCTAAAGGATGAGCTTGAATGTCCTATTTGTAAGACTAAAACTTGTTATGAATCAGGAAAATTTGAAGAGGTTACAGTTCTCGGTGGCATTATTGAAGAACATACTTTTTCTGGATTTAGTGCAGAAAAGATAGTATTAGGTGCTGATGTTACATTAATAGAAGATTATGCTTTTAATAACTGCCAAGCCAAAGAGATTGTTTTTGATGAAAATATAAAGTTAGATAAAATAGAACGATGGATTTTCTCCAGTTGCGATAATTTAACAAGTCTGACAATACCCGGTGGTATAAAAAATATTGATGCGGCATTTACTTATTGTGAAAGTCTGAAAAAAGTTACAATATCAGATGGTGTTGAAGAACTTAACGGAACTTTTGAAAGATGCACTTCTCTTGAAGAAATTGTTTTACCTGATTCTTTGAAGAAAATAGGTCCTAAAACATTTAAGGATTGTTCTTCTCTTAAAGAAATTACTTTCGGAGCAGGTCTTGAAAAAGTGGATTATGATGCATTTGAAGATAGTGATGATATATATAAGAGTATCAGCACCTTTAAAATTTCTTCTAACAATCCTTATTTTAATGGTTATGACGGTTGCATTTATGACAAGGAAAACAAACTTGTATTATACCCTGAAACGAGAAATGCATCAACGTTTTTTGTTAATGAAATAGTAAGCGGGTTTTCTGAAAATTCAACCCAAAGTATGACCGCTGTTACTGAATTTATTGTTGATGAGAATAATCCTTATTTAACAGCAATTGACGGAGTTATTTATAGCAAGGATTTAACAAGATTAATACGTTTTCCAACTCTCAAATCAGGGGATTATATTTCACCCGACAGTGTTACAAGTGTTGGAAAAAATGCGTTCTATAAATGTAACTTAGTTGACAGAATAGTTTTTAATAATAGTAACATTTCCTTTGAAGAGGAATGCTTTTATCATTGTGAATTTACAGAACTTAATGTACCTTGTCTCGAAAAAAAGCTTGCATATTATTTAGGCAAGGGAGAAAGGACTGTTGCTTTCAAGTCTGATAAAATGGAGAAATTAGTTCTTACAAATCAGATTAAAAATATTCCTGAATATTTTGCTGATTGGTACCCATTTAAAGAAGTAGATGTTCAAGGTAGTTTTAAGGAAATAGGAATGTCAGCTTTCGCTTCTTGTAGCTTCACAGAAATTAGTTTGCCCGATAGTGTGGAAGTAATAGGACAATCTGCATTTTCTCACTCAAAGCTTGAATATATATATTTAGGTCGATCTTTAAAAAACATTGAAAGCAGTGCATTTTCAGACAGTAACTTGCAAGAAATAACTTTCCCTTTATCCTTGGAAGCTATTGGTAGCCATGCATTCAGTCAGACTCCTTTGACGGAGGTGACATTGGGAGAAAATGTCAGGTATGTAGGTGTTGGTGCATTTTCAGGCAGTAAGCTCAAAAAGGTGGTTGTTAATGAGAAACTTGCAAATATCGCAGAACAGCTTTTTTATAGTTGCTATGACCTTGAAATGATTGTTTTACCTGATGCAGTTACAGAGATTGAAGAAGACGCCTTTGAAGTTGCTGCCAGAAATCTGACAATTTATTGCAACGAAGGTTCGTATGCTCAAAGTTATGCCAAGGAGTATAATTTCCAATATACAACTTTGGTTCTTGATAGTATAGAAAATCAAATCTATACAGGTGAGGAAATCAGACCCTATGTTGGTGCTTCTGCAAACGGAAAAAGGCTTTCACTTGATACAGAATATACAGTGGATTACAAAAACAACATCAATGCAGGTTCGGCTAAAATAATTGCAAGAGGTTTAGGTGATTTCAAAGCTCTTATTGCGGTCGGTAAATTCGCAATATTGCCGAAGGAAATTCAGGATATTGAAATCATTTCTCAGGATTCTGAATTTGACCCTGTAAATGTTGATTATAAGATTGATGTTTTCTTCGGTGAAATGAAGTTGATGAAAAATGTTGATTATGAATTGATCACAGAAACTAAGTTCTGGGATGTTGGTGAAAACAATATTGTAGTTTGCGGTATCGGAAACTACTCAGGTATTACTAATATCACTGTTAATGTTTTGCCGAGAGATATTGCAAAAGCTACAATTAAAACGGGCAAAAAAGTGGTTGTTACCGATAAAGGAAAAGAACTCATAAAGGACATTGACTATATTGAAACAAGAACAAAGGATGAAAACGGCAAAGAACTAACTGAGATAAAGGGAATAGGCAATTATGATGGTGCTGTTATTTGTTCGGAAAATGAGAGAATTTCAATTTCGTTCTTTGATGTGTTGATTGAGTTTATACAAAGTCTTATAAAAATGCTTATGATGTAAAAAGACAACCTCGGAGCGAAAGCTCCGAGGTTGTTGTTTGTATAATATATTTTATTTCTTTGTTTTCTTCTCAAGCACTACTGCCACTACTAATGCTGTGACACCTGCTACAAGCTTTCCTATGATAACGGGGATGATGTGTTCGTCGTTATAGGAGAGGGTAAATGCTAAATGGTCACCGAAAACGAAGGCGGCGGAAACTGCGAAGGCAAGGTTCATAACTCTGCCTTTTCTGTTCATTCTGTCGGCACTTTCCATAGTAGCAATTGAGTTTGCAAGGGTTGCAATAAGACCGATAACAGATGTATCGTCAAGATTTAACTTTTTACCCAATGCTGAAAGTGGCTTTTTGAGAAGCCTTGAAATAATTGCAATAAGAGGGAATGTACCTGCAAGGGTTATACAGATTGTGAAAACTGTTGCTGCGCTTTCCATAAGCGGTGCAGTATTTTCGAGAATAACCTTGCCTGTAAGGGCTTGAAAAATTCCTAATGCAAGACCGCAGGTAATAAGTATTGCAATAAATTTACCGAAAACTGAGAATGCCTTGATTGTTATTTTCGGGAATTTTAAAAGGCCGAAGATGATAATAGCGGAAATGAGAATTGCAGGTGCAAGGTTTATAAGAACTGTAAGAGGATTTATGCCCATTACAAGACCTGAAACAAAGCAACCAACGGGAATTGTACTGATACCGCAAAGAAGTCCTAAAAGAACATCATCGTGGTTTTCCTTCTTTGAGGATGCAAGAGCCACAGGAATAGTAAATGAAATTGTAGCACCAAGCATTGAAGCAACGCAAAGCCCGTGAAAAGAGCCTAAAAGAGCATCTGTTGCAACAGAATCAGCCAAGGCTGCACCGCCCATATCGTTTGCAATAAGAATACCTGCCAATGCGCTTGGGTCAAACCTGAAAAGATTTGCCACAGGTGTTATTACGGGTAAAAGCACATCCGCCAGGACGGGTGCAATAGTCATCATACCGAGCATTGAAAGGGAAAGAGGACCCAGGGTCATAATGCCTTTTTCAAACTCGTCACCTAATTTAAGGCGGTTGCCGAAAACCTTATCAAGTGCGCCCATTACGGCAAACACCGCCATTATTGTTGCAAGAGCTTGTGCCAAAGTATCACATCCAATTTTTTACTTTCTATATTATACCGATAAGGGAGAGAGAATGCAAGCAAAAAATAGTTGCCAGTTGCTAGTCTCCAGCTGCCAGAAGTGATACAACAGATTTATTCTTCTTATTATGTTTTTATCTGATAATAAGAATTTCGATATTTAGATAAATAAGGTTGTTGCTATTAAAAACTGGTAGCTGGCGACTGGCAACTAAAAAAACTCTCCCAGTCGGGAGAGTTTTTTACCTTATTTCTTTTTAATCTTATTAAGCATTGCGTTTACTTCGAGGATTTGTTCCTTTGAGAACTTGTTGCCCATCATCATAAATGCACGCTTGATGGTGAAGCCCTTTACCATTCCGTACAAGGACTGAACCAAGCTCTTGTTGATTTTTATTTTGCCAAGGCTGAAGCCCATAACCTCGCCCTTGCCGTCCTTTGAGCCCTGTGACATAGCATCCTTAACAATTTTAAGAATCTTTATCATACAGATTTTGCCTCTGAAGGAGCTCATAATATCGCCGATTGTATCGTTGATTGAGTAATAGCCAACAGGAGTGTTGATTTCAAACCAGTTAATAACCTGATTTTCTTCCTTCATAATGTAAGCTTCGTTGGGAGTGTCGACCTTGTTGATTGTTGCAGTATCTGTAAGGTCGCCTGCTTTAGCCTCAAGAGTTGATGTGCCTTCGTTTTTAACATCGAAATAGAAGAAGGGGAAATCGCCTTTTTTCTGTTTGCCAACGCTTTCGCCGTTACGGAAAAGCTCAACCTCATCGCAGTTAGAATATACAGTGATTTTTGTTACATCCTCAACTCTGTCGATGTATTTCTTAGAGCAGATGTGAACCATGGGTTCGGGATTGAGCCAAGCTTTATAAGCATAGAAAGAGTCTTTTTTATACTGACGGTCAAAGGTAACAAGACCCTTGTGGTTCATACCGTTTTCGCCACCCTCAGCACGAGCATCAGCAGCAAAGTCAAACATATTCCATACATGAGTTGCCCAGATATAAGGACGAACTGCAATCTGCTTGATAAGCTCCTCGTGGTAGTAGGACTGATATTCCTCTGTATAGTCGCCCTGAGTGGGAGTTGAGGTATGCCAATCAAGAGCCTCGCAGCCATATTCACTTAAGCCGATTGCCTTGTTGGGATATTTCTTATGGAAATCATCGAACCATTTGCCGTTCATTTCTGTTGAACCGCCGTACCAACCGAAATAGTGGTTATAGGAAAGGACATCGCTGATATGAACATATTCATTGTCCATTGAGCACATTGTAACAGATGCGATTGTAGTAAGCCTTGTTTTGTCCATTTCGTGAACAAGGTTATTTAAATCCTTATGGTTTTTAATAAGGTGTGGGTCATCTGCACCCGCAATTGTGATTTCGTTGGAAAGTCCCCAGAAGCAGATTGAAGCGTGGTTGTAGTTCTGAGAAACGAGCTCCTTCATCTGAGAAATTGTGTTATCATAACCGCCTTCCATATGGCGGGAAATATAGGGGATTTCAGCCCAGATAACAAGACCCTTTTCATCGCAGAGGTCATAGAATTCCTGAGCGTGCTGATAGTGAGCAAGACGGATTGTTGTTACACCAAGCTCACAGATAAGCTCAATATCTCTCTTGTGGTCTTCAAGAATGAGGGCATTACCTTTTTCAGGGTAGTCCTGATGGCGGGAAACACCGCGGAGTGCATATTCTTCACCATTAAGAATGAAGCCTTTTTCTGTGTCTACACGGAAGCTACGGCAACCAAAGCGGGTTGAAACAGAGTCAAGCTCATCACCGTCCTTTGTAAGAGTAGCAACCAATGTATAAAGATGAGGGTCCTTGATACCATTCCAAAGGTGAACATTTTCGATTGTAAGATTTACTTTTTTATCTGTTGTTGACATTTCTGCAACAACAGTCTCACCGTCAAGAATTTTATAAGTAAGGCTTGCACCATCTGCATTTTTAACGAATGCTTCAACAGCTACATCTGCATTATTACCCTTAACCGCAGGAGTTACCATAATACCAGGTGCGCCATAGTATTCAAGGTCAAAATGAGCAGAGGGAACGCTGACAATTTTAACGCTTCTGTAAATACCACCATAGAAGGTGAAGTCTGCAACCTGAGGGTAAACCTCTTCGTTGGGAGTATTGTCTGCAGAAACTGCAAGAATGTTGGTTTCGTTGATTTTATCTGCAGGGATTTTCACTCTGAATCGTGAATAACCGCCGTGGTGAACCATAAGAGATGCGCCATTCCAGAAAACCTCAGCAGAGGAGTTTACAGCGTCAAACTCAAGATAGTTTTCTTCGCCTGTAAGATCAGCCTTTGCAATTTCCTTGAAGTAGTAGCATTTCTGACGCTTGTAGTCATTGCCACCGTCCTGACCGTCAGTACCGTTCCAGGTATGGGGAAGATTGAGTTCTTCAGCATCTGCAGGAAGGGTAGCAGTATTGTTTACAGCACCCATTGTGAAAACCCAGTTTTCGTTAATGTTTTTAATAATTCTCATTTTATTTTTTCCTTTCGGTATTTTACAGTTTGTTTTTTATTTTGCTGAATATTTTAACCTTTTGCTTTGATGGAGCAAAAAGGAAAAGCAATGGGAAAATTTCAAGTCGTCCCAAAAGCATATCTGCAATAAGAACAAGCTTTGAGAGAAAACTGAATTCGGAGAAATTTCCTGTTGCACCAACCATATTAAGACCGGGTCCGATGTTATTGAGAGTTGCAATAACAGATGTAACAGTTGTTGTGAAATCAAAGTTATCAAGGGCTACAATAAGCACAGATGCGGCAAAAATCATTACATAAATGAAGAAATATGCAAAGGTGTTGCGGATTGTATCGTCGCTTACTCTGTTGCCATCAAAGGTTATGATTTTTACACTTCTGGGATGTGAAATACGGCGGAATTCTCGCCTTGCACTCTTCAGAAGAAGAATTACTCGGGAAACCTTAAGTCCGCCACCGGTACTACCGGCACAAGCACCAACGCACATAACCGCAAGCATTATCATTCTGCTGAGCTCAGGCCATTGGTTAAAGTCAGTTGTAGCATAACCTGTTGTTGTCATAACTGAGCTGATCTGGAATGCAGAGTGGTGAAGAGCTTCACCGAAGCTTGCGAACATATCTTTTACATTGATTGCAATAACAACTATTGCAGAAACCATTATTGCAAGATAAGTCCAGAGTTCTTCACTTTTAAATGCATCCTTGAATTTCTTGCAAAGGAGCAGGAAATAAAAGTTGAAATTGATTCCGAAAAGTGCCATAAACACAGTTATAACACCTTGGCAGAAGGGAGAATATGAGGCGATGCTCGTATTAAGAACTCCGAAGCCACCCGTACCTGCGGTACCGAAGGTTAAGGTTACGCTTTCGAAGAGGGACATACCACCAAAAAGAAGAATAAATATTTCTAAAATAGTGAGCGCCAGATAAATTCCATAAAGAATTCGGGCTGTCTTGCTTGATTTGGGCACAAGCTTTGAAACATTGGGTCCCGGGCTTTCCGCTCTCATAAGGTGAAGGTCGCCACCACCACCCGCAAGAGGAAGAACTGCCATAATGAAGACAAGAACACCCATACCACCAATCCAATGGGTAAAGCTGCGCCAGAAAAGCATTGATTTTGAGAGAGCCTCAACATCGGTCAATATGCTTGAGCCTGTTGTAGTGAAGCCTGATACGGATTCGAAAACTGCATTAAGAAAGTCGGGGATTTCTCTGCTGAAATAGAAGGGTAATGCTCCGAAAAGACTCATTAAAATCCAACCGAGAGCAACAATAACAAGTCCGTGACGGGCGTAGATTGTTTTGTCCTTGGGCTTTAATGCAATAAAGATAAGCCCTACTAATATAAGAAGCCCTATTGTTGCAAGAAAGCTTGTGAAAGCTGCTTCGCCGTAAGCCAGAGCAACACCGGTGGGCAGAAGCATCAAGCCTGCTTCGCATAAAAGCAATATACCGAGTATATATGCAATCATTCGTTTGTTCATTTTATTTTTCCTTATGTTTTTTCTTATTTCAAAATATCATCAAGTCGGGTAAGGCGTTCAGTTGTAGTAACAACAACTACGGAGTCGCCCTTCTGAATAGTATCAGTACCACGGGGAATAATAACCTCGCCCTTTCGGGTGATTGAGCCTAAAAGAATGTTTTTTCTGAAATCAAGATACTGAATCTGATGGCCAATCAATCTGCTGTCAGCAGGTACATTGAATTCAATTGCTTCAACCTTGTTATTGATAATTCGGGTAAGCTTATTAACATTGCTTTCGTTGTTACCTGATGCACGGGCACGCACATGCTTAAGAATGATGCTTGCAGTTGTGAATTTAGGATAAACAACGCTGTCAATATCAAGAGTTCCAACAACCTCACGGAAAAGAGTATGATTAACCTTTGTGATTGTTTTTATATCAGGGGCTGTGTTTTTAGCGAAGAGAGAAAGAACGATGTTTTCCTCGTCTATACCCGTAAGGCAGCAGAATGCATCTGCTTCAAGGAGTCCTTCCTCGAGAAGAAGTGAACGGTTTGTTCCGTCACCGTGAACAATGTTTATGTTGGGGAGAATGCTGCTGAGGTTAAGAGCAGTTTCAAGGTCTTTTTCAATAATTGTTGTGCTGACATTAAGATGATTAAGTATTTTTGCAAGATAAAGAGCAATTTTACCGCCACCGATAATCATAATGTTTTTTATGTCATTGGTGCGATAGCCGATTTGCTTGAAAAAGTCAGGAGCAGTTTTTGTTGGAGTGAGAACTGCAACGGTATCATTCTCCTTTATAACAAAATCACCGGTAGGGATAAAAACATCATTACCACGCTCGATTGCGCAAACAAGAGCTTTAGTTTTGATTTTTGAGAAGGAATCCTTAACAGCTTTGTCAGTCAGGTAGCATTTTTCATTGGCAACAAAGCTTACAAGGTCAACCTTTCCCTGACCGAAGAAAGCAACATTTCTTGCAGTAGGGAAGCGAAGAATACGCTGGATTTCTGCCGCAGTTTCTCTTTCGGGGTTAATAGCGAGAGCAAGTCCGAGGTTTTCCTTTAAAAGACCAACATCATTACTATACTCAGGGTCGCGAACTCGGGCGATTGTACTTTTTGCGCCAAGCCTTTTGCCTAAAAGACAGCAGTAGATATTAAGCTCATCGCTACCTGTAAGAGCGATAAGTAAATCACATTCTTCAATTCCTGCATTCTGAAGCACCTTTCGGGTCGCACCATCACCGATTATGCCGATAACATCAATGTCCTGAAGAGTGTCATTGATAACATCTTCATTGGTGTCAATAATGGTGACATCATGCTCTTCCTGAGAAAGCTGTTCTGCAACAGTGTAACCAACCTTTCCCATACCAACTACAATAATGTTCAAGAAGAAAACTCCTTCCACCCCATTTTAATTCAATCTATATTATATAATGTTTGAAAATATAAAGCAATAATATTATACAATATATAGTAAACGAAAATTCAGGTAGAAATATGTGCAAGATTTTTTGATAGATGCCAGATGCCAGTTCCCAGATGTCAGTCAGCAGTCACCAGTCACCAGTCGCCAGCGTGTTACTGAAAGTTGAAAATGGAAAACGGAAGATTTTAGAGAGCGAAAAGGTGCATAGAAGATTTCGTGAAAGTATCGCAAAGCCTATCCCTCTTTTTCGTGAAACGAAAAGGAGGGGGGACCGCGCAAGCGGTGGGTGGTACACAAAACAATTAAGCTCAAAATAAACTCAGCAAAACACTTGATTTTATTCGCTTAATAATGTATAATCCTTTTTGCACTTTCATTTCGAATTCCGAATTTATTTCGAGATGTGGCTCAATTTGGGGATGTTCCCGAGCGCCGCCGGTGGCGGATGCAGCGAGGGATAAGGAGTGGCGCAATAAGGAGTATCGCGAAGTGAATAACGAGCGAGACGACTATATTGCAACAGGAAGAGCGCCACGTTCGGGAAAACGCAGTTCCCAGGGTTCGACCAAAACTCAAAAATCACTACAAGCCTTGATACACTTGGGATTACACCATTTCAGAATTTTTGAAAAATCACTCAAAAAAGCGAAATGACCACATAACATCCCACAAACAGAAAAACAAAAATTAAATAACGAGATGTGGCTCAATTTGGTAGAGCGCTACGTTCGGGACGTAGAGGTTGTGGGTTCAAATCCCGTCATCTCGACCAAAAACGACTGAAAACTAAAGGTTTTCAGTCGTTTTTCTTTTGTTGCTTTAGCTGTTGATTGGTGATATAATCAACTCGACAAACTTGAATATGTAGAGGCAAAACAAGTGGGATTGCTTTTTGTTTTGACTTGTGATATAATTCTGTTATCGGGAATGAGGCTCTCCCGTGGGTATAATCCCTGAACCGCTTATTATAAGCTGATGGCTTCTGCGATTTTACGCAGAAGGTGTCGGCTTTTTTATTTTGTAAGGAGGATTTTTATGTTAACAAGTATTGCTTTGATTTTGCTTTCGGGACTGTTTTTCAGTTTCCTTTTCACAAAGATGAAGCTTCCGGGATTGCTCGGTATGATTCTTGTAGGAATTATCCTTGGTCCCCATGCACTGAATCTTATTGATACATCAATACTCGATATATCAGCAGATTTAAGGCAGATAGCCCTCGTAATTATTCTCACCCGTGCAGGACTTTCACTGAATCTCACCGACCTTAAGAAAATTGGCAGACCTGCCGTTCTTATGTGCTTTGTACCCGCACTTGTTGAGATGGTTGGGACAATCATTTTTGCTCCGATGCTTCTTGGTATTACTTATCTTGAAGCTGCAGTTATGGGCAGTGTAATTGCCGCTGTTTCTCCCGCAGTTGTTGTACCGAGAATGATTAAGCTTATTGATGAAGGCTACGGAAAAGATAAAAGTATTCCTCAGCTTATCCTTGCAGGCGCATCGGTTGACGATGTGTTTGTTATTGTTGTGTTTACTGTACTTACCGCCTTTGCCTCAACGGGCGAAATAACAGGCACAAGCTTTTTTCAGATACCGTTATCGATTATCCTTGGAATATTACTCGGTGTGATTGTCGGACTGTGTCTTGTGTTCTTTTTCAGAAAGGTGCATATACGTGATTCCGTTAAGGTGATGATAATTTTAAGCGTTTCTTTCCTGCTTCTGGAGGTTGAAAACAGACTTGAAGGCGTTATACCTGTGTCGGGACTTTTAGCAATAATGAGTATGGGAATTGCCTTAAACCAGAAGTATGATGTGCTTTCAAAAAGGCTTTCTGTCAAGTACAACAAGCTGTGGCTTTGTGCTGAAGTTTTCCTCTTTGTCCTTGTAGGTATTGCAGTAGATATTAATTACGTATTTACGGCTGGTGTTGCATCTGTGGTTGTTGTTATGCTTGCTCTTGTTTTCAGGATGTCAGGTGTTTTCCTTTCGCTCATTAAAACAGATTTTAATAAAAAGGAACGACTTTTCTGTATGCTCAGCTATACACCGAAAGCAACGGTTCAGGCGGCAATCGGCACAATTCCCCTTGCTATGGGACTTGACTGCGGGAGTATAGTGTTGACTGTTGCGGTTATTTCAATTCTTATTACTGCGCCATTCGGGGCAATATCTATTGATAAGCTTTATAAATCTATGCTTAGGAAATAGATAAATTCCAATTTGTCAAACTAACAACTAAAGGAGCTGACTTTTTTAGTCAGCTCCTTTCTTTGATTTATGCAGTCAAATTTTTTTACATACTCTGTTCGGCTTTTAACCTTTCTTTTTCTTCCTGAATCTCAGCTTTCATTTCTTTTATAAGTTCTGCTAATAGTATCTCACATTCTTCTCTAGTTTTGGCATAAACGTTTCTTGAAATTCATTTTCCGTTGGGGAGTCGGGGAGAGAATCACCTCACTCCGACCACCTAAGTACAGCTTAGGTAATACGTCCGAAATCCCTTGAAATATAGGGGGTTCGGTCTTTTTTATACCTACAGGCACTATGAAAATGACTGCTTTTTTCATTTTTAGGAGCACCGGTACAAGTGTAATAGTGTATGGAGTATAGGTAAAAGTGTACGGTGTATGAAAATCACAAAACATATTGACAAACATCAATATGTTGAATATAATAATACATAGATGATTATCTATAGGAGATGTTGCAGTGGACGAAAGAAGAATAGCTCTTATATTCAAAGCACTAGGCGATGAAAACAGAATTCGTATTCTAAAAATGCTCAAAGGTGGAGAAAAATGTGCTTGTAAACTACTTGATGAACTTAATGTAACACAGCCTACCTTATCTCATCATATGAAAATCCTTTGTGATTCAGGTCTTGTTATTGGTCGTAAAGAAGGCAAATGGATGCACTACTCAATATCACCTGAAGGTGCAAAAAAAGCAGGTAACTTTTTAAGTGAATTGACAAAATAAAAAACATCAAATAAAAAGCCGTGTATGAATAAATCTCTGCACGGCATAATATAAAGCTTATATATAGATACATTTCAATATATGGATATATCAAGGAGGACTTTATGGAAACTATAAAAACAATATGGGATTTCTTTCAAGAGGAAATTCTCGGCATGAGTTGGTTAAATGAACTCATAGGTAAGTTTTTGGATTTATGTGGTTTAGATACCGCAGGTCGTGTCGGTGGAAGTGTTCACTTCTTTATTTATGACACTATCAAGATTATGGTGTTGCTAGGTGTACTGATTCTGATTATCTCATATATTCAGAGCTACTTCCCACCGGAAAGAACAAAGAAGATACTCGGTAGATTTCACGGTATCGGTGCAAACATAATAGCCGCCTTACTTGGTACAGTAACACCGTTCTGCTCTTGTTCGTCTATTCCGTTGTTTATCGGATTCACGAGTGCAGGATTACCTCTTGGTGTAACATTCTCATTCCTCATTTCTTCACCTATGGTTGACCTTGGTAGTCTGGTGTTACTTATGAGTATTTTCGGGTGGAAAGTTGCATTGTTGTATGTGATATTAGGTCTTATAGTTGCCGTTATCGGTGGAACTCTTATTGAGAAACTCCACCTTGAAAACCAAGTGGAAGAATATATACGAAACGGAAAAACACTTGATGTGCCACAAGAAGAACTGCATTTCAAAGACCGTATTAAATATGCACGGGAACAAGTTGTTTCAACAGCTAAAAAAGTATTTCCATATGTGTTAATCGGTGTTGGTATTGGTGCTATTATCCATAACTGGATACCCGAAGATTTCATTGTTAAGGCACTTGGTGATAATAATCCATTTGGTGTTATCATTGCAACGATTGCGGGTGTTCCCATGTATGCAGATGTTTTCGGCACAATTCCGATTGCTGAAGCATTGCTTACAAAGGGTGCGTTACTTGGTGTTGTGCTTTCATTTATGATGGGTGTAACTACACTGTCCTTGCCGTCTATGATTATGCTCCGCAAGGCAGTAAAGCCGAAGTTGCTTGGTGTTTTTGTAACAATTTGTACGGTAGGGATTATACTTGTGGGTTATTTCTTTAACCTTATTCAATCTTTGATTGTCTGAAAGGAGAAAACTAATGGGAAAGAAAACAGTGTTATGGGTAAAGATACTTGTTCCCGTTTTAATTGTTGCCGTTATTGGTGGCATTTGGGTATATAAAACTGTATCTGAAAAACCTGTGAAAGAACCGTTAACCTCACAAAGTGCAACGGATTTAACGAATAACCTTGAAGGTGCAGATTTTAGCCTTAATGCAACAAAGCAAATCGATTTTGAAGCACTCTCCGAATACGGTCTGCCTATTATAGCAGACTATGGTGCAGATTCTTGTATCCCTTGTAAACAGATGGCACCGATACTGAAAACACTAAATGCAGAAATGAAAGGTAAAGCCTTTATTAAATTTGTAGATGTATGGCAACATAACGAAGCCGCATCTAATGTTCCTGTTCAAGTCATTCCTACACAAGTGTTTTTTAATTCGGATGGAACACCGTTTGTGCCGAGTGAGGAACTTGCAAAGGAAATACAGTTCGATATGTACTCCGATAAAGAAAGCGGAAAACATATCTTTACTGTTCATCAGGGTGGGATGACAGAGGAACAGATGAGGACTATATTAAAAGAGATGGGAGTGGAGTAAATGATAAATACTTGGCTCTCACAAATAGCCGAAACAATCGGAAATAATATGTGGCTTGCACCGCTTCTCGCTCTCCTTGCCGGAGTTATTACATCAGTTACGCCTTGCTCACTTTCAAGTGTTCCGTTGATTGTCGGTTATGTTGGTGGTGTCGGTGAAAGAAACACAAAAAAAGCCTTCGCTTATTCTGCAGTGTTTTCTTTTGGTACTGCTGTTACTTTTGTAACACTCGGTATTATTGCAACATCGGCAGGTAAACTGTTAGGAACATCATCATCCTTATGGTATATCATTCTCGGTGTTCTTATGGTGCTGATGGCGTTACAGACTTGGGAAATATTCAATTTTATTCCTTCGACCAATTTACTGTCTAAAAGCAAAAAGCGTGGTTTTATCGGTGCATTTATTGCAGGAATACTTGGTGGTGTGTTTTCCTCACCTTGTTCAACACCTGTTCTTATTGTTTTACTTGCTATTGTTGCAGAAGAAGGTAATCTGTTGTGGGGTATCCTGCTAATGCTGTTTTACTCTACCGGTCATAGTGCTCTTGTACTGGTTGCTGGAACATCAATAGGTTTCGTGCAGAAGATAAATAACAGTGAAAGGTACCAGACTGCCTCAAAGGTCTTAAAAATTGTAATGGGTATAGCGATCCTGCTCATCGGTTTCTATATGTTTTGGCTCGCATTTTAATAAAATACTGGAGGTATCATTATGTCATTATTTAATTTTGGAAAGAAAAAAGAAGAAAAGAAAGCTACTGCTTGTGCTTGCAACTGCGGTTGCTCTACGAGTGAAACTACAGAAATTGCAAACGTGTGTTGTGGCGAAGCGGTAAACGGAATCTGTTGCATTAAGGTATTAGGTGCAGGTTGTCCATCTTGCCATCAGCAGTACGAAAATGCAAAAGAAGCCGTAAAAAATATGGGCCTCGACATTGAGGTTGAGTACATTACCGATATGAAGAAGGTTATGGAGTACGGTGTTATGAGCATGCCAGCACTCGTTGTAAACGAGAATGTTGTAGTTATGGGCAAGGTTTTGAAGGTAGCAGAAGTAGAGAATTTATTGAAAAAATTAGGATAATGTAAGAAATTCAGATTTATCGAACTGAATATATAAACACCAACGAGCAGACTTCATCGGTCTGCTCGTTTTTCTTTGACTTATGCGTATAAATTTTTTACACACTCTGTTCTTGTTTTAGTCTTTCTTTTTCTGCCTGAATTTCGGCTTTCATTTCTTTTATCAGCTCTGCTAACAGTATTTCACATTTCTCTCTTGTTTTTGCATAAACATTCTTTGAAATTCGTTTTCCGTTTGGCAGTCTTGGTGAGTATCGTCCTTCATAAAGGTGGTCATTGATTTTGGTTAGGCAACCTGTTCCGGGTTTCCTGTATTTGTTCTTCTTTGGCTCAAATTTTGTCGAATCAGCCTTTTTAGGAGCATAGTCGGGTGTTTCCTCGTCTTCTGTCTTAATGCTCTCATTTCTGCCGATAGTCCGTTCAATTTTCTTTGCAGCATTCCGCTTCATTTCCTCGGTACTGTGGGAGTATATATCAAGAGTTGTCTGGGAAGAAACATGACCTATCATAGTGGAAAGTGTTTTAACATCCATTCCGTTTGCAAGTGCGGTTGTGGCGAAGGTGTGTCGCAAATCGTGGAACCTGACTTTCTTGCAACCAGCCTTTTCAAGTATGGTTTGTATTCTCTTATAAACAGTTTGGGGATGCCTTGGCATATCACTGTTTTCAGGTGAGGGGAAAACCCATTTTGAATCAACGGTTTCCCTTAATTCTGCAAGCACTTTGAGAACAGATTTCGGTAGTATTATTGTTCGTTTTGAGTTTTTTGTTTTCGGGTTACTTATAACAAGTTTTTCATCAACACATTGTGCTTGCCTTTGAATATGCAGTTCACCTGTTGCGAAGTTTATGTCATCCCATTGCATACCGAGAATTTCACCACGTCGCATACCTGTTGTGAGAGCTACAAGCGGTATTTCAAAGTAACCGTCGTGCTTTGCTTGTATGAGAAATCTCTGAATTTCATCAGGTGTCAGCACTTGCATTTCTCTTTTTGTTTTAGGTGGTAGTTTGCACCCGATTGCAGGATTCACAAGTATCAGGTTTTCCTGAACTGCTTTTTCAAGTGCCGACCTGCAGTTAGCGTGAATTTCTCTGACTAATGAGTCGGATAAGCCTTCGCCCTTAAGGTCTGCATACTGCAATCTGCCCGAGGTTTTAAGGTTTGAATAGAACAGTTGCAAATCATTTTGAGTTAATTCTTTAAGCGGTATCTTACCAATGGAGGGGATAATGTGTTGATAGATTCTTCGTTCATAACCTGCCTGGGTTGAGGGCTTCGACACATATACGTACTAATAAGTACAGTAAAACAATTAATAATTTGTTCAACAAATTCCAATTTGTCGAACTAACAACTAAAGGAGCTGACTTTTTTAGTCAGCTCCTTTTCTTTGTATTATGCAGTAAAAATTTTTACATATATGTAACTGAGGGAATTATGGTATAATGGGTTTGGTGGATGGTGTTTGTTTGACCCGTTATTTAACATTTTTTAGATGAATAGACAACACAAAACCAAGTAGAGATTTCGGTCTTCTACTTGGTTTTTTGTATTGTATATTAAATTATATATTTCGTTACTCTACAGTGAAGGTTAATTCTATAGGCTCTGAATAAAGATGGTAGGCGCTTTCTGCTGTTACGGTGAGAGTGTAGGTTTTGCCGGACTGAAGAGTGTCTTTTGAAACAGTGAAGCCTTGTGTACCAATATCGTCAATGATGTAATAATCGGAAATTATGTTGTCTTTATATATTTCTTTTCCGTTTTCATCGCTTATGGATATTTTATATTCGTGAACAATAAAGCCCTCGGGCGTATTTGCGTGAGTAAATGAAATTCTGTAATCTCCGTTTTCATCAAGCTTTGCTGAAGCTTCTGAGTCATCGGCAAAAACGGGTGCTTTATCGTGGGCTTTCATATTTTTATATGTGTATGGAAAGCTTTCGGGTTCATTGATATTTTCAATATAATAATCACAGAAAAATGTATCAGATAAAAGGTCAAAGCCTCTCACACGAACGCTTCCGTCATTATCTGCTTCAACAACACAGAATTGTGCTGCGTCCTCGTATCCTTCAGGATGCTGACCCCAAATATAATTTTTATCAAGCTCGAATCGAGCCATCGCACCCACACCCACAGATGTATAGGTTGTCTGGTTAATGCTTCTGGGGTCATTAAAGGGGAAATGGGAGTGACCTGAAAAATTTATTACCTTATTGTGACCTGCAAACACAGGGTTGAGCTGAGGAGTGCACCATATTGTGCTTCCGTAAACCGTTCCGAAAGGATGAGGATGCTGGAAAACAAAAACAGGTTTGTTTTCTGCTGTTTCTTCTGCCTTATGTATTTCATCGCTGAGCCATTTCAGGCTTTTAGGTGTGAATGTCCATTCGGTCAAAGAACGCTCACCTGAAAAACCAATAAAGGTAAAACCATTTATTTCGGTAACTGTGTTTAAATCATGTGGAAAATATTTTTCAAAAACTTCCTTATAGTTTTTGTTTTTCATTTCGTGGTTGCCGTTTACATTGATGCAAACAGTATCTTCACGGATATGCTCTTTGAGAGTGTCGGTATAGGCTTTATAGTCTTCTTCATTACCGATGCTTGAAAAATCTCCAAGACCGAAAAATGCATCAACGCCCTCATAAGCTTTATCGTTATCAAAGAGCTTATATGCAGTATCAATTGCATCAGCAACATTTTCGTTTTCGTTATGAGTATCTGTAAAAACAACGAATCTGACCGCAGGTGTAAAATCTTCAGGAGTTTCGGGAAGTGCTTCAGTTACATTTCCTCTTGACATCTGCACAGCACCCCAACCTAATGTTACAATACAGCATAAAGCAACAAACCCAAGAATACAGCCTAAGGTTATACCGAATATTTTACCGATTTTTTTCAAAACCTTTTTCACACTTTATCACCCATCTTTCATTGTAATTCAATAATATACTTTTGCAAAAATAGTGTCAATAGTACGGTAGGCAAAAGGAGTTGCTGTTTTTTGCTATGTGGTTGAATTTTTGATATGTATGAAACTGTGGAAATGTGGCGGAATGTATGGTATAATTGGTGCAGTAATTGTTTTGAGGCGGTGATGGTATGAGTAAATTGAATCAGGTGTTTTTCAATGAATATTCAAAGCTTGATAAACTTTGCAGAGAGCTTTATCACAAGCTTCCTGATGAAGAGATTAAAGGTGTTACAAACTACATCAATGATATGAAAAACACACCTGCTTATGTTAGTAGAACTGTAAATGATTGGGACGAGTGTTTGCATGCACTCATACATATACGCCATATCAGAAATCAATTGGCGCATGAACCTGGTGCATTTGAAGAAATTGACTGTACTCAAAATGATATCGGCTGGGTTCAGTATTTTCATAGAAGCATAATGGAGCATACTGACCCTATATCACAAGCACATAGAAATAGTAAAAAGTCAAAAGCTACAACGAAAAAGTCTGTATCAAAAAACAACTACAATTACGAAAATAAAGGCAGAAGACCTGAGAAAAAGAAAAGATCCATTCGTTCTTTCATTGAGTTTTTGTTGTTTGCTGCTTTGACTTTAGGTGTAGCAGGTGCGTTGATATATATAATAAATGAAATTATACCGATTTTTTAACTATATACAGCAAGACGACAGGCGAAAACCTGTCGTCTTTTTTTGAGGTCCTTTTCTTTGATTTATGCAGTAAAGTTTTTTGCATAAATGTAAGTGTGGAAATGTTGGGGGATGTGTGGTATAATAGCGTTGATATAAAAAATTTGATATGGAGGGTTATTATGACAGAATTTATTGTGCAAGTAGTTATAGGATTTTTTATAATTGTAGTAGGCGTGCTTAATACTAAAGGTCATATTTCATTGCTTCATTCATATCACAGAAAGCGAGTAAAGGAAGAAGATGTTCTGCCCTTTGGGAAAAAGATTGGTTTAGGTACAATTATCGTTGGTTGTACAGTAATTGTTGCAGGAATATCTGAATTGTTCTTCTCAGGCATTACCAACATAATATTGGTTGTTGGATTTGTACCCGGATTTAGCGTGATGGTTTATGCATTGTTGAAATACAACAAAGGAATTTTTTGATTAACAAATCCCAATTTCTCAAATATATCATTTATTTAATCGGAGGCTTATCTTATGTTCAAACTGATTCCTCAGCCTGTAAAAATATTTACCGATAAATCTGTAACCGGTTTTGTTTTAACTGACAATACAACCGTTTCCGCATTTGATTTTTCTGATGATTTGATTGCTTTCGTAAAAAAAGTATTGCACAAAGAAATCAAAGCATCAAATGGTGACTGTTTAATTTCTTTAATCATTGATGACAACTTCAAATATGATGAAGGTTATTCCCTGAAGTGTGAAAACAATAAAGTTAATATTGTATCAAAAACAGAAAACGGACTTTTTTACGGAATACAGACTCTCAAACAAATGCTTCTGCAATCAGGAGGGAATATTCCATACACCGAAATTTTCGACTTCCCTCGCTTCGCTTACAGAGGATATATGCTTGACTGTGGAAGATATTTTTATTCTGTCAATGATATAAAACGAATCATAGAGCTTATTGCATTACATAAAATAAACATACTGCATTGGCATCTGACTGAGGATCAGGGTTGGAGAATAGAAATCAAAAAATATCCTTTACTGACAGAAAAAGGCTCGGTGCGCAGTCACACAAATTTCAACAGAAAATCTCACGGCGGTTTTTATACTCAGGAAGAAATAAAAGAAGTTGTTGAATACTGCCACAAACATAAAATCAAGGTTATTCCCGAATTTGATGTTCCGGGTCACAATGTTTCTGCAATCGCCTGTTATCCGTATCTTTCTTGTTTTGAGCGAAGTCTTGAAGTAGCAACCCATTGGGGTGTCAAAAGAGATATTCTCTGCGCAGGTAAAGAGTCAACTTACGGTTTTGTTTATGATGTTCTTGACGAAATAATGGAACTTTTCCCCGATAAAATAATTCATATTGGTGGCGATGAAGCATTCAAAGAACGTTGGAAAATATGTCCTCATTGCCAGAAGGCCATAAAAGAAAACAATCTGCACGATGAAAACGACCTCCAGATGTTCTTTATGTCAAAAGTTAACGATTATCTTGCATCAAAAGGTTATTCTTCT
>JAZRDP010000067.1:0-1564 GCA_045660345.1 Acutalibacteraceae bacterium
CCTGCGTAAGTCCTTTATTCTTTCTTAACTCTTGTAATTTTTCATTAAATTCCATAATCATACTTCCTGACCTGTTCTTATGTAATATCCTTCTTGAATTGCAGATATTGTTGCAACAATGCATACTGCAATTAAACTGTATTTTATTTCAATAAACTGTAATGCGGGTGGTAAAAGAAATAATAACAGTCCCGTAATTTTATTCATCACAGTATGCAAAGAGATTAACTTTTTCTTATAAATAAAACCCAATATAACATTAAAGATTTTAATAATTGTAATTATAACAATCCATACCCATATCCATTTTTGAATATGAATTTTGGGCAACAGTTTAATAAATGTCACTGCAAAGAAAATAAAATCCGAGGTGGTATCGAGCCTTGCTCCGAATTCGCTGACAGAATTTGTCTTTCTTGCAATAGTTCCGTCCACCATATCGGTAAATCCGCAAAACAGGTAAAGAATATAAAAACTGACAGAAAACACAGGACATAACAACAGACATATACTAAATAAAATTCTGCAACTTGATACTATATTTGCAATCTGCTTTTTCATCCGTTCACCTACATATTTAAGTTTTTCAAACTGTTTTACAAATTGGAATTTACTTACTGCAATACACCGCAATTGCTTCACAGATAAACGTAGCAGTACCGTCAGCGTGCTTATCAATGTTGTTCGTAAAGCGCTCGTCCGCTACATACACCTGACCGAGACTTGCCAGTATTTCGTTTGTACAAAGATAGTAATTCTCGGTGATATGGTTCTGAAGCATTTTTACAAGGTTTTGTGCTTCAGTAGAATCAGTCATTTTGCCCTTTCTCATGCAGAGTGCAAACTCTGCCATGATGTGGTCCATTCCCTCGGCAAGGTCATTCCACTTCTGCTTAGAGTAGTTCTTAGTCCGCTGAGCATGTTCCTTGTATGCGTCTGTTTTGCCCCATTTTTCCTTGGCTTCTGCCTTATATTTTTCAAATTCACTGTTATCAAATGCTCTCATAACATTTTCTCCTTTCACGGCACCGTCAATGGCGGAAATCAATCTTTCCAACCTTTCTTTTTTGAGTGTGAGCAGGTGTTTTTGCTCTTACAGTGCTTTATTTTTGTCATAATTCGGGGATGACAAAATCTCGCGAATAGCCTTTAATGAAAAGTCGAGTTCACGGTAAAAGAGAATCTCTTGCATACGAAGCAGGGAGTTTTCGTCGTAATAACGATAGCCTGTAAACCCATCCACATAGGCAGGCACCAACAATCCTATTTCATCGTAATAATGAAGCGTCCGCACACTTACACCTGTAATCTCGGCAAATTCTTTAATCTGCATTTTCAATTTTTATCACCTCACAACAAGAGCATACACTATAACGGAACGTGAGAGTCAATACCCTTTTGAAAAAATATGGATTGATGTTCGAAAAATTCTTATTTGTTTAACTGTTTTCAGAAATCCATTTCTTTGACCAAGCAAACAATGTTTCGGACATCGGAGTAAAATCAACCGTGCCACCTTTTTTCAAACTCAAAAAAGTATTGATAATAGATTGTTCGTTAAGAT
>JAZRDP010000068.1:0-3205 GCA_045660345.1 Acutalibacteraceae bacterium
CTGCTGTTGTAGATGGTGACAGTAAAAAAGGATGCTTCTTGGCAGGTCAGATTTCAGGCTTAGTTAACAAAGAAGAAAATGCTTCGGACATAATAGCAGATATTGTAACTGAAGCTGAAAATATATTGAATGGAGCAAAGAAATGGGTAAAATAGCATTTGTATTTTCAGGACAAGGTTCTCAATACTCAGGTATGGGAAAATCCTTGTACGAAATAGGCGGTATAGCAAAAAAACTGTATGATGATGCAGAAAAAGAACGTCCCGGCACAATGAAACAGTCATTTGAAGGGACTGACGAAGAATTAAAAATCACAGCAAACACTCAGCCTTGTATGTACCTTGTAGAGCTTTCAGCAGCTTTGTCGCTTAATGAAAAAGGTATTTATGCAGATGGTGTTGCAGGTTTTTCTCTAGGTGAGATAGGAGCATTGGCTTATGGCGGCAGTTACTCCTACCTTGATGGATTTAAAATAGTTTCTTCTCGTGGACAATTTATGAATGAAGCGGCTGATCCTGAAAATGCCGCAATGTGTGCAGTTCTCAAACTAGACAGCGAAACAGTTACAAAGACTGTGTCAGAGTTTGATAGTTTATATGCGGTAAATTATAACTGTCCCGGACAGACAGTAGTATCAGGTTTAAAGAGCAGTATGCCTGCCTTCGAGGAAAAGGTAAAAGAACTCGGCGGCAGATGTATTCCACTTGCTGTAAGCGGAGCTTTTCACTCACCATTTATGAGTGATGCTGCTGATAAATTTGAATCAGAGCTTAAGGCTTATGAAATTACTGCACCTAAAATTCCGGTATATGCAAATCTTACCGCAAAACCATACGAAGATGATATTGCATCAACACTCAAAATGCAGATGCAATCTCCTGTAAAGTGGCAGGAAACAATCGAAAATATGATTGCAAACGGATTTACAGATTTTATTGAAGTAGGTCCCGGAAAAACTCTTTGTGGATTAATCAAGAAAATTTCAAAAGAAGTAAATGTTTATTCGGTTGAAAATGCAGAAACACTTTTGGAAACTGTAGAGGCGGTGAAGAATAATGCTTAATGGAAAAGTTGCTGTTATAACGGGTGCATCACGAGGTATAGGTGCTGCAATTGCAGAGAAATTCTCAAGCCAAGGCGTAAATGTAGCAATTATCTATAACGGTAATGAAGATGCCGCAAACGCCGTAAAAGAAAATGCAGAAAAAAACGGCGTTAAAGCAGAAATCTATAAATGCAATGTAGCAAATGCAGAAGAATGCAAAGAAACTGTAAAGGCTATTACAGAAAACTTTGGCGGTATAGATATTCTTGTAAATAACGCAGGTATAACCCGTGATAACCTTTTGATATCAATGAGTGAAGAAGAATTTGATGATGTTATAAACACAAACTTAAAAGGTTGCTTTAATATGATAAAAGCATGTGGCAGAAACTTTATAAAGAAGAAATACGGAAAAATCATCAATGTATCTTCCGTGTCTGCTCTGCTCGGAACTGCAGGACAGGTAAATTATTCTTCTTCAAAAGCAGGTGTAATTGCTTTAACTAAAGTAACAGCAAGGGAATTTGCATCAAAGAATGTTTGTTGTAATGCAATTGCTCCCGGTTTTGTAACTACAGATATGACAAAGGATTTACAGTCAGAAGAATATTTGAAATTGATACCACTCAAAAGATTAGGTAAACCTGAAGATGTTGCAAATTTAGCGGCATTTTTAGCTGATGATGTTTCTGATTATATTACAGGTGAGGTTATTCGTATTGACGGTGGTCTTGCCATTTAATTAAGGAGGTAAATGTATGAAACGAGTTGTAATAACAGGTCTTGGAGCAGTAACACCGGTAGGATGTGATGTTCCTACATTTTGGGATAGCTTAAAGACAGGTAAATGCGGAATTGATTACATAACAAAATTTGATACAAGTGAGTATCGTGTAAAGGTTGCTGCAGAAATAAAAGATTTTGATCCAACTCCATATATGGAAAAGGCAGAAATCAGAAGAAGTGATAAATTTGTGCAATACGCTATAGCTGCTGCAGCACAGGCAGTAAATGACAGCGGTATAGAGAATAATGTTGCTCCTGAACGATTTGGCGTTTACTATGGTAGTGGCATAGGTGGTTTTGACACCTTTGTAGATGAACATAATAATCTTCTTAATCGTGGTCCGCTTCGTGTATCTCCGCACTTTATTCCAAAGCTTATAACCAATATGGCTTCAGGAAATATTGCTATTAAATTTGGTGCAAAAGGTCCTTGTATTGCCGTGAGCACAGCGTGTGCTACAGGTACAACAGCAATTGGCGAAGCGTACAGAGCAATAAAAGGCGGCTGGGCAGATGCAATCATCGCCGGAGGTGTTGAAGCAAGTATATCTCCTTTGGCTGTAGCTGCCTTTATGAACTGTATGGCACTTTCTGAAAGCGATAACCCTGAAAAAGCATCAATTCCATTTGATAAAAACCGAAATGGTTTTGTTATGGGTGAAGGTGCCGGAGCACTCATTGTAGAAGATTACGACCATGCAGTAGCAAGAGGTGCTAAAATTTATGCAGAGGTTGTTGGTTACGGAAGCACTTGTGATGCTTTCCATGTAACTGCTCCCGATGATTCTGCTGAAAGCTCATCAAGAGCAATTAACGATTGTTTGAAAGAAGCAGGCAAAACTTTCGCACCTGAAAAAATTTATATCAATGCCCACGGAACAAGCACCCCTCTTAACGATAAAACAGAAACAAAGGCATTTAAAAATGTGTTTGGTGATGATGCATATAAGATTCATATCAGCTCAACTAAGTCGATGACAGGTCATCTTCTTGGTGCAGCCGGTGCGGTTGAGGGAATTGCCGCAGTGCTGGCGCTTGGCGAAAATATTGTTCCCCCTACAATCGGGTATCAGGAAAAAGACGAAGAATGTGATTTGAACTATACGCCGAACAAAGCGAATGAAACAGAGATTGACCTTGCTTTGTCCACTTCTCTCGGATTTGGTGGACACAATGCTTGTGTTGCATTTGCGAAAATCTGAGCTGCTTATGAATAGAGAAGAAATTAAAAATATTTTGCCACACAGAGATAATATGCTTCTTTTGGATGAGGTGGAACTTGTCGATGGTATTGCACACGGAAAAAAGAAAATAACCGGTGATGAATGGTTTTTAAAAGGTCATTTTCCTGATAACCCTGTAGTTCCGGGAGTT
>JAZRDP010000069.1:0-14926 GCA_045660345.1 Acutalibacteraceae bacterium
AAGTAAATCTCTACCACGTTCCATACCCACGTAGGTTGCGATGTTTATGGCAAAGGGTCCGGGGGTGCTTTCGCTTACGGCAATGAAGTTAACAATTGCTTCTTCGGAAAGCCATTGGTTTTTAATAACCGCATCCTGAATAAGTGGAAGCATTGCGTATCCGCCACCGAAGGTGAAAAGACCGATTTTAAAGAAGGTTATGAATAATTCTAAAAATATACTCATTTTTCAGCCCTCCTTTTAAGAACAAGAGAGTTGAAAAGTCCTGCTAAGCCACAGCCGATAATTACGAAAATAACATTGATATCGGTAAATGCTGCAAGGACAAAGGATGCGCCCATAAGAATATATGAGAAAAGACCCTTAGGTGCTTTTTTATACATTGAAACCAGTGCCTTGATAATGAGAGCCAAAACACCTGCGCGGATGCCGTTGAAGGCATACTGAACCGCTTTGATATCGCTGAATTCGCGAAGCACAAGGGCGATTATTGAGATGATTGTGAAGGAGGGGAGAACAACACCGAAGGTTGCGCAGAATGAACCGAAAACACCGCCGATTTTATAGCCTATAAAGGTTGCGGAATTGATTGCGATAGGTCCGGGTGTGCTTTCTGCAATAGCGAAAATGTCAAGAATATCTTCGCTTTTAATCCATTTATGCTTTTCTACCATTTCCTTTTCAATTATTGGAATCATAGCGTAACCGCCGCCGAAGGTGAACGCACCGATTTTAAGAAAGGTAAGGAAAAGCGTTAAGCAGGTTTTGAGTTTTTCTTTCATAGCTTTTTTCCTTTCAAAATTATTCCAATACATTATATTGATAGAGTTGAGTTTTGTCAAATAATGTGGTAAAATTATTAGCGATACTTTTACAAAGGGATGTCTTTACGGGGCAACCCACCACCACGCCTTCGGCGCGGTCCCCCTCCCTATGCCTTCGGCACAGGGATGATAGGGATTCGCAATACTTTTACAAATGTAAAGAGGTTTTATATGGATTTTAATGTTGCGAAAAACAGAGCGGAGGAATTGACCAAAATTCTCAATGACTGTATTGACAAATATTATATGGGTAACGAAAGCGATGTATCGGACTATGACTATGATATGATGATGCGTGAGCTTTCTGCTATTGAAGAGGAATTCCCTCAGCTTTTAAAGGAGGATTCTCCTACTCACAGAGTTGGCGGTAGCAGTGATACTACCTTTGAAAAGGTGGTGCATACTGTTCGTATGGAAAGTCTTCAGGATGCTTTTTCTGCTGATGAGCTTCGTGAGTTTGACGAAAGAGTGAAAAAGGTTTTCCCAAAGGCTCAGTATGTTGTTGAACAGAAGATTGACGGTCTTTCCTGCTCTCTCGAATATCGTGACGGTATTCTTGTCAGAGCCTCCACCCGTGGTGACGGTAATGTGGGCGAGGATGTTACTGCAAATGTAAAGACAATCCGTTCAGTTCCCCTGAAGCTCAAAGAGGCTTTGCCTTATATCGAGGTTCGCGGTGAGGTTTATATGTCTCACGAATCCTTTGACGAGCTTATTGCAAGACAGGAACTTAACGAGGAAAAGACCTTTAAAAATCCCCGTAATGCAGCATCAGGCTCATTAAGACAGAAAAATCCCAAAATTACCGCCGAAAGAAAGCTTGATATTTTTGTTTTTAATATTCAGCAAAAAGAGGGTGGCAAGGATTTACACTCCCACAAGGAAAGCCTTGATTATCTCGGGGAATTAGGCTTTTCAACAATTCCCGAATACACTCTCTGCGACAGTATTGACGAAGCAATTTCCTGTATTAACGGAATCGGTGACAACAGGGGAAAACTTACCTTTGATATTGACGGTGCAGTTATCAAGGTTGACGATTTCTCAATGAGAGAGGAGCTTGGCAGTACCTCTAAATTCCCTAAATGGGCAGTTGCTTTCAAATACCCACCCGAGGAAAAGGAAACAAAGCTTCTTGATGTGGAAATTCAGGTTGGCAGAACAGGTGTTTTAACTCCTACTGCTATATTTGAGCCCATTATTCTTGCAGGTACAACTGTTTCAAGGGCAACTCTCAATAATGCGGATTTCATAAAAGAAAAAAATATTGCCATCGGCGACAAAATCATTGTCCGTAAGGCAGGTGACATTATTCCCGAGGTGCTTTGCGTTAAAGAGCATACAGGGGAAAATGAGCAGTATCAATACCCTGAATACTGTCCTGCTTGCAATAGTAAGGTTGTTCGTGAAGAGGGCGAGGCGGCAATCCGCTGCGTTAATCCCGATTGTCCTGCTCAGCTTCTCAGAAAGCTTATTCATTTCTGCTCAAGAGATGCTATGGACATTGAAGGTCTTGGCGAGGCAGTTCTTGAACAGCTCGTCAAAGAAAATCTTATTGCCAAGGCATCTGATATTTACAGACTCAGTCCTATGGATTTGGTTTCCCTTGAAAGAATGGGAGAGAAAAGCTCTCTTAATCTTATTGAGGCAATTGAAAAATCCAAAAGCAACGATTTATATAAGCTTATTTTCGCTCTCGGTATTCATCATATCGGCTTGAAGGCTGCAAAGCTTCTTGCAAATCATTTTGATACAATGGATGCACTTTTAAGCGCGAGTGAAGAAGACATCAAAGAGATTGACGGTATGGGCGAAATATCTGCAAAAACTCTTAAGGACACTCTTTCGCTCCCCGAAACGATTGCTCTTATTAAGGATTTTAAGTCCTTCGGTCTTAATATGAAAAATCTTACAGAAAAGGCGGATGACCGCTTTAAGGGTCAGACCTTTGTTCTTACAGGCACTCTTTCAAAATTCGGCAGAAGAGAGGCACAAGAAATTATAGAAAAATTCGGTGGTAAGGCTTCAGGCTCAGTTTCTAAAAAGACCACCTTTGTTCTTGCAGGTGAGGATGCAGGAAGCAAGCTCCGAAAGGCAAATGAATTGGGAATTACTGTTATTTCCGAGGCTCAATTTGACGAAATGATAAAATAAGGCTTTTTGATTTTATGCAATCATCCAATAGACAAATAGTGTTGAGATAAGGTAAAATTATCTTATAAGCCTCTCTTCGAAGAGAGGGGGACCACACCTGAGCAAAGTGAGGGTGTGGTGGAGAGTTCTCGCACCGATAGGTGCGCAGAATAAAATCTTTTACCTATAAAGGAAGGTTGATTTTTATGCCCACAACAGAAGTTTTCAAAATCAAAACTAAAAGAAAAAATCTTTTCTTGCGTGTAGCAAAGGGTCACTTCGCAACAAGCTATACTCATTCAAACTATTATATTGATGTTGCGGACCAGAAATCCCGTTATTCAGAAGCAAAGGCGGTTGCAGAGGAGCTTTGCTCTACATATAATTACAGTACTACAATTATCGATACTATTCTCTGCCTTGACGGAACAGAGGTTATCGGTACTTGCCTTGCAAATGAGCTTACCAAAAACTCCTTTGCAAACATCAACGCTCATCAGACCGTTTATGTTGTTACTCCCGAAATGGTTAATGGCTCTCAGATGATGTTCAGAGATAACCTTGTTCATATGATTAAGGGTAAGCATGTTCTTGTTCTTGCAGTTTCTGTTGCTTCAGGCGCAACTGCAAAATCTGCTATTGAAGCAGTTAAATATTACGGTGGCGAGGTTTCAGGTATCGCATCAATTTTTGCAACTGTTGCCAGTTGCGGTGGTTACACCGTTAACTCAGTTTTCAATCCCAATGACCTTGAGGGCTATTTCGCTGTTCCTGCTCATGAATGCCCGTTCTGTAAAGAGGGCAAGAAGCTTGATGCGCTTATTAATTGTCACGGCTATTCTAAGTTATAATGCAAAATGCAGAATGCAGAATGCAAAATTAAAGGGTCTGCGACGCGATTATAAGAATGCTAAATGCTGAGTGCAGAATGAGTTTAGCGAACTTTTAAAATTTCTATAAAATTAAAAGGTTTAAGGCATAATTTTGTCTTAAATCTTTTTCATTTTTACTTAATAAATAAATCAAAAAGAAAATGTTGTTTTTCAGAATAACTAATATAATGTTTGGAAGCGAAGCTTCCCATTCATTCCGAATTCCGAATTTCGAATTTCGAATTTCCATTTTTGCATTTTTTGATTTATTTTTCCAACAATATTGAAGACTGAAAAATTCTATGATAAAATGATATTTATAAGATTTTGTATTCTGGAGGTATAGTATGACCTTTTTTGATGTATTGAGTCTTCTTGCAGGACTTGTGTTCTTCCTTTTCGGTATGAATACCATGTCAGATGGTCTTGAAAAGGCGGCAGGAAGCAAGCTGGAAATTATATTGAAAAAAATGACCTCAAATGTGTTCGTAAGCATTATTATGGGCGCATTGATTACTGCTGTTATTCAGTCATCCTCTGCAACAACCGTTATGCTTGTTGGTCTTGTTAATTCAGGGCTGATGGCATTTGAAAATTCAATCGGCGTTATTTTCGGTGCTAATATCGGTACGACTATTACTGCATGGTTCTTATCTCTTGTTGGTGTTCAGAGTGATTCCTTCCTTATGCAGATGGTTAAGCCTCAGAACTTTTCACCGATTCTTGCAATTGTCGGTATTGCATTTATAATGATGTCAAAAAGCGACAAAAAGAAAAACCTTGGTACTATTTTTGTTGGCTTTACCTTGCTGATTTTCGGTATGGACATTATGTCCGATTCCGTTTCGGGACTTGCAGAAATGCCCGAATTCAAGGACATTCTTCTTAAATTCAATAATCCCGTTTTAGGTGTTATTGTGGGTGCGGTGTTTACTGCGGTTATTCAGTCCTCCTCCGCATCAGTCGGCATTTTGCAGGCGCTTTCTCTTACAGGCTCAATTACCTATACAATGGCAGTTCCCGTTATTCTCGGTCAGAATATCGGTACCTGCGCAACAGGTCTTATTTCCTGTATCGGTGCAGGTGCAAATGCAAAACGAGTTTCATTTACTCATACAATTGTGAACATTATCGGTTCATTGATATTTATGCCCGTATTCCTTATAGTGAACAAGGCTATTGATAATTATTTCGATGTGAATTTCGTAAACCCTGCAAGTATTGCTATAATTCACACCATTTTCAATGTTTCAACAGTTGTTCTTCTTGCGCCATTTACAAAGCTTTTAGGCAAGCTTGCCCACAAGCTGATTAAAGATAAAACGGCAGACGAGGAGCGCGCGAAAGCGGTTGTTTATCTTGATGAAAGACTTTTCCGCTCACCTGCAGTTGCTGTTATGGAATGTGACAACTACACCTCACAGATGGCAATTATTGCTAAGGTTACTATTCTCAAGGCTCTTAACCTTGTTTTTGACTATAACAAGGATGAGGCAGACCTTATTAAGGAAAACGAAGGCGTTCTTGACACCTACGAGGACGAGCTGGGCTCATACCTTGTTAAGATTTCAGCAGAAGCTCTTTCTGCAAACGATGCAAGAACCGTTTCCCGTATGCTTCATACAATAGGCGACTTTGAACGCCTTGGTGACCACGCTCTTAATCTTAAAAAGGTTGCTCAGGAAATTCATGAAAAGAAAATCGCTTTCTCTCAAAGCGCACAAAAGGAAATCGAAACCCTTATTGATGCAATTACAGAAATCGTTGTTATGACAACAAGGGTTTATGAGAAAAACGACCTTGAGCTTGCAGCAAGAGTTGAGCCTCTCGAGCAGGTTATTGACGGACTCGCTTCCGAAATCAAATCTCACCATGTCAACCGTCTTCAGAGTGGCGACTGTACTATTGAAATGGGCTTCGTGCTTTCAGACCTTCTTACAAACTGCGAAAGAATTTCTGACCACTGCTCCAATATTGCTGTTGCGGTAATTGAGGCTCAACACGATACCTTTGACGCTCACCATTACCTTAAGAGCGTTAAATACGGCAACGATACCTTCAAAGAAATTTTCGAGGAATACAATGGAAAATACGATTTGCACAAATGATATAGAAATCCTTTTTGAAGATAAAGATATTCTTGTTATCAATAAGCCTGTTGGTATTTTAAGCGAAAACTCCCAAAAGGGAGAACAGGGGATTTTAACACTTCTTCAGAACGAAACCCGAAAGGATTTACACCTTTTGCACCGCCTTGACCGAGAGGTTTCGGGTGTAATGATTTTCGCTAAAAATAAAAAAAGCGCCTCATTTCTTTCAACTGCAATTGCAGAGAAAAGGTTTTATAAAACCTATCTTGCGGTTACGGATGGTGTGCCTGCGGAAGATGAGGGCGTGTATAAGGATTTGCTTTTCAAGGACTCAAAGAAGAATCGATCCTTTGTTGTAACCAGAATGAGAAAGGGCGTAAGAGAAGCAAGTCTTGAATATGTTGTTCTTAAAAAGAGCGAGAAAAATGCACTTGTGAGAGTGCTTTTACATACGGGAAGAACCCATCAGATAAGAGTACAGTTTTCTTCGAGAAAAACTCCTCTTACAGGTGACGGACGATACGGGAGCAAAGTGAGAGATTGCAATATCGCTCTTCATTCCCATAATATTAAATTTATTCATCCCACAACAAAGGAAATGGTTGAATTTACATCAGAACCCGATTTTAACCTTTACCCGTGGAATTTAGGAAGTGCTGAAAATGCCTGAATTATTAAATAATTTCAGCGGTGTGCTTGTAAATGTTTTGACGGTTTTAATAGGAAGCACCCTTGGTCTTTTGCTTAAAAAGCAGATACCCGAAAAGCTGACAAATGCAGTTATGACCGCAATCGGTCTTTGTACCGTTGCAATCGGTGTAACGGGAGTTATCAAGGGACAAAATCAGCTTGTTATGATTATTTCTTTGGTGATTGGCACAATTATCGGCACGCTCATTGATATTGACGGAAAGCTTACTAAAATAGGGGATAAGCTTCAGAAGAAAAAAGGTGAAAATGAAAAAAGCACCTTTTCTCAGGGCTTCGTTACAGCTTCTCTTCTTTTCTGCGTTGGTGCTATGACTATTGTGGGCTCAATGAATGCAGGAATTTCAGGTGACAACCAGATGCTTTATACCAAATCTGTTTTGGATTTAATTTCTTCAACAATGCTTGGTGCAAGCCTTGGAATAGGTGTGCTTTTCAGCTCCGCTTTTGTTCTTGTTTTTCAGGGCGGTCTTGTTGCCCTTTCAATGGTACTCGGTTCATTCCTCAATGATTTTGCCGTTGCAGAGCTTATCTGCGCAGGCTCGGTTATGATTATCGCCCTCGGACTCAACCTTATCGGTATTACAAAAATCAAGGTTGCGAATTTATTGCCGGGACTTGTTTTTGTGCCGATAGTGTGTAAAGTGTTTGAGTTAATTTGATAAATAATGTTTTGCGCAGCAAAATATATCATTCACGAAGTGAATATCATGCCGAAGGTATATCATCCGTCGCAGACGGATATCATTATTAAATGATATATTGCCTGACGGCAACATGATATGAAACAAGTTTCATGATATATTTTCTGCGAAAATATGATATACACCTGCGGTGTATGTCGGGTCTGCGACGCTATTATAATGTTTGGAAGCGAAGCTTCCCCGATAATTTTGTATTCTGCATTCTGCATTTTGCATTTAATAAAAAAAGCCTGACCTTTCGGTCAGGCAATTTTTTATTATTAAAGGAGTGCTCTGTAAAGCTCTGCGATTTCTTCAACGCTTGTATCCTTGGGGTTACCGGGACGGCAAGCATCTGCAAATGCGCTTTCTGAAAGGAACTGAATGTCTTCCTCTTTAAGAATACCTTTAAGGTCTTTGGGAATACCAACAGTTTCGTTAAGAGCGTAAACTGCATCAACTGCTGCTTTTCTTGCTTCGTCAATTGTCATAGCCTCTGTACCTGCAACGCCCATAGCTTTTGCGATGTCGCGGTATTTATCGCCTGTGGAAGTAGCATTGTAAGCCATAATTGAGGGAAGAAGAATTGCATTTGCAACACCGTGAGGTGTGTCATAAAGAGCACCGAGACCGTGAGCCATTGAGTGAACAATACCAAGACCTACGTTTGAGAAGCCCTGACCTGCGATGTACTGAGCGAGAGCCATACCTTCTCTGCCTTCGGGAGTGTTTTCACAAGCACCGGGAAGATGCTTTGCAATAAGCTCAATTGCCTTGAGGTGGAACATATCTGTCATTTCCCAAGCGCCCTTTGTGATGTAGCCTTCAATAGCGTGAGTGAGAGCGTCCATACCTGTTGATGCTGTAAGACCCTTGGGCATTGAAGCCATCATATCGGGGTCAACAACTGCAACCTCGGGAATATCGTGAATATCAACGCAAACGAATTTGCGTTTCTTTTCAACATCTGTGATAACATAGTTGATTGTAACCTCAGCAGCAGTACCTGCAGTTGTGGGAACTGCGATTGTGAATACTGCGTGGTTCTTTGTATCAGCAACGCCTTCAAGACTTCTTACATCAGCGAATTCGGGGTTTTCGATAATGATACCGATAGCCTTCGCTGTGTCCATAGCTGAACCGCCACCGATAGCAACGATGCAATCTGCTTCACTTGCCTTGAATGCCTCAACACCTGCAAGAACATTTTCAATTGTGGGATTAGCCTTGATTTCGCTGAATATACTGTAAGGGAAGCCTGCTTTGTCAAGAAGGTCTGTTACCTTACCTGTAACGCCGAACTTGATAAGGTCAGGGTCGGAGCATACGAAAGCTTTCTTAAATCCACGGCTCTGGAGCTCTGTGGTGATGTTTTCGATTGCTCCCTTTCCATGATAGGAAATTGTGTTTAATACAATACGATTTGCCATTTTGGTACCTCCAAAAATTTTTTATGGAATGATTATACTACAAGTAGATTGATAAATCATTAACAATTTCAAAATATTTTTGATTTTTTAAAATTTTGGTATCTTTGACAAATTTAAAGGGAAAAACCCTTGCAAAATTACCATTGTTTTAAAAAAATGCTCGTGATATACTGATTAAAATATATTTTAAAAATACCCTTTAGGAGATTTTTATGGATATTCCGAAGATTCTTCTGCAAAAAGCAGATGAAATTACAGAAAAGCTTAAAGTGAAGTACCCTGAGCTTGCTCCGTTTTTTAAGGGCTGCTTCCTTAATACTATTGAAACAACTGTTACAAAGCTTGACGACGGTGGCTATTTCGTTATAACAGGCGATATTCCCGCTATGTGGCTTCGTGACAGCGCCTCTCAGCTCACTCATTATATCCGTTATGCCAATGAGGATGAGGATTTAAAGGATATTATCAGAAGCGTTATTGCCCGTTACGCAAAATTCGTTTGCCTTGACCCGTATTCAAACGCCTTCAATGCAGTTCCCAACAGAGGTCATAAGGATGAAACCGATTTCGACCACGAGCTTATCTGGGAAAGAAAATATGAGGTTGACTCTCTTTGTGCATCTCTTTATCTTGCTCATCAGTATTATAATGAAACTCTTGACAGCTCAATTTTTACTGAGGAATTCCATCAGATGATGTGGAAGATTGTTGAAGTTTTCAAAAAAGAGCAAAACCATTTTCAGAATTCTACTTATTATTTCAACAGAACAGATTGCCCCACAATTGACACTCTTCCCAACGATGGCAAGGGCAACGATGTTTTATACACAGGTATGACCTGGTCAGGCTTCCGTCCTTCTGACGACAGATGCCTTTACGGCTACCTTGTGCCCTCAAATATGATGGCGGTATGCGCTCTTAAAAAGGCGGCGCAGATGGCTAACGAAGGCTATGAAGATACAAAGCTCGAAAGCGAATGCCGTTCTCTCGCCTTTGATATTGACGAGGGTATTAAAGAGCACGGGGTTTATGACCACGACAGCTACGGCAAAATTTTCGTTTATGAAACAGACGGTATGGGCAATATGCTTTTAATGGATGATGCTAATTCTCCCAGCCTTTTATCTGCCCCATATCTCGGCTATGTAAAGCCCGATAACGAAATTTATCAGAATACAAGAAAATTCATTCTTTCTCATAATAATCCTTGGTATTTTGAAGGCTCGGTTGCAAAGGGAATAGGCAGTCCTCACACGGGTACAGATAAAATCTGGCATATTTCCCTGACAATGCAGGCTCTTACATCGACAGATGAAGAAGAAATCAAGGAATGTATAAGAATGCTCACAACTACTCACGCGGGAGCATACCTTATGCACGAGTCATTTAATAAGAATGACGATACAGATTTCACTCGTCCTTGGTTTGCCTGGGCAAATAGTCTTTTTGCTGAGCTGATGATAAGATTAGCGGAAGATTAATTCGAAATTCGGAATTCGAAATTCGGAATTAGCTTCGCATAACTTGAAAATTCTATAAACTAAAAGATTCAAGACAAAATTAAAAATTGTCCTGAATCTTTTTTGTTTTTCAGCTTAATAAATAGATTAAATATAAAAAGCTGTTGTAAGAATAAAATTATAATGTTTGGAAGCGTAGCTTCCCCTTCATTTCGAATTCCGAATTTCGAATTCCGAATTTTCAGTTTCTTATTGCTTTTATAATCTTAGTCAAAGCATAGCCTACAAAGAAAAAAGTTAAAACAGTTTTTATCTGTGAAATTCTTAAATAAGTTTTTGTAACATTTGAAAGACTTTGTAATGTTTGTTGTTTATCCATTAAAATATTCTCCTCTTTTATTATGCCGTGCGCAGCACCCTTTAATTTTGCATTCTGCATTCTGCATTTTGCATTCTCACGAAGTGAGCACCACCCCATGGGCAATTCCCGGTGTGGATTCCTTTTGTTGCGATGATGTTGGTGAAAGCAGTGCGCCTGTGCCAACGAAAAGAACCTTTTTAAGCTCTTTGTTTTTTAGTTTGTTTAAGATATATGAGCAGACTACACTTGCAGAGCAACCGCAACCCGAACCGCCCGAGTGCATATCTTGTTTTTCCAAATCGAAAATCATCATACCGCAGTCGTTGTGAACAGAGCTTATGTCGGTGCAATATTCTTTTCGCATAAGCTCTTTTAAAAGAGCAGAGCCTGTTGAGCCCAAATCACCTGTTAAGATTAAATCGTAATCGTCTGGTTCAGTGTTTGTATCTTTTAAAAAATCACCGATAGTCTGTGCTGCTGCAGGCGCCATAGCGGCGCCCATATTATTAACATCGGTTATACCCAAATCCCTTACAGAGCCGATTATGACTTTCTCGATTTTTGGTGCGTTTTCCTGATTTTCTGCAACTACTGCCGCACCTGCGCCTGTAACCGTCCATTGACTTGCAGGGCTACGCTGACCGCCGTATTCAAGAGGGTAGCGGTACTGCCTTTCTGCCGAGCAGAAATGAGATGAGGCGGCGGCGAGTGCATTCTTTGCAGCACCCGAATCCACGAAAACTCCTGCAAGTGCAAGGGAAAGCGCCATTGTTGAGCAAGCACCGTAAAGCCCTGCAAAGCAGAAGCCTAAATCCCTCATATCAAAGGATGAACCGATACATTGGTTCAAAAGGTCGCCTGCAAAGGCAATCTGAATATCGCTTTTGGAGAGTCCTGATTTTTTTACTGCAGTTTCAATTGTCATTTTCTGCATTTTCGTTTCCGCCTTTTCAAAGGTCTTTTCTCCGAAAAATGCGTCGTTATAAGCCTTATCAAAGTATTGACCCAATGGACCTTCTGCCTCTTTTTTACCAACTACTGCAGCATAGCCGATAATCGACGGAGTATTAGTCAACTCAATTGTATATTTTCCCATTCTCTGTGGCATAAAATCGTTCCTTAAAAGTTTTATTATATTGTTTGCAAGAATGGTAAAAAAATACGCAACCCTTTAAAATGCCGAAACATTTTAAAGGGTTGCAGATGTTTTTATTAAAGAATATCATCAAAAAGTCTGATGTTTGCTTTTTCGGCTTTAAGCTCGCCGTTCTGAATTTTCTTGATGATTTCAACGATTTTGTCATTGATAGGAGTAGGTATATTATGCTTTCTTCCGAACTCGCAAACAACACCATTGATTGCATCAATTTCGCAGGGCTTGCCTTTCTTAAGGTCCTGAAGCATTGAAGGCTCAATGAGTCTGTGCTTTTTCATAGCGATGGGAAGAAGCTTGCAGCCTAAAGCACGCTTGAGAGCGCCCTTGTAATAGAAAAGACCAACAATATTTTTGCCCTGAACGGGAGCAAATTCTGTGCCTGTTGCGTGGCCAACATCAATACATTCCTTCATACAACGGATGGCAACCTTCTGAGCGTCCTTGTCCTCGGAAACATCACCGAAAACGCCGCCCACAACTGTACCGAGACCTGAGAAGGTAGCATTGATAAGAAGCTTTGACCAACGAGCGCCCATAAGATTTTCTTCCTCGTGAACAGGACACATAAGCTCGAGAAGGTCTTTAACCATTTTAACCTGATCGTCTGTGATGCCGTCTAATTTGCCCATATGGAATGAAAGACTGTCAGGTGCACTTGTAAGCTCACAAACACCCGGTTCAATAAGTGCTGCGCCCCATTCAACTGCGCAACCCATTGTATGATTTGCACCAACGATTTCTGCAATACCCGGTTCAGGAATACCATTCTGAAGAGTTACGATAACACCATTTTCGCTAAGGAAATCCTTAAGCATTGTAACAACATCCTTGTTGAACAACTGCTTTGTAAGAAGAACAATAACATCATATTTGCCTTCCATTTCTTCAGGGGTGATAGCCTTAACGGGAACAGTCATATCAACAGTACCTATAATTTTTGCGCCCTTTGTGTTAAGAATTTCAACGTGAGCTTTATTTCTGTTAATAAGGTCAACCTGACCGCCGTTTTTAGTTATGTATGCGCCAAGAACAGTACCAAGTGAACCTGCGCCATAGATTGCATTTCTGCTCATATCTATTACCTCTTTTATAAAAATAATTTTCTGTACTGAATATATCACATACAGAAAATTAAATCAATAATATTTATTTTAAAAAGAGGTAATAAATAAGCCCGTAAAGACTGGCGGCGGAGCAACCGTAGACGATAACAGGGCCTGCAAGATTGAACATTTTAGCACCTGTACCTAAAATTTTACCTTCTGCGCTGAATTCAACTGCAGGAGAAACAACAGAGTTTGCAAAGCCTGTAATTGGTACAGCGGTGCCTGCGCCTGCATATTTTGCGATTTTTGCGAAGGTTCCTGTGGCTGTGAGGATTGCTGTGATAACTATAAGTGTTACGGGTACTGCAAGCTTTACTTCATCTTCTGTTAACCCTGCATTTGTGTAAAGTGTTTTTAAAAGTTGTCCGAAGCAACATATTGACCCGCCAAAAACAAAGGCTAAAATGCAGTCCTTTAAGAGTGGGGATTTTGGGGTGGTATCGTGTACGAGTTGTTGGTAAGTTTTTGAGTCCATAAGCTTCTCCTAAGTGTAAATTAAGTGCGATAATTATCATCCCTGTTAGCCTTTAGGCTAATAGGGAGGGGGACCGCGATAGCGGTGGTGGGTTGCCACATTCCCTCTTTACATCGTAGATGAGGGGAGTTATCAATTCTGTTTGTTTACCTATTTGTTATCGCTCTCAAGGACAAAGGGAAACAGCTAAGGGGCAACCCACCACCACCCCGATTTGGTTAATTTACAAAAATACCAATTGGCACGAAATAAACAGATTTGTAATTAAAGCGTATTCAAGGGCGGTCCCCCTCCCTATGCCTTCGGCACAGGGATGATAGGCTTCGCGGGATTTTATATATTGTTTTTATTTTTCTTTCTAATTCAACTTTTATTCATTGATTATTTCAAAATTATATTATATAATAAAATCATAAAAATGTACCTGACGCGAAGGGGAGAGCTCTCCTGAAAACAAGGGACGGAAGATTTAATTCGTAATTCGTAATGCGCAATTCGTAATTATAATAGTTAATCAAACCAATACTTTTTTCAAAATGATTTACTTAATCCTGATTTGTAAAAGTTTAGAAAGATGAAATTGTTGTTTTTTCTTTATAATTGCGTCGCAGACCCGATAATTACGCATTGCGAATTACGCATTACGCATTCTTTTACCGTACCCGAATTCTGTCAGGGTGCGGTATTTTTATTTTATTGAAATGAGAGAAGAATTTGCGTTACTTTTACAAAGGGGTGTCTTTACGGGGCAACCCACCACCAAAAGCTGATGCTTTTGGTCCCCCTCCCTATCCGCAAGCGGACAGGGATGATAAAAGTTGCGATACTTTTACAAATCGAAAAGGAGAGTTTTATGTCTTCCAGAGTTGGTGTTATCAGTATTATTGTTGAGAATGGTGAGAGTGTTGCTGAGCTTAACAATATTCTGCATAGCTACGGTGAATATATTATCGGCAGAATGGGGATTCCCTATCGGCAGAGGGAAATCAGCATTATAAGCGTTGCTATTGATGCACCTCAGGATGTTATTTCTGCTTTGAGTGGTAAAATCGGAAATCTTAAAGGAATAAGCGCGAAAACCGTGCTTTCTAATGTGAAAAGCGATGAATAATAATTTATTCGCTATTGCCGATAAGCTTATTAAAAACCATTCTCTTACTCTTTCTGAATATGAAGAATTAGTTTCGGGTTATGGTGAAGAAATAAAAGAATATTTAAGAATAAATGCAGAGAAGGTCCGTAAATCTGTTTATGGAAATCAGGTGTTCATCCGCGGACTTATTGAAATAAGCAATATCTGTAAAAACAACTGCCTTTATTGTGGTATTCGGGGCGGTAACGGAAATTGTCAGCGATACCGACTTACTCCTGAAGAAATTATGGAGTGTTGCATTGATGGGTATGATTTAGGCTTTCGCACCTTTGTTATGCAAGGTGGCGAGGATGGTTTTTATACGGATGAAATACTTTGCGATTTAATCAGCAGAATCAAAGAAAAATTCCCTGACTGCGCGGTGACTCTTTCTCTCGGTGAAAGGTCAAGAGAAAGCTATCAGAAGCTTTTCGATGCAGGGGCGGACAGGTATCTTCTTCGCCACGAAACTGCGGATGAAGAGCTTTACGGCAAA
>JAZRDP010000070.1:0-1444 GCA_045660345.1 Acutalibacteraceae bacterium
TGAGTAAAAGTCAATACTCAGTTTTTGAGTATGCTAAACTTTTTACGCATAAAATATGCGTGAGGAGTTGTTATATGAATTACAGAATCAGAATGAGAAACTTAAGAGAGGACAACGATCTTACGCAACGTGAGGTCGCAAAGGTGATAAATAAGTCACAGCAAGGATACAGCCATATAGAAGACGGTAGAGCAGAGCTTAAAATAGAGGATTTGATAAAGCTGTGTAAATTTTATGGAGTGACGTCGGATTATTTTATCGGTATGGACGAAAAGTAACAAAAGGAATGATCGGTCTGCAACACCGTTATCCTGCGTCTATAAAGAAAAACTACAAAATAAATATACGACAAAGGCTGTAAGGTTAAAAACTGCGGAACAATACAAGGGCAGACAACGTCGGTCTGCCCCTACAAATAGAATATACGACAAAAACATAAAGGTTAAAAGCTGCGGAAGAATACTTGGGTTGATATTGAGATGTTTCGACTTCGCTCAACATGACACCGCTACGCGGTTACAAGGGCGGGCGGACCCCGCCCCTGCGGAACAATACAAGGGCGAACGAGTTCCTTCCGCAAGGTGGGGATAAGCATCGAGGCTGAGCCAAAAATACTTTTGGCTCAGCCTCGATGCTTAATAATTATTGTCAATTTGCTGTTTCCGATATCTGGCTTATAAGATATGAAAGGTTTGATGTAAACAGTTTCACTGAGATTGCAAGAAGGATAATACCAAAGAACTTGCGTGTGAAATATATACCGCCCTTTCCGAGCAATCTCTGGAGGAACGCTGTTGCACTGAGCATTGCAAACACCACCACTGCATTCACCACAAGCGCAACGAGGATATTCACTGAAGCATACTCAGCCTTGAGCGAAAGAAGTGTGGTGAACGAACCTGCACCGGCAAGCAACGGGAAAACCAATGGAACTATTGTTGCATCATTTGCCGCAATTGAAGAGTCTTTGAAAATCTCAATATCAAGCACCATTTCGAGTGCCATAAGGAATATAACAAGCGAACCGGCTACCGCAAACGAATTTATATCTACACCGAAAAGGTTCAGAATCCAGTCTCCAAGGAAAAAGAAGAGAAACATAAGACCAAAGGCAAAAAACACTGCCTTCACAGGGTTTATAATCTTACCTTTATCGCGTATCGACAATACGATAGGCATGATACCTATTGGGTCAATCACCGCAAAAAGCACAATGAATGCGCTGAAAAATTCAACCGTGTTGAATAAAGAAAAGAATTCCATAATTATTTAGAAACTGTTTATAATTCTAAAAACCAATTTATTCTGCAAAACTATACTTTATACAACAAAAAAACAAGAAAAAGAGAAAAACAGTTTTATCCGTGACGTTATATTCCACAGATTCGTTATCTCACGAACAAAGACATCAAGAAAAAAGATATTACGCACGAGTACATTGTTT
>JAZRDP010000071.1:0-5402 GCA_045660345.1 Acutalibacteraceae bacterium
CATTTCAAAATGGTGGTGGATAGGAGCCATTTTAAATATTCTTTTTCCGTGTGTAAGCTTGAAATAGCCAATCTGAAGAACGTCTGAACCAAACTCTGCAACATAGATTATACCTATGAGAAGAATTATAAGAGGACAATCCACTGCATACGCAAATGCTACCACAAGACCGCCCAAAAACATTGAGCCGAGGTCACCCATCATTACCTTTGCAGGGTGCCAGTTCCAGATTAAAAAACCCACAAGACCGCCAGCAAGAGCCGATGCCATAAAACTTACACCGAAGCAATTACGCAAGCCTGCAACAGCAATAAAGCTGATAGCCGCGGTAAGAGTAACAGAGCCGCAAAGACCATCTACACCATCGGTAAAGTTTACGGCATTTGTTGTTGCATACATAACTGCAAAGCCTAAAAGCCAGAAGAAATACTTTGTTTCAACCATTCCGTAGAAAGGAACAAACATAGCACCTGTTGGGACATTTATAAATAAGGACAACAAATAACCTACCATCAAAACAACCTGCAAAAGTGTTTTCTGCATGATTGTAAGACCTAAATTACGCTTTTTTACAACCTTGATATAGTCATCAAGGAAACCGATGAAAGCAAAGCCGAGAGCCATAAGAAGACCGCCCCAAACCTTGATATTCATTGATTTTTCAACAATTTCGTTTACACCTATGATGTTACCACCGAGAATTTTATCAATTAAAACTACAACACCGAATGCAACAAGAGTACCAACAATAAAGAGGATACCGCCCATGGTTGGTGTACCCTGCTTATTTTTGTGCCACTTAGGTCCGATTTCTAGAATTGTCTGACCGAATTTGAGCTTATGTAAAAAAGGAATTACAACATAGCCCAAGGCGAATGAAACAGCGAATGCAACAACTGCTGCAATCGAACAAGCGATTATAATATTATTCATACTTCCCACTCCTTATAAAGAGATGTAAAAATTTCTTCCATCTTCATTCCGCGGCTGCCTTTAAAGAGGACTGTGTCCCCTGCTTCAAGGGTTTCGCGAAGATAATTTGTTAATTCCGTTTTGTCCTGAAATGCCCTTGCATTTCCGCCATTTTCTATAAAAGCCTTTGCAATTTCCTCTGCGGCTTCACCGAAGGTAATAACCAAGGCACATTCAGTTTCAAATGCCTTTTCGCCTACTCTTCTGTGGGCTTCCCGACTGAAATCACCAAGCTCCAGCATATCGCCTAAAACTGCAACGGTTCTTTTGATTTTTAGGCTTTTGAGAGTTTCGAGAGCGGCACACATACTGTCAAGATTTGCATTATAGCAATCCTCAATAAAGGTCATAGACTTAACAGATGTTATTTTCTGTCTCATACCCTCGGGAGCGAAATTGCGAAGACCTCTTACACATTCCTCCAGAGTCATACCAAGAAGAAGACCTACTGCGATAGAACACAAGCCGTTATATACATTATGTATACCCTGCGAAGGAACAAAGGCTCTCGCGGTTTCGTTCTTATATTTAACAGTAAATCCGCTACCCAATGGAGTCGGGTCGATATTATCAGCGGTAACATCACCGCCGTCAAGACCGAAACGGATTACCATATAATCCTCTGCTTCAACCTTACCCAGAATATCGCTGTCACCATTGATTACAAGAGGTGAGCCTGCCTTCATACCGTCAAGAATTTCAGATTTTGCTTTTAAAATACCGTTTCTTGAGCCTAAATTCTCAATATGAGCAGTTCCCACATTTGTGATAACACCAATATCGGGACAAACAGTCTTTGAAAGTCGGGAAATTTCACCAAAATGGTTCATTCCCATTTCGATAACTGCTGCCTCGTGAGAGCTTTCCAATCTGAAAAGTGTTTTAGGAACACCAATTTCATTATTAAGGTTGCCCTCTGTTCTTAAGGTATTGAACTTTTCGCTTAAAACCGCGTAAATCATCCCCTTGGTTGTTGTTTTACCAACGCTACCTGTGAGGGCAACAAAGGGAATATTGAAGCTCTGCCTATACCCTGCGGCAATATCTAAAAGTGCTTTTCCTGTATCTTCAACAAGAATTACTCTTTCGTCATCGCCCTCATATCGTGAGCAAACAACGGCTTTTGCGCCCTTGTTCAACACATCGGGAACAAAATCATTAGCATCAAAGCGTTCACCCTTAAGAGCAATAAAAAGCGTCGCCCCGTCAACATCTCTGCTATCTGTTGAGATTTTCTCAACAAAGCCGTCAAGGACGGTTTCAACTCCGCACCATTCTGCAATTTTCTTTAGTGAGATTTTTTCCATAAAAAACCACCCGTTATTTTAATATCTCTGCTACTACCTCGCGTTCATCGTAATGAACACGCTCTTTTCCGATTACCTGATAGGTTTCGTGACCCTTACCTGCAAGAAGAATTGCATCATCCTTCTGAGCAATTGAAATTGCTTTTTTTATTGCCTCGCTTCTGTCGGTAATGGTAAATATCTCTTTATTTTCTGCATCTATGCCCTCGAGAATATCTTTTATTATCTCCTCGGGGTCTTCAGTTCGGGGGTTATCACTTGTTACCACAACAATATCGGAAAGCTCTGCGGCAATTCTACCCATTTTGGGGCGCTTTGTTTTATCTCTGTCGCCACCGCATCCGAAAAGAGTGATAACTCTGCCCTTTGTAAATCCACGGACTGCATTGATTGCTTTTTCAAGCCCGTCGGGACTATGAGCATAGTCTATTATAACACTAAAATCTGTATTTGTCCTTAAAACCTCAACTCTTCCGCTGACACTTTTGGCATAATAGGCTGCATTGATTACCTTTTCCGAATCAAAGCCTAAATTATTCACAACTGAAATGGCGGTAAGAGAGTTATAAACAGAAAAGCCACCTGGAATATGGAAAACAACCCTTTGTCCGTTTAAATCATACTCTACTCTGTCGGAGAAAAGTGTTACATTTTCTGCTTTATAATCAGATTTTTCATTAATTGAATAATCTGTTGAAGGAGCTGCTATGCCCTCTCGCATATAGTCTGATGCTTCGTCATCGTTATTGAAAATTGCTTTATCGCAATTGACAAACAGGTTTTTCTTGCATTTCTTATATTCATCGAGAGTGCCGTGATAATCAAGATGGTCCTGAGTCAGATTTGTGAAAGCGCCTACAACGAAATGGATACCTGCAAGGCGCATCTGATGAAACGCCTGAGAGGAGGTTTCCATAACGCAATATTCAATACCCTCATCAACCATCATTTTGAAAAGCGCGTGCATATCATAAGGGTCAGGAGTTGTAAGCTCTGTATGAAAATCCTTATCGCCCACCATATTTTTAACTGTGCCGATAAGACCACTCTGAACACCAAGCTCCTTAAGAATATCTTTGATAACAAATGCGGTTGTTGTTTTTCCGTTTGTACCTGTAATACCGATAATTTTAAGCTTATCTGCGCTTCTGCCGAAAAGATTTTTGCACATAAGAGCATAAGCTTCACGGGTATTTTCAACGATAATCTGCTCCTTAAGACCTAAATCTCTTGTAACGATTACCGCGCTTGCACCCTGCTTGAGCATATCTTCGGCAACAGAATGACCGTCAAAGCGAGCACCCGTTATGCAAACAAAAGCGCAACCATCATTAACACTACCTGTTTTATCGGTAACATCTGTTATTTCTCTGTCCTCGTAGGAGTTGAGGACCTTTATATCTTCTAAAAGTTGGGAAAGTAACATTTTTAAAAACCTCCGGTTTTTACAAATGCAAAATGCAAAATGCAAAATGCAAAATTATCGGGGAAGCTTCGCTTCCAAACATTTTTAATTCATATTTTTTATCAAACTTGACCTATCCAAAGGTACTGCGAGTGTGGCAAAACTGTTAATTCGCAAATTTACAAAACCTTATAATTGCTTAGAGAAATTTGATGAAGTAACAGAATTTGCGAACCGAAGCTGTACAAAGGTACTGCGAGTGTGAGCAAAGCTGTTAATTCGCAAATTTATCAAGCAATTAGTCATCTTGGACGCCTGAAGTTGTCTTGAAATAAACCGTGATTGTTGAACCTAATTCTGCCTTTGTACCCTTTTCGATACTCTGACGATAGGAAACAACCTCACTGTCAAGAGATGCGCCCGAAACCTTTATATTATAGCCTGAATTAACGGCGCGCTTATTTGCTTCGCTTATGCTCAAGCCTGTAAGGTCGGGAATTGTTGATGTAGTTGAAACATTACCTGTTTCAGTATAAAGAATAACAACGCCATCCAAAGGAATACTCTGATCCTTTGCAGGGTACTGAGAAATAACCTTATCGCCATTACCCACAACTCTTGCATTGAAATTCTGCTTTGAAAGACTGTCCTTTGCCGCTGCAACGCTCATTCCGTTTACATCGGGTGTGGATGCATTAAGCTTTGCCAATTCTTCATCAGAATAAACAGGCTCAACATTCATATATTTTAGAGTCTGCTCAATTACAACGCCTGCAACGGGTGCGGCAATTGCGCCACCGCCATGGTTATAAACCTGAGGCTCGTCAATAATTATAAGAACTGCTATCTGAGGGTCATCTGCAGGAGCGCAGCCAACGAAGGAAGCAATATATTCGCCGTCAACAGTAAGCTTTTCTGATGTACCTGTTTTACCTGCAACGCGGTAACCGGGAATATAAGCATTTCTACCTGTACCGCCATCAACAACCTTTTCCATCATACCCAAAACTGCATTTGCGGTGCTCTCTGAAATAACCTGTCTTTTTACGGTAGGTGTTTTTTCATAAACTGTATTGCCCTCTTGGTCTATCTGCTTTGCAACCACATAGGGCTCCATAAGCTTACCGCCGTTTGCAACCGCAGAAACTGCAGTAATCATCTGAATTGCGCTGACCTGGAAGGTCTGACCGAATGCACTTGAAGAAAGCTGGGAAATACCCATATCTTCTTTCTTATGGTAGGTAACACCGCCAACGGGATTTGCTTCTGCAGGTAAATCTATTTTTGTTGTTTCAGTAAAACCAAAAGCTTCAAAATATTTATAAAACTTTTCTGTTCCTAACTTCTGACCTATTGTGATATAGAACGGGTTACAGGAGTTTACAAGACCTTGTGTAACAGTCTGAACTCCGTGACCCTCTCTTTTATGACAATGGATTCGGTTATCCGCAACCTGAATCGCACCAACACAGTTATAGGTTGTGTTAGGTGTAACAACACCTTCTTCAAGTCCTGCTGCCGCAGTGAACACTTTGAAAACTGAACCGGGCTCATAAGTATCACTTATAGTCTTATTACGCCACATCATATAAACCTGCTCATTATAAGCTTTGGCGTACTCCTCTTTATCCGTTATCTTTTTAAGTTCTTTTAAAACGGCTTTATCTTTAATCACTGCGGGGTTATTAAGGTCATAGTCGGGCATTGTTGCCATAGCA
>JAZRDP010000072.1:0-40192 GCA_045660345.1 Acutalibacteraceae bacterium
GTGAAGGACACAAGGAGTTTCTTCCCGACAAAATCAAAGACGAGGACTATTACGCCCTCACACTTGTGGCTATTGCAAAGGAGTTAAGTGCAGAAAACTTAACGGAAGCCACAATTCACATTGCGGCAGGTCTGCCACTCACTTGGACAGCAGGTCAGAAAGAGAGCTTCAAAGCATATCTTACAAAGAATGAGGAAGTAACTTTCACTTGGCAGCATACCGAGTACAAAATCAAAATCGCAGGTGCGAGCATCTATCCACAGGGGTATGCGGCGGTTTCGCAGTTTGCAACCAAAATGGACGGTGTAAATCTTGTTGCTGACATTGGCAACGGTACTATGAATGTTCTTTATGTCATTAACGGCAGACCGCAGTCAGAGAGAATGTACACGGAAAAGTTCGGTACTCACTTCTGTACTGTTGATATCCGTGAAGCCTTCCTCAGAAAAACACAGAGAGAAATCAATGAGCATATCATTGATGAGGTGCTTTGTAAGGGTACTGCAAACATTGTTCAGGCGGATATGAAAATCATCAAGGCAGAGGTACAGAAATATGTAAGTGAAATCTTCCACAGACTCCGTGACCACGGATATGATGAAAACACTATGATGCTGTATATCACCGGCGGTGGCGGGTGCCTTGTAAAGAATTTCTATAAGTACAATGCAGACCGTGTGCGTTTTGTTGATGACATCTGTGCGGCGGCAAAGGGTTATGAATACCTTGCCGAAACCATGATGAAAAGTGGCAGGATATGAGTGAGTACCGCATAAATGTCCGCTTTAATTTAAGCGACACAGAACACACGGCAATCATTGATTATCTGCACAGCCTTGATAAAGAAAAGTACAAGTCAAGAAATCAGTTTATCATTGATGCAATCAAATCGGCTATTGCTTATGCAGAGAAGCAGACGGCATGTGATGAACTGCTTGACAAGTTCCGTGAAATTCTGAAAGAGGAGCTGTGTGGTATTTCAGTTACTGCATCAGCTCCTTCTTCGGATAGCTTCAGTATGGAATTGACAGAGGAAGAAAAACAGAAAAATGATGCAGGGGCAATAGCTTTTCTTGATATGTTTTAACGGTGCCAAAACATTCGGATTTCGGAGCCACTGAGAAAAACACAATAAAAAACGGCACCGCTTACGGTGCCAACAGATTGGAGGTGATATTTATGACCGAGGATGAGAAAAAGCTCATACAAGCCAAGCACAGACTTGAACAGGCAGAAAACCGCAACCGTAAAAAGGAACGCACAGAACGAAACCACAGACTTATTGTAGAGGGTGCGATTTTGGAGAAGCTTTTACCTAAAATCAAGACGATGGATTTTACTGATATTGAGGGATATTTACGGGAAAGGCTGAATTAAAGGTTTATATATTCCCTTAAGGGCGCACTTACTCACCACCGTAAAGGCGGTGCAGTGCGCTCTCCGAGGGAAAGAATTATATGCTTATTTTTCTAATTCAATAAGAAGGTTGTCTAATTTACTTAACAGATATGTAGATGGGTCTTCTTGTGAAATTTTATATTCAGCCATTTTAATTAAATCATCAGAAGTTAATAAAATAATCAATTTTCCATTCTCTCTTAAGCATCCCTTAGTGGCCCACATTGCATTTTTGTCAAAGCCTTTTGCTGTTACAATAATAGCCACACTACGAAGAGCTTTGGCATATAGATACTTTTCAGTTGTGTATATTTCTTTTTGTGTTATCTTTTTAGAGTAATTTTTAAATTCGAATACCACATATTTAGAGTTAAAATAATCCTCTAAAATCTTCCAAAACGTTTTTCCGTTATTATCTTTAATTCTACAAATAAGGTCAAATCGGTATAACGCTTTATTTGAAGTTGGTTGCTTTTGCCATAATGCTAAATCTTCAGAAAAAATATTTAGCAATAGTCTGTGACAAATATCTTCATATTCATTGGCAGAGCTTCTTCCTTTTTTACAGTTTTTGATTTCATATATTAAAGATTCTAAATTATCAGAATGTTCAAGGAAGTCAAGTTCTAAAAAGCACTCTTTTGGCTCTATATTATCGATTGTAAAAGGTAGGAGTGATATTAACTCATTGCGTAATCTTTCGTAATATTGAAGTGTAAAAAGCAAGTTAGATATATCTATAATAGTTACACTTGAATATAAATCTTCTAAATGTCTACGCAGTGGCTCCTGTATAAATTGACAAGTTATAAAGACGGGTTTTGCATCCAATTGTTTTGAAATACCTTCAATTCTATCAAATGCTTCTCTAGTGGGTTTTGAACATTTTATTTCAATACAATATTTCTGATTATCTTTTTCTACTAACAAATCATAGCCAGCATCCATTGAACTATATTCTGTAACTGAATACTCTGCTAACTTAAACAAATCACCGATAAAGCGTTCAAATATAAAACCATTTATAGTGTTCATATCGAAAACCTCCAAAATAATTGTTTTGCAACCTTTTAGTTAATTGTATGAAAATTAAGAAATGTCGTAAAACTATCAATTTATCATCTTGAAGCTAACCTCATAACCCGTGGCACGGTGAGCTTTCTTCTCCCTATGTAACAAAATACTAATTACAATATATTTTTAATGTGAATCGAAGACGATTTCTATATCATCTTTTCTTGCTTTTATACGCACATTTCCACCAATCGGGAAAGTGATAATTGGGAAGATATGTCCGAAATCAACACCGGAAATCACGGGGATATTAGTTGGTACTTTATCTCGAATAATATCGTTAATACGTTCCAATGTCATGCCACAACTTTCTTCAAAGCGCCCGAATACGATACCTCTTACGGTATCTGCACCTTCAATCTGCAGCAACGACTGCAAGTTACGTTCAAACTCGTAGCTGAAATATTCGCCCATAATATTATCATCTTCAATAAACAACACTTTATTGCGGATGTCAGGCATATACGATGTACCCTGCAACAAATTGATAGTGCAAAGGTTGCCTCCAATAACAGCTCCCTCACACATACCTTCTTGAAGAACGGTATATTGTTTTGCAGTCTTTGAAGGAGTAATACGAAGTGGCTCATCTTTTGTTAAACAATCAAAAAACGCTTTTCGTGTGTATTCGGGTTCACCGTCAAATCCAAAAGTGCAGTAGTGCGGACCGCTATATGTTACAAGACCGGTTTTGGCATAAATGGCATTTTCCAAGATTGTAATGTCTGAATATCCACAAAAGATTTTAGGGTTTTGTGCAATTAAATCGTAGTCAAGATGTGGAAGAAGCTGATTGGCGTTAAATCCACCTACGCTAGTAATAATCATTTTGACATTTGGGTCTCGAAATGCCTTATGTAAATCTTCAACACGAGATGCAATACTTGAAGATTGATATCTATCGAGTTCACGACAGTTTTTTGAAAATGTCAGATTGAATCCTGATGTCTTCCAGAAGCTCATCGCATGATGGTGTGTTTTCTCCCAAATTATAGCTTGACTTCTTGATGGTGCGACTACACGAATTTCGTCACCGGGTTGCAGTTTGTTTGCAATCATACGATTTACCTCCTTGTAAAGATTTCTTCGCTATATATAGCTTTTGATAATTATAACACAATCAAACCAACAAAAACAATATATTATATAAAACTTACGAAAGGACGGTGATACCCGCAATTTATCACCTTGAAGCAAAAGTCATAACCCGTGGTGTCGGTCGCTCAGCCGTAGCTGCAAGTGCATATATGAGCTGCAGTGAAATCATTAACGAGTATGACGGAGTAAAACATGATTACACCAAGAAAGGCGGTCTTGTCTATGAGAGAATCTTTCTCCCGTCGCACGCTCCGCCCGAATGGTGCGACAGAAGCAAGTTGTGGAACGCAGTTGAAGAAGCAGAGAAAACAAGGGACAGCCGTTTGGCAAGAGAATTCATTGTTGCTCTGCCTGTTGAAGTCAGCCGTGAAAGGCAGATTGCAGAGGCAGAAGAATTCGCAAAGGCTCTTACCCGTGACGGTATGTGTGTTGATGTCTGTATTCACGATACGGGCGAAGGCAATCCTCACGCTCACATTATGGCAACTGTCAGACCATTAAATCCTGACGGTACTTGGCAAAGAAAAACCGAAAAAGAATATCTATGTATCAGAGACGGTAAGGAGCAAGGCTTTACCGCCTCTGAATTTTTATGTGCCAAAAACGAGGGTTGGGAAAAGCAGTACCAATATTATGTTGACGGTAAGAAGGACTATCTTCCACCGTCAAAGGCTGACGGTTATGAGAGAGTAAACAAATACCCGAAAAGCACAAAGTACGGAAGACAGAATCCCATAAGCGAGCGTTGGAACAGTGATGAGCAGTTATTTAAATGGAGAAAGCTGTGGGCAGATATTGTAAACAGAGATTTAGAAGAAAAGAACATTGAGCCTATTGACCACCGCAGCTTTGCGGCAAGAGGAATACTTCTGCAACCGACAATTCACGAGGGTGTTTCAAGTAAGAAAATGAAGAAGAAAGGCAAAGTCACACAGAGAATGAGAATCAACATTCTTATCCGTAAGGATAACAGTCTGATTATCAGTCTTCGTAAAACTGTTGAGGCACTTACAGAGCTTGTTATCACTGCGGCAAAGCTGCTCATACCCGCACTTGCAGATGCTCTTGAGGGTATCCGTGTCGGTATGATTATTCTTGAATGTGAAAGAAAGAGCATTAACAAAATGAAGCATCAGGCTATGAATGAAGTCCGTGATGCTGATGAGTTTTATGTGTACTTCCATAAGCTACAGGAAGATATTAAGACAACCGAAGAAAAGCTCAAAGAGGCAAAGAAGAAGCTGAAGCTTACTCCCAAGGTTATGAAGCAAAAGTATAACGAAGCTAATTATTATGTTGGTCACTATGAATTTGAACTTAAAGAGCTGAAATTTAAAATGCAGAATATTCTCTCACAAAATGAGTGCGAAACCGAACAGGATATTGTTAATGCAAAGTCTTACTTTGAGAAAATGCGTCAGTTTGAAATCCCAAAGCTTGAAGCCGAGGAAAAGAGAATGGAAGCAGAAATACAAAAGACACTTACTCAGTACCAAGAAACCGAAAAGCAGGCTGATGAAGCAGATGCCGAAGAACTGAAAGCCGAGAGAATGAAAATACGCCCCGAAAAAGAGAAAGATGCAAGGCAGACTGTTGAAACAGATTATGGTATTGGAGAATATGATTTCAACCGAAGCGTTGATACCGTTTCGAAGCTCATAGGTGAGCCGCCACCTCATTATCTTACCAAGGCTGAAATAGCAAGGCAGGAAGAATATGCCCTCTATGTTAAACAGCAGGATGAAAGACAGCGGCAGATTGAAGAAGGGCGTAATAACCGTAACAATAAAAATATTAAGAATAAAAATGAAAGGAGCCGATAACATGGCTAACAAAAAATTAAAAGCACCGGTAAATATTCCGGCAGAAAAAATTCATCCCTTTGAGGGACATCCGTATAAGGTTTTAGACAATGAGGAAATGAACACTCTTATTGAAAGCATACAGCAGAAAGGTGTTATCTCACCTATTGTTGTAAGACCTTTAGAAAATACAACAGATGAATACGAGATTATCTCAGGTCATAGACGCCTGAGAGCATCAGTAAAAGCAGGGCTGGAAACAGTACCTGCTTTAATTTATGCCGTAAGCCGTGATGAAGCGGCAATTATGCTCGTGGACAGCAATCTGCACAGAGAGCATATTCTCCCGTCGGAAAAGGCATTTGCTTACAAATTGAAGCTTGAAGCGATCAAGAGGCAAGGTGAAAGAACAGACTTAACTTCGTCGCAAGTTGCGACAAAGTTCGACTCTGCAACTGAAATAGGCAATATTACAGGTGAAAGCCGAGATAAGGTTTACAGATATATCCGTCTGACTTATCTCATTCCTGAACTGCTTGAAATGATGGACGAAGATAAAATCGCTTTCTCTGTCGGTGTTGAGCTTTCGTACCTTGATGAGCAGTTGCAGTATGATTTACTACGCATAATTGAAGAACAGGAGTGCACACCCTCATATTCTCAGGCATGGCATATGCACAGAGATTTCAATTCAGGCACACTTACTGCAGAAAACATTGAAGACAGGCTTATGTCAGAAAAGCCTAATCAGAAGCAAATGTTCAAACTCCCGCTTGAGCAGGTGCAGAAATTCTATCCGAGTGCAAACAAACAACAGCTTGAAGATTATGTTATGAAAGCCTGTGAGTATTACAACAGAGCTTTACAGCGTCAGCGAAGCCGAAACAGCAGAGATGAAAGATAAGGAGGTAGCCTATGGATGAAGTTAAGATAAAATTTACCGAAAGCGAGGTTAATTCCGATAATATCAGCGGTGTTCTCATTTCAAAGGATACCGCTGAATCTCTTGTCAGGTGTTTTCTTCCCGATATTGTATCCTTCTTTGAAAGTGAGCAAGGCAAAAAAGAGTTTGAAGAATGGGACAAGGATTGGGAAAAGTTAAAAGAAATCGTATAAAGAAACGGCGGGTGCGATGTAAAAGTCGCATCCGCACATTTAACAAAAACAAGTATATGAATTACAATATTTACAGTAAATCAAAGGAGGTAAAATATATATGATAGGCGTTATCTACGCAAGATACTCTTCCGACAATCAGAAGGAAGAAAGTATTGACGGTCAGCTTCGTGAATGTAAAGCCTATGCTGAAAAGAACGGCATCCAAATCGTTGATACCTATATCGACAGAGCATTGTCTGCTAAAACAGATAACAGACCAAGATTTCAGCAGATGATAAAAGATAGTGCTTCAAAGCATTTTGAAGTTATCCTCGTATGGAAGCTTGACCGTTTTGCCCGTAACAGATACGACTCTGCTCATTACAAAAATATGCTTCGTAAAAACGGAGTTAAGGTTGTATCCATAACCGAAACCATATCTCAGGGCGCAGAGGGTATTTTGCTCGAATCTTTGCTTGAAGGTATGGCTGAATACTACTCAGTAGAGCTTGCAGAAAAGGTTACAAGAGGTATGATGGAAAATGCTCTTAAGTGTAAATACAACGGCGGTACTTTGCCGATAGGTTACAAGGTAGACAAAGAGCAGAATTATTTAATTGATGAGGTTACTGCACCTGCGGTGGTTATAGCATTCAAGAGCTATGCCGAGGGTATGTCTATGCAACACATTGCAAATATGCTCAACTACCAAGGTGTACGAACTCATAAGAAAACCAAGTTAGATGTTGACATTGTTGCCCGTATGCTACACAACCGAAAATATATCGGTGAATACAAATTTAAGGATGTTATTACACCGGGAGGAATTCCCGCAATAGTTGATAAGGAGTTGTTTGAATTGGTACAGGAAAAAATGAAGCAGAATAAGAAAGCCCCTGCAAAGCACAAAGCAGAAGATGAATATCTTTTAACTACAAAGCTCTATTGCGGCAAGTGTCAATGCCTTATGGTTGGTGAAAGTGGTACAAGCAGAACAAAGTTTGTGCACCGTTATTACAAGTGTGTAAGTGTAAAGAATCACAAAGGCTGTGACAAAAAAACAGTTAAGAAGGCTTGGATTGAGGATATTGTTGTAGATAGTATCCGCAGACTCATTATGAATGATGAAACCATTGAATATTTAACTGACCAAGCACTTGAAACCTTTAACAAGGAAAGTACTGTTCTTCCCATACTGCAAAAGCAATATGCACAGACTCTAACTGCAATCAACAATCTCATTACTGCTATGGAGAAAGGTATCATTACACCTACAACTAAAGAGCGTATGGAAGAGCTTGAAGCGGAAAAGAGTGAGCTTTCAATCAGGATTATGAAAGAGGAAATGTCAAGACCAAAGCTTACCCGTGAGGAGATTCTATATTGGTTCTATAAGTTCCGTAAACTTAATCCAAAGAATCTTGACCACAGAAGAACATTAATAAATAACTTTGTAAACTCAGTATTCTTATTTGAAGACAGAATGGTAATTACCTTCAACTTCAAAGACGGAACTGAAACCATAACCTTTGCCGACCTCGAAAAGTCGGCATTGGGTTCGGATTTGAAAGTGTCAGGTGCACCATCGCTCAAAGCCTTATGTATCAAGGCTTTGGGCATTTTTTATTGTCAAAGGAAAAGTATTCACAACAAAAAAGCAGGTGCATAACATTAAGTTATGCATCTGCCATTTTTCTTTTACTTGGATTCTATCTCAATACCGTAATGATAATAAACATCATTCCATATATCTGTTTCGAGACTTATCATAGTTTCTTCGTCATCATACTCAACACCCTCTAAAATATAGTCTTCAATATTTTCTTCTTTAGAAAGAACGCGATAACTTTTCACCGTGTATTTCAATTCATCCTTTGTACTGAATACTATTTCTACAGGTGCTGCACCTGAACCGACTGACACAACCTTACCGTTTTCAAGGTTATATTCTTCATATAAAGTAACTGCATAAACAGTAAGTGTATCTTTCTCATCATCTTTTATTCTGTGCAAAATTTCGTGAGCTTCAAAAGCTTTGGCAGAGGGATTTTTAGCTTTATTTCTATTGTTAATAAAATACTTGCCATTATTTTCTCGCAAAACAACTTCACCAACCGCCTCTTCTAAAGCATACTGTTTTCTTAGAAACTCAGATGGCTCTACTCCTTGCTCACCCCAATATGCAATATTCTCATCACCGTCTTTAAGAACTATATTTCCGTTTTCGATTTCAATACCAAGATATACTTCTTCAGCTCTTACAAGAGTAGCCTTTTCATAGACATTATCATAACATTTTAGTTTCACATCACCATTTTGAGATTTATGAAACTCAGGTCTACCTCCAGTATAATTTAGACTGAATGTATTTATATATTCAGGTTCTTCCTCTCCTACCTCTATTGCTGTAAAAACAATAGTGAAAATACCTGATGTTGGACCGTAAGTGAGAGCACAATTTTCATCTTTTCCATCGTTATCAATATCAAATGTCGCATAACTTATTATAGCGGTATATTCATTTTCAACATATGGAATTATTTCTTCATAATCACCTGTTCTTTTCAATTTAAATACATCCATGATATTACCATCTGAAAAGAATGATACTAAATAAACCGTGCCATTAAATTTTTGAAAAACCACATAATTTCCGTTTTCATTTGATATTTCATAAGCAATTTTCGTATTTCCTAAATCGACTTTTTCACCTTGCTTGTTAAGCATTTCTTTTAAGGTATCTGTTGTATAGTCTGTTTCTACGAATGCTCCAAGTTCATCTGTTGTTCCATCCTCAAAGGTTCTATACATAATACCATTTGATGTGATACTGTAAACTACATTATTGGTTTCAGTTTCTTTTTCAGCACTTACTACATCACTATATAAACATTTATCAGTTTCATATTTACTGTTAAATATGGATGTATTCTTTGGATTTGTTAAGAAACAAACTGCAACAACTATACTTATAATTATTGCAACAATGATAAGCCAAAACGCTGGTTTCTTGTAGTTCAATACAGATTTAACTCTGTTCTTCACACCAACCTCACCAAATGCAACGGGACAAGCTGCAATCATTCGTCTGTTCACACTGCAAGTCAAAAGAGCTTGAGAATAATCTGCCTTTTGTTCATTATTAAATTCTTTTACAACCTTTTCATCGCAGGCAAGCTCAATATCTCGACAAAGCAATATATAACCCAACCAAACCATAGGATTAAACCAATGGAGTGTAAGAATTAAGAAACCAAGAGGTTTCCATAAATGGTCTTTTCTGCGAAGATGTGCCTGTTCATGAGCGATAACATGTTCCATATCCTGCTCGTTCATATTAAATGGTAAATAAATTTTTGGTTTAATTATACCGAGAACGAAAGGTGATACCACAGATTCACTCTGATAAATATTATCACTAAGCAGAACTGCCGTTCCGATTTTTCTCTTCAATCTTATAAAACTTATAGCTGTATAAATTAAAAGAGCTACGATTCCTACAACCCATATAACAGCCATTATTGTTGTTATATCCACAAAATTTCCTGCAGGTCTTGTAACACCCTCAAAGTAGTTGCCTTTGAGATAACTGTTAACCTGATTGTCTATAATCGTAACACCTGATTCAATCTGAGGTCTTGGAGAATCAACGGGCTTACTTATAGTTTCAGCACTTGGAATAAGGCTGAATACACTTTCAAAAGAAAAAGGCATAATAAGGCGCAATCCTGCAATTCCCCAAAGAACGCAATTCACCCATTTAGGTGCCTTTTTCAATATAATTCTTAACAGCACAATAGCAAGAACAATCCAACAAGCAGAAATACTCATATTGACTATTTTTAAGAATATATCAGCCATCACTATTCTCCTTTCCTAAATCTGTCAATCATCTTTTGAACTTCATCGATTTCCTTTTCAGATATTTTTTGATGCTTGGTAAATGCTGCAATAAATGCAGGCAGAGAACCTTCAAAGGTTTTTTCTACCATTTCATTGATTTCGGATGCCTGAATTTCATCCTTTGAAACCAAAGCCGAAACAATTGTGTTTTCGTTTTTCAAAACACCTCTTTCAGACAAACGCTTAATAACGGTGTATGTGGTAGTAGGCTTCCAACCCAACTGCTCTTTGCAAAGATTAACGAGCTCACTGCTTTTGATTGGTTCATGCTCCCACAAAATCAAGCAAAAACGATATTCACTTTCAAATACTTTTGGTGTTTCCATTATAACCACTCCTTTGCTCTAACTTGTTAGAGTTCATTTACACTCTAACATATTAGAGTTGAGTTGTCAATACTTTTCTAAAAACAAAAAACAATCTAATTGAAGTGGGTTCGGGCTTCTGCCCGTAGTTTGCGGTGGTTGGATAGCCGACTGCTCTGCTTGCCTCAGCTAAAGCAGGGTGTTTTAGTCCTCCTTTTTTCTCTTTGTTTATTGTGATACATTTTTTGATATATCGGCAAAGTAAAAGAAAAATGAGAGAACAGGGTCTTTACCTTATTCTCTCAATAACTAGTCTTATTCGGCTTACAGTTACGCCATATTGTTCTTTTCAGTTAATCTTTTGATTTCTTTATCAAAATCGGAAGATATAATCTGTGTGCGATTAAAAATATCATACTCTGCAAAAGCATGTTGTTCAGCAGTCTTATGAGATATCCTTCCTTTATCAGGTAAAATATCATATTTTCTGAATTCAAGAAACTCGTTCACGCTTTCGGCAAACTGTTCCATTGTGAAAGTGTTTTCACGTTCTATAAGGTCTTCAATATAATCAAAGTAACCCGTAACAGTACGTTCTAATTGTCTTATTTGTTTTTCATTAAGATAATTTTTGGCTATAGTGACATCAGATTTTAATATTCTACCATCAGGAGCGTTTTTCCAAGTAACAAGTCCCATATTTTCCTTGGTATGATCGGCTAAACTATATACGATTTCTGCACCTGTTTTGCCGGTAATTGCATAATGGAACTTATTCTGCACCATTGCGTAGAAATCCTTTGTGGTAGGCGCAGTTCGGTCATAGTCAATGCTACATTCAGCATAAATGTCTGTAATCTGTTGCCAGATTCTTCTTTCGCTTGCTCGGATGGAGCGTACTCTTTCAAGAAGCTCACGGAAGTAATCCTTGCCAAAGGCGGTTTTGCCCTGCTTCAATCTTTCGTCATCCATAGCAAAGCCTTTGGTTATGTATTCCTTTAAGACAGATGTTGCCCAAATTCTGAAATGTGTGGCACGAATGGAATCTATTCTGTAACCGACAGAAATAATAGCATCTAAATTATAATAATTGGTAACTGAGCTTTGTTCTTTTTCAGGAATTGCACCGTGTTTTGTGGTTGTTGCAATTTTTGCAACAACCACTTCTTCGCTAAGTTCACCACTTTCAAAAATATTTTTTAAGTGTCTGCTGATTCCCGATTTATCAATTCCAAATAGTTCTGCCATTGCTTTTTGTGTTAGCCATATAGTTTCATCTTTTACAAGGGCATTAACGCTGACATCTTCTTCATCGACCTTGTAAAGCATAAACTCAAATTCATTATTCATCAAATAAACCTCCTCGCATAAACGAGATTAGATAAAAATATTATATCACTAAAGGACAACAGTTTCAACTAAATCAACCTGAAATATTAAATGTGTTTAAGATAGCGAGCAAGATAATAAGTAAGTATTTGGGGTTAAACAAGAAGCATTGAAAATACCTTGACAACCCAATTTTTCTATATTATTATGCAGATAGTTAGAAAACCTGAAAATTTAAAAAGCCGAGAACCCTTGATTCTACTGGGTTTACGGCTTCTCATCCAGGTCTTGTTACCATCAGGTTCTAATGAATGCAAATTCATGTGGGTTCAAGTCCCATTCTCTGCACCAAAAAACGAAATCACCTATGGTGGTTTCGTTTTTTTGTTCATTGTTTATTCACAAAGCTGGTTAAAAAGCAACATTTAATACAACAGGTGTTTAATGTTTCACGAAACGGGCGTTTTTTTACAGATTTCCTTGACTTTGTCGAAAAAAACCTATATTATCATACTACTGCTAATGCGGAGAAAATTTAATTTTGGATTTTAATTAGTTCACAGATTATTTTTTACATAAAAATTCCTCCGAGAGATGAGAGGACAGAAAGAGGCCCCAATGGGAACAAAATGTAATTATTTTTCAACAATGAAGGCGATGTCTTCAATAGACTTACCCTTAGAAGAAAAAACATGGCTTCAGCACTATGGCAATATGCCTGAGCATATGTGCTATCGCGAGGGCTCAATTTATGAGCTTCTCAAGGAAATGGTTGATAAGCAGCCCGATGCACCTGCTCTCGAGTTCTTTGATACTGTTTACAGCTTTGAGGCAATGGATGAAAACATCAATATTGTTGCAAATGCACTTAAGAAATTAGGGGTTGTTGAGGACGAAAGCGTAACAATCTGTATGCCCAATATGCCGGAAGCAATTTTCCTTATTTATGCTATCAATAAAATTGGTGCAGTAGCAAATGTTATTCATCCTCTCAGCGATGCTAATGAAATCAGAAACGCTGTTTCTCTTACAAACTCAAGCCTTATTTTTACAACAGATGTATCCTACAAAACTGTTAAGGATGCTTGTGTAGAAAATATTGTTGTTTGCGAAGTTAGTATGAGTATGCCCACCGTTCTTAAGACTCTCTATAACCTTAAGAGCAGAAAGCAGATGAAATATTCCTCTGATACAATTACATGGAAGAAATTTGTAGCAGGTATGGGTACAATTGCACCCTCTGTTCAGAGAAACAGAGATTCTGCTGCGGTTCTTATTTACAGCGGCGGTACAACAGGTAAATCAAAGGGTATTGTTCTTTCAAACCTTTGCTTTAATGCACTTGCAATTCAGTGTTATGCAGTATGTCCTGAAGCAAGACCCGGTGCATCTATGATGTCTGCTCTTCCTATTTTCCATGGCTTTGGTCTTTGCGTTGCAGTTCATGCTCCTCTTTGCTTGGGTATGAAATGTATTCTTATTCCCAAAATTGATATTAAGAAGCTTAATGAAACAATCAAGAAGAAAAAACCCACAATTGTTCCTGCAGTTCCTACAATGTTAAAGGCAATTACCAATAACAAGAACCTTGGTCCTGACAGCTTCAAGAGCGTTAAGGTTATTCTCAGCGGTGGCGACTATTTAAGTGATGATCTTCGCGCAAGAGTTATTGATTATTTCCGCTCCTGCGGTTCAAATGCGCATATCAGAATCGGTTATGGTCTTTCTGAGGCAACCGCATTCTTTACTGCAACCGCTTATGGTGCAGAAGATATTGATAACATTGGTATTCCCAACCCCGATACATATATCAGAGTTTGTGACCCTGTTACAAATGAAAGGCTTCCCGATGGTGAAATTGGTGAAATTTGTGTAAACGGCCCCACAGTTATGCTTGGCTATGTTAATGACAAAGAGGAAACCGACAATGCAATAAGAACTCACGCTGACGGAACACAGTGGCTTCACACAGGTGACCTTGGTTATCTTGAAAATGGTATTCTTCATTTCACATCCCGCCTTAAGAGAATGATTATCTCTAACGGTTATAACATTTACCCCACAGAGCTTGAAAACATTCTTAATAAGTGCAAATATGTTGCATCCAGCGTTGTTGTTGGTATCAAAGACAAGGTTCGTGAGGAAGCACCCAAGGCAGTTATCGTTCTTAAGAGCGGTGTTGAAAGAACTGTAGAAATCGAAAAAGAAATCAAAGAGTTCTGCAAAAAGAACATCGCGAAGAATGCGCAGTTCAAGGAAATCGAATTCACTGATGCATTACCCACAACCAAAATCGGCAAGGTAAACTACCGTATTTTTGAAAAGCTTAAGGATAAAGACCACGAAGCTACTGAAGAGAAAGAAACAGTAACTGCGGATAAAGAATAATTTTAAAAAGGAATCCCTCGGATGAGAAGGAAAATCTCATCCGAGGGATTGTATTATTTATATTTATACTTAATAGTTTGAGTTTCGTAACCACTGATGTTGGTTTCATCGCTATCAATAGCAACGACTCTATATGAATATTCTTTCCCCTTTTTCACATTGGCATCAATGTATTCAAAATGGGGAGCGTATTCATCCTCAACGGTGATTGTTGAGATTACAGTCCATTTGCTTTCACCGGTAGCTTTTCTGTAAACCTTAAACTGGTCGATACGCGCCATATTTCCCCAACCAATTTCAACACCTTTTTTGTTTGATTCTAAGTAGAAGGGAACAGGAGCAATATATCTTAATTCGTCGCCCTTCTTATCAAGAGCACTGGTAGTTGAATCATTGTACGCTCTTACAGTATACTGATAAATAAAACCATATTTTAATCTGTCATTTTTATAGGATGTTTTAGAAGCACCTTTGACTGTTTTTAAAAGTGTCCAGGAGCTTTCATCCTCCATTTTGACATAGATTCTATAGCCGTCTGCACCAGAAACCTTATCCCAAGTGATTTTTTGGCCATGGCCTGTATTTGTTATGGATTTTATAGATGGGGTTTTAAGGAAGTTGCATTTAACTGTTGTGTAACCACTTACTGTCTTTCCGTTAATTGCTTTTACACAATAGGAGTAAGTTTTATTGCTTTTAATATTTGTATCCTTATAGGAAAGTTTTGTAGTTGTGGCAACCTTAGTCCATTTTGATTCGCCGTTTGCTTTTCTGTAAACTGCGTACTCTTTTGCGTTGTTGACCTTATCCCAGGAAAGCTTGATTGAGCCGGTATAAGCCTTGGCTTCAACCTTTGGTGCTGCAAGATATTTGCAGGAAAGACCTGTGGTATAGGAACTTTCGGTTTTGCTCTTGTATGCCTTTACTGTGTAGGTGTAGGTTGTACCTGATTTTGCGGTTTTATCGGTATAGGTGGTTTTAGAGGTTGCACCTATTTTTTTATAGCTACCGCTACCTGATTTTCTATAAACATAGTAGCCCTCTGCACCTGTTACTTTTGCCCAGCTCACTTTAACGCCAGAAGCGGAGTTCTTAGCAGAAGAAAGCTTGGGAGAAGAAAGGAAGTATTTGCTTACTTCATTGTAGCCACTCATTACATCGCCATTTGTAGCGCGAACTCTGTAATAATATTTTTTACCGCTCTTTGCAGTTTTGTCTGTGAAGGATGTTCCTGTTACTGTATCAATGAGAGACCATTTTGATGAACCTGAGGTCTGACGATAAATTCTGTATTTTGTAGCACCTGCAATTTTTGCCCATTTAAGATAAACACCTTTTGTTGTTGTCTTTATTGTAACATCAGGAGCTTCATAGTATGTATGAGTTACACCGGTCGAGTTAAATGTACCGTCGCCTACAAAATTCACACCTCTTACAGTGTAAATATATTTTTTACCGCTTGTTGTAGTTTTATCAATAAATGAGGTTTCGTCTGCATCAATGGTATCAAGACGAGTCCATTTCTTTGCACCACTGACTTTTCTGTAAACTCTGTATTTTTCTGCTGCCGGGTCAGCAGACCAAGTGATTTTTACGCCTTGGTTAGTGCTTGTAGCTTTGATATTTTTAATTTTAGCAGGTTCAATTATTGAGCCACCGTTATTGATAACAAGATTTGAAGAAATATAGCAATCAGCATAATCCTTTTCACCGATTTTCAAAGGGGTTAAGCCGTCAAGAGTTGTTTTGGTTGTGTCTTCAACAGCAATTAAACCATAGGTAGGATGGTCAATTAAATTGTAAACATAGGTATCAACACCTGATGTGGCGTCGTCAATGTCCTCATATGAATACTGAGCAAAGCCATATTTATTTCCATTTTCATCAACGCAAAGGTCAAAAAACTCAGTATAGTCAGGGTAGAATAAGTATTTATAAGTGTTTTCGGGATCATCTTCAGCTTCATCTGTATAGCCGATGTAGCAGTTTCTTTCAGCATCAAATAATGGCTCATATTCAGCGACCTTTTTAAAGCCTGTGGGCTTGATTGGCTCTTCTGAATAAAGCGTTGCAACATAGCAATCAAGAAGCTCATCATAAGAAACAGAATAAAGCTCGTATTTGCCTGTGATTTCATAGGTTTCTAAATTATAATCCTCATAGCCGACATAGTATGCTCCATCCTTTTGGAAAGCAGCATCATAGTACCACAGAGAATTCCACTCGATATCGTATGCTTCCGCTTGTTCGAAAAATTCAACAGTATATTTTTCAAAAGCAGGCTCGTCACAAACGACATTACCGCCTAATTGGATAAGCTCTGCAGGGTCTGTTATGGTCGAGCCGATTATTGAAACAGCGTCTGAGAAGAAATCGGGATTAGAATAGAATTTAAGCTTAACTGTGTCTTCAACGCGGAAAAACGATGCAGTTTCATCAGCAGTAATAGAAAGACCTGATAAAAGAGAATCCTTGCTTCTGCCGAGAACAAGCTCACCGTCACCTGTAAGAGTAACGGAGCCGCCCCATTCCATACCTGAGGAGACAATTGCTGCTAATTCATTATAGCCCTCAAGCTTGATTTTGAAATCGTCTCCCATACCTAAAACCTCAAGAATAGCTGTTTTAGAAACTACATTCTTAAGGGTGAGAGTGTTTGATTCCATATCATAGATTGCACCGGAATAAACCTGAGGCAAAGCTAGTTCCTCAAATTCAGGATAAACAAGACCTATGGCATTTTCAGGTGCATCCTCAATAGCACCAAAGTCTAAAAACATAATAGCAGAAAGCTTAAGATTCATAAGCTCTGTGATATCTAAGTTTTCTAAATCCATATTTTCGAGTTTTTCGAAATCGTTTGGATACGGCCCGTTTTCAGCAAATACTGTTATGGGTGTCATAATAGAGAGGATTAAAAGTGCCGCTAAAATAAGACTTAAAAACTTTTTCATAATTTCCACTCCTTTAATTTATTGTGGTTCAAGCTTAAAATAACATATTCAAAAGTCTATAACAATAGAAATTTGTCAATTGTAATAATTTTGTAATCTTAGGGAAACTTTAATTTTCGTTAAGGATTGGTTGTTATCAATAAGAAGCTTATTGAGTATAATTTTTAAGGTTATCGTTTTTGTTTTGTGTGGAAATTACTTGCAAAAGAGATTGCTTTGTATTACAATTATATGCGGACTAATTTTGTTTTTGCTTTGAGGAGGATGAAAAATGAATAAAAAAAAGAATCCCAAAAAGAAAAACAGCTTACTTATAACAACTATAACTTTGGTGTGCTTGGTTTTAGCAACGATTTTCTTAATTTCCTTCGGTGGAAAAAAACCATCAGCTTGTAAGCATAAATATACTGAGTATACCGAAACGGTTAAGCCAACAAGCTTTACTGTCGGAGAAAGACAACAGACCTGTAAAAAATGTGGAGATGTTGTAACCGAAAGAGTTAACGCCTTAGTTGATTTGCCCCAATTATATCTTAGCGGAGATACAACGGGTATATCAAAAACAAACGATTGTATGATGAAATCGGAATATTTTGAAGGCGAAAGCAGGTTGGTTGATGCTTTTGCTACAATAAAATATCAGGGACACTCTTCAATGGCATATGATAAGAAAAATTATACAATCAAATTTTATGAAGAAGAGTCGTTTGATAAGAAGTATAAGTTTTCGTTAAATGGTTGGGAACCAACAAGCAAATATTGCTTGAAGGCTAATTACATTGATTACAGTAGTGCCAGAAATGTTGTTTCGTCAAACATCTGGAGTGATGTTGTTAAATCAAGAAAAAAACTTGATGAAAATATTGGCGAGTTGGAATTTTATGGTGGCATAGATGGATTTCCTGTTGCTTTATTTATTAATGATGAATATGTGGGATTATACACATTTAATATTCCGAAGGATGAAGACACATATAAAATTGCAGATGAAGAAAAAGAAGCGATGTTTATTATAAACACATCTTCTTTCGATTGTTCAAATTTCAAGGCTCTCATAACAGAAAAAGATATCGAAGATATTTTTGAATTGGAATACTCTTACAATGATGAAAAGCAATGGCCCCAAGAGAGCATGAATACACTTTTATCATTTGTAATAAACAATGATGGCGAAGATTTTAAAAAAGATGTTGAAAAATATTTAGATATAGATGCAGCAATTGATTATCTCGCAACAGCGTATGTCCTCGGTGTTACAGATAATTTTTCAAAGAATATGATTTTGCTTACATATGATGGTCAGAAGTGGATTCCTAATATGTATGATTTAGATACCGCCTGTGGTTTGGCATTTGATGGCTCAGCCTATTCAGAATATGATTTTTCCGTTCCTGAGAAAAATGCTGATGGAAAAATTTTATCCGGCACAGAGAATCTTTTATGGGATAGAATTTTAAACAATTATACCGAAGAATTTAAAAGCAGATATTTTGAATTAAGAGAGGGTGTTCTTGACACCGATAATGTGATTAACAGGTACGCTGATTTTATAGAGTCAATTCCAGCAGAGTGTTATGAACAAGAGATAAAATTATATGCGGAAATACCACATAGTGATGTTAATCAAAATAAACAAATGTCAACTTTTTTGAAAGCAAGATGTGATTTGTTAGATAGTTTAATTGAAAGTTTTTGAAAGGGATGAAGAAATGAAAAGTTATTTAAAAACAATTCTTTCAACTGTATTATGCTATGTAATGGTAATATCAGTGTTACCGGTTACAGCAATTAATGCAAGTGCGGCTTCATATACAGGCAGCGGTACAGAAAGCAATCCGTATGTTGTTTCTACCGGTGCAGAACTTATGGAAGTTTTGGAGTTGTACAACACAGAGGATGTTCATATTAAGCTGGATAATAATATTACGCTTACTGATTCGTATGTCCCGGGTAGTTTCTGTGGAACTCTGGACGGTGATTTTTACAAGATTACTGCGGTGACACGGTTTTTCACCTATAACTCAGGTAATCTCAAAAATTTCTACTATGTTAACACGGTTGCAATAACTGATGGTCCTTCTATGTATGCCGGCGTTATTTGTGACCAGAATACAGGAACAATCAGTGGAGTAATAGCTACCGGTACGATTGATTGTAAATGTACGCATTCCTCGAGCGGCTTAACCGGAGATGATGCGCCCAGTGAGATTGGATTAATTTCTGGTTCTAATAGCGGAACAATCAGTAATTGTGCTGCGTTCGGTTCGCTCAGTACTTATTGTTGTTATGGTGCACGAGCAGCTGGAATAGCACTTTCTGGTACAATAACCAATTGTTATGCAGCGGTTGAAATTTCTGCAACCGGTAGTAGCAGATATGGTTCAAGTGCTGATGATCCCATTGGTTTTGGTAGTGTTACTAACTCATATTATAACAAAGAACTTTATACTGAAACAGGCTTCACTAACGGATTGACAACAAGTGAAATGAAAACAGCTGATTTTGTTACCTTGCTTAATTCTAATCCAGTTAGCTGTGATAGTAAATGGGTAAGAGATACAAGCAGTAAAAACTCTGGTTATCCTATATTAACAAGAGCATTTAATGCAACAATAACATCTTCCAAAACAAATATACTTATCGATGGCACCGAAGCAATTACTCTTACATGTAGTGATCCATCGGCTAAAATTTATTACACTTTAAACGGAGCTACTCCGACAACATCGAGCACTTTATATTCTTCAGCTATTAATATATCAAGCGCTACAACAATCAAAGCGGTTGCGTATAAAAACAGCTTGTATAGTGCAGTGCAGACATTCCAATATACAAAAATAAGCGGTAACGGAACCGCTGAATCGCCATATAAAATTAATAGTGAAGCAGCACTAAATGCTATTTCCGAATTGGAAAATGATGCATATTATGTTTTGTCAAATAATATCACTATGGTTGGTGAAATGCCCCATTTGGGTGATTTCTATGGAAAGTTTGATGGTAAGGGCTATACAATAAGCAATGTGTATACCGTAAACAGGATAAACGGTATTTTTGATGCTAACTATGGTATTGTTCAGAATTTAAATATAAAAACCAAGTCCAATGCAAAATTTATCTCAAATGCAGGTATAGTTGTTGATAACTATGGTGTTATCTATAACTGCAATATTGAAGGCTACTTAGATGGCAAGGATTTATCGTCAGGCTCTTATTCTTCCAGTTGCTTTGGTGGAATTGTGGCGAACAATTACGGAAGAATTGAAAAATGTAGTTTTGATGGGACTGTTTATGCGGATGCAGCTGCCAAGGCAGGCGGTATAGTCGGATTAAATAAAGGTGTAGTCACATTATGCAGCTTTGATGGTATGGTGGATATTTATGCTGCAACATTCGCAAGTCACCAGGGTTATGTAGGCGGATTTGTGGGATATAATGGTGAGAATGGTACGATTTCTTATTCTGTTGTAAATGCAACCGAGGTTCATAGCTCCTCAAGAGACTATTCAGGTGTTAAGGTAGGCGCTTTTGTAGGTGATTATGCTTCTTATTCGGCTTTCAGTGATTGTTCAGCAAATGTTGCTTCAGTGAGCTATACCTACTATTATACTGAATTTGGTGTAAATGAAACTAATTATGCTTTTAGCGGAAGTGGTGTTTTGGACTATGTTCCAACAGTACATGTCCATAGCTTCATTCATTATCTTAATCCTCCGGTGTGTGGTGAGTTAAGGTCATATAAATATGAGTGCTCTTGTGGTATAGAGTTTTCTTCTGAAGGGTTTTATGATGAGTATCGTAATATGAGTCATGATTATGTTGACGCTGAATATGTTATCACAAAAACTCAGACATGTAGTGAGCATGGTGAATATGTAAGATATTGTAATACCTGTAATTATGCAGACACCTATGATGTTCTTCCTTTGCAGCATAACGAAATGGTGTTAGTTGATCCAAACCTATATCCGCAAAGCTCGCATAATTACGAGAATAATTTGTATGAAACCAAGGTTCTTACATATCCGGGCGCTGCACAGCTACAGATTTCTTTCAATCGAAGATCATATATAGGATATTACGATTATCTCTATATTTATGATGGCTCTGACAAGCTTGTTTCAAGCTATACCGGTAAATATTTGGAGGATGTAACAGTAACAGTACCAGGAGATACTGTGAAATTTAAGCTTTCTACTGACAGTAGTGGAACAAGTTATGGTTATTCGTTAGATTATGTTTATGCAAATTGTCCCGCAGCGGCAGTTCTTGTTGACAACTCTCTTTATCCCGAAAGTAGCCATAGTTATGCCGCTAATACTAATGAGACAAAAACATTTACCAAAGCAGGTGCAACTAATCTCAAAATTACTTTCAGTTCTCAGACAGAGGTTGAGAGTAATTATGACTATATTTATATTTATGACAAGACAGAATCTCTTATAGGTAAATATACAGGCACTGCCCTTGCAGGTGAGACAATTACTATCCCTGGGGATACATTCAAAATTAAATTAACATCAGATAACATAGTACATAAATATGGTTATTCTTTTGACTCTATCTACGCAGAAACCAAGGGCTACAGTGACTGGGAGGTTGTTCAGTCTCCTACTTGTGTGAACACTGGTACAGAAGAGCGTACCTGTGCAATTTGTGGCTTTGTTGATTCAAGAAGTCTGGACGCATTAGGTCATAGCTTTACAAATTACATAAGTGATAATAATGCAACATATACAGAAAATGGTACAAAAACAGCAAAGTGTGATCGTTGTACTGAAACCCATACTGTTGAGGCGGCTGGTACAAAGCTTGCTCCGGTAAGTATAGCGGTAGAAGCATTACCCGATAAGGTTTCTTATATTGTTGGAGAAAGTGTCCTCACAGACGGAATGACCTTTGTTGCCACATATGAGGATAATGCAAAAGTAGTTTTTGCTGCAGAAGATATAGAATCTGTTACAGCAGATACGACAGAAATCGGTGTTAAGCAGGCTACTATAACCTATATGGGATGCACAGCAACATTTGATATTTATGTTCATGAATCAGCTCTGGTATTAGTAGATAAGGCTCTTTATCCGGAAAGCAGTCATAATTATTCCAATAATATTAGTGAGACAAAAACCTTTACTTATGAGGGTGCAACAGAGCTGATAGTTACATTTAACAGTAGCACAAGCGTTGAAAGTAATTATGATTACATCTACATTTACAATAAAAACGGGGCGCAGTTTGGCAAATATACCAGCAATCAGCTTGCAGGCAAAACTATTACTATATCCGGTGATGCATTTAAAATCAAGCTTACATCTGATGGTTCAAATACCCAATACGGCTACAAGATTGATAGCATATATGCTGACGGTCCATTTTCAATGTGTCACCCTGAGGTTGTAATTCCTGCTACTGCTACTTGTACAGAGGGCGGTTTGACTCAGGGTAGTTATTGTGAAATTTGTGGAGTTATTGTTGTAGAACCGGTTGAAACCGAAGCATTTGGTCATAGCTTTACATACTATGTGCCGGATGGCAACAGCACTTGTGAAGAAGATGGAACCAAAACAGCTAAATGCGATCGTTGTGATGTTACTGATACTATATCCGATGAGGACTCTATGAAGCCTCATAATTGTGAAATCATCGAAGCGAAAGCTCCTACCTGTACTGAAATTGGTTGGGATTCTTACGAAGCTTGTAAAGATTGCGATTACACTACATATAGTGAACTTCCTGCAACAAATCATCTTGACAAGTTCTTTACAGAGCAACAAGACCCAAGCTGTACTGTTGAGGGATATACCGAAGGTTATTACTGTCCCGACTGTGAAACATGGGTTTCAGGTCATGATATTATTGATCCAACCGAGCATCCTGAACAGTATATTGTCGGAACAGTAAATGCAACATGTACTGAGGATGGTTATGCCATAGGCTTGTATTGTCCTGATTGTGATGAATGGCTTATGGGACATGAGTTGATTCCTGCAAAAGGGCATACAATTGTTAATCATGAAGAAAAGGCTCCTACCTGTACTGAAATTGGTTGGGATGCATACGAGAGCTGCTCAAAATGTAATTACAATACTTACGAAGAAAAATCTGCATTAGGTCATAGCAATGCTGAAGCTGTTGTTGAGAACAATATTGCTCCTGATTGCGTGAATGACGGCTCGTATGATTTGGTTGTATACTGTTCGGTATGTAACGATGAAATCAGTAGAGAAACAAACACTGTTTCTGCTCTCGGTCATAACGAAATAGCGCATAATGCAAAAGCTCCTACCTGTACAGAAATCGGATGGGACGCGTATGTAAGCTGTTCTGAGTGTGACTATACAACATACGAAGAAATTGCTGCAAATGGGCACGCTGTTGTTACACACGATGCGAAAGCACCTACTTGCACAGAAATTGGTTGGACAGCATATCTTACCTGTGAAAATTGTAATTATTCAACTTATGAGGAGCTTGAGGCACAAGGCCATGCTTTTGTTGATCATGAAGCACAGGCACCTACATGTACAGTAGCTGGATGGGAAGCATATACATCTTGCGAAAATTGCGACTATTCAACCTATAAGGCGATAGCCGCAACTAAGCATAAAAATAAAATGCTTGCAGATGCAGTGGAGCCCACTTGTGATTCTGTAGGTTATACAGCGGGTATGTTCTGTAATGATTGTGGTACATGGCTTATGGGACATGTTGAAATTCCTGCAAATGGTCATAATCATGTGTGGGAAAATAACGAAGAGGCTTTAATAAAGATCGGAACCTGTTCTGATTGCGGTGATATAATTACCGAGGAAATGACAATTTTTGATATACTCACCTTTGAGATTTGTAGTGATGGTTTGGGCTATTCAGTTGTTGGATGCTTGAGTAGCTATGCCGGAGAAATTGAAATACCTGAAATGTATAACGATTTGCCGGTAACAGAAATTGGCGCAGGCGCATTCCGTAATTGCTCAAAAATAACATCTGTTATTATTCCTGCTAGTGTTACAACAGTTAACGAAGAAGCATTTTTGGGTTGTCGTGCACTTCGCTCAATTGAAATTTCAAGAAATATAACTCAGATAGGCGAAAAAGCCTTTGGTTATTATTATGATGACATTTTGACAAAATTGCTTGGATTTACAATTTATGGTGAAGAAGGCTCTGCTGCTCATATTTATGCTGTTGAAAATGGTTTTGGCTTTAATGAAGAAGCAGAGAAGCCGATTCAAGGAAATGATAATATGCAGATTGACTACAATAATTTTGTGATTCGTACAGGTGTTCAGGGTATCACAGATGTAGTTGAAATGTTAACTGTTTCAGATGGTATCATTATTGAGGCTTTGCCGAGCTATAAATATGGAGCAACAGAAGGCTATGGTACAGGTTCAGTTATCAAGGTCTATGATAATGGTGTATATATAGGTTCTTTTGACTTGGTCGTTTATGGTGATACTAACGGTGATAGCGCTTGTGATGTTCTCGACTGCTTTGCTGTTTTGAGGAATCTGGAAGGTAAATATGATCTTTCAGGTGTTTATGCTATGGCCGGTGACTTTAATGATGATGAGATAATTGATGTAATGGATTACCAAGAAATTGTCAACAAAGCATTGGCTTGAGCAAGTATTGAAAAATGTAAAATCAAATAGAGTCCTGTAGGACAGAGATAAGAACACCCGTTATGGTAGCTATATTGACATACCATAACGGGTGTTTATATTATTTTTATAAAAATTAATATCGTTTAAATTTAATCATTATAAAGAGGGTATTTATCGCAGATTCTTGCAACATTTTCGATGATGTAATCCTTGCTGTTTTCGAAATCTGTTGCAGCAAGCTTGATGTATTCTGCAATATCAATCATATCCTGAGCCTCGAAGCCTCTTGATGTAACTGCTGCAGTACCGATGCGGATACCGCTTGTAACGAAGGGCTTTTCGGGGTCGTTGGGAATAGCGTTTTTATTAACTGTAATGTGAACCTCGTCAAGACGCTGTTCGAGCTCCTTACCTGTAATGCCAAGGCTTCTTAAATCGAGAAGCAGAAGGTGGTTATCAGAGCCGCCTGAAACGATATTTATGCCCTGAGCAATAAGAGCATTTTCAAGAGCCTTACAGTTGGAAACAACCTTTTTACCATATTCCTTGAATTCGGGCTTAAGAGCTTCACCGAAGCAGATTGCCTTAGCAGCGATAATGTGCATAAGAGGACCGCCCTGAATACCGGGGAAAATAGCCTTATTAACCTTCTTTGCGATTTCCTCGTCATTGGTAAGAATGATACCGCCACGAGGACCGCGGAGAGTTTTGTGAGTTGTTGAAGTAACAACATGTGCATAGGGAACAGGAGATGGATGCATACCCGCAGCAACAAGACCTGCAATATGAGCCATATCAACCATAAAGAGTGCGCCAACTGAATCTGCAATTTCGCGGATTCTTTTGAAATCGATGATTCTTGAATAAGCAGATGCACCTGCAACAATAAGTTTGGGGTTACATTCTTTTGCTTTCTTTTCAAGAGCGTCATAATCAAGGAAACCTTTTTCATCAACACCATAGCTCTGGAAATCGAAATAAGAACCGCTTACATTAACGGGAGAACCATGAGTAAGATGACCGCCGTCTGCAAGGCTCATACCGAGAACTGTATCGCCGGGTTGAAGAAGTGCAAAATAAACTGCAAAGTTTGCCTGAGAGCCTGAATGGGGCTGAACATTAGCATATTCGCAACCGAAAAGCTTTTTAAGTCTTTCAATTGCAAGGTCTTCTGCAATATCAACGTATTCACAACCACCGTAATATCTGCGAGAGGGGTAACCTTCTGCATATTTATTTGTAAAGATGCTACCGCTTGCAGCCATAACTGCTGCTGAAGTGTAGTTTTCACTTGCGATAAGTTCAATGTTTCTGCTCTGGCGAATCTGCTCTTTTTCAAAAGCTTCAAAAAGCTCGCTATCAGCATTTTTGAGAAGTTCGAAATCTTTTTCAAGATAACTGTTCATTTTAATTTCCTCCCGTAGTTTGATTAAGTCAATTCATAGATATAATACCTTAAATTTATCATTATTTCAACTAAAATAATTATTTAACGAAAAGTTTTGATATATTAACATAAACAAGGGGAAATTAAAGGGTTTTTTTAGAATTTTTTATATTGCCAAGTGACAAAATAGTGGTATAATTAGACTGATATAGTTTGATTACAAGTCTATTGAGGTGATGTAATGAACAAGCAGGAACTTAAAAACAAAATTCTTGAGGCAAAAAAGGCAACTGATACAGTTATCCTTGCCCACACTTATCAGGAACCCGATATCATTGATATTGCGGATATTACAGGAGACAGCTTTTTTCTCAGTAAAAAAGCTGCAGAAATTAAAGCTAGAAGAGTTGTAATGTGCGGTGTTCGTTTTATGGCGGAAAGCGTTAAAATCCTTTCTCCTGAAACTGAAACAATTCTTCCTGTTGCAACTGCAACCTGTCCTATGGCAGAACAGATTGCTCCTGAAAGAGTAAGAAAATTCAAGGAAGAAAATCCTGATACAGAAGTGGTTGCATATATCAACACAACTGCTGCACTTAAAGCAGAATGTGATGTTTGTGTAACAAGCTCATCTGCAATAAAAATTGTAGAAAAGCTTCCTGCAGATGAAATTCTTTTCATCCCTGATCAGCATTTAGGTTCTTTTGTTCAGAAGAGTATTCCCGAAAAGAAGTTTATTTTATGGGATGGCTATTGTCCCGTTCATGCTCAGCTTACAAAAGAGGATGTTTTAAAATGTAAAGCAGAGCATCCCGATGCGGTTTTTGCAGTTCATCCCGAATCACCTAAAGAGGTTGTTGAGCTTGCTGATATGGTAGGCGCAACAAGTGAAATTATAAGTTATGCAAAAGCTCAAAGAGGAAAAGTAATTATTGGAACAGAGCGAGGCGTTGTTGATTATCTTGCCATTAACGAAGAAAATGGCGGCAGATTTATTCAGCTTGCTCCCGAAAAGCTCTGTTGCGAGGATATGAAGAAAATCTCTCTCGAGGATGTTTATAAAGCTATCATCGGTGAGGGTGGCGAAAAGGTAGAATTAGACGAGGATTTACGCAAGAAAGCACTTAAAAGCATAAATCGTATGCTTGAATTGGGGTAAGAAAATGAATCTTTCCGAATTGAAAAAACAGTATAGTGTAGTCATTGTGGGTAGCGGACTTGCAGGGCTTTACGGAGCGCTGAATTTCCCCGAAGACATTGATATTCTTATGCTTTCCAAAAAGGAACGACATCAGTCCAACAGTTCCTTGGCGCAAGGCGGTGTTGCTTGTGTGCTTGATTTGGAAAACGATAGCTACGATTTGCATATTGAGGACACTCTTATTGCAGGTAGCAGAGCCAATGATATTGATGCAGTCACCCAGCTTGTCGAAGAGGGGCCGGGGGATGTTTTAAGAACAATTGACTACGGCGTTGAATATGACCGCGATGAAAACGGTGAGCTTATAAAAACCCTTGAGGGCGGACATTGCAGAAGAAGAATTCTTCACCATAAAGATACTTCAGGTAAAGAAATGGTGGACAAGCTCGTTCTTGCAGTTGAAAAGCTTCCCAATGTAACCCTTTCTGACGAAACAATGGTAACCTCAATGAGCCGTATTAAAAACGGTTTTAAAATTGAGATTATGAGGGAGAAGGAGTACAAAACTATTTATGCGGATTTTGTGCTTCTTGCATCCGGCGGTATCGGGAGAGTTTATAAGTACACAACAAATCCCTCGGTTGCAACCGGTGACGGAATACGTCTTGCCTATGAAATGGGCGCATCAATTAAAAATTTAAGCTATGTGCAGTTCCATCCTACCGCTTTTAATGGCGCAAACAGAGAGCAATTTCTCATAAGTGAGGCTGTAAGAGGCGAGGGCGCATATCTTCTCAATTGCAACAAAGAGAGATTTATGGATAGATATGATAGTCGCCTTGAGCTTGCTCCCAGAGATGTGGTTTCTCGCTCAGTTATTATGGAATCAAGGCGTCTGGGTAGTAATAATTTCTATCTTGATATTCGCTATAAAGGTGAAGAGTATCTAAAAAAACGTTTCCCAGGAATTTATGCAGGCTGCTTAAGTCAGGGTGTAGATATTTCAAAGGATTTAATTCCCGTTTTCCCATGTCAGCATTATCTTATGGGCGGTATTGAGGTTGACTTGAATGCAAGAACAACTCTTCCAAGACTTTATGCTGCAGGTGAATGTGCTTGTACGGGTGTTCATGGTAAAAACAGACTTGCAAGTAATTCTCTTTTGGAAGCACTTGTTTTCGGAAGAAAGGCTGCAGAAGACATAACCCGTTGCATAAGAGCAGGATTTTATAAATTAACTATTCCTGAGGAAAAAGAGCCTGACAGAACAGGTGCACCTCTTCCCAAAGGAACAAGAACAGAAATCCGCGATATTATGCAGAAGGCATATTTCGTTATTCCCGATGAGGGTGCAATTCCTCAGGGTAAAAAACGAATTGAAAATATACTTAACAGGCTTAAAAACGGTAAATTTGCAGTAACTGCAGATTATTGCGAGGCACTTTCCCTTGCTACAATAGCATATATAATTCTTCAGGAGGTTGACAAATGATTTTACCACAGTTTTATATTGATGATTTAATTAAAAATGCCATTACAGAGGACATTAACTATATAGATGTTGCAACTGATTACCTTCTTTATGAGGGTGCAGTAAGCGAAGCATATTTTGTTGCTAAAGCAGATGGTGTGCTTTGCGGTGCGGAAATTGCAATGAGGGTTTTTGAGCTTCTTGATGACCAGTTTTCATACACTCTTCATAAAAAAGATGGTGATATGGTTAAAAATGGTGACCTTATTGCAGAATTCAAGGGCAGAACTGTTAAGCTTCTTAAAGGCGAAAGAACAGCCCTTAACCTTATTCAGCATATGAGCGGTATCGCAACTCTTACAAATGAATGTGTAAAGCAGACTGAAGGCACAAGAGCAACAATTGCAGATACAAGAAAAACTCTTCCCGGTCTTCGCTCTCTTCAGAAATATGCAGTAACCTGCGGTGGTGGCAGAAATCACAGATATAATCTTTCAGATTGCGCTATGCTTAAGGATAACCATATTGATGCAAAGGGCGGTATTACTGCGGCGGTTATGGCTCTTCGCGAGAAAATCGGTCATACAGTAAAAATTGAGGTTGAAACAAGAACTCTTGCAGAGGTTGAAGAGGCAGTTTCAATTGGCGCAGATATCATTATGCTTGATAATATGGACAACGAAACAATGAAGCAGGCAGTAGAAATGGTTGACGGCAAGGCGCTTCTTGAGGCTTCGGGTAACCTTACAAAGGAAAGAATCAAGAGTGTTGCAGAATTAGGCGTTGATATTCTTTCAATCGGTGCTCTTACTCATTCAGTTACAGCATTCGATATTTCAATGAAAATCAAGAAATAAGAAAATAAAGGTGCTCTATGGATTACAAATATAAAAACCCTGCTCTTTCTCCCGAGGAAAGAGCAGAGGATTTACTTTCTTTAATGACTTTAGAGGAAAAGGTAGCTCAGATTGATATTCTCCGAGGAGTTGAATATGCAACAGTTCCCAGCACATTGAACCATTGCTGTATTCACGAGTCTTCCGATGTGGAATATGAGAAATTTGAGAAAACAGTTGGTGACCATGGTATCGGATTTATTCACGATTCCTATACAATTCCTGCAGTTTTCAACAAATTTCAGAAATATCTTGTAGAAAAAACAAGACTTGGAATTCCCTGTATTTTCACAGGTGAAGCTCTTCACGGAATTTCATTTCCCGGTGCAACAATTTTCCCTGTTCCTCTCGGACTTGGCGCAAGCTTCAACAGAGAGATTGTCAATAAAACAGGTAAAGCAATTGGTGCGGAAACCCGTGCTTTAGGTATGCAGGAAATCCTGGCTCCCAACCTTGATGTTGCAAGAGAGCCTCGTTGGGGTCGAGTTGAAGAAACCTTTGGTGAAGATACATATCTCTGCTCCGAAATGGGCTATTCTATTATCACCGGTGAGCAGAAAAACGGTGAGTTTGCAAGAAATGACGCAGTTTTAACTGAGCCAAAGCATTATTGCACCCATGGTATGCCTGAAAATGGTATCAACTGCGCAAATGCAAGAGTGGGAAAAAGAGAAATTGAGCAGTGTTATCTTCCTGTTTTTGAAAAGGCTATCACCAAGGCAGGAGCTTATAATGTTATGTCCTGCTATAACTGTATTGATGGTGAGGTTGTAGCAAGCTCAAAATATTATTTAACAGATATTCTTCGTGGCAGATATGGTCTTAAGGGCTATGTCCGTGCAGACTGGGGCTCAATTACAAGACTTGTTACCGCTCACAGAACTGCTGCAAACCATGTTGATGCTATCTGCGATTCAATTAATGCAGGTCTTGATATGCAGGGCTGTCTTGATTATACTCCTGAATTCTGGGAAGAAACTCTTTTGAACCTCATTAAAGAGGGCAGAGTTTCCGAGGAGCTTATAAATAATTCCGTAAAGAATGTGCTTAAGGTTAAATTTGAGCTTGGCTTATTTGAAAATCCATATACAGATGAAGAGCACTATAAGGATGTTATCAGATGCGACGAGCATAAAGCTGTTGCTCTTGATGGCGCTCGTGAGGCAATGACTCTTCTTGAAAACGATGGTATTCTTCCTCTTAAAAAGGAATATAAAACTATTGCTGTTGTTGGTCCTTCCTCTGCAAGACAGAGAATCGGCGGTTATTCCTCTGTTCCCTATGGCTACAATGTGAACTCTGTTTACGAAGAGCTTAAAAAAGCTTTAGGTGACGAGGTTACTGTTCTTCAGAGCTCAGGTTGCGGTATTCCCAAGGGCGTTGAAGCAGTTGCTATGGAGGATGGTCAGCCCCATCTTATTGAGGTTTATGACGAGGACGAAAGTGGAAGCATTGAGGATGCAGTTAAAGCTGCAGAGCAAAGCGACCTTGTTATTTTTGTTGGTGGTGACAACAACTTTACAAGTGGTGAAGGTCATGACCGCTCAGATTTGAAATTGCCCGGTAAACAGAGAGAGCTTATTCTTGAGGTTGCAAAAACAGGCAAGCCCTTAATTCTTGTTTTTGAAAACGGCAGAGCAATTGATTTGACCGAAGAGGTTAAGGCTTCAAATGCTATTCTTGTTTCCTGGTTTGGTGGCGAATTCGGTGCAAAGGCAATTGTTGAAACTCTTTTAGGTGAAAATAATCCTGCAGGTCGAGTACCCGTTTCATTCCCTGCAGATTCTAACAGAATTCCTTGCTATTATTCAATTCTTCCAAACCATACAGAAATGATGTTTGAGGGTGAAAGAGGTCCACGATATGCTTTCGGTTACGGACTTTCTTATACAGAGTTTGAATATAGCAATCTTAAGATTGAAAAGCAAGGCAGAACAGATTATACAGTTACATTTGATGTTAAAAATATTGGTAAGGTTGATGGTGATGAGGTTACTCAGCTTTATGTAAATGATATTGTATCTTCCGTTGTAACACCGCTTAAGCTTCTTAAGGGCTTTGAAAGAATAAACCTTAAAGCAGGAGAAAAGAAAACTGTAGAATTTAAGCTTGATTTTGAATCCTTCAGATTACTCAATAAAGATTTAGAATGGGTTGTTGAAGATGGCGAGTTTGAAATTATGGTAGGCTCCGCTTCAAGCGATATAAGATTGGCAGAAAAAATAGAAATCACAGAATAAAAATAGTGGATAGCCTCCAGTCGCCATCTACCAGCGGTTAGCAAAGCAGAGCGATACCCATAAGGTGAAGGCATACCCAACGATAGTTCTAAAAATATATAGAAAACAAATGGTGGTACCATCTCTTGAAAAGATGATACCACCATTAACTTTTTTTATATTTAACTTTTATTTTTCATCAATTTGCTATGTTTCTTACATAGATTTATCAAAAAGAAAATTGAGAAGAATACAGTTCTTGTTATAACACTGGCAGCTGGCGACTGGCAACTGGCTGCTATTTTATTTTGCAATTGTCAATTTTTTAGCTTTTCGTTTATCACGGAATTTCTTTAAAATGGGCACTTTTATCTGTGGTTCTGTATCGTTGCATTTTTCAACAACTATCATATAAATTACTACAAGTAAGAGATAGGGCATGGGACAGAATATTCCGGGGTTTACCAAGGACATAAGCTCAAGGCTGATGTAAGAAAGGAATATTGTCATATTGAAAAGGGTTGCATGCTTCCAGATTAAAAGATTTCGTTTTATGAACTGATAAACGAAAGCAACAATACCTACAATACCGAAGCTACCTGCAATCTGAATGGGCTCGCAATGATACCAGCAAAGAGAGCCGGGCTTGTTTTTGAAAATATCTCGGTTGGTCATATTGCCGAGACCTGTTCCGAATATGGGGTGATTGAAGAAATCCTCAACGCCTCGTGCATAGTGACGAACTCGTGTTTCTGTATCTGCACCGCCCAAAAGGAATTCATTAAGAACCTTGAAAACTCTTTGAATGGTAGTGTTTAAAAAGCTTGTTATTTCGGGTAAATAAGTAAGCGCTACGAATATGAAGCATCCGCAGATAATTATATATGCAAGGCGACGACGCTTGTCATAAAGAATGTACATAACAATGCACATAACCATTTCAATTGAGCCGAATATCATACCACCTCTTGAGCCTGTGAGAAGTGTTGCGGCATAGAAAAGAAATGCAAGAATAACGGCAGAGGATTTGCGGTTTCCTAAAAGGAAGGCAAAGGGCAGAGCCATCATAAGCATTGTTGAGGCGTTGTTTCGCCATCTTATGTAGAAAATACCGCCTTTGTCAATTACGGTGTTGATGTTGATTATGTAATGCATAAACACCATAAAGGCAAGGAATAAGCCGATAACAACCATTATATCGGTGAATTTTTCGATTAAGAGATAGTTTCTGTTGGTGTTGATTTTTGAATAGAAGAAGCAGTAAATCAAAAGCATACCGAAGCCGATACCCAACATATTGTAAATTGCGGCACCGCCGAAGTAATCCTTTGCAGAAATAACACCTACGCCGCCGATTGTTACGGCAATAGAAACGAAGAGCATCGGGAAGAATTGAGCGCCCTTGATAGTTGGCTTCTTGAAATAGGCAATTATATTGAATAACAGCATTATAGCCAAGGGTATTGCAAGCCACCATATTTCACCGAAGGTGGATAGCGAGTTATAACACCTTATACCGATACAGTAGGTGAACATAGCGGGTATCAGCATTGCGAATATATCACCGCTCAATACGAAAACGATACCGGTAATGTATGCCAAAACAACTGAACCCCAGATATGAAATTGTTCTTTCGGGAATGCGGAATGAAGGCAGGCAAATGTTCCTGCAATAACGAAAAGAATTGTCATCCATTTTTCGCTTAGTAAAAAGCCTCGGATTATCTCCAACTTTTTCAAAGCCTTTTCTGACTTTAATATATGTTCCATTATTATATACCACACAATAATAATTAAATTTTGTTTTTCTCATACATTATATACTTTTTTTCAAAAAACACAACAATTGTTACAAAATCTTAACTTTTAGAGTGATGGATTCGAACTACATATGGTTTAATACAGTCGCTTTTCCCTGTAACATCGTTAAAACTCTTGAAAGGAGAAAGTATTACGAGACAAAAAAATTACAAAGGTGCGTGAATTCGGACATTTAAGGCATATTTGGTTTGAATCCATTCACTCTACAGCAAAAAAATCACCCACATAAATTTATGTGAGTGATTTTTTCGTTATTACGATAATTCAAATTGCCCTGTGTAGAGCTTGTAGTATTTGCCTTTTTCCTCAAGAAGAGTATCGTGGTCGCCCTTTTCAATTATCTCGCCATTTTCAAGCACCATAATTGCATTTGAGTTTCGGACAGTGGAAAGTCTGTGGGCGATAACAAAAACTGTTTTTCCCTGCATAAGAGAATCCATACCCTTTTCGATAAGTCGCTCTGTTCGGGTATCGATTGAGCTTGTTGCCTCATCAAGAATTAATACAGGTGGGTCTGCAACTGCTGCGCGGGCAATAGCAAGAAGCTGACGCTGACCTTGTGAAAGGTTTGAGCCATCACCTGTAAGCATTGTGTTATATCCATCAGGAAGACGAGTGATAAAGCTGTCTGCATTTGCAATTTTTGCAGCTCTTACAATGTCCTCGTGAGTTGCATCGAGCTTACCGTAGCGGATGTTTTCTTCAACTGTACCTGTGAAAAGGTGAGTGTCCTGAAGAACCATTGCAAGAGAACGGCGCAAATCGTCCTTTTTGATTTTCTTGATGTTTATGCCATCGTAGGTGATTTTACCTTCCTGAATATCGTAGAAACGGTTAATAAGGTTGGTAATTGGAGTTTTACCTGCACCTGTTGAGCCAACAAAGGCGATTTTCTGACCGGGCTTAGCGTAAAGAGAAACATTTTTGAGAACTGTTTTCTTGCCGTCATAAGAGAATGTGACATCGTGGAAGCGGACATCACCCTTAAGAAGAGTGTAGGTAACACTGCCGTCTGCTGAATGAGGATGCTTCCAAGCCCATGTACCTGTTCGGGTTTCGGATTCTGTAATGTTGCCGTTTTCGTCAACATTTGCATAAACGAGAGTTACATAGCCATTGTCCTCTTCGGGTGTTTCGTCGATGATTTCAAAAATTCTTTCTGCACCTGCAAGAGCAGCAAGAATGCTGTTCATCTGCTGTGAAATCATACTTATAGGACGAGAGAACTGTCTTGTATACTGGAGGAAGGCTGCAAGTGAGCCGATAGTAAGCACGCCCGCTGCACCACCTAAGAACAAGCCGGATATACCACCTGTTGCAGTTTCACCAACTTTAAGAATTATGAAAGCACCAAAAGCTGCAGTAGCTGCAAAGTTGAAATATGAAAGATTGCCCATAATTGGCATCAAAATACTTGCAAAGGTATGAGCGTTTGTTGCTGCTTTTCTGTAGTTTTCGTTAATTTCATTAAAAGTTGATTTTGTTTTTTCTTCTCGACAGAAAACTTTTACAACCTTTGAGCCTTCAATAAGCTCTTCAATGTAGCCGTTGACTGCACCAACCGCCATTTGCTGACGGCGGAAATAACCGGAAGAGCGACCACCAATAAGTTTAATTACATTAAGCATAACAACAAGCATAATGATAATCAAACAAGTAAGAGCAGGACTGATATAGAGCATCATAATAAAGATACCAATAACAGTTACAAGGGATGTTATTGTTTGTATAAGTCCTTGACTGATTGCTTCGCGGATGGTGTCAACGTCATTTGTGAAACGGCTCATAAGTTCGCCATGAGTGTGAGTGTCAAAATATTTGATAGGCAAATCCTGTAAATGATCAAAAAGGTCTTTTCTCAATAAATTCAGTGTGCCGTGGGAAACATTGAGCATAAGTCGAGAGTAGGTGTATTGAGCTACTGCACCTAAAATATAAAGCACACCCAAGACACAAAGATATTTTATAATTACTGTAAAATCTCTGCTACCTGTTGAAACCATATTACCGATTTCATTAATAATAGGAGTTAAAAGGTATGTTCCTGCAATATCTGCAATTGAACTGAAAAGAACAAGGACGAAAACAGCCACAAGCAAGACTTTTTTCTGAGTAACATAAGAAAGAAGTCTTAAAAGAGTCTTTTTTGTGTTCTTCGGTTTTTCAAATTTCATTCTGCCTCCCGGTCCGGGTCCGTTACCATTGGGGCGTTTAACTTGTTTTTCTGCCATCTGACTTCCTCCTTTCTTATTGTTCCATTTTGCCTTCTTGCTGTGAAATATATACTTCTTTATATATTTCGTTTCTTGAAAGCAATTCTTCGTGGGAACCAATATCGTCAATTTGGCCGTCATCAATAACGATGATTCTGTCAGCGTGCTGAACAGAGTTGATTCTCTGGGCGATTATAATCTTTGTGGTGTCGGGTAAAAGATTCTTCATACCCTCGCGGATTTTTCCGTCAGTTGCAGTATCAACTGCACTTGTTGAGTCATCAAGAATAAGGATTTTCGGGTTTTTGAGAATAGCGCGGGCTATGCAAAGTCTTTGCTTCTGACCGCCCGAAACATTAACACCACCTTGACCTAAATCTGTCTGGTAGCCGTCGGGGAAGCTCATAACAAAATCATCTGCCTGAGCAATTTTTGCGGCGGCACGGATTTCTTCAAAGCTTGCGTTTTCATTACCCCAACGCAAGTTTTCTTCAATTGTGCCTGAGAAAAGAATATTGGTCTGAAGCACCATTGAAACATTATCGCGGAGATTGTGAAGCTTGTAATCTTTAACATTTCTTCCGCCAACAAGAACTTCACCCTCGGTTGTATCGTAAAGTCTTGGAATAAGCTGAACAAGAGAGGATTTTGCACTACCGGTTGAACCTATGATACCGATAGTTTCGCCTGATTTGATAGAGAGATTAATATCTTTAAGAACCTCTCGTTTAGCATTTTTGCCGTATTTGAAGGATACATTTTTAAATTCAATGCTTCCGTCACAAACAGTAAGACTTTCGTCTGCATTTTCATCATCAATGTGTGGCTTTTCTGTGAGGACTTCATAAACACGGTCCATAGAAGCCTTTGACATAACTGACATAACGAAAATCATTGAAATGAACGAAAGGGATATAAAGATTTGCTGAATATATGTTATGAAACTCATAAGGTCACCCAAGAACATATTTCCGTCTAAGATAAGCTTTGAGCCAATCCAGAGAATAAGAATAATACAGGTATACACAGAAACAGACATTATGGGCCCGTTAAGGATTATGAGCTTTTCTGCAAAGATTGAAGCATCCTTTAATTCATCGTTGGAAATTTTAAATTTATCTTTTTCGTGTTTTGCGCGGACAAAGGCTTTAACAACTCGTGCGGCAATAAGATTTTCCTGAATGAATGTATTGAACTTATCGTATTTTTTAAACATTCTCTTAAAACGCTTGTGTGCTTTAACACCAATAAGAAGGATAAGGAAAAGCATAATAGGTGCAACGCACATAAAAACAAGTGAAAGTTTTTTATTTATGCTGAATGCCATAACAATTGCCATTGAGAACATAAGAGGAGAACGTACAAACATACGAACTGCCATCATAAAGGTGTTCTGAATCATTGTTATATCGGTGGTCATTCTTGTGATAAGTGAACCTGTTGAGAATTTATCAACATTTGAGAATGAGAAATCCTGAATTTTTTGGAAAATTCCGAAACGCAGTTCTGCGCCGAAGCCCATACCCGCCTTTGCGGCAAAGAAAGCTGCTGCTGCACCGCAGGCAAGAGAGATACAAGCCATACCAATCATAAGTGCACCAAGGGAAAGAATAAGGTCCGTTCCTTCTTTATCTCCAAAGCCTAAAGAAATAAGAATTTCTGCAATAAAGCTACCTTTGTTCTCAAGGGGTTGGCCGCTTATTCCGCAGTCGATTATTACAGACATAAGAAGAGGTATTATAACCTCAATAAGAACTTCTAAAACAATTGAAACAGGGGAGAGTATTGCGTAAATTTTATATTTACCCGCATAACTCATAAGTTTTTTAATCATTTTCTGCATCCTCCTTTGCTTTTTCTTCATCTTTTTTTATTTCAGCTTTCATTTGACAATTTGTGAGGTTTTCTGTGTCAAGATTGTTGTATAATCGCTGGAGATATGCGCACAGTAATTCACATTCTCCTTCGGAAAAATCTTTAAACATTTCTTTATCTGTTTCATCACAGATGCATCTGAATTCCGTTAAAATATTCAAACCGTCTTCAGTTAAAGAAAGTCTGTTTTTTCTTACATCATCTTTATCTGTTGAGCGTTTCACAAAACCGCTTTTTTCAAGTCTTTTTATTGAAGTTGCAACACTTGCAGGAGATATGTGTAAGCTGTCTGCAAGTTCTTTTTGTGTGCATAGGTTATGTTCTTTTATATATTCCAATATCATCGGTTGACCATAATATAGCCCTGCTTTCTGTGCAGATTTTGTTATATGGTAACGATGGATAAGAGAGGTGGAAATAAGTTTATGCACCGTTTCTCTGTAATTCATTTAGCTTTCCCCCGAAATAGTTAAACGTTTAAGTATACAATTGAATATAATACCATTTTTTACATTTTTATTTTTCCGAAAAAGAAAAATACTATAATTATTTATTATTTAATAAATAGTTAAACTTGCTTTTAAAAAGATTGAACAATATGACTTGCGTTTTTGATGGCGATTTTCACAAAAACCTTGTGCAAAACCAACAAATAAATATGGTAAAATTTAACTTTGGTTTAACAAAATATATCAAATTTCCCTTGAAATGAGTTTTGTTATTTGATATTATTAATTTGATATAATGTAACATAGCACAATAGCGCGTTTGTGAGGTGCAGAAGTGAAAAATAAGAACAATTATAATGATTTTCCTTTATATGTGTTTCATCAGGGAAAAAACTTTAAAGCACAAGAGTTTTTAGGTGCGCATAAAGTGGAAGATGGCAAATATGTTTTCAGGGTTTGGGCGCCTAATGCAGAAAGTGTTTTTGTAACAGGTGCTTTCAATGATTGGAGTGAGGATGCCGCTCCTATGTATCGCCTTAATGATGGTGGTGTGTGGGAAATCTATGTTGAGGGTGTAAAGAATTTTGATTCTTATAAATTTATTATTCACACCAAAACAGGCAGAAAGCTTTATAAAGCAGACCCTTATGCAATTCACGCAGAAACCCGTCCTGGAACGGCTTCAAAAATATTCGAAGGTACTTATAAATGGAATGATAGCGCCTGGCTTAAAAAGAGAAAGGCATCAAGCGTTTATTCCTCTCCAGTTAATATTTACGAGGTACATTTAGGCTCTTGGAAGCGTTATGATGACGGAAATACATTGAGTTATCGTGATATGGCAAAAGAGCTTGTTGAATATGTGAAGAATATGGGCTATACCCATATCGAGCTTCTTCCTGTGGCAGAGCATCCCTTTGATGGTTCCTGGGGGTATCAGGTAACAGGTTATTTTGCAGTAACCTCCCGTTACGGAACGCCCGATGATTTTAAATATTTTGTTGACCAATGTCATAAAGCAGGTATTGGTGTTATTGTGGATTGGGTTCCTGCCCATTTCCCGAAAGATGCCCATGGACTTGCTGAGTTTGACGGAACTCCTTGCTATGAATATGCGGATATTCGAAAAGGAGAACATCTCCAATGGGGAACAAAGATTTTTGATTTTGGCAGAAACGAGGTTCAGAGTTTCCTTATATCAAATGCTTGTTTCTGGCTTGATGAGTACCATATTGATGGTCTTCGTGTTGATGCAGTTGCTTCAATGCTCTATCTTAACTACGGTAGGGAAGATGGCCATTGGATTGCAAATAAAGACGGTGGGGTTGAAAACCTTGAAACCGTTGCATTTCTTAATAAACTCAGTATGAATGTTTTCCGTGATTATCACGGTAGTTTGCTCATAGCCGAAGAAAGTACTGCTTGGCCAATGGTTACAAAGCCTGTATTTATGGGCGGTCTTGGTTTTAACTATAAGTGGAATATGGGTTGGATGAATGACATTCTCCGTTATTTCTCAACTGACCCGCTTTACAGAAAAGGCAATCACGGTTGCATTACATTCTCATTCTTCTATGCATTTTCAGAGAATTTTGTCTTGCCGATTTCACACGACGAAGTTGTTCACGGTAAATGTTCTCTCATTAATAAAATGCCCGGAACTTATGAAGAAAAATTTGCAGGTGTCCGTGCCTTTATGGGTTATATGATGGCTCATCCTGGTAAAAAACTTATGTTTATGGGTAGTGAGTTCGGTCAGTTTAT
>JAZRDP010000073.1:0-1469 GCA_045660345.1 Acutalibacteraceae bacterium
TCCGTTTGAATATGAATATCAGACAGTACTTGAGGACAAATCCCCTGTTGAAGGTTGGGTACTTTTCGGCTTTAACGGCAATAACTCTACAAAAGAGGTGTATATTGACTATGTCCGTGATGAAAACGGCAACAATCCTGACACCTCAAAGCCTGTTTCGGCAATAGGTAAATTCACAATGAATACCGATGAATATGTTGAGGTTATTCATATAGGCAAAGATGTAAAATACATAGATGAAACTTCATTTTTCTATTGCAAGGAGCTCAAAGCAATAGAGGTTGATGAAGCTAATGAATATTATACTTCTGTTGATGGTGTGCTTTACACCAAAGATATGAAGACTTTGTTAGCTTATCCCCTTAAGAAAGAGGATACTGCCTACACTATCCCAAAGGGTGTTGAGAGAGTAGGCTCTTGTGCTTTTTATAAAAACGCAACCTTAACCAAAATCGATTTACCCGAAACCTTAAAGGAAATCGGTGATATGGCGTTCTTTAAGTGCGAAAACATTTCACTTGTTACTCTTCCTGACGGGCTTGAGAAAATCGGTTCTGATGCGTTCAGCTATTGCCATGGTATGAAGCCTGTTATGTTTATTCCTGAATCTGTTAAAGAAATTGACAGCTTTGCATTCTACTCCTGCTCAAATCTTAAAGAGTTTTATATGGGTGCAGAAAGCGAAGAGGGTATAACCTTTGGCGACAGTTGGCTTCCAAAAAACATTAAAAAGACTGTTATTAACGTTGCACCAAAGGAGCAATACGGCAAAACACGTGAAGACGCAAATAACAGAATAAACGAACTTCCCCAGGAAGGAGATGAAAACTGATGGCAAAAACAGCGCCTAAGAAAAAAGATAATATTTTCAAGGAAATGAAAAAATATTGGAACACTCCTGCTGAGGGAAAGCATGTTCCATATAAAGAATACTTTTCAATTTTTGCTGCAGTTGGTGGTGATTATACTCTCAACTATCTGAAAAGCTTCCTTACCTTTGGTACGGGTTGTTATCTTATTGCATATTATTACGAAATACCTCTTCTTACATTCAGTGCAATAAATGTATTCTTTATTGCATCAACATATTTCTGGAATCTTCTTAATATGGGTGTTGACGCAAACTTAGGTTTTCTCCCCAAAAAGATTGAACGAAAATATAACATAGTGTATCTTACCTTTGCTATATTAGGTTTACTGATGCTTATATTTGATTTTTCTTCCATTCTTCCTGACGATATTGCAAATATCGTGGATACCCGATGGAAAGGTATAAATAGCTTCAACATTTTCAAAATCTTCGGTGCACATTTCCTTGCAAATGGTTGGAGCGGTTTCAGAAATATTCTTATAAGAAAGAAGCTTCTCAAAAAGCTTGGCAGATACAAAATCTTTGCATATGCAAATGTTATTCAATGTATTATAGTGGTTGTTCTTATATGCGAATTACCTCTTTATAAGCTTCCTCT
>JAZRDP010000074.1:0-35672 GCA_045660345.1 Acutalibacteraceae bacterium
GAAGCATTCAAAGAACGTTGGAAAATATGTCCTCATTGCCAGAAGGCCATAAAAGAAAACAATCTGCACGATGAAAACGACCTCCAGATGTTCTTTATGTCAAAAGTTAACGATTATCTTGCATCAAAAGGTTATTCTTCTATTATGTGGGGCAACGATACAGAAGGTGGAACGGATAACCTTTCTTCCAAAATTGCGTGGACCATATATAAACCCCATTGTAACGATGAAATGATAAAAAAGGAACTTGAACGAGGCAGAAAGCTCATAAACTCAAAAAATAAAACTTTTTATCTTGATTTCCCTTACGGATGGACATCCCTCTCGGATGTTTGCAACAGTGATGGTGCATTGACCGAAAAAGATGAGGACACCTACGGCGTTGAAGCTTGTATGTGGACAGAATATGTGCCTGATATGAAGAAACTTGAATTTATGACCTTCCCAAGACTTGGAGCAATCGCTGAAAATGCCTGGTCACCAAAGAATTCATCGAATTTTATGGATAAGGTAAAAGCTTATTGCAAGCTGTTGGATGCTTACAAAGTGAGATACGCACCTTTGAATAAGGCGAATCCATCATTTATTTATAAACATTTTTCTTCCGTTTGGTTCAAAAGGCGTGTTTTTCATTGGGAACGTATTCATATACATTTTGATAACAAGAAAGTAAAGAAACTCAGCGAAAATTACGATAAATAAGAGTTTAGCCTTTGCTTTTTACTCTACTAACGGTTGATTTCTCCCCACTAAACCAATGGTATTGTTGTATATTTCTGTAACTCCCGGATATAAAATTTCCTCCTATGATAGTTTAATTCTACCATAGGAGGTCTCTTTTTTCTATTGTCCGTTTTTACTGGACTTGTGCAAAAACACCATTCAGGTGGGGTGCATTGGTGTTGACCCGAGAGATTGTTGCATTGATGTTTCTAAGAAACTATTTTGGAAAATAGATGATTCAATTACACATTGGCACCTATCGATTTATGAAATATATGAAGAGGTTTGTACAATAGGTAAACGCGGAAATATACTTGTCATAAAAAAAGTTCCAACAAGTTCATCTGTTTTATATATGGGAGATAAAGATAACTGCCCATATTCAGTTGAATATCAAAAAGACAAACACAATGTTTATTATTTAGAGGCAAAGTAACAATGTATAAACAACAACCCGTCACGATTTGTGACGGGTTGTTTTCTTTGTATTATGCGGTAAAGTTTTTTGCATAAATGTAGGTGTGGAAATGTGGTGGGATGTGTGGTATAATAGCGTTGGCATAAAAAATTTGATGTGGAGAGTTATTATGACAGAAATTATTATGCAAAAAGCGTAAAGAAGGTGCTTATATGAGATTTGTAATGATGTCTGATACACATTATATTTCACGCCGAATGATAACTGATAAAACAGATGAGGAGCTTATGCTTCAGCCCGCAGTAACAGAAGCAGCTGTTTTGCAGGCGTCAAAGGATTGTGATGTACTGTTTATAGTTGGTGATCTTACCAATAGCGGAGACCGTTTCTCCCACGAGGATTTTTCAGCGTTTCTTCGTAAAGTAAAGCAGAACGGTAGTAAAATATATGTAATATTTGCTACCCATGACTTTCATCACCACAAGGCTTATGTTAGAAAACACGGTGAAAAAACAGAATACAAAAGCACTCCTTGGGACGAGCCTTGGTTTGATATTGAAAATGCAGATTGGAAAAGATTGGTAAAGGATGAGTTTTCTTCACTTCCCGAAGAAGAGCTTGTTCCCGGACTTGTACCTGCGCTTTCACCTGAAGAAATTTGGGAAATCTATCGTGAATTCGGACCGAATGATGCTTATTCTGTGCATGAATCAAGCTTTTCATACTGTCTTGACCTTGATGAAAACACACGTTGCCTTATGCTCAACGATATTTTTCGTAATGAGGAGGCTTTGAAGGATAAGAGCCCTACATACTCTCCGTCTTGCCTCAGATGGATAAAGCGGATGTATGACGAAGCAAAAAGAGACGGAAAATATATATTCCTTTGCTCACATCATCCTATGCTTCCTGCAGTTCCTGCCCATCGTCTTGGTGCAGGGAAAGAAAACAGAGATATGCGTGCTCCTGTTGTTGGTCATATGCTTGCAGATATGGGCTTTAACCTTGCTTTTACAGGACATTCTCATTTCTGTGATGTTGGTTACGTTAAAAGCGACAACGGAAATCATATGTGGGATATCACAACTCCCAGTGTAAGATTCTATCCACCTGCATACCGAGAAATCGAGCTTGACGGAAAAATTGAATCAGTAACCTATAACTGCAAATACATAGAAGCAGTTGAAAGCACAAAAATAGAAGAAGAATCTCTTTTCGAGCATTATCATAAGGTGTTTTATAACGACTATTATCGCGCAGTTACCGGCTCAAACCCAAAAGTGAAAAAGCTGATGGATCGTTTAACTGTAAAGGATATATATTTCCTTGTAAAAGGCAAAGCCCGACTTACCTCTGAAGAGTATAAAAGGATCAAGAATTTGAAAATATTTGATCTCATTATTGAAACTGCGTTTAATATGCTTATTGGCGACGGCGCATATACTCCTGACACACCTGAATATAAAGTAGTTATGTCAATTTGCGCTACGCTCGACAGTATTATTGACACCCAACCTTTTGTAAATGTAAAAGATAAGCTTCTGGGCGGTTATTCTGTTTCAGATATCATAGAACCAATGCTGTTCAATAACTCTGTTCCTGACAGAGCAGGTACTCTTGATATGAATGAGATTCCACCGTTACGTATGGAAACTCCCGTCTATAAATCTCACGCAGGTGCTATTTTAATGGGTATACTATATGTTCTTGTACTTATATTATCACCATTGGTTCCGATTGCCATAGCAATTGGATTGCCTGTGCTCACAGTGAAAAAGAGAAAAAAAGGAAAAAAACACCAAGAACCATTTTACAGATATTCATAAACTGATTTTAATGCGGAAAAGGAATTCTTAAAAATCACGTAATATAAATATTGATATAAAGTAAATCCTATTTAAGCAATAAGTTCAATTATAACGATTATAGTTAGTCGAAACAGTGTAAAATTACACTGTTTCGATACCAAATATATGATTTGGTATCGAATTTTCTTTGGAAATTCGACTATAATCCTTTCAACAAATTACAATCATTATAAAACTGTTCTTTTGGTTTTAATTGGGTGTTATAATTAGTTCAACAAATAAGAATTTATCAGACAGCAAATATAACCGTACATCACAGTGAGAATTTTTTGTAATCTGCGATTGAAAAGAAGGGTTACATTGTGCTATTATTTCAGTGAATGAGAATTAAGGAGGGTTTATTTTTATGAAAAAAACCTTAAACGCAAAAATATCCGGAACAATTTGTCTTGTTTTGGGCATAACTTTTGCAATTGTCGGATTATATTATTACCATATGCAGTATCTCTGCTATGAATATACACCTCTCCAGTTTGTTCTCGGATTTGTTGTCTGCCTTGGTGGAGCTTTGCTTTCAATACCGCTGAGCAAAAAAACGCATAAAAAGAAAATAGTATTAAATGCAGTTTTGACGGCTTTGGTCTTTGCGCTTATCCTTGTCGGACTTATGTTTTTGATAAATGCTGTAATCGGCGGCGGTGAGCTTAAGCTGGCTGCAATGGTTATTCCGGTTTATATTACGTTCATTCTCACAACTGTTATGGCTCTGTTTTGTGTATTCAGAATATTTGACAATAAGGTTGTAAAATCAATTATTCCTTTACTAATATTAATTGGTTTTCTTTTTGGAAGTCATTCGTATATCAAATCACACATTTACATTTTGCTTTACGAAAATTATACTGCACCTGCACCATCTGTAACAACAGTATCAAAAGAAAAGAATGATGATAAAATGATTATCGGCGATTTTTATGTCAGCACAAAAGGCAATGATGAAAACAGCGGCACAAAAGATGCTCCGTTTCTCACAATTGAAAAAGCGGTTGAAGCTGTAAGAAAAACAGATAAATCTGGTAAAAAAGGAATAACTGTCTGCATCGAAGCAGGTGAATACCGTGTGTCTTCTCTTAATTTTACAAAAGAAGATTCAGGAACAGAAGAATGTCCCATAACTTACTGCTCCTATAACGGTGAGGTTATTATCAACGGCGGTATAACACTTTACACCTCGGATTTTAACAACGTTAAAAATTATCCCAAAATTGCTCAAAGACTTTCTGCTGAGGCAAAAGAAAACGTTATTGTTGTTGACCTTACAAAAACACCGTATTCTCTCACAAGCGATGATTGGGGTAAGATTTATGCAATCGGCTCTTATCATACAGCGGATAACTATGACGGCGATTATACAGGTCCGCTTTACTGTGAGCTTTTCGTGGACGATATAAGGCAGACTATTGCGAGATACCCTGATAATGAATATCTTTATACCGAAGAGGTTGTAAAAACAGGTTTGGGTAAGGAGTCAGACGGTGCACTTACCGAGGTTGAAAATTGGTATGAAATCCGTAATCCCGAACCTGATGTTTATAGGGTAAATTCAGAACTTTCAGAGAGAATTTCAGGCTGGAAAACACTTGACGACGTGTGGATGTTCGGTTATTGGAAATATGATTGGGCAGATGCTTCAACACCCATAAAAAGCTTTGATAAAGAGACGGCTGAGCTTACACCCGAGTTTGTCAGTCTTTACGGCACAAAAACCGATGCGCCGTACTATTTCTTCAATATTCTTGAGGAGCTTTCTGCACCCGGAGAATGGTATCTCGACAGAGAAAACGGATTGCTTTGTATGTGGGAACCCGAAAACAAGGATGATGCAGAAATTATTCTTTCTCTCTCACTCAATCCCGTAATTAATGCTGAGGCTGATTACATTACCCTTGACGGATTAACCGTGAAAGGAACACGAAGTGACGGCGTGGTTATGACAGGCAATAACAATACCGTTCAGAATTGTCTTATCAAAAATGTTGCAGGTAATGCTCTTGTTATGGACGGCTATAACAATCTTGCATATAACAACGAAATCACCCGAACGGGAAAAGGCGGAATTATCATTACCGGCGGTGATACAAAAACTCTTACTCCCGGCAACAGCAAGGCTGACAATAATTACATCCACGATTGGTCGGAAATTTACCAGACCTATCAGCCGGCGGTTACTCTTGAGGGCGTGGGAAACATTTGCTCTCACAACGAAATGGCTAACTCTCCTCACGAAGCAATTACATATAAAGGTAACAATCACATTATTGAATATAATCTTATTCACGATGTATGCCTTCTTTCAGATGATGCAGGTGCAATTTACTCGGGAAGAAGCTGGGTGTGGTACGGCAATATTGTAAGATACAACTGTATCTATAATGTCGGTTCGGAAAATCACAACCCCGATGGTATTTATCTTGATGATGCAGTTTCCGGTCAGCAGATTTATGGTAATCTTCTTATCAATATTCCGAGCAACTCAATTCACGTCGGTGGTGGCAGAGATAACGTCATAACCAATAATATCATTGTGAATCCCGGCAACAATGCCCTGAGATTTGATGATAGAGCAAGAGAAGGTGCTATTGAAAACGGTTGGTTCACTCATGCTTACGTTGGCAGCGGCGATATGTGGGAAGCACTGTATAATTCACCCTGGCAGAGTGAAACCTGGCAAAATGCGTTCCCCGAATACAAGAACTGCACAGACGATATTTCAAAAGCAGATTTGCCTGATTATATACCTAACCCTGCAAGCACCTTCAAAAATAATATTATTATTAATAAAAATATGGGATATGGCGAGGTTTACAGCTCCGTTTGGAGGTTCAGCGATATAAGCGAAAATGCAATATATAATGTGGGCAAATACGATGAAATTTTTGTCGATCCTGATAACGGAGATTATAATATCAAAGATATCGATGAAATCAGAAAAGATGCCCCTGATTTTAAAGAAATTCCTCTTGATATGATAGGAAGGATAAACTGACAAATCCCAATTTGTCGAACCCAAAACACAAGGGAGCTGACTTTTTCAGTCAGCTCCCTTTCTTTGTATTATGCAGTAAAAATTTTTAGATAGTCTGCTCTTGTTTTAGTCTTTCTTTTTCTGCCTGAATTTTGGCTTTTATTTCTTTTATACCATGCATGGGTTCCTTACTTTTCAAACAAGGAACAGACTTGCAAAATACCTCTGATGTTTATTGGCAAAATTACTAAAATGTTTCTACATTGTTTGTGCAATATCTGCAAATTGCCATCTTGATTTTAGCCTTAAATCAAGTATAATTTACTCTCGGTAATAAAAATTTTTCAAGGCAAAACATTCAGAGGTACTCATGCAAAATTCTATCACTTTACTCGGTCACGCATTAGGTTTTATTTCAGTCGCATTATTCTTTTATTCTTATCAGCGCACCCAGAAAAGCAAGATAATGCTTATTCAGACTGCTGCAACAGCTTTAAGCTGTGTTCAGTATCTGCTTATAGGCGCTACATCGGGCTTTGCTTTAAATGTTGTGTGCATTATTCGTAATTTTGCATTTTACTATCGAGAAAAAAACAATAAAACAGATTTGATAACACCAGCCTTTTTCGGAGCAGCCATGGCAGTAGTAAGCTGCTTCTCATGGGAGGGTGTTCACTCGCTTCTTATAACTCTCGGTCTTGTTGTTAATACTATTTGTATGGGTGTTTTCGATGCAAGGAGCTTCCGCAAAACAATACTTATTTCATCAACACTTATTCTTGCTTACAACCTTTTTGCCCTCTCATACAGCGGTATGTTAAGCGAATCAATATCCCTTATTTCGGTTATTATCGGCATTATCCGTTACAGAAGCACACCGGTGAAGGTTATCAGCACAACCGAAATCAGCACAACCGAAAAACTTGCAGCATAATAAAGCGTAATTAAAAATCAGAGCAACAGTATTTGATGTACTGTTGCTTTTTTCTTTATGAGTGGTTGATGAATACTGCTTGACGAATATTCGGTGTTTTAACACTGTTTAAGTGAAAATTCGCGGATTGAAATTTATAATATCTATGTGATATAATGATTTAAAAATAAGAATTAGGCTTGACCTTATATTTAAAAATAAAAATTCGGGGGATGCGAATATGAAGCCTGTTAGCTTTTATATTGTAACAGATACACATTATTTTGAAAACAGCTTAGGTGCCGGCGGAAAGGCATTTGAGAACAATATGCGTACTGAGCAGTATTTTGTAAAGGAAAGCAGTGCGATTGTTAAAGCTACCTTCGAACGCATCATCAAGGATTCTGAAACCGACATTGTTATAATTCCCGGTGACCTTACTAAAAACGGTGAAAAGGAAAGCCATAAGGGCTTTATAAAGGAGCTTTATGCACTTAAGGAAAGCGGTAAAAGAATTTTTGTTATAACCGCAGGTCACGATTATAATGAGTCTGCATATGTGTTGCAGGGAGATGGTCGGGTTACTGTTGAGGGAACTGATTTCGATGATTTATGCGAAATGTACCGCGATTTCGGTTATGGTGAAGCCCTGGCTATTGATGAGCCGACCCACTCATATATTGCTGAAATTACCGAAGGCATAAGAATGCTTGCTATATGCTGTGACAGTAAGGGTCAGCCTAAGGGCGCAATGGATGAAAGGCTTATGGCTTGGGCAAAGGAACAGCTTGACAAGGCAAGGACAGATAACTGCGATGTTTTCGCAATTTGCCATTACCCCATTATACCCTCAGTTCCCGTGTTTGACTTAGTAGGGGACGCAAGAATAAATAACTGGCGACAGGTGGCAGCCTTCCTTGCAGATAACGGCGTTGAGCTTGCGTTAACAGGTCATATGCATATTCAGAGTATAAATGAATTTTATACCGAAAAGGGAAACAGGCTTATTGATATCTGCACCGCGTGTCTTGTGGGCAGTCCTGCAAAATACAGAAAAATTACAATAGACGAAAGCTCTGTTCTTAAAGTTAAATCAATTGATGTTGAGGATTTTGGCTGGGATCTTAAGGGACTTACCGCTCAGGAATATTTCCATAAGCATTTTGAAGAGGCTATTGTTAACCGTGTTCGCGGTGCGCTCAGCGGTGGCAAGGGCATCGTCAAGCATTTAAAGGCATTCGGAAGAAAGCGCTTTGAAAAAATTACTGTGGGTACAGTTGAGCACCTTCTCTTTATAAAGCCAGATAAGGAGCTTAAAAATAAAAAGCTCACCCAGCTTATCGGTGAGGTTGGCGTGGGAATCTTCCTTGGTGACGGACCTCATACCGAGGGAACGCCTGTGTATAACCTTATTTCAGGCATTCTTAAAAGATTTTCCTTCGTTCTTAAAAAGGTTGAGCCTAAACTCAGCAAAAACGGAATTAAGGTTGATTTAAGGAAAATGCTTCTTGATACAATCGGAAATAATAAGGGCTTTTCAGATAATAACGCTGAATTTAAGCTAAAATAAAAAACAGACCTCTCTGCCAAAAACAGAGAGGTCTTATACTTTGCCTTATAAGGCTTCGTTTTCCCTATGGCGTTCTTCACGCATTTTTTCAAGGTCACGATACATCTGCTCTTTCTTTTCACCCTCAATATCATAGGATGTTTTAAGGATGATGGATTTAAGAACATTGGCAAGAGCATAGCCGAATACAAGGAATGCAAGAATCCATAAGCAGGTTTTAAGGTATGTAGGCTGAGCCTGCATTGTTGCAACAAGGTCGCCCTCTACGGATGACTGATAGCCTACCCACGCAATCATAAAGGGGATTGCAAGCTCCTTGAGGTAGTTAAGACCTGTGTTAATCCAACCGGGAACAATACCCTGAATAGCTTCCATTCTTTCGCCTGTTTCCCATTCAAGGTAATCGAAGAATTCAACATTAAGATGAGAGGTTGAAAGCTCCTGAATACCGATACCAACACCGAAAATGAAATAGAAAACATAGAAGAAAATGCTGTTCCAGCCGCTAAAGAACATTATGCCGAACTGAGCCTCGATAAAGCATATACCAAAGAGAATACCAGCTGAAATAAGGGAATAGGGTCCGCAGAATTTCAGAAGCGTTGTAGGCTCGTGCTTTTTGGAAAGCTTTGTGGTAATAAGGTTACCGACAACTGTACCTACGGCAGTAGGAAGGGTGAGAAGAAGGTTTTTTGATGAGCCCACTGTAATCGCTGCAAGGTATGTTGACATTTTACCAAGCATTGCAAAAATATGTGCCCACTGAATACAGTGGTAAGCGCGATAGTTTTTGTATTTGAAAAGGGAGAACACTGCCTTTGTAACCTTGACCTTCTTTTTCTTAGGAAGCTCAATTCTTTCCTTACAGAAAAGAGCGCACATAAGGTTACCGAAAAGTGTAACACCACCGGCAACGGCACCGAGAGTCATATACATCTGATTCTTATCATCGCTGAAGAGACCGTAAACATAGGTTGCAATATATGCTCCGCCGTAGCCTATATAATATGAAAGCTGCCAGATTGTTGCAACGGTTTTCTTTTCCTTATGGTTGGGAGAAATAACCTGAACCAAGTTGAAGGAAGCGTTATTGAAAATATTGAAAATAGTCTGGCTGCAGGCGATGGCATATCTGAGCATATTCATCTGCTGAATTGTCCAGCCCTGAGGAACATAGAAATAGGAAACTGTAAGAACGAACATAGGAACAAGGCAGATGAAATACCAATGGCGGTATCTGCCCAGACGGGTTCTCCAGTTTTGAATTATGTATCCGCCGATAATACCGAAGAGGATACTGCAAATGGTTGTAAGGGTTGTCTGAACTGCGAGAATGCTTGCAATTTCTTCTGCATCAACGCCTACCGGACCATAATAAAGCTCGTGAAGGAAGGCGGCTGCAAGTGTGCCTGTAAGAGTAGTTCCGAACATACCGCCTGCTCTGGACAGCAATATACAAAAATACTCGAATTTTGAGATGTATTTACCCTCATTATGCTTGAGAGCATTCTGAGGAATCTCTGTAACAGATGCTTTTTTGGTTTTTGACATCATTTTCATCTCCCAAAATATATTTTAGTTAATCTTAACATAAAAATAATTTCAAAACAATAGATTTGGTTAATAAAAAACAAAACATTGACAATTACATTACTATATTTTAAAATAAAGTTTTAAATAATTTTGTTTAGAGGAGTATCGTAATGAAAAAAAAGATATTAATAATTATTTCATTGGTGCTTGTTGTTTATTTTGTTTCGGCAATTGTCTTCTTTGAGCTTGACCCCGAAAACACAAATATCAATTATAGTCCTGCAAGCGAGGATGCTGTGACAGACACAACAATACGCTTCAATTCCAACGGGAAGCTTAAAATTCTTCATGTTGCCGACCCTCATCTTGCTAACGATAAGCATTTTGATTCTTCGATTTGGGTAATTGCAGAGGCCTGCGATGTTGAAAAGCCTGACCTCGTTGTTCTTACAGGTGACAACACAAAGCCATATGATGACCCCGAGGAAACAAAAAAATATATTAACGCTCTTATGAACATCTTTGAGGCAAGAGGTATTCCTGTTGCAGTAACCTTCGGTAACCACGATTCAGAGGCAGGCCCTATGACAAGAGCAGATATTATGGAGTATTACAAAACCTTCTCCTGCGTAATATCAGCGGCTGATAAGGATGCCTTCAAAAACTGCGCAACCTTCAATATTCCTGTTCTTGCATCTGATAGCGACAAGGTTAAATTTAATCTTTGGGTGTTTGACTCAGGCGATTATGACGAGGATGAGCCCAGACATTATGACAGAGTAAGAGAAGAGCAGATTGAATGGTACAAGAAAACCTCAGAAAAGCTTAAGAAGGAAAACGGTGGCGAAAATGTCAACTCTGTTGTTTTCCAGCATATAATTGTTCCTGAGATATATGATGTGCTTAAAAAGGTTGACTCTAACCAGCCTTATGCAATTGAGCATATTTACAACGAAGGTGAATATTATGCCTTCGATTCCCAGCAGACAAACTACGGCACACTTAACGAAAAGCCCTGTCCCGGCTATTATAATGACGGTCAGTTCGATGCATTGGTTGAAAATGGTGGTGTGCTTGCTATGTTCACAGGTCACGACCATACAAATGCATTCGGTGTAAGAAATCAGAATATTGATATTTATACCTCTCCCATGACTCGCTATAAGGGTCTTGCTTACACAACTCAGTACGGCTATCGTGTAGTTGAAATTGATGAAAATGATACCTCTAAATATGAAACAAGAGTAGAGCGCCTTTATGATGTTTTTGATTTTGCTTATATTGAAACAGCCAAGGACAACGGTGACAAATACTCAACAAGACTTGCATTTGAGCTTGCAGTAAAGGGTGGCGTTCAGGAAGCATTTTTGAAGCTTTATCAATCTGCAGTTGAGCTGATTACAGGCAGAACGGTTACATATTCGGAAGCTTAGGTTTATAAAACTGAATATACAAAAGGGGCTGTAAAAAACTTATCGGTTTTTTACAGCCCCTTTTAGATAGCCTTTAAAAGGAAAGCTTTTGGGAGATTGGCAATAAGTCAGGAATGAAGCTTGCCGTACCTTGGAAAAGTTTTATACACAAAGGAAAAATATATGCAAGTCAGGTGTTAATTCGGTACATTATTCAAGTATATTGATTTCTTTAAGCATTTGCAAAAATTCCTTGATATCGTTTTCTGCAGTTTTTTCGTCAATTGAGAATTCCTTGGTAACAGCCTTAACAAGCTCCAGCATAGTACATTCATTTTCAAGCTTCTCCCAAAGAAGTCCGCTTACCGGGTTAAGAATTATAATTCCCGATGAATCAAGCTCCGGAGCAACAGGAATAGCCAAAAATTCCTCTGCAATTTCTCTTAAAACATAGCCGGATTTAATTTTGAAGGTTTCCATAGCAATAAAGCCACCTTTCGTCAGGATGTTTTCAGTTAATATTAGCACAGTGATAAGAAAATATCAACCTGATATCAGACTTTAAACAGAAATTTTGAACTGTTCTGTTATGCATATATTTATTGTTAATAATTGAATCTTTATTAGTGTTTTTGGTTGACAAATTTTGAAAATAATGTTAGAATTCAAGAGATTATAGAATAGTGGGAGAATAGCTGGATGTTTAGGAATTATTCTGTATGCAGAAGAGTTGTAACAATCGACGCGCCATTCTTTCCGACGGATTCTGAGGACTGGCAAAAGTTCCTTGTTGAGCCTTGTGAATCGGATATAATTGTAGAGTGCAGAATTGACGAGAATTTGCCTGAAATTAACGGAGAATGGATAAAAAAAGGCAATTGCTGTTATTGCTCTGATGATGGCATTTTTTACAAGCGCATAAATATGGGTGTTGAAGACGGTGCAGTTGTGAAAGTCCTGAGGGAGCTTCCTGAACGAAAGGAAATCACCTTTGTTGAGAGAAGTTTCAGAACCCTTATGGATGAGCGCTATATCTGGAGCACAATCGGTCTTGCAGAGTCACTTTTACGCTTCGATGTATTATTAATGCATGCTTCCTTTATAGAGGTAGATGGAGAGGCGATATTATTTACTGCACCCTGTGAAACAGGGAAGAGCACTCAGGCAGAGCTTTGGCATAAGCATTGTGGTGCAAATATAATAAATGGCGATAAAGCAGGGCTGTGCTATTCTGATGGTAAGGTGTATGCCTGTGGAGTTCCGTTTTGTGGAACAAGCGGGATTTGCGAGAATAAATGCCTGCCCTTGAAAGCAATAGTTGAGCTTGGTCAAAGCCCTGTAAATACCGTTAGGAAGCTAACTTCAGTTGAGGGCTTTCAGGCAGTGATGAGAAACACATATATAGATATGCACATTCCACAGGTTCCTATGATGTGCGTAGATTTAATAAGCAAAATGCTTCAACAGGTCAGTGTCTATCATTTGGATTGCACACCTGATGAACAGGCGATAGAAGCTTTAAAATCAGTCTTAAAAATCTAAAGATTATGGAAAATATATACGACTTATTTATAAATAAATTGTTTATTAAAGCCGACTTAGGTAAAATACCTATTGCAGGCACCTTTGAGTTGACTCCAAGATGCACATTGGATTGTAAAATGTGCTACATACACAAGGGGATTTGCAATAAAGAGGCATTGAGCAGGGAGAAGCCTGCAGAATGGTGGCTGAGCCTTGCAGAGGAATGTAAGAAAAAAGGTACTTTGAATCTGCTTTTAACCGGTGGTGAGCCACTTGTCAGAAGTGATTTTAAGGAGCTTTATCTTAAGCTTCGTGAAATGGGCTTTCTCATAAACATAAATACTAACGCCACATTGATTGACGATGAGTATATAGAATTTTTTAAAACCTATCAGCCACAGAAGATTAATGTAACCCTTTATGGTTGTTCTGAGAAAACATACGCAGATCTTTGCGGCGACGGGACTGCCTATGAAAAGGTAAGATACGCTGTTGAAGGCTTGAAAAACAATGGTGTGAATGTTCGGATTAATTACACTGTTACACCATCCAATAAAGATGATTTGAGCAAGGCTCAGACCTTTGCAAACACCATAGGTGCAGAGATGAAAACAGTAAGCTATGTTTTTTCTCCTGTAAGAGCAACGGGCGAAGCCTTCAGGCTCAGCGCCCGAGAGGCTGCAGGTCTTGCTTTTGAAAATAAACTTCAAAGACTCGGTGAGGAACGATTTACTGAGCTGATAAAATCCGAGAAAAGCATTCCGGACAGAAAAGGAGAGTTCCTTACAGACGAGTGCGAGGGTATATCCTGTAGAGCAGGCTTAAGCTCATTCTGGGTTACCTATGATGGTAGGATGACACCCTGCGGAATGATGACAGAGCCTTCCGTAGAAATTGAGAGCTTCAGCGATGCATGGGAAAAAATCAACCAAGCCCGTGAAAATATAAGGCTTCCAAAAGAATGTAAGAATTGCGAATATCGTAAGCATTGTGATATCTGCGCTGCAGTTTCATTTGCAGAAACAGGCAGATTTGACGGTTTACCCACCTATGCCTGCGAAAAAGCAAGGGCTTTTGGAGAGCTTGTAAAAAAATATGAAAAATAAAGGCGAAAGCTTTTATATAGAGTGGGTAAAGCGCATCCGAACCAGCCTTAAACGGCGATGTTTCGGTACTTTTGCCCGATTTGCCTTTGAAAGGCGACAGCCTGTCTGCAGTCAAATGCGACCAAAATTCCTCGAAACCTCATCCGTTTAAGGTCGGAGAATTTTGTGATTACGTATTTTCCACTCAGATGAGGCAAAAACGCAGCTAATCCTGACGGATTGGCGAGTATTTTAACGAAATATGAGTGGAAAAGACTATCCCAAAATCTGATTCGGATACACTTTACCCACTCTAATTAAGTAAATAAATCATTCCACGAAATATGGAGGTAATGTTTATGAAAAAAATCTCAAAAATTATGAAAGGTAAAAAGGTATTGTCAATTGTGCTTTCAGCACTTATGCTTGTGGCTACCTTCAATATAGCACTTCCTGTATTGATGATAGGCGCAAATGCAGTGGGTGAAACAATTGACGGTGTTTCCCAGAAATCTGTTGTTAGCGATGCTAATATCAAGTATGACGAATATGCTGCTAACTACCTTAACGGTGCAGGCTATTCTACAGGTATTGTTATACCTGGTCTTGACCCAGATGATGACTACATTATTCAGGGTATTGCATACTATGAAGCAAGAGACTGGATGCTTGTTACTGCATATCATAACGATGGTTCGTCAAGTAAGGTTTTTGCTCTTGACGCTTCAACAGGCAATTTTGCAGCAATGTTCTCTTTTAAAAACCCCGATGGCTCTGTAAACACAGACCACGGTGGTGGTATTGCGATTTCAGAGAATAACCTTTACTATTCCTGTGGTGATAGGGACAGATATATTGCATACGCTCCTCTTTCAGCCCTTGAGAATGCACCCGTTGGTAAGCATACAGTTATTCAGCTTGTTGACAGAGTTGAGTTTGTTGAAATCGGTTCGGTTTCTTATGACTCTAAAACTGCTTACTCTGCATACGTTTGTTATGACAACGGTGTTCTCTGGATGGGTAACTTCTATGACCTTGGTGCTAAGCTTGCAGGTGTTACTATTGCAGCCGCTGAGTACAATGCTCCTGCAAATAATGACTATAACTCCATGGTTTTCGGTTACAGACTTTCAGGTGAGGATTCAGCATCAGAATGGGCTAACCTTATTTCAGGCGCATCTGACTGCAAGGGTAATCCGTCTTATGCAATCGCTCTTAATAACTCTATTAAGGATGTTCAGTACGCAGTTGTTGAGAACGGTAAGCTTTACCTCAGCCGTTCCTATGGTTCAGGTGCAGGTAACTCCTTAAGCTTCGGTTTTGGTGAAACAAGCTACCTTACCGTTGCTGATATCGACCTTTCAGTTCCCGGTGATACACCTGTAACAATCAGTACAATAAGCACAAACTCGCTGGATAAAACAGTTATGGCTTATGAAATCAGCGATGTCAAAAACTTCCCCATGATGCCCATGTCTGAAGGCCTTTGTGTTATTGATGGTGACCTTTTCATTACATTTGAAGGCGCTTCCAATAAATATATGAACGAAAGCTCAGGTATTACATCAATCGGTAACTGCGAAAAGCCCGTTGACGTTATCTGGCAGGTTGACCCATACGAGCTTATGGACCAGATTGTTACTATACCCGAAAAGAGCATTTATTATGAAAAAGTGACCAGCCTTTCAGAAATAGAGGAGGGCGAGGAATATATTATTGTTCACGAGTCACCCGAAAGAGACCCTGTTAAGCAGGAGAATATTCTTTATGCTCTTAATTCAGCAGGTAACTTTGATGGCTATAAGCTTTCAAAAAGCTCTGCATCAAATGTCCGTGGCTACAACGGTATGATTGGTCATGCTATAAGTGACTATGACATTGTTGACGAAGATAATGACGGCATAGCAGAAACACTTTATCTCAATGACGCTGAGGCTGACGATATTCAGAGTGTTCATTGGTCCTTAACAAAAACAGGTGAGGATACTTATAAAATTACAAACTGCGACTCTTACTTTATCGGATGTAACAGCTTGTATTTTGATGAAGACCAGATTTCAATGGCTCCTTCTAACGCAGACTTTCTCAACAACATAAAAATCGTTGAGTGCGGTAATGGTGAGGGTGGCGTATGGCTTTCGAATAATCACCAATATTACCTTTGGTCAAACGATGGTCTTACAGATTCTTACACCTCAAAAATAAACGCATATTACAGTGCAAACAGTGCTACAACACCAATTTACAGTGACATTACCGAGCAGAAGGGTACATTCCACTGTGATGCTTTGAATGCAACCGGTACTAATATTATCAATGGTTCAATACCCTCCGAGGACAGCTATTCAGCAGGTGTTTTCTATATCTTTAAACGCGTTGTGGATGAAACTGCTTCTACATATGAAAGCCGTGTTTACACAAACCTTGGTGCAGAGCTTCAGGCAGACGGTACATACAAGGTTGAGCTTGAAACATATGCTATTTCACCTAACCACTATCAGTATGTTGGTGAAAAGCCTACCGACTACATTATCGTTGCTGATACATCTTCATCAATGGATAATTCAGGTAGTACAGGTGTAGTAGAATTTAATGGAGCGCTTAAGGTTAATGCTTTGAGTGAAGAAGCAAATACATCTGACGATAACGGTCTGGGCGTAAGCGGTTACGGCTTCTGCAATGCCGACGAGCAGATTTATCTCAAGCATACTGACGGCAAATTCTACAGAGTTTATATGGCTGTTAATACAACTGATCTTGAAAAAGGTTTGTTTTGGACTTCATATATATCTCAGAAATACTATGTATATTATATTGCTGACGATGGCTTGTATTATTGTGTCGAGGACCATGCAGTTAATCCCGTGGGCAGAACTCAGGAGGAATGGAAGGCATGGGTTGATAGCGGTGAAAACCACTCAGACTACAGCGCACAGGTGTTAAACAGTAGCAGACGAGCCGAAGACGTTTATGTAGGTCCTCACTATCGCTTTGACGATGTTAACTCCTATTATTCAAGTACACATACCCGTATTCAGACACTTAGAAATGCAACAATGAACCTTGTAGATCATATTGCGGTAGAAAATCCGGGAAACAGAATTGCTCTTGTTCAGTTCGGTGGTTCAACAGGCTTCTATAACACAAGCAGTACTCTTTCTACAACTGATTATGCAAATGCCTTCTGGACTCCAGTTCAAGCAAGTGATCTTAAGTCAGTAATCAATAATCTTACAACCTCTGCTTTAACAATTAACGACGGTACCGAGTTTACCTATGTCAACAGAATTATGGAGAACAGCGGTATTGATTACACAGGTGCTGACAGCTCAAGAAACGTTGCAGTTATTTACCTTTCCGATGGTGTTGCAGGTGCAGATTCCTCCAAAGGTAGTATGGATGCAGCAAACAACATTATTGCAAAGGCATTGGATGCTAAAAAAGCAGGTGCTTTCATTTACACCGTAATGATTGGTGCTGACGGTACCTCATTTAACAGAAATCTTTTCATGGAAGCAATTTCATCAAAATATGCTAAGGCTGCAAGTATGACAGACCTTGGTGGTCAGAGTGTTGACGGCGTTAACTACTCACTCAGCCTTGCGACTACAAACATGAATAACTTTATCACCTTCGGTCATGTTGTACTTAAAGAGGCTTCCGTAAACAATGGTGTCGGACTGGAAAATCTTGATGCAAACTCATATCTCCGTGAGCAGTTGAGTGAGGCATTCAAATTCCCTGAAAACACCGCGGACTATGATGTTGATGTGGTTCTTGTTCCCGGTGTGTTTGATAAAATCGGTCGTTTTGCTTTCGATGAGGAAAATATTATTACAGATCATTCTGTTAAGCACGAGATTGATGCTGATAACAGAACAATTACTGTTACAAATTACAACTACTCTGAACAGTATGTTGCTAAAAACAGAACCACACCCGGTAACAAATTAAGAGTTACCATAACAGGACTTGTTGCTAATGAGAAAGCTGATATTCATAACACTTCTATTAACGATATCACAACAACAGGTCTTTACAAAACAAAGGCTGCTATGAACGCTAATAAAGCCTTTAAAAAGTTCCCCACAAGCTATTTCAATATTCCTGAATATGTTTATGTTCTTGACTACGACTTACCTATGTATGACGCAGATGTAAACGGTACTCTTTTGTCAGTTGACGGTACTCCTGCAAAGCAGTCAACATATAAAACAGAGCGTGTAACTGAAGATATCAAGCTTACATTCGTTAATGGTAATCAGGATATGACATACGAGCTTCTCTCAGGTGTATATAGCGAAACTGATAATACTTCGTTCTGCCTTATTGAGCGTGATGACGGTTCATATGACTGGTTCAAGCTTAATATTGTCCCTGCTTCCAATGTTCTTTTCGAGGAAACAAAATTTGAGTCTGTTTCCAAGGATGGTGCTGCAGCTTGGACAGTAGACGGTACAGCTCTTAACGAATATCAGACTCTTGCAGATGGAAATGACCGTTACGGCTATGATGAGAATTATGCAGAAAATGGTGCAGGTTATTCCAACGGCACTGTTAAAACAACAACTGTTAATTCAACTACAAAGCGCAGCGAAACATTAACCTTCAGCTATACCGGAACAGGCTTTGACCTTATGGCTGCTTGTGGTCAGAATACCGGTATGCAGGTAGTAAAGATTTCTAAGGTAGAGGGTGAAACTAAAACACCTGTTAAGGCATTGATTGTTGACACCTATTACAATGGTGAGCTTTTGAATCAGGTTCCTATTGTAAAATATGAAGGTGAGTACGGCACATACGAGATTGAGATTACTGCGGCTTACTTATCAACTGCTCAGGGTATCACAGGTTCTCGTTATGCAGGCTCCAACTTGCTTTTGGGCGGCATAATCAATTCCTTCACAAGCAAGGCAGAGGGCTACTCAGTTCAGAGTGTTCTTGATGAGCTTGATATTGATATACCTGCTTCTGATGTAGAGCTTACATGGTTTGACGATAACTCAATACTTAATGGTGGTACAGGTCCTGTAGCCAAAGCTTCAAGGGCTCGTTCAACATCGGCTCAGGCAGATGTCAGCCTTGATTGCTATGTTGACAGCATCCGTGTTTACAATCCTCTCGGTGCAGATTTCTCTCAGTATATTGATTCTGAAAAGTCAGCGCTTTATTACAACATCATTGATGAGTTGGCAAAGGTTGACGACGGTGCAATTACAGGCAACGGCTCATTTGCAGCTTATGTAACCGGTGATCTTGCTCCTGATGCAGAGGGTAATATACCTGCTCTTACTTATGCAAACTATCAATCTGTTGGTCCTCAGTACGAGGTTTATCTTGAGAATGCAGACAGTAAATCTCATGCAGTATCCTTTAAGGTGAATGTGCCCAATGATCACGCAAGGGTTATGATAAGCCTTCGTGCAGTCAACGGTACAACAAAAGCTAAGATTAATGATATTGATTTTGAAATAAATACAGCAACTGAGCAGTATTTTGATATTACACCTTACCTTACTGTTGATGATAACGGCGAAGCTGTTGTTACTATTACAAATATCGGTGCGGGTATTCTCGGTGTGAATAACATTAAGCTTGTTGGTGCAGCTGTTTCACCTCTCTCAGATGAGGATTTACCCGTTCTTTCAAATGCACTTGCTTCAGAATCAAGAACAGTAGAGCCCAATGATTATGATTATGATGCTCTTGTTGTTGAAGAAGAGGAAGATGTTACTGTTGAGAGTGATTCTACTTCCATATCATCATTAATCAAGATGCTTTTAGACTTCATCTTTTCACTTTTGGCAAAATTTTTCTAAGGAGGTAGCGGTGATATGAAAAACTATATTAAACCCACATTAATACTTACTGCAGCAGCTGCGGGTGGACCCAGCACTTGCCTTGTACAGGTGGACTTGGATGTTATTACCGATATTCTCGGTGAAGGCTTCGATGCTGATAAAATTTTTGGAATGCATGAGGCTTGCGAATCAAAGGTTGCTATTGATTTGTACTGCAAATTTACTTCTGTTGAATTAGGTAGTGAGCAAGGCTTCCTTTCATAACGATTATAGTAAAAATTACCTTCGCGACAAGCTTTTGTCGCGAAGGTTTTTTTGTGTATTTTCTATATTAAATAAGGGATTTCTTGGTGTAAATCCCTTGCACTCAGGTGTGCTTTGTGATACAATATATAATGTATAATTATATAAGAATGTCGTATTATGTCATTTTGGGAGGATTCTATGCAAATACTGCGAAATTCAGTAACAATTCTTTTTGTTGTTACCCTAATAGCCTTCTCTTTTTTCTTCGTTTTCAAAAAGAAAAGCGAGGATAAAACCATACCTGAAATTACTATAGAAAATGATTTTATTGAGGTGAAGTGCAACGCCACACCGGAGGAGCTTCTTAAGGGCGTTAAAGCAACGGATGAAAAAGACGGCGATTTAACGGATGATGTTATTGTTGAATCTGTGTCAAGATTCATTCATCCCGGTGTATGCGAGGTTAAATATGCAGTCAGCGATAGCGATAACCATGTTGCTCACGCCATGAGAAAGGTTCGTTATGTTGATTATGAGGCTCCGAAATTCAAATTGAGTAACAGCCTCTGCTTCTCTCTTTATGAAAATATAGATGTTGCAGAATATATCGGTGCTGTTGACAGCATTGACGGTGATATTTCAGATAAGGTTGTTATAACAAGCTCTGATTATACCTCATCAGTAGCAGGAGTTTTCACCTTAGAGCTTTCTGTTGCCAATAAAAAGGGTGACACTTCAACTCTTACTCTTCCGTTGATTATGGAAGAAAGAAATCTTTCTGCACCTAAAATCCAGCTTAAGGATTATCTGATATATGTTGATAAGAATCAGGAAATTGATTTTGAAGATTATTTAGTTGAAGCCACTGACAGGTCTGACAGAGATTTAACCGACAGAGTTGAAATAGATGAAAATGTGGATTTCAAAAAAAGTGGTACTTATACCGTTCATTATTTCGTTACTGACAGTAATGGTGCAAAGGGTCACTCTGTTCTCAATGTTATTGTAGAGTGATTAGAGTGGGTAAAGTATATCCGAACCAGCCTTAAATGGCGATGTTTCGGTACTTTTAGCCGATTTGCCTTTGAAAGGCGACAGCCTATCGGCAGTCAAATGCGACCAAAATTCCTCGAAACCTCATCCGTTTAAGGTCGAAGAATTTTGTGATTAAGTAGTTTAACGAAATATGAGTGGAAAAGACTATCCCAAAATCTGGTTCGGATATGCTTTACCCACTCTAGAGGAGATTGAATTTCTATGAATAAAGGTAAAATTTCAATTGATTACTATAGCATTCTGAGGGATTTGATTAAAAATTTCAGAGTGATTATATTGAGCCTTCTTATAGGTGCTATGGGAATATATATAGTAGAGGGTAGTGTTTACAAGCCTGAATATACTGCAAATGCAACAGTTGTTGTCAACGCTAAGGGCTCCTCGTCAAGCACCTTGTCTATGTATAGTGTTTCTGCTGAAATGGCAGAAGTTTTCTCAAAGGTTTTTTCAGGAAATACTATGAAAAAGGCTGCTGCTGAGCATCTTGGTATTGAAAAATTTGACGGCGATGTTACAGCAAATGTTTTAACTGATACAAACTTTATACATATCAGCGTTGTTTCCGATAGCCCTCGCGAATCCTATGAGTTTCTTAATGCGATTTTAGAGGTTTATCCTGATATTTCCGATGAGGTTTTTGAAAACTCGGTAATTACCGTTTTAAAGCAACCCTCAATGCCCTCGGCACCATCGAGCGTCGGAATACAGTACAGTAAGCTTAAGGTATTGTTAATAATCGCTTTTATCAGTTGCGCTGCGATTGTTGTTCTTTCTGTTTTCAGAAATACAGTTAAAAACGAAAGAGATTTTAAGAATAAGATAAACGCAACGCTTTTGGGTTGCGTTCCCTTTGAGATTAAATCCCATTCAATAAAAGATTTAATTTATAAAAAGAAAAAGGGTCTGCTTATTGATAGCAGTGCTTTTATCAGCACAAGATTCGTTGAGTCCTTTAACAGAATTGTGGCAAAAATTGAGCGACATAATTTCAGGGATGGTTCAAAGGTTTTTGCAGTTACAAGCTTTGCTGAAAACGAAGGTAAATCAACTGTATCCTCTAACCTTGCACTTTCTCTTGCTCGCAAGGGCAAAAAGGTTCTTTTGATGGATATGGACGGAAAAAAACCTGCTATATATAAGCTTTTTGGTTGCTCGTATGTAGATAATGCAGAATTAGGTATGCTTTTCAACGGTGAAAATACAACCGGCGATTATAAATTAAGACGTTATAAAAAAACTAAGCTATATTTAGCTCTTAATACCCGCGCTTATGCAGGTAGCTACAGATGGATTGAAAGTGGTGTGGTTAAAAAAACCATCAATGCTCTTAGGAGTAGGGTGGATTACATTATAATTGACACTGCGCCTCTTTCTGTTGACTCCTCAGTAGGTGAGATTATCAAGCTTGCAGACAAGACTGTTCTTGTGGTTAAAACAGACGTTGTTGAAACCGGTACAATAAACGACGCGATTTCGACCATTACAGATTACGGCGGAGATTTAGCTGGCTGTATTCTCAATCAGACTCACCCGGATATGCTGTTATCATCATTTACAGGTGCAAGCGTTGATAGCAGAAACTCTCGTGGTAGGTATTATTAAAAGGTTAAGGAAGATTATAAAAATGAGTATGAACGATAAGGGATTACAATTTAATAAAGAAGATAACGCCTCCTTTTACTTCAGTGACTTTTGTCGTGGCTTTAAAAAGTTTTGGTGGATTATTGTGTTAGCTTGTGTTGTATTATCTGCTTTTTTTGTTATAAGAAGCTATAGAAGCTATACACCAATGTATAAGGCTGAGGTTACTTTTACAGTAAGCACCCAGGGTAAGGTTTCCACGATAAATGGAATTCCTGCGTATAATTTTTATTATGACGCTTCAACTGCATCTCATCTCTCTTCAACATTCCCATATATTTTAAGCAGTAATTTGCTGCAGGATGCAGTGGCTGATGATTTGAATCTGTCTTCCTTGCCCGTCAAATTGACGGCAGCATCTGTTTCGGGTTCAAATATGTTTACTTTAATGTCCTCGGGATATGACCCTCAGCTGACTTATGATGCGCTTATCAGCACAATGGAGAATTATCCTGAAATTGCAAAGCATGTTGTTGGTAATATCAAATTCAATGTTATTGCAAGTCCGGTTTTACCAACAGAGCCATATAATAGTCCTACCTACTTTGATGATGTGTTCAAGGGCGTTACATACGGTTTACTAGCAGGTCTTCTTCTTTTGCTTTTCTATACAGCTTTAAGAACTACAATCCGTACCAAAAATGATATCAGAGTAAATCTTAATATCAGGTGCTTTGGTGTTATTCCGTACATTATTATCAATAAAAATGCAAGAAACGAAAACGAGCCACTACTCATTAACAGCAAAATAACTGACGGTAGATTCCCTGACAGTATTAGGTCAATCAGAAGTGTTGTGAAAAAAGCACTTTTATCGGACGATAAAAAGATTATTGCAGTTACGAGTACAGTTGCAGGGGAAGGCAAAACAACTGTTTGCACAAATACAGCAATATCATTTGCATCTATGGGCAAAAAAGTGCTTCTTGTGGATTGTGATTTGAAAAATCCAAGCGTGTTGAAGGCTCTCGGGGTTAATAAGGATGAGCTTCAGTATTCAACTGTTACAGATAAATATAAAATCACCTATATTGAGAAGCACAAGGTTTATGTTATGTCACTTATTGTTGATACCAATACAAATGAGGTTGTTGACAGCGCTAACCTTAAAGAAATTTTCTCATCTGTTAAGGCAGATTTCGATTTGATTTTTGTTGACACACCACCCTGTGGCATTGTTTCGGATGCTATGTTTGTGGCTCAGGCTTCAGATGGTGTTTTGTATGTGATTATGCAGGATACTGTAAGAGTTTCCAAGATTAAGGCAGGTCTGGACTCAATAATGTCAACGGATTCCGAAATTTTTGGATGTGTTCTGAACGGTGCTCAGACAAGTGTTATGGGCTATGGCTACTACAAGGCATACAATAAATACGGCTATTACAAGGGCTATGGTAAGTACGGAAAGTATGGAAAATATAGTAAATATAGTAAATATGGTTATTCCGACGAAACAGGCTATGGCTACGGCTTCCATTTCGATGATGAGGATGTCGATATAGTAAATTAAATAGCAGAAGCTATAAAAACAAGGGAATTATTGAGGTGCGTTATGCAATTAAAGACGAAAAATAATTCTAAACCCTGCTACGAGGGTGTTTACAACAGAATATTTAAAAGATGTCTTGATTTCACAATTGCTCTCGTTGCGATTATTGTGTTATTACCGATAATTGTGATTTTTTCCTTGGCAGTTCTGATTGATGACGGCTTCCCTGTTTTTTATACTCCTCTTAGAGGTGGGTATAAGGGAAAATCGTTTAAAATCATAAAATATCGCACTATGGTCAACGGCGCCGATAAAATCGGTGGTGGCACAACAGCACTCAATGACCCGAGAATTACAAGGGTCGGTTCGATTTTGCGCAAGGTTAAGGCAGATGAAATAGTGCAGATATTCAATGTGTTAAACGGAACAATGAGTTTGGTCGGTCCTCGCCCCGAATTGCTTCAATATACTGAGCAATACACCGAAGAGGAGCGTGTGATTTTTAAGGTGCGTCCCGGAATTACTGATTACAGCTCCTTGGAATTCATAAACCTGGATGAAATTGTGGGTGGCGAGAATGCCGATGAAATGTATGAAAAATACGTTCTGAAAAGAAAAAACCAACTCAGGATTAAATATGCTGAGGAGGTTTCCTTAAAGACAGATTTTATTGTTTTAGTTAAAACTGTTCGAAGCGTTTTAGAGAAGAGTGTCAGATATTTTAAGAATTAGAGGTATTCTTAATGGAATATGTTAAGCTAAAAAATACCGATATCGCTGTTTCAAGGCTATGTATGGGTGGTTGTCCCATGGGTGGCTATGGTTGGGGTTATGTCAGCGAAAATGCGGTTATTGCGACTGTTCATCGTGCTATTGACGGTGGAATTAACTTTTTCGATACTGCAGATACTTACGGCTTAGGTCAATCTGAAAGAACTCTTGCCAAGGCTCTTGAGGGCAGAAGAGAAAATGTGATTATCTCAACAAAATTCGGTGTGCGGGTTGAAAAAGGGGAAACCTTTTATGACAACTCACCTGAATATATTGAAAAAGCATTAAACAACAGCTTAAAAAGATTATCAACAGATTACATAGATTTATATCATATTCATTATCGCGACCAAACAACGCCTCTCGATGTTGTTGTTGAGGCATTGGAGCGATTCAAGGAGCAAGGGAAAATCCGTTGCTACGGCTTATCAAATGTTCACGGAGAGGATTTCAAGGAAGCCGAGCCTTTTTCGGACAAGCTTGTTTCTTGTCAGAATGAATATTCCCTTGTTACACGAGACAATGAAAAAGACTTTTTGGTCAATTGCGCTGAGCTTGGGCTTACACCTATGACATGGGGAAGCCTCGGACAAGGTGTTTTGACAGGTAAATATAACATCAACTCAGGATTTGGTGTTAATGACAGGCGAAGTAGAGATATCTACAAGAATTTCCACGGAGATAAACTGAAAAGAAATGTGGAAATTGTTGAAAAAATGAAGCCCTTGGCTGAAAGATTTGGTGTTTCGTTGGCAGCTGTGGCTGTAAGATTTATTCTTGATTACATACCCGATTCTGTTGCATTGGTAGGGGCTAAAAACCCAAATCAGATAGCAGAAACTATGACTGCTATGGATTTTACTCTTTCAAAAGACCAATTGGAATTCTTAGAGCAAATTTAAAATGGAGAAGAGAAATGATTTATAATAGTGAACAATTAGCATGGTTAATCCGTAGACATGCAGTTGAGCTGACTCATTTATCAGGTGGCTCTCATATCGGGTCTGTTTTGTCGGTGGCAGATATTATAGCTGTACTGTATACTGATGTGTTGAATTATGACATAAATAACACGACATGGGATGGTCGCGACCGTTTTATATTGAGCAAGGGTCATGCAGGTTTATCTATATACACTGCATTGGCTGAATCAGGATTTTTTGATAAAAGTGAGCTTGAATCCTATTATCAGAACGGAAGCAGACTCTCAGGACATGTTTCTCATTATATTCCCGGTGTTGAATTTTCTACCGGTTCATTGGGTCACGGCTTGTCTGCAGGCGTTGGTATGGCTTATGCCTTGAAAAAGAAAAATAACAGCTCAAAGGTCTATGTTGTTCTTGGTGATGGCGAGTGCGACGAGGGCTCTGTTTGGGAAGCACTGCTTTTTGCTAATCACTATAAATTAGATAATATTGTAGCAATTGTTGACCACAACAAAATGCAAAGTCTGGATTTTTGCGAAAAAACAATTTCAATAGAATCCTTAGCAGATAAATGGAAGGCTTTTGGTTGGAATGTTATTGAAATTAACGGTAACGACCATCAACAGCTGAAGACTGCTTTTTCAGATTTTGGAAAAAATGAAAAGCCCACAGTAATTATTGCAAACACAGTAAAGGGATACGGAATTCCCTTTATGGAAAATGATATTTTATGGCATTACAGATTTCCTCATAATGGCTGGGAATATGATACTGCAGTAAATGAGCTTCATAAAAATAAGCCTGAAGGTGTTGCGGATATATATACTCCCAACGGTATAGAAAATCCTGTTGCGCCAACAGAAAATGATGATATTTATAACGACCATACAATTTCGGTAAGCTGGAAGCCTACATGGATGAGTGAAAGGGAGGAAAACTGAATGCGCGATACATTTGTTAAAGCTCTTTGTTCTCTTTGCGAGGCTAACAAGGATATTGAGCTTATTACAGGTGATTTAGGCTTTGGAGTTCTGAAGCCCTTTTTTGAGAAATTTCCCAATCAATTTACAAATGCAGGCATAGCCGAGCAGAATATGACCTCTGTTGCTGCAGGTATGGCACTTGAGGGTAAAACCGTTTTTATATATTCAATAGGCAATTTCCCTACCTTGCGTTGCCTTGAGCAAATCAGAAATGATTGCGCATATCATAACGCCAATGTGAAAATTGTTTGCGTTGGTGGTGGCTTTGCTTATGGTGCTCTGGGTATGAGTCACCATGCCACAGAGGACATTTCTGTTATGCGTTCAATTCCTAATGTTGCAGTTTTTTGTCCCGGTGACGCTATGGAAGCAGCAGCTATTACAAAAGCTATTGCAAATTATCCGAGAACCTGTTATCTGAGAATGGGCAGAGGTGGAGAAATGCCTATTCATAAATCCCTTGAAGGCTACGAAATAGGCAAGGCTATTCCTGTTAAAGAGGGCAGATATGTTGCAATATTGACTACGGGTGCTATATATGACGAGGTTCATAAGGCGTTGGAAATTCTTTCGGAAAACGGTATAACACCATCAGTTTATTCCTTCCCTACAGTTAAGCCTATTGATAAAGAAACAATAAAAAAATGCGCAGAGACACACTCATTGATTGTAACCTGCGAAGAGAATAATATTATGGGTGGCTTTGGTAGTGCCGTCAGCGAGGTTATGACTGATAACGGATTGAACAGCAGACTTATAAGAATCGGTATAGATGATGCCTTTTGTGATGTAGTAGGCGACCAGGCGTATCTCAGGGATCTTTACGGAATGACAGGGAAGAAAATTGCTGAAAAAATTATTGAGGCGATAAGATAAATGAAAAAGCTTTTATTGACCTGCACGGATTTAATGGCAATTCAGTTTTTTACTGAGCATATTAAGTTCTGGCACGAAAAGGGATATTATGTTGACCTTGCTTGCTCTCCGGTTGGGGGAAGAGTCAATGAATTAGTTGAATTTTTCGCTGATAATATTCAAAATGGCTCAATCAGAACAGTTGCTTTAGGCAGAAGTCCTTTTAAAATATCAAACCTGAAGGGGTTTCTTCAGTTAATAAAAATTGCCAAAAAAGAGCATTATGATATTGTTGTTACCAATGAGCCTGTGATGGGTCTTTTAACGCGCTTAGCCTTTGCAAACAAAAAAGGGACAAAAATCACCTATATTGCTCACGGCTTTCATTTTTATAAAGGTGGTTCAAGGCTCAATAATTTAATATATAAAGCTATTGAGAGCTTTGCTGCACATTTTACTGACTCACTTGTAACAATAAATAAAGAGGATTTTGAGTCTGCAAAAAAGTTCAGATTAAAGAAAAACGGAGCAATCCACCATATACCCGGTATAGGTGTTAAGACCTCGAAGTTTTATAAATCATCAAAAGAGGAATGTGCAGAAATTCGCAAGGAGCTAGGGCTCTGCATTGATGATTTTGTGGTTGCAGTTATAGGTGAATTGAACCATAACAAAAATCAGGAGGCTATTATCAGAGCTATTGCATCCCTTAAAAGCGAGTGCCCTGATTTAAAGGCATTGTTTATGGGCAAAGGCGAAAACGCAGAGTATCTTAAGAATTTATGCAAGGAATTAAAAATTGACGACAGAGTTCAGTTTTTAGGATACAGGCTGGATGTAAACAGAATTTTATCTGTTTGTAATGTGGGTGCTTCTGCAAGCTTCAGAGAGGGCTTGCCTTTAAATATAATAGAAGAGATGGCGTCCGGCTTACCGATTGTGGCTTCCGAAAACAGAGGTCACAGAGATATTGTAAGCGAAAATAGTGGTGCATTATTGAAGTCGAATACATCAGAGGAATTTGCAAAGGCTTTTCGGGACTTATATAATTCACCTGAAAAATGTATGGCGATTTCAAAAAACAACCTGGAGCTTTGTAAGAGGTTTGATATAGATGCAGTGAAAACATTATTATTGAGCATCGTTGAGGGTTAATATAAAATGAAATATTCAGTAATAATACCCGTCTATAATTCAGAAAAAACAATAAAAAGATGTGTAGAATCAATCGTATTACAAAATCGGGCAGATGTGGAGCTTATTATTATCAATGACGGCTCTACGGATGAAACCGAGAGTATATGTAATCAGTTGAAGACACAGCACAGTAACATCATTTATATACACAAGGAAAATGGTGGTGTTTCCTCATCAAGAAATGTAGGACTTTCCGTGGCAACAGGTGAATTTGTTATGTTTGTTGATAGCGATGACTACCTTGATAACGGGTGCTTTGATGCTATTGATAAATACATACAAGGTGGCGCAGATTATTATCAGTTCGGATTTTCCATTGTAGAAAATGGTGTTACCAAAGAGGTGAGAGTGCCATCTGATTGCGTTGCCTCCACCTTAACCGATAAGGAAGCCTTTATCAGCGAGGGTATAATTAAGCGTTCAATTAATTCGCCATGGGCAAAGCTTTTCAGGCGGGAAATTATCAATGAAAATAATTTGCGCTTTTGCGAGGATTTAAGCATAGGCGAGGATTTAACATTTGTTTTCACCTTTCTGCTTTCAGCCCGTAAAATCGAGGGCATAGCTTATAAAATATATTTTGCAGATATAGGCAACGGTGAATCGCTTTCCAGAAAATACAGAGAGGGTCTCTCGGAGCAGTTAATCTGCGTTTACAACAATATGATTGAGGCTTTAAATAAAACCAAAACAGAAAGCAGTCGTATAAATGAGTCTTTATCGTGGCTTTTTTACAGAAATGCTTATTCTGTTATAAAGGATTTTTCCAAGGTTAAGTCAGACTTTTTTGAACGCAGAAAAAAACTGATGGCTATGTGTAGCCTGTTTAACAATAAAAGGGTTACTCCTATTGGTTTGAAATGTAAAATAATAGCACTTCCCATACAATTAAGACTTATGGGCTTAACAGATATAGCCTTCCGAGTAATTAATAAATTGAAATAATCAGGAATCATTATGAGAGTTTTGGAAATTGCAGCTTCTTTAAAAATTGGTGGAGCTGAAAAAATAGCACGAGATATAGGCTATTACGGTAATTCTGATTTTTATCAAATAGATTATGTTGTTTTTGGTGACAGAATAGGGGAATATGAAAAGGAATTGACTGAAAAGGGTTGTGAAATTTATCATTTGCCCCAACCCTCATCAAGCTACATAAATTATCTGAGGACGATTTACAGGTTGATTAAGGAAAATAAATATCAGGCTGTTCATTCTCACACGATGTTTAATTCAGGTTGGGCAATGCTTGTTGCAAAAATTTGCAGAGTACCCGTAAGAATTTCTCATTCCCATAGCGTTGATGCTCAACCTTATAAAAGCCGTATTCAAAAGCTTTATGAAAAGGTTATGCAGATGCTGATAATAGCCTTTTCAACACATTACGTAGGCTGTGGCATTAAAGCAGGCGAAATTCTTTTTGGTAAAAGACGATACCATAAAAAAGGCATTACTATTCTCAATGGTATAGATACAAAAAAATTTGCATACAGTCAGGCAGATCGTGAAGAAATACGAAAAAGGCTTAATCTGACAGATAATCTTGTTATCGGTCATGTGGGACATCTGGAAGAAGTGAAAAACCAAGGCTTTTTAATAAGCCTTATGCCTGAAATACTTAAGAAAAATGAAAATGCAAGGCTTCTTCTTTTAGGTGAGGGCGAGGATAGGCAAAAGCTTGAAAAGCAAATAGCAGACCTTAAGTTATCCGAAAAGATAATAATGACGGGTAATGTTACGGATGTTAATAAATATTTAAGTGCTATGGATGTTTTTGTGTTTCCCTCATTGTACGAAGGGATGCCACTTTCACTTATTGAAACCCAGACCAACGGATTGCCCTGCATAATGAGTGATAATGTGCCGAGGGACATAGCTGTAACTGATTTGATAAAAGTATTATCGCTGAAGCAATCAAGGTCCGAGTGGGTTAAGGCTGTTTGCGATTGTGAAAGATGCGATTCACATAAATATGAAGAAAAAATCAGAAATTCAGGATTGGATACCGAAGAAATGATAAATAAAATTTTGAAGCTTTATTGCGAGATTTGAGTATGATTAAAATTTTGTTTTTTATTGAAAGCTTATCCGGTGGTGGCGCTGAAAAGGTGCTTCATAACCTTGTTAATAATATGGATAAAGAACGGTTTGATATTACTGTTCAGACAGTTTGGAAGGAAAATCCGGATAAATATTTAAACAAGAATATCAGATATAAATTTATATATCCCTATTACTCAAAATTAAATAATTATAAATACAGACTAAGTGTGCTTTTGAAAACAATTTACCCTATGCACATTAAAGATAATTATGATATAGAGGTTGCTTATCTTGAATGTGGTGCTACAAAGGTTATTTCCACATCAACAAACAAAAAAGCAAAAAAAATTGCTTGGGTTCATTGTGATTTATCGAAAAAAATCAGTAACATAAATGAATTCAAGAAGAAAAGCGTGAAATGGTATAAAAGTTTTGACAAGATTGCCTGCGTTTCACGGGATGTTGAAAAAAGCTTCAGAGGTATATACGGGAATGAGTTTGACACTACAGTTATTCATAATGTTATAGATGACCTTAGCATTAAGAAAAGGGCTGATGAAAATATCAGTGATTTTTCTTTTGATGAAAAAATTCCTACAATTGCTTCTGTCGGAAGGCTTTCTTCGGAAAAAAGATTTGACCGACTCATTCAGGCTCATAAAATTCTTTTGGACGAGGGCGTTTTGAATAAGCTTTTAATAATAGGCGATGGCGATGAAAGAGAATGCCTTGAGAAAATCGTTAAAGAGTCGGGTGTTGAAAAAACAGTTGTGCTTGCAGGCTTTAAAGCAAATCCCTATCCCTATATTAAAAATGCAGATTTAGTAGCCTGCTCATCAGACTATGAAGGCTTTTCTTCCTTTGTTGCAGAGGGACTTATATTAGGAAAAGCTATTGTTACAACTGATTGCAACGGAATGAAAGAGCTTTTAGGAAGCTCTGAATACGGAATAATAACCGAGGTTAGCGCAAAAGCGTTGGCTGAGGGTCTTGAAAAGCTTTTGAAGGATGAAAGCTTAAAAGAAGAATATGAAAGGAATGCCAAAGAAAAGGGTAAAGGCTTTTCGATTGAGGCTTCGGTTAAAGAGGCAGAGGCTTTCTTTGAATATACAAAATAATTTGAATATATAAAATAAAATTGAAAGGAGACAGCATGGAAAGCTTAGAATACTATTTACTTTTAGTTGTGATTATGGCTTTAGGTGTTTTGATGCCACAGGGCTCAAAGGACAGGAAGCAATATATTGTAATAATGGCTGTTCTCCATTCACTTTTGTCGGGATTGAGGCATCCGTATCTGACGGGTGATATGAAAACCTATTGCTATACTTATTGGCATATAGAAGAAAACGGTTGGTTCAGCGACACTGTTTTCAGAGATGGAACCAATTTCGGCTTCAATTGGCTGATGAAGTTCTTTTCAACCTTGTCTGACGGGGATTTTCAGGTGTTCCTCATTGTAGTTGCCATATTTATTGAGCTTGTGGTAGCATTTTTGATATATAAATATTCGCCCTTGCCATGGCTCAGCTTTTTAGTATGGAACTGTATGGGCTTTTATGTTTTCGGCTTTAGTGCTATTAAGCAATCAATAGCTATGGGACTTATAATGATAGCCTTTATCGGCATTATGGAGGAAAAACCCAAGCTATTTACAATATTTACCATTTTAGCTACCATTGTCCATAAGCCTGCCTTTATATTTATACCTGCATATTATTTATCAAAGCGCAAATTTACCCTGCAAACAATTTTGATATATATCTGTGGTGCAGTAATTGTTTTTATCAATAAAAATCAAATAGTGAAGCTGATGCAGGAATTCTATTACGAAGAGGGTATTGTTAGCGATAACGGCGATTTAGGTGGACGCTTCTTCCTGATAGTTGGGTTTATACTTTGCGGATTTGCTTTAAAGGGTATAAAGGGTAAGTATTTCTCAAAGGTTGCCAATTTAATTGTTATGGCAGCCATATTGCAAATGTTTTCAGGCTTTGACAATGTTTTTACAAGGCTTACAGACTACTATTTACAATTCCTTATTATTTTTATTCCGCTCTCCTTTGCAGATTATAAGGATGTAAGGCTTCTCGGGGTTGGCGAAGGTATCAGATTGGATGTTTCATCAAAGCAGAAGATTACAATTATAATATTGCTGGCGATTTTCTTAGTATGGTTCTACTATAAATGTTACATAAACATTGAGATTGATTATTACACTGATGATTATACTAACTACAGGTTCTTTTGGGAGGAGTGGGCAACTGATGTTGTTTAGCATTATAATTCCCGTGTTCAATTGTGAAAAGAGCATAAGTCTTACTGTTGACAGTATAATTTCTTCAGCCTTAGAGGATTATGAAATAATACTAGTAAATGATGGCTCTACTGATGGTACTGCCCATACTTGCAAAAATCTTTGTGCTGAATATAGCTTTATTAAATATTATGAGCAGGAGAATTCAGGTGTTTCAGCAGCGAGAAACAATGGATTAAGCCTTGCAACAGGTGAATATATTTTATTTTTCGATGCAGATGATACTGTAAAAGAAAAGGGCTTTCAGGAATGCGTTGATATAATCAAAGGAGAAAAGCCAGATATTCTTATTTTCGGTATGAGCTTTGATTATTATAAAAATGCAAGGCTTTACAGAAGTGATAAAATGCTTCCCGAAAAGAGTGGGCTTCTTAATAAAGCTCAGCTCAAGGTAGAGCTTGATAGCTTATATAACACAAATTCACTTACACCTGTATGGAACAAGATTTATAGAAGAGGGTTAATCACTGAAAATAATATCTTATTTAATACGGATTACTTTTTAATGGAGGATTTCTTATTTTCTCTCCAATGCCTGATAGCATGCGAAAATATATACTGCCTGCAGAAGGCTCTTTATTGCTACAAGCAGTCAGAAAATGAGAAAAACGCCTTTAACAGAGTAAAAAGAATTGATAGCTTTTGTGACTATATTTTACCGTTTAAAACAGCTATCAATGAATTAGAGGCTAATGAAAAAAAGCATAGTGTATTCAATAATTTCTTTTTTATGCTTCTTTCACAGAGAATGTATTTTGCAAGCAAAAAGGAAATCAAAGACCTTGCAGAAGAGGTTAAGAGCAACAAGCTTTTTGACGAAATAAAACAGATGGGTATTCCCGGCAGATATATAAGCTTTTTTAAGGATGTTGAAAAATCCCGATATTTAAAAATCAGATTGTTGAATTTGAAAACTCAGCTAAGACACAAAATAGCAGTGGGTATTAAGAGCGCAATACATTGAAAAGTGGTGTAGGAAATGTCAACAATAAAAAAAAGAGAAACAGAGCTTGATATTTTGAGATTTCTTGCTATGCTTTGCGTTATTGCAATGCATGTTTGTAGTGGCCCTATGAAGGTAATACCCACTAAAAGCTTTGATTTTATTGCAATGAACAGTCTGAGTACGGTTATTACATGGTGCATACCTGTGTTTGTAATGATTTCAGGCGGATTATTTTTGAATCCTCAAAAGGAAATTACAATAAAAAGGTTGTTTACAAAACATATAAAGCATTTCGCTGTGGTATTTTTGGTCTGGTCGGTTATATATCAGATATATTACTATTTGTTTGGAATGCTTAACGGTGGCGAGGTGCTTAATTGGAAGGGTATCTTATATGAGGTGGCAGTAGGTCCGTATCATATGTGGTATCTTTATATGCTGACGGGTGTTTATTTAACAATACCCATATTAAGAAAAATTACAGAAAGCAAATCAATTACAGAATATTTTATTGTTATATTCCTGATTTTTTCATTTTTGCAGGGCTACGGTGTTCATATTCCGATTATAGGCGACGCTGTTTCTGAGATAATGGATAAAACATGTTTACCCATCGGTGCTATGTATATCGGTTATTTTATATTGGGCTTTTATATAAAGAATTTTAACATTTCCCGTAAGATTGAATATGCACTGTATATTTCTGCTGCTTTAATACTGATTATCAATTGTTCGGTGTTTTATGTGTATGTTATAAATGATATTGAGGGAATATGGTCTGTTAAATATCTTATGCCCAACATTGTTATTGAATCAGTAGCAATTTATACCTTCTTTGTTAAGAGGGTAGGTAAGATTAATTTCAGCGAAAGAACAGTCAGAATATTCTCAAGGCTTTCAGAATACGGCTTCGGTGTTTACCTTGTTCACGCCCTTGTGAATGAGCTTGTTGAGTTTACAGGCTGGACTGCAGTAACAATTTCTCCCTTGGTAAGTGTACCACTTCTCACATTGGTGGTTTATGGTGGAAGCCTGCTTGTAACAGTGGTAATAAGAAAAATTCCGTTTGTAGGTAAAAATATTACATAGGATGAATGGAAATCCGCCTGTAGAAAACACGGTTCGGATAATCTTAAGTTGGCGAGATTAATCCGAAATAGCCTGAAAGTGTTCTTTTTCAAGGCTTTTCGGTGCTTCGCCCTTGAAAGGCGTCAGCCTTTCTTCGTTCTCAGCATCCAAAAATCCAATGAAAAATCTTCACTTTCAGGTCGAAGATTTTTTGAATTGCAGATTTTTGTCAAGCTGAGGCACAAAACGCAGTGAATCCTTGACGGATTCACGAGTATTTTAACAATAGATTGGCGAAAATCCGCATTCAAAAAACTGTTTC
>JAZRDP010000075.1:0-1257 GCA_045660345.1 Acutalibacteraceae bacterium
TACCGTTTCACGAAGAAGGCTCGGCTTCTCAGTTAAAAACTCAAGTGAGATATGTGGAAGTCCTCTGTATAAAATATATCCGATAAGACCGAGTAAAATTAAGCATATAATTCCTGCCGATAAATACATTAAGATATTCAAAACAGCACATTTTATTTTTCTTTCTAATGATATTTTATCTTGCATAATCTCACTCCTTATCCTTTTTAACTATCAGATTTAATACAAGGTTAATTATCAATATGAATACAAACAGCGTAAGTGCGATAGAGAAAAGTGCTTCTCTTTGCAAACCTGATGAATAGGACATTTCACTTGCAACGGCTGTTGTAAGGAAACGAACACTTTTGAAAAGCCCGGGCATATTAGCAACGTTACCTGATACCATCATAACCGCCATTGCTTCGCCGATGCTTCTGCCGATACCAAGCACAACAGATGTAAGTATTCCACTTTTTGCGGCAGGAACAATTACTTTAAAAACTGTTTCTGTCTTTGTAGCGCCAAGTGCAAGTGATGCTTCTTCATATTCTTTCGGTACTGCCCGTATCGCTGTTTCTGAAACCGAAATTACAGAAGGCAATATCATAACAGTTAAAACTATAATTGCCGAAAAGAGGTTTGCACCGTCGGGTAGGTTAAATGTTTCTCTAACTAATGGTACAATGATTATCATACCTACAAGACCATAAACAACCGAAGGAATACCCGAAAGCAAATCAACACTTGAGCGAACTAACTTGCCGATTTTGTCATTAGCCATTTTTGTGGTAAATATTGCACACATCAGACCCAGTGGTACACCAATTATTATTGCACCGATTGTTCCATAAACCGATGTTAAAATAAAAGGTAAAATACCGTAAGACGGAGTAGATGCAGTTGATGCCCACTCCGTCCCGAACAAAAAGTTATATAGTCCAATTTCTTCAATGGCAGGCATACCTGATGTAAAAAGAAATCCGGTAATGAGAACGACAAAGAAGGCAGCTAAAAATCCACAGAAAGTGAAGATTATATTCATTGATTTTTCAATTACATTTGCTGCTTTTTTAATTCTGCTCATTCTCTAATCTCCTTATCTTGCTACGGGTACGGCTCCTGCTTTTATGATAAGCTCATCAGCGGCTTCACTTGTTGCGAACTTGAAGAATGCTTTTGTGCTCTCAGAAAGCTCTGCATTTTTCTTGGTTACGAACACGAAGTTACGCTGAACTTTATATGTGCCGTTCTGGATTGATTCAGTTGTAGGTGTAA
>JAZRDP010000076.1:0-1201 GCA_045660345.1 Acutalibacteraceae bacterium
CCCGGCGGAAGAATGTCATTGAAAAGGGAAGACTCAACACCCTTTTATACAACCTGAAAACAGCCGCGGTAGCCGGGAAAACCACAACCGGCAATGCTTCTAAGGCCGGCTACGATGCACCCATCAGCCTGCGCCCCTTCACCTTGTATTTGGATGGCGGCGAAATGACCGAGGCGCAGCTGCTACAGAAGGCGGGCAGCGGTGTGTATATCTGCGAGCTGCAGGGTCTGCACGCAGGTGCCAGCCCCGTGACGGGAGATTTCTCCTTGCAGAGCAGCGGCTTTTTGATCGAAAACGGCATTAAGACGATCCCGGTGAAGGGCTTTACCGTGGCGGGCAATTTCTATGATATGCTTCAAAATATTGCTGCATTGGCAGACAATGTGAAGCTTCCCCGGGCGTTGGGGATGACCGCCTTTGGCGCACCTACTGTGCTGGTGGAAGGCCTGAGCGTGGCGGGTAAGTAAATAATAAAAAGCCACCCGCTTGGGTGGCTTTTTGTAGGATCAAGCTTTGCGGTTCTAAGGGATTTCAATCTCGTGGCTGAAAGCTTTCTAAAATCCTAGAACGAAGTTAGAACAGTTCGACAAATTGGAATTTATCTCTTGGTTAGTTTTTTGCACCAAGTCCATTTTCCACATTTAGTTCACTTCAACAATCTTCTGGTTGGCGTTTGCATCAACAAGGCAATCTCTTTATAGTTAGGAACAAACATATTTTGACAGTTCTTACATTCATAATAGCCTGTCTCTACCTTAAATTTAAGAGCAATAATGCAAGGAATTATAAAAAGTATAACAGACACGATTATCAAAAAGTCTTGAAATCCACATTCAGGGATAAGGAGTGATATTAAAGTCATCAGACAAATAAGTGCTGCCAGGCTGGTTGCGACAATCACATACGCGGAATGCAGCAGTCGTTTATGATATCTTTCCTCATTTTTTGCCATCTGAAAAATCAGTTCATTTAATTGTTCGTCTTTTTGTTCTATATCAATCATCTCCCCGCATAATAATTCATTTACATTTATTCCAAGAATACAACAAAGGTCGAGCATAATATCGGAATCGGGCATTGCTTTGCCTGTCTCCCATTTTGATATAGCTCTGTCGGTAATATTCAATTTTTCTGCCAACTGTGCTTGTGTAAGATTTTTCTTTTTTCTGCACTCGGCAATAAACTTTCCTATTTTGATTTG
>JAZRDP010000077.1:0-1396 GCA_045660345.1 Acutalibacteraceae bacterium
AAAATGGAGATTGAATACTTAAAAAAATTAAGTGCCTTGGTTCTTGCCAACGAGCGAGCAAGAAAGAACAAGCGGAAATAATCTCTGAACTGAGGCACAAATACCCATTAGATGAATTGCTCGCTGTTGGCAAGATGTCGCGAAGTACTTACTACTATCAGTTGAAGTGTCTTTGTAAACCAGATAAATACACAGAAATCAAAGAACAGATCAAAAGCATTTTTGAGCGTAATAAAGGACGTTATGGTTATCGCCGGGTACATATTGTTTTAAGACAACAAGGCGTTGCATTAAACCATAAAACAACACAGCGTTTGATGAACATGATGGGCTTGCAAGGAAAACAACGAAGAAGTAAGTATCGTTCTTACAAAGGCAATGTAGGAAAGATAGCAGAAAATATACTTAATCGTCACTTTCATGCACAAAAGCCCTTTGAAAAGTTGGTTACTGATGTGACAGAGTTTAGTGTGTGCAATGAGAAAATATATTTATCGCCAGTAATGGATTTGTTTAATCATGAAATTGTGGCTCATTGTATAAGTTCAACTCCTTCGTTCGCTCAAACAAGAACAATGCTTGAACGTTTGTTCGAAAAACTACCGAAGGGAGTTGAGCCGTTGCTGCATTCCGATCAGGGTTGGCAATATCAAATGAATGAGTATCGTAGAATGCTTAAATCACACAACATTACTCAAAGCATGTCCAGAAAAGGGAATTGTCTGGATAATAGCGTAATGGAGAATTTCTTTGGAAGATTGAAAACTGAAATGTTCTTCGGTGAAACATTTGCTTCTGTTGAAGATTTCAAGCAAAAACTTGAAGAGTATATTTGCTATTTCAACAATGAAAGAGTATCTTTAACATTAAAAGGAATGAGTCCGGTAAAATACCGAACCCATTCCACATAATTTAACCCGTCCAAATTTTTGGGGTCACATCATTTTGCAACAGCCTCTGGTTTTTTATTTTTAAGCATATTTATCTTCAATTAAATATGCTATTACCTGGCAAAAGCACTGTTTTTGCCGCGATTTTTACTTTTCCTCAAACAAATTCTTTTAGCAATGCAAAAAAGTCAAGTAATGCGCGGACACACTTTTGTTGGCTTGGCATTACGAAACATTCCGCGCAGCCACGGGGGGATTGCTTACCCCCCGAACCCCCGTCGCTCATTTGGCCGCAACATCCAGCGTATGATTAAACGATCCTTACATTAGAGCGGGCGCATACGCGCCCTTACACGATTTTACGGCAAGCCGCAAAATCGCCCTCAGACGCCGGGTGGCTTCGCTCATCTCCGGTCGGCTTCGCGGAACCTTTCCGCTCGGTTTGCCGGAATGTATCCGGCAAACTGCCCTCCCATGCGTTCGCGGCCCTGACCGGGCTTCGCGGC